>CANQWD010000012.1 GCA_947627465.1 uncultured Clostridia bacterium
TACTTCCATTATACCACAAGGTCAGCTCGATGGGTTGCTTTTTTATTTGGTGTTGCACTTATATTGTAAATCTATAGTAATGAGAAAAACAACTATACAATTGTTGAGATGGTTTTAGCAGGTGTTTATGTTATTCTTTGTGTAGCTGTTTCGATATATACCGAAAGACATCAAATAAAGAACAGTGAGGACGATCTTGAAAGCTATAGATCATACTGCAACAAGTTAAAAAATTATTTAATCAACGACCGCAAAATATCTTTAAATATATTTTCCGAATTGATTGCCAGATTAAATACAATGAATGACAAACTTGAGGAAAAGATCGATCGCAAACACGAGCGATTCAGTAAGTTTATGGAAATGCTGCTGATTCCTATCTCTGCGGTTATTTTAGGGGCTTTGCTCGACAAAGAGATAAATGTGAATGAAGTCCTTAATTTTGGCTTGTCAGGGCTATTAATAATTTTGTTCACCTACGGGTTAATTCTCTTCGTTTCATTCCTGTATGATTTTGTAATGAGAGCTCCACAAGGTAGATATAAACGATTTGCCACCGATCTGCAAAGCATTTTGGATTTTGAACTATGTGAAAGCGATACCGTAACAGATGATGCAGTAATTGCGCCTGCTTTGAACGAAACCTCTGCAGAGAATAACGAATCTGAGTCTCAAACCATTTGTTGACTTTTGATGCTGTATTTCATTTTTTGGTTTAGCATATTTTATTATTATAATTGTATAACTGAATTAAAAAACTTCCAATTTTGAAATTGCAAAACAAGAAAGGTATTGACAACAATGATTAATTTTGCGATATGTTACGACGATCAAAAAATGCTCGATTGTGTTTCGGACATGTTGCGCACCTATTACACGGGTGAATGTGAAATAAAGACATACGCCGATGGTGCGGGTTTGCTTTCGGACTACAATCGAAATTGTTTTGACGTGCTTTTCCTTGATATAGATACACCCGTATTAAGCGGAATGGAAATTGCCGAGAAGATACGTGAATTCGACCGGCGAGTAAAAATAATCTTTATAAGCAAAAAGAATGAGCTGGCTTATAAAGGGTATTTATACAATGCTTTCAGATTCGTAAGAAAAAGTAACTTGGAACAGGATTTGTGCGAGGCTGTAAAAAGTTTAAACGAATCTTTTTCTTTGCAAAGAGAGTATCTTGTTTTCAAAACATCAAGAGGAGAGACCATTCGAGCAGTTGAAGACATAAAGTATTTCGAATCTAAAACACATTTCATAAATGCAGTGTGCAATAATGAAGTTATCAGAATATACGGAACGCTCCGCGAATTTGAGGAGCGAATAGGAAATAATGGTTTCATTCGAATACACAAAAGCTATCTCGTAAATTTCAGATGTATCCACTTCGTAGAGAAAAAATCGTGCTTTTGTCGAGCGGCGAAAAGTTGCCTTTAAGTCGATATAGAGCCAAAGAAGCCAAAATGAAAATGATGTTTTTTTCAAGAAACCCGGTGACATAATATACATTATATAGGAGTTGATTATCATAGTCCGGACAGCCTGTGGAATCAAAGGGCTGTTTGGATGGAACGGCGGTAAACAACCAACAAATCACTCGGTTCTTTTAGATAATTTCAAATCCGTGGCGAACCACCGCCTCGGATATTTTTTTGCCCAAAAACGGGCAGCGCCTCGGTGCAGGTCTCCCCCGTAATTTAGATTTCACCAAACGAAATTCTAAATTACAGGAGGGACTAAAAATGTCCAAAAAATACACTATAAAGAACGGCAAAACCGTTGAGGTCTCGGATGAGATCCTCGAAATCCTTAAGAAATCGGATCCGCGGATCAAGTACATCGAGCATGACCTAAAGCAAACGCAATACATTATCGACCGGAAGAAGAAAACGGTCAAGGAGATACCGAGCCGCGAGGATTCGCTTGATAGGTTGACAGAACTCGGGTTCGATTTTGCCGACAACAGCACGGATTTCCGGGAGTTGGTAACCGATAAAATAATGCTTGAACAAGCACTCGAAAAGCTGAGTGACGAGGAGAGATACCTCATCACTCAGCTTTTTTATTTTGGGAGAACCGAACGAGAACTTGCCGAGGAGTTGCACCAAACACAGCAAAATATTAAGGCAACACCGCGCAATTACCGGCTAACGCCTTTGCCGCCCGCTTGCTTGCATATTTTCCGTCATATTGCACAATTCGTCCTCGCAAGGCGTCAGCCTTGCTTCGTCCTCATTGTACAAGCGTTGAGCAAAGCTTAACCCGCTGACAGAAAAATCTGACTGCGCAATCGGACAGCAATAATTGTGCGGTGTTGCCTTAACAAAATCAAACGGCGAATTTTGTGCAAGTTGTATGGAATTTTGAAAAATTAAAAATTTTTTCTGAATTTCGGTTGTCAAACACCCTTTCCCAACGGTGAATATTATAGAGGGGTAAAATTTCCCCTTTGTGTTCTTTGAAAATTTAATAGCAGTATTTCAGATACTTTCCCTTGCGCAGCCCATAGTGGTTGAAAGCGAAAGGAGCATCCTGCCAAGACGTTCACTATATCACAAAACCGGACAAGCACGGCACTTTGCCGGACGAGCCACGGCTCAACATTATTCCGAAAGATGATCCGTAACCGAGCGGTAAATAGCAGCTCCCAAAACTTGCGTGGCAGCAAGTGCGCGATGACCTGCACGAGGGGATAATGATACTTCCGTCCAGCCACAGCCAGACGCAATGGGGGCGGCGGCATGAGAACCACGCCGAGATGAGAGTTCTATGACATAGTGCCAACTATGGTCTGAAATATTCCCAATGTCGGGGGGGGCGGGGCAAATACGACAGTTTTTACAGGCAAACAAGCGGAGCAATCCGCTGTTAAAATATAAGGTTACGGCTTGGTGGTGACACAGAGCCGCGACCGTTTGCACACTGAAAAGTGTGCAAATTTCAGTTGAGTTTCCGAACGAGATTGAAAATTGCACATTTATAAAATATTGGAGGAACAAAGATATGGACAACAAAGCGATAATCAAGTACAAGTTCTATTTGTGCAGAAATTTTCTGGACAAGTTGTTAAGCGAAAATCTCATAACCGAGGCGCAGCGCAGAAAGATCGAAAAAAAGCTGTCATAAAGCGGATTACGGAAGTTTGAACTCTTGTCCGCTTTTGTTGGTTCTGATACAAACAGCTGCAGATATTTCGGTAGCATTGGTGATAGATAAACCCGAATTGTTTCGGTATACTGTGTTGTGAAAGGAAGTCCAGTAAATGGACGAGAAAATACAGAAGAGCGAGTTATCCGCGTTGATTGAATGGTTAAAAGATCACGTACACACCGACAAAGAAATTGTTGAATGTTGGGAGTATATCTGCAAATCACGTAAAAATGGACGGTTGACCGTTTAATTCCAACCGCCCATACATAGCAAAGAGCCGCCGCCAGTTTTACTGTGCACGGGCATTTTTTGCGCAATTTTTTCATTACTCAAACAAAAGCAAAACCGCTCTGTCGCTGTTTGACATAAAGAACGGTTTTGCAATCGTATTGAGAATGCTGATTTTATAATAATGTATAATATGTATCTTTTTGTTTCGATAAACAGCCCGTTTGTTAACCTGGCGCGGTTAAAGATCAGCCCACAAAGAATTTCGATAAATTGGTGATGATGGCGCATGAGATCATTCCGCAGATCGTCGGTAACACAAACGAGAGAGCCGCCCATTTCCAACCGCCCGCTTCCTTTTTTAAGGTCAGCAGAGAGGTGGAGCAGGGAAAATGCATAAGCGTAAAAATTATTACGCAAACCGCTGTGACGGGCGTCCATCCGTTCGCCGAAAACAGCTCGAACATCTGCGCGGGTGCAAGCTCTGACAGCGAGCCCAGCTGCATATACGACATTATGATAAGCGGTATCACTATCTCATTTGCGGGAAGTCCGAGTAAAAACGCCGTAAAAATAACTCCGTCCAAGCCGATAAACCTCGCGAACGGGTCGAAAAAGCCCGTAATGTGTGACAACAGCGTCATATCTCCGATCGTCACGTTCGCCAATATCCATATAACCGCCCCCGCGGGAGCCGCTACCGCTGCGGCTCTGCCGAGTACGAATACGGTGCGGTCAAGAAGCGAACGCGCCAATATCTTTCCGACTTGCGGTTTCCGAAACGGCGGCAGCTCCAGCGTAAACGAGGACGGCTCGCCTTTCAGGATCGTTGCGGAAAGCAGCCGAGATACTCCAAAGGTAGTCAATACGCCCAACAAGATCACAGCCGTCAGCGCCAAAGCAGACAGCAGGCTTCCCGCAAAGCCGCTCGCGCTTACAAAGTACAGCGTAATTATCGTAATTATCATCGGAAATCGTCCGTTGCACGGCACAAAAACGTTGGTAAGCATTGCTATCAGGCGTTCACGTTTGCTGTCGATTATTCGGCAGCCCACTATCCCCGCCGCGTTGCACCCGAAGCCCATACACATAGTTAGCGCCTGTTTTCCGCACGCCTTGCATTTCGCGAACGGCTTGTCGAGATTATAAGCGACGCGCGGCAGATAGCCCAAGTCCTCAAGCAGCGTAAACAGCGGAAAGAAGATCGCCATGGGCGGCAGCATGACCGCTACTACCCATGCCAAAACTCGGTAAGCGCCGTCGACAAGTAAGCCCGAAAGCCACTCGGGAGCATTGAGAAACGTCATAAGCTTGCCAAGCCTGTCGCCGAGCCAAAACAGTCCGCGGCTCAACAATTCCGACGGATAATTCGCCCCCACGATCGTTATCCAAAAAACGATAAGCAGCATTAATATCATCAGCGGAAAGCCGAAAATCTTGCTCGTGAGTATTTTATCGGCTTTGGAAACGCGGCGGTCTGTGCGCTTTACCGCACCGTCGAGCGCTTCCTCGACATTCAGCATAATGCACGACACAATGCGGTCTTTGAGTATTTCCGCGGTAATATCGTTCTGTAAAAGCAAATCCCGCGCCTGCTTTACCGCCGCCGATATCTCGCTGTCCTCGGAGAGCCGCATGCCCGCCGATTTTTCAATCTCGCGCGTGAATTCGAGATCGTCGTCAAGCAGAGCCAGAGCTGTTCTGCGCGGCGGTATCGGACAATTTACGCGCTCTTTAAGAAGCGGTTCGATAAGCGAGATCGCGTCCTCAATGGGGCGTATGTAGCGCAGTTTTCGCGGCTTTGTAGAAAGCGTTCCGCCGCAAAGTTCGTCAAGACTCCGCGTCAATCGCTTCAAAGTGCGCTTGTCGTGGGCGTTCGTGCCGACGACGGGCACGCCGAGGTTTTCCTCCAGAGCTTTCAAGTCTACTTCAATGCCGCGGCGTTTAGCTTCATCAATCAGGTTTACGCAGACTACGGTTTTCGGACAGATCTCCGTTATCTGCAAAACGAGATTTAACCCGCGTTCGAGACAGGTTGCGTCGCATACGACTACTACCGCTTCGAGCCGCGCGAAGCAGATGAAGTTTCGCGCCGCTTCTTCCTCGGCGGAGTGCGCGAGCAGCGAGTAAGTCCCGGGCAAGTCCGCGAGCGCGTAGGAGTAGTTCTGCGTGCTGAATTCTCCGACGGCTGCCGCGACCGTTTTTCCCGCCCAATTTCCCGTGTGCTGATGAAGTCCCGTCAGCGCGTTGAAAACCGTGCTTTTCCCGACGTTCGGATTACCCGCGAGGGCAATAAGCTTTTGGTTTTTCTGGGAGCGTTCCGCCGTTTGAATTTTTATAAGGCGCGCTCCCGTGGAGTTTGCGGTAAGTCCCATTATATCCTCCTGACTATTACTCCGCGGCAGTCGGCGGCGCGTATAGCTATCACTGCGCCGCGGATAAGATATGCCGAGGGATCGCCCAAAGGGCTTCGGCTTACACATTCGACCCGTGCGCCGCAGCAAAGTCCTATATCAAGCAAGCGTCGTCGCATTGCGCCTTTGGTGTCAAGCGCTTTTACTACGGCACGTTCGCCGACGTAAAGCTCGTTTAGAGTGCATATTTTCATACGTTGCCCTCCGTTAAATTAAGGCAGTGTTTTTCGCTTATTCTTATTGTATGCGGAAAAAAAAGAAGTGTTAAGAAACTGCGATTTCGATTTCTCCGCCGTAGGACGGGAAAATCCGATAAAAGTTAATACCAGAGCTTGTTCACATTACCCGAAATGCTCGGATGGCGAAGCAAATTTTTCGCAGAACGAGGAAAAAATCCGCCGGCGTTTTGCCGAAGGCATAATGCGCGTACTTTATGTACGTCAAGAATTTTTGACGAAGTAATGCGAAAAATTCGCCGCCGGACGAGCGTTGAGCGGTAATGTGAATACGCTCCAATTCCCGTTCAAAGTGTAGACGGAATTTGACGTGATGACAGGTGCGCGATAGTAAATAAATGTCTATACGTTGCTTTGGAATAAGTATAAGAGCCTGTTCAGTATCTTCCCGCACGCATTTCGCTTGCATATTTTCCGCTCGATTTAGTCATTTTTTCTTGAAATACATAAAGTATTCCTGCGAAAAATTGCTGTCATCGGACGAAAAATCTGCTGTGCGATCTCCGCACGTTGAGATACTAAACAGGCTCTAAGAAGTAAAATTTTATTTGTCTGCATTTCTTTAATCCAAACTGGTCTTGTTTAATAATATTGATTTGGCTATTGAGATATCTCCAAAAAAGCAGTATAATAATAACAATAAAAACAAAAGAAGGGAAATACTTATGAGTAACAAAAAAAATAACTCTAAAGATGTATTGTTGAAAATATGCGTTTCGGGAATGTTCGCCGCGCTGATATGCGTTGCGACTATGTTGATACAAATTCCGATGCCGCTCGATGGTTATGTGCATTTCGGCGATTGCTTCATTTTGATCGCCGCTTGGGTGCTCGGTCCGTGGTACGGCGCGGCGGCAGCGGGTATCGGCTCGGCTATGGCGGATCTGCTTACGCACTATGTCCGCTACGTTCCCGGAACGCTCGTCATAAAAGGACTTATGGCGGTGGCTGCCGCGTATATCGCGCACGCGTTCATCAAGAAAAGCGAGAAGCTGCGTATTCCCGGCTTTATTACGGGCGGCGCGGCGGCGGAGCTTATTATGGTCGCGGGCTATTACCTCTACAAAGCGACATTTTTGCAGAGAGGCTGGATATCCACCCTCGCTAATATCCCCGGCAACCTTATTCAGGGAGCGTTCGGATTGGCGGGCGGCGCGGCGCTTATCACCGTTATCGCTAAAACGCACGTCCTGAAAAAGTTCCGCTCTTATGCGGTTTAACGGATTACGTCAACTTTACCAAAACAGCCGCCGCGTTCAAACTCGAGCGCGGCGGCTGTTTTTTATGTTTTTTATTTTATAGGTGAGTTTTCGGTTTCGGTGAAAAATTTCTTCTGTTTGATCTTCAGCTTGCGCCAAACGACGAACCAACAGACGATATGCGCCAAAAGCGTTATGCACCACGTTATCGGATATGAGATGTAAACGGTGGTTATTTTGTGATACTCGGGTATTTGAAAGATCGTTGCGATCCAAAGAATACGAAGTCCGCAGGCGCCGATAAGCGACACTATCATCGGCATGATCGAGTAACCTATACCGCGCAGCATACCCACCATAACGTCCATACAGCCGCACAGCGCGTAGGTGGTGACGATTATCCCCAAGCGCACCATTCCCGCCTCAATGACTTCCGCGCTGTTTGAGTATATCGACAAAAGCGGGTGTCCGAGAAAATATGCCGTCATACCGAGCACCAGCCCCGTAACGATAACGCAGCCTTGAGAGCACAGCAAAATTCGCGGTATTCTGCGGTATTTCTTCGCTCCGACATTCTGCCCCGTAAAGGAAATGGCGGCTTGATAGAACGTGTTCATTGCCATATAAATGAAGCCCTCTATCGATTGAGCGGCGGAATTTCCCGAAACGACCGTTTCCCCGAAAAGATTTACCGAGGACTGTATCACAACGTTCGACAGCGAGAAGATAACGCCCTGAAAACCCGCGGGAAGCCCCACGCGAACCACGGCGCGCATTACAAGTCCATGGAGTTTCAGCTTGCGGAAGTCGAGGTGAATAGCGCCTTTTTCCTTGACTAAGCAGATGACTGTAAGCGCCGCGGAAACGCATTCGGAGATCACCGTCGCGAGGGCAACTCCCGCAACGTCCATTTTAAACACGATGACGAACAGCAGGTTCAGCAGAACGTTCACAACGCCCGCCGTAATCAGAAAATAAAGCGGACGCTTGGTGTCGCCTACCGCGCGCAAAACCGCCGCGCCGAAGTTGTAAAGCATCATCGCGGGCATTCCGATAAAATATATCCGAAGATATGTAACGGCAAGCGAAAGCTGTTCCGGGGGCGTTTCCATAAGCTCCAGCATTTCCGGCGCCAAAACCGCTCCGACAGCCGCCAGAACCGCTCCGCAGATAACCGACAGCAAAACCGACGTGTGCACGATATCCTGCATATCATCCTTGGAGTTCGCTCCGTGGCTTCGCGCGGCTATTACGTTCACTCCGACCGACAGCCCTATGAACAGGTTGGTAAACAGATTGATAAGCGCGGTCGTGGAACCCACAGCGCCCATTGAGTTGTCTCCGGCGAACCGCCCGACAACGATTATATCTGCGGCATTGAACAGAAGCTGCAATACGCCCGAAGCCATTATCGGCAGCGAAAACCGTAGCATTTTCGGCAGAACAGCGCCGCTTGTTAAGTCCATCGTATGATCTTTTGCCATTTTGTTCCCTTTCTTCAATACGTCAAAATGTCCGCAAACAAAACCGCTCTCTCATAACGAGAAAGCGGTCTTGTTTTAAGGATTACAAATGAAATTTAAGAAAATGGTGATTTTGAAGCTGTTAATCAGAGCCGAACGGAAAATTCGCGTTCGAGCGAATTTTAATGACCTCATCCTTACCAAGGATGTGCTCGGATAAATTGGAGCTGTTAATCAGAGTCGAACTGATGACCTCATCCTTACCAAGGATGTGCTCTACCAACTGAGCTATAACAGCAAAATATTTTACAGCAACCTTTGGAGCTGTAAATCAGAGCCGAACGGAAAATTCGCATTCGAGCGAATTTTTAATGACCTCATCCTTACCAAAGATGTGCTCTACCAACTGAGCTATAACAACAAAATATTTTACAGTAACCTTTGGAGCTGTTAATCAGAGTCGAACGGAAAATTCGCGTTCGAGCGAATTTTTAATGACTTCATCCTTACCAAGGATGTGCTCTACCAACTGAGCTATAACAGCATTTCATTTCAGAGGAACGACGGCGTAAACTGTCGAATTTCAACTGACTTAATAATTATAGCACACTGTTTTGAATTTGTCAAGGGGTTTTTAAAAAATTTTTCTATTGATTTTTTGGAAGAAATATGTTATAATTATGATATATGGGTCTTGAGGGTCTTTTTTTGTTTTTTTACGGCTTTTTTCCCCCGATAGCTGCGGGGAAAAATCGGACGATACCATACCAAAGTATAAAGCGGGGGTGAGCGTATGCGGTTACTTAATATAGGCTTCGGAAACGCGGTGAATTCCGACAGGATAGTCGCGGTGGTAAGTCCCGAGGCGGCTCCCGTAAAGCGCGTCATTCAGACGGCAAAGGACGGCGGCACAGCCGTTGACGCCACCTGCGGACGTAAAACACGTTCCGTTATCATCTGCGACAGCGGTCACGTTATCTTGTCGGCATTGCGCCCGGAGTCGCTTGTCGGCAAAACCGAGGGCAAGACCGAGGAAAGCTGATTTTAATACTGATTTAAATAAAGAGGTGTTGTATTATGGCTGACGGTTCTCTTTTTGTTGTTTCCGCGCCTGCGGGCTGCGGAAAGGATACGATCTTAAACGAGCTGTTTAAGAAAACCGATATGGCGGGTTACGCGGTCTCGGCGACGACGCGTTCTCCGCGTGAGGGCGAGGTGAACGGCGTTCACTATCATTTTCTGACGCGCGCGGAGTTCGAGGGGAAGATCAAGAACGGCGAGGTGCTGGAATACACCGATTATTGCGGAAATTATTACGGCACGCTGCGCAAAAGCGTCGAGGACGTTTTAAGTTCGGGAAAGCACGCGATATTGAAGATCGAGGTCGAGGGCGCGATGAACATCAAAAAGCAGTTTCCAGAGGCGGTGTTGGTGTTCATTCTGCCGCCGAGCTGGGAAGTTCTGGAAAAGCGACTGCGCACTCGCGGAACCGAGACCGAGGATAAGATAATCGAGCGAACGCGCCAAGCCCGCGCCGAGGTGACGTTCGCGAAGAATTACGATTACCTTATCGTGAACGACGATCTGGATGCCGCCGTGGACGATCTGCTAAGCGTTCTGAACGCCGAGAGACTGCGCTGCGTGAACAACGACGCGCTTTTGAGTAAATTCGCCGATGAATGATACTCCGCTTTACGCGCAAATCGCCGTTGAAAATACGCTTTACGCGTTCGATATGCTCTATTCGTATGAGATCCCCGAAGGGCTTCGCGGAAAAATATCCGAGGGACAGCGCGTTGTCGTGCCGTTCGGTCGGGGGAACAAAAAGCGGATAGGCTTGATCTTCGGCGTTACGGAGCGAAAGCCCGAAGCGAAAGCAAAACCCGTGGACGGCGTTGTCGATGAAAAGCCCGTGATTTCCAACGAGCTGCTTAAGCTCTGCGTGTGGCTGAAAGAGAACACGTTCTGCACGTATTTCGACGCGTTCAGGACGATTTTGCCGCCCGGACTGGGATATTCGCTGAAAACGCTGTACGCGCTCTCCGAGAGCTTTTCCGGAGAGCTTGACGATAAAGAAAACGCGCTGCTCGGGCAATTGCGGAAAGCGGACAAGGGTACGTTTTCCGCGCTTACAGCGGAAAACCCCGCGCTTGTGAAGTCGCTTTGCGAAAAGGGTGCGCTTGTCAAGCAAACGTTGGCGAAGCGCCGCGTGGGAGACGAGAGCGTGCGTATGGTGCGCGTCTGCGGCGAGTTTGACGAGAGCTTAAAGCTCACGCCGAAGCAGAAAGCCGTCGTTGAGTTTTTGGAGGAGGTCGGCGCGGCAAGCGTTCACGAGGCGTGCTACGCGTGCGCCGTCACCGAAGCGGTGGTGAAGCGTTTGACGGAGAAAGGTGTTCTGGAAACGTTCGAGAACGCTGTTTTCCGCACTGATAACATCGAGGAAGCGTCCGAAAGCCCCGACAGCATTGTCTTTTCCGAAACGCAGCAAAAGGTGTTTGACGGTATCCTTGAACTGATGAACGATAAAGAGCCGCGTTGCGCTTTGCTTCGCGGAGTGACGGGCAGCGGCAAGACAAGCGTTTTCATAAGGCTGATTAACGAAGCGCTGAAACAGGGCAAAACCGCGCTTATGCTGGTGCCCGAAATATCGCTTACGCCGCAAATGGTCGCGAAATTCAGGCGGCTTTTTGGAAACGAGGTCGCGCTTATGCACAGCTCGCTGTCGCTGGGAGAACGCGCCGACGAGTACCGCAGAATACGCGGTGGCAAAGCGCATATAGTAATAGGTACGCGGAGCGCGGTTTTCGCGCCCGTTGAGAATTTGGGACTTATCGTTATAGACGAGGAGGGCGAGGGAACTTATAAATCCGAAAGCGCCCCGCGCTATCACGCGCGTGACGTCGCTAAACAGAGGTGCTTTGCGCAGAACGCGCTGCTGCTTCTGGCGAGCGCCACGCCCTCTCTGGAAAGCAGCTACAACGCTCATACAGGGCGGTATAAACTGTTCGAGATAGACGAACGCTATAACAACGCGGTCTTGCCCGACGTTTACATTATAAATATGCAGGAGGAGCGGAAGAACGGCAATATGTCGACGTTCTCGATGCCGCTTCTGCACGAGCTTGAGGAAAATTTGAAGCGCGGCGAGCAGTCGATTTTGCTGCTGAACAGGCGCGGTTATCACACGTCCGTGCGGTGTCTCACTTGCGGGAAACCGCTGGAGTGCCCGAATTGTTCCACGCCGATGACTTACCACAAGGTGAACGACAGCGTGATATGCCACTACTGCGGCTATTCGCGGCGGCTCGACAAGGTTTGCCCGAAGTGCGGCGGCAAGTATTTCAATATGAAAGGCGAGGGCACTCAGCTTATCGAGGACGAGATCTCCGAAATGTTGCCCGAAGCGCGTATCCTCCGAATGGACGCGGACACGACTTCCACGAAAAACTCCTATGAGCGCAATTTCACGGCGTTCGGAAACGGCGAGTACGACATAATGGTCGGCACGCAGATGATTGCGAAAGGCTTGGATTTCCCGAACGTCACTTTGGTGGGCGTTCTGAAAACCGACAATCTGCTTTACGCGGCGGATTTTCGCGCTTACGAGCGCACGTTCTCGCTGATAACGCAGGTGGTCGGCAGAGCGGGGAGAAGCGGGAAAAAGGGCAGGGCGCTTATTCAGACGTTCAGCCCCGAGCATTATGTCATAAATCTCGCGGCGGAGCAGAATTATCCCGCGTTCTGCGAACAGGAGACAGCGCTTCGCGAAGCGCAGTTTTATCCGCCGTTCTGCGACGTGGCGGTGTTCGGATTTTCCGCGGTGGACAACAACAGATGTTACGCGGCGGCGAAGAAATTCGTTTCAATGCTTATCGATAACTCCGCGCAGTTCGGCGGGCGCGTGCCGATGAGAATACTCGGTCCCGCGCAGAGCGTTGTCGGCAAAATAAACGGACGTTACCGTTGGAGATTTATTATGAAGTGCAAAAACAGCCGATCGCTTCGGAAACTTATCGAGAACACGCTGAAAGCGGCTTATTCGGACGAAACGTTCAAGAACGTCGGTTTTTACGCCGATATCAACGGCAATACAGATTGAGAGGAAACAGCAATGGCAATGAGAGAAATACTTAAATTCGGTGAGGATTGTTTGAGAAAAAAGTGCAGACCCGTAACGAAATTTGACGACAGGCTCGGCGAGCTGCTGGACGACTTGGGTGAAACGCTTCTCGCTTCGGACGGCGTGGGGCTTGCCGCGCCGCAGGTCGGGATACTCCGCAGAGTGTGCGTGGTGAATATTCGCGACAAGCGCGGTACTATCGAGCTTGTGAACCCCGAGATCGTTGAGGAGTCGGGAAACCAAGTCGGAAACGAGGGCTGCCTTTCCGCTCCGAACGAGTGGTGCGAGGTGGAGCGCCCGAATAAGGTTATCGTGAAAGCGTTCGACAGGCACGGAAAAGAATTTACGATAAAGGGCAACGAACTTTTGGCACGTGCGTTATGTCACGAAATAGACCATTTGGACGGCATTTTGTTTACGGACAGGGTAAAGCCGCTTCTTCCGAACAGAAAAGAGGGAGAGAAGCTTTGATACTCGATATTTTGAAGTTCGGCGACCCCGTGCTAAGACAGCAGTGCGCCGAAGTCACCGAGTTCGACAAGGAGCTGTGGCAGCTGCTGGACGATATGTACGAAACAATGCAAAAAGCGGACGGCATTGGTCTTGCCGCGCCGCAGGTGGGCGTTTTGAAGCGCGTGGTGGTGATAGACGTGGACGACGGGCGCATTGAGCTTGTAAACCCCGTCATAACGTTGATGCGGGGCGCTCAGTACGAGCCGGAGGGCTGCCTTTCTTTTAAGGGAAAGCGCGGCGTGGTAAAGCGTCCGAAACGCGTGAGAGTGACGGCGCAGAACCGTTTCGGAAAGCCCGTGAAATTTCGCGGCAAGGATCTGCTTGCGCGGGCGTTTTGCCACGAGATAGATCATTTGAACGGCGTTCTTTTTGAGGATAAAGTACTTGAGTGGGTCGAGGACGAGGACGACGATTAAACGCCGAAATTATTTTGATTGGGAGTAAAGATGAGAGTTGTATTTATGGGAACGCCCGAATTTTCCGTATTAAGCGCGGAAACGCTCCGCGCGGTCGGGCATGAGATATGCGCGGTGTTCACGCAGCCCGACAAACCGAAAAACCGCGGCAAACAAGTGATGATGTCGCCCGTTAAGAAGTGGGCGCTGGAATACGGGTTTACGGTTTATCAGCCGAGGTCGCTGCGGAAAGGCGAGGACGCGGAGCAGAGCCTGAAAGTCCTTCGAGAGATAAATCCCGACGTTATAGTCGTTGTGGCTTACGGACAGATACTGCCCAAAGAGATACTCGATCTGCCGAAGTACGGCTGTATAAACGTTCACGCTTCCATTCTGCCGAAATACCGCGGAGCAGCGCCCATTCAGCGCGCTATTCAGGACGGCTGCACGGAAACGGGCGTCAGCACGATGAAAATGGACGAGGGACTTGACACGGGTCGTTATATCATGCGCCGCAGAACCGAGATAACCGACGATATGACGGGCACGGAGCTGTCCGAGCTGCTGTCTAGGAGCGGCGCGAACCTTATCGCGGAGACGCTTCTCAATATCGAGACCGATAATTATATGCTCAATCGTCAGGAGTACTGCGAGAAAGCGACTTATGCCGAAAAAATAACCAAGGAAGAACTGCGGGTCGATTTCTCGAAGCCCGCGAAGTTCGTTTACAATACTATCCGCGCCATGGCGGACGAGCCTTGCTGCTACACGTTTCTTGACGGCAAGCGCATAAAGATATTCAGAGCGCGTATGAGCGGCGAGATATCCAAGCTGCCCGCGGGG
Organism: uncultured Clostridia bacterium; assembly: GCA_947627465.1. Lineage (GTDB taxonomy): Bacteria > Bacillota > Clostridia > Oscillospirales > Ruminococcaceae > CAG-115. The sequence continues at coordinate 14,565 of CANQWD010000012.1, forward strand.
AGCATAGCGAACGAAAAGACGTTCGCGGTAGTCTGCGGCGACGGAAACTGCGTGGAGCTTACCGAGATATGTCCCGAGGGCGGCAAGCGCATGACAGTTGACGCGTTTCTGCGCGGAAAAAAGCTGCAAAAGGGTAGTATCCTTGACAAATAATTATCCTGCTTATTGAAATGGAGGGTGAGATATGAGCGACGCTCGAACTACCGCGGCAAAGCTGCTGATAAGAATGGAAAGCAGCGGATCGTATTCAAATATATTGCTTGACAGCGCGCTTTCGGAAAGCGGACTGTCGGAGCGCGACAAGGCTTTTGCGGCGGCTCTGTTTTACGGAGTGATCGAGCGGCGGCTTACGTTGGATCACATCATAGAACAGTACAGCTCTTTGCCGTTTTCAAAACTCGACAAAAACGCCGTGACGGTTCTGCGAATGGGGCTGTATCAACTGCTTTATATGCCGTCCGTGCCCGAGAGCGCGGCGGTAAACGAGAGCGTCAAGCTCTGCAAGAAGCTGAAGCTGTTTCACGCGACGGGTTTTGTGAACGCGCTTTTGCGGAATTTTCTGCGCGGCGGCAAGAAAATAAGCTATGATAATTTAAGCGGCGGCGATCGGCTTTCCGTGGAGTTTTCCTGCCCGAAGCGGCTTGTCGATAAGTGGATATCGGAGTACGGCGAGGAAAACGCGCGGCGTATTCTTGAAGCGTCGATAGGCGCGCCGCCGATCTACGCGCGGGTGAATACGCTGAAAACCTCCGAGGACGATCTGGTGCGGCTGCTGAAAAAGGACGGCGTTAAAGCCGAGGTTTTCCCGAAGCTTTCCGGGTGCGTGAAGCTTGAGAAAACGGGCGATCTGGAAAAGTGCCGGGCGTTTAAGGACGGGCTGTTTCACATTCAGGACGTATCGAGCCAGCTTTGCTGCTTGACGCTCCGTCCAATAGTGAATGAGACCGTGTTGGATATATGCGCCGCGCCGGGCGGAAAATCGTTTACAATGGCTGAACTTATGGGAAACAACGGGCGAGTGATAAGCATGGACTTGTACGAGCAGCGCGTAAATCTTATCGCGGACGGCGCGAAGCGTTTGGGACTTCGCATCGTGGAGCCGCGCGTCAACAACGCGGTAAGCTTTAACGAAGAATTGCCGCAGGCGGACAGAGTTTTGTGCGACGTCCCTTGTTCGTGTCTGGGAACTATTCGCCGCAAGCCCGAGATAAAGTACAAGGACGAGGATATTTCCGAGCTGCCGCGGTTACAGAGGGCTATTCTGGAGATATCGTGCAAATATGTGAAGGTCGGCGGAACGCTGGTTTACTCTACCTGTACGCTTTCCAAAGCGGAAAACGAGGAGGTCGCGGAGGATTTCGCGAAAAGTCACGACGAATTTTCGCCGATAGTTCAGCCGCTGCCTTACGCGGACGCGCCGAATTCCACCATGCGGACGTTTTTTCCCGATAAAAACGGCGGCGACGGGTTCTTCACGGCGGCGTTTCGGCGTGTTAAGTAAGGAGTCGGTTTATGGAAAAAATTGACATTCTGTCCTTGACCAAGGACGAGCTTGCCGAGGAAATCAAAAAATTGGGCGAGAAAAGTTTTCGCGCCAATCAAATCTACGACTGGCTGCATAATAAACGAATTACAGATTTTACACAAATGTCTAATATTTCTGCACAATTGCGCGGGGAGCTGGAAAGAAAATTTTGTATAAAATCACTGAAAATTAAAAAAAGACTTGTAAGCAGCATAGACAATACGGTAAAATATCTGTATGGGCTTCCCGACGGCGAAGCGGTCGAAAGCGTACTTATGGAATACAAGCACGGAAACAGCTTGTGTATTTCCTCGCAGGTCGGCTGTAAAATGGGCTGCCGCTTCTGCGCTTCGACTATTGCGGGTTGGGTGCGCAATCTGGAGCCGAGCGAGCTTCTGCTGCAAATCTACGAGACGGAACGCGACAGCGGACGGCACGTCGACAGCATAGTTATGATGGGTATCGGCGAGCCGCTGGACAATTTCGACAACGTTGTGAAATTCCTTGAGATCTTGAATTCTAACGGCGACGGAATGAGCCTCAGGCATTTGTCGCTCTCGACGTGCGGAGTGGTCGATAAGATATATAAACTGGCGGAGCTGAAACTCGGCGTGACGCTTTCGATATCGCTTCACGCCGCCACAAACGAAAAACGCAGTTCCATAATGCCGATAAATAACAAATACGATCTCGCGGCGCTGATGAAAGCCTGCGACGATTATTTCAAAGCCACGGGCAGACGCATTTCGTTCGAGTATTCGCTTATCGAGGGCGTGAACGATACGGACGAGTCCGCGGAGGAGCTTATAAAGCTTATCGGTCATAGGAACTGCCACGTAAATCTTATCCCGATAAACGAGATACGGGAACGCGATTTCAAGAAAAGCCGCTTTGTGGAGCGGTTTCAAAAGCGCCTTACGGACGCGGGGATAAACGCGACGGTTCGCAGAACATTGGGCGCGGATATCAGCGCGGCTTGCGGTCAATTGCGCCGCGACGACGCCGAAAACTGAAAAAAGGACGGGTTTTTATGAACATCTTTACACAATCGGACATCGGACTTGTCCGCACGGAAAATCAAGACAGCGTTTGGGGCGAAAAGCTGTCGGAGAACGCCTACGCCGCCGTCTTGTGCGACGGAATGGGCGGCGAGAGCGAGGGCGGGCTTGCGAGCACCATTGCCGTGGACACCGTTTCAAAGCGTATCCGCGAGAATTTCAACGAGATGATGAGCAAAAATTCCGTCAGAAATTTGCTGATTACCTCGGTCATAGCGGCAAATTCCTTTGTCTGGGACACCGCGCGCATGAAAGTTCACGAAGTGATGGGTACGACCTGCGTTGCCGCGATAGTTTTCGGCGGTACCGCGTATATCGTGAACGTGGGCGATTCGCGGGCGTATCATCTGTTTTCGCAGGGCGACGACGAGTGCATTCGGCAGATAACAAAGGATCATACGCACGTTCAGGATCTGCTCGACCGCCGTGAGATCACCGAGGAGATGATAAAAACTCACCCCGACCGCCATAAAATAACGCGGGCTATCGGCGCGGAGGAATCCGTAACGCCCGATTATTTCGAGCTTCCGCTGAACGGCGGGGACAAGATCCTCCTCTGCTCGGACGGGCTTTCCTCTTACGGAAACGATATGGATATCTTGGATGTGTGCTTTGATTCAAAGCCCGAGGAATGCTGCGAAAACCTGATACGATACGCGCTTAATAGGGGCGGTCACGACAACGTTTCCGTCGCGCTTATCGCAACGTAATAATTTTGTAATAATTTTCGGAATAATGAACAAAAATATATGACAGAGCGTTTGCTGTATTGGGAAAATGGGTAAAATCAGGCATATAATTTGTCGGATTTTTAACAAAATTTTTGGTTTATTCACACTTTGCGGTGAAAATATGCCTTTGATTTTCAGAACACGATATTGACTTTTTTAAAAATAAGTGGTATTATTTAGAGTGGAGAAAAGGAAATTCTCCGATATAATATATCGAATAAAGAAGAATTACGCGTCCGTACCATACGTCGGGCGCGGCGGATAATGTTATCGGGCGGCGTAAAAGCCGCGTGCGTTCCTGTTTCTGACAAGATGATACGGAAACGATAACCGGCCGGCGTTATATAAGTATGGAGAAGAAAAGGAGAACAGGCTCAAAGATATGGACAACAACATCGGAAAAAAGCTGGACGGACGCTATGAGCTGTTAGAGCTTATCGGCGTAGGCGGTATGGCGGACATATACCGCGCAAGGGATATTCAAGAGGAAAGAATAGTTGCCGTGAAGATACTCAAGACCGAGTATGCTGGCAGTGAGGAATTTCTGCGCCGTTTCCGCAACGAAAGCAAGGCGATCGCGCTTTTAAGCCACCCGAATATAGTAAAGATCTATGACGTGGGCTTCACCGATAAGGTGCAGTTTATCGTTATGGAGTACGTCGACGGCATTACGCTCGCCGATTATATTGAGCAGCAGGGCGTGCTGAAGTGGCGCGACGCGGTGCATTTTACCGTGCAGGTGCTGAAAGCGCTTCAGCACGCGCACGACAGAGGAATTGTTCACCGCGACATTAAAAGCTCGAACATCATGCTTTTGCGCGACGGCACCATAAAGGTGATGGATTTCGGCATTGCGCGCTTCAACCGCGAAAATAACAAGACGATGTCCGAAAAGACGATAGGCTCCGTGCACTATATCAGCCCCGAGCAGGCGCGCGGCGATATGACCGATGAGCGAAGCGATATATATTCCGTGGGCGTGGCGCTTTATGAAATGCTCACGGGTAAAAAGCCGTTTGACGGCGATACGCCCGTGGCGATAGCTCTTATGCACATGCAGACCGAGCCGAAAAAGCCCTCCGAGATAAACGAGACTATTCCCGAGGGCTTGGAGCAAATAGTTTTGAGAGCTATGCAAAAAGAGCCGAACTCGCGCTATCAGACGGCTCTCGAGATGATAACCGATCTTGAGGAGTTTAAAAAGAACCCGGGCATGGTATTCGATTATAAGTACAATTCCGCGGACGGCACCCCGAAGTATTCGGGCGTAAATCCGCTTACGGAGCAAACTGCGTCTCGGCGCAAGAAAGCTCCCGAAGAGCCGGCTGAACCCGTGGTCATAGACGACGACTATCTTGACGACGAGGTCGAGGAGGAAGAGCGCCGCAGTCCGATCATACCGATCTTGTTCGGCGTTGGAGCGGCTTTCGTTATCGTGGTCGTATTACTTATTCTGTGGCTCGTGGGAGACCGTTTGGGCGGACGAAACACGTCGTCTGGCGGAAACGCGGCTTCTCAATACGGAATAAGCATTGATTCAAACGGCGAGTTCACTATGCCCAACTTTATCGGAAAAACCTGGGATGAGGTCAGCAAGGATTTCCCCAATGACGAGGTTTTGAACCTTGTTCCTGAAGAGGAGTGGGGCGACAAGCCTCAAGGCGAGATCATCGGTCAAGAGTTCCCTCAGGGAAGAAAGGTAAAGAAAGGCTCTTCGGTAATTATCAAGGTAAGCAAGGGCATAAGGCAGGTCGAGATCGAGGATATGTCCAACCGTTCCGCGGATGCCGCCAAAAAACAGCTTGAAAAGAGCGGCTTTGATGTCAGAATCACCAAGGAAGAAAATGATAAAATAGCTAAGGATTATGTAGTAAAAACCGTTCCCGAGGCGCATACAATGGCAGAGGTGGGAAGCACGGTAACGTTGGTTGTAAGTTTAGGTCCCGACGATAAGCCGTTCGCCGTTCCGAAGCTTGTTGATATGAAACAGGACGAGGCTACGAAGAAGTGCGAGGAGCTTGGTCTTAAGGTAAAGATAGAGCCCAAGGACAGTCTCACCGAAAAGGACACCGTCATTGAGCAGAGCATTAAGGAAAACTCCATGGCAAGCAACGGCGATGAGATAACGCTTACCGTAAGTACGGGAGAAATGCCCGATATCGAAAAAGAGGTCACTATCAGTCTGCCGCAGAATATTTCGGGAGACTTCAAGTTCCAGTATTATGTTGACGGCGTTCGCGACGACAGCGCTACCGAAACGCGCGACGTTGCTTCCGCTGCCGCTAAGACCCTGACATACAAGATGGTTGGCAAGGACGACGAAACGCATGAGCTTTCGATAAAGGTAACTTGCGAGGCAACGGGCAAAGAGGGCACTTATCTTACCGTTAAAGTCGAGTTTAAGGACGGCGCGGGAACTGTTCTTCCCGATACGGAGGACAAGAACAGCAAGATCTTCAAGGAGCTGGCGTATGTCGAGCCGGAGCCGGAACCCGAGCCGGTATCTTCCGACATCGATACTTCGAGCAATACCTCCGAGGATAATTCCGAACCCGCGTCTTCAACAACCACATCCCAAACGACCTCAGATACCGGTGAAAGTGATGAGTAACGCGGGAGAAAAAATCAACATTTCATCCCTTACTTTTGAGGGTATGATAACAAAAGCGGTCGGAGGCGTCTACTATGTGGACGCCTTTGGCGGCGTTTATAAGGGCGAGAGCGTCAAGTGCGCCGTAAGAGGAATTTTCCGCGCACGCGGGATAAGCCCCGCCGCGGGTGATTTGGTGCGCGTTGAGGGCGACGATATCACCGAGCCTGTTATCGCTGAAATTCACGAGCGAAAAAATTTCTTAGTGCGCCCGCCGCTTGCCAATTTGGACGTTATTGTTTTTGTAAACAGCACGGCGCAGCCGTCCGTCAATCGCTTTATTCTGGATAAGCTCATAGCTATCGCGGACAGCAAAAATATAGCGCCCGCGGTGGTTTTCACGAAGATAGATCTGGAGAACGCGGGCGATCTTCCCGATATTTACCGCTCTGTCGGAATTCCCGTTTGTACGGTGGACAACACCACGGGCGAGGGCGCGGACGGCGTTCGCGAGCTTATAAAGGGCAAGACCGCGGCGTTTATCGGAAATTCGGGAGTGGGGAAGTCCAGCCTTTTGAACGTGCTTTATCCCGATTTGGAGCTTGATACCGCGCACATCAGCAAGAAATTGGGGCGCGGTCGGCATACGACGCGTCAAGTGGAGCTTTACAAAAAGGACGGCGGCTATATTGCCGACACGCCCGGCTTTTCTACGGTGGACACCGAGCGTTACGTGAGACTGTCCAAAGACGAGCTGCCCTCCGCGTTTCGCGAGTTTCGCGAGTTCTTGGGGGAATGTCAATTTGCCAACTGCGCACACGTCAAGGAAAAGGGCTGCGCCGTCCGCGCGGCAGTTGACGCGGGCAAAATAGCGAGATCGCGCTACGAAAGCTATCTTCGTATGTACGAGGAAGCGGGAAAAATAAACGATTGGGAAGCCAAAGGCGGTAAATAATGAAGCCATGAGGCGTTAGGAAGTAAAAAATGGAAAATAAAGTAAAAACCTGTTCGATAATATGCGGCGCTCCCTGCAAGGTTATAAAGGATTATGTCGACGGTTACATAATCGCGGCGGACAGCGGATTGGACCGCTGCCTTGAAGCTTCGATAAAGCCCGATATGGTGGTGGGGGACTTTGACAGCGTAAAATCGGGAGTGCCCAAAGGCGTCGAAGTTTTGCGCGTCAAGCCCGAAAAGGACGACACCGATACCATTTTGGCGGCGCGTACCGCTTTGGAGCGCGGCTACAAAGAGCTGCGGTTTTTCTGTTCGTTCGGCGGCAGAGTAAGTCACTCGCTGGCAAATTTGCAGACGCTTGTTTTTTTGAAACGGAAGAAGATCGGCGCGGCTATGTTCGGAGAAAACTGCGTTGCGTTTCTGTTAAGCAAGCAAACCGTCAGGATACCGAAATTCGACGGCTGCTTGTCGGTATTTGCTTTGGAGAAGTCCGCGTTGGTAAGCGAAAGCGGCGTAAAATATCCGCTGTCCAAGCGCGAGCTTTCCGACGCGTTTCCGTTGGGCGTCAGCAACGAGATAACGGCGGACTACGCGGAAATTTCAGTGCACTCGGGGCTTTGCGCTGTGGTCTTGGAGAGCGTATGAGTTCGTCTCTTCGGCGCTTGGAACAGCATAAAGCGGACAACGGACTGTCGGCGCTTTACGTGGAATTTCCGCGTCTGCCGAAAACTCTATTGACAAATTTTGGACGTTGATGTATAATAAATAATGTGTGATGCCAAATTGATGATCGACAAATTACGTTTGTTCAATAATTGTGCATTAAAGGCAATTCTGCTTATGTTTTGGAGGAAATAAAAATGCTTACACTCGATACCGTTTATAAAGCAAGTCATGTACTTAAAGAAGTCGCGAGAAAAACCGACCTCATTAAAGCTCCGAAGATAAATCCCGAAGCCGACGTTTACCTTAAGACCGAGAATTTGCAGGTGACAGGCTCGTTTAAAGTGCGCGGCGCGTATTACAAGATCTCTACGCTCTCCGAGGAGGAGAAGAAAAAAGGCGTTATCGCGTGCAGTGCGGGAAACCACGCTCAGGGCGTAGCGCTTGCGGCGACAAAAGCGGGCATAAAGTCGCTTATTTGTCTGCCCGACGGCGCGCCGATATCCAAGGTCGAGGCGACTAAGGGATACGGCGCGGAGGTATGCCTTGTGCCGGGCGTTTATGACGACGCTTACAACAAGGCTTTGCAGCTTCGCGACGAAAAAGGCTACACGTTCATTCATCCGTTCGATGACGAGGATGTAATAGCGGGTCAGGGCACGATAGCCCTCGAGCTTTTGGAGCAGCTTCCCGACATGGACGCGGTCGTCGTTCCGATAGGCGGCGGCGGACTTATTTCGGGCGTAGCGTTCACGATAAAATCGCTGAACCCGAAGATAAAGGTCTATGGCGTTCAGGCGGCGGGCGCGCCGTCTATGCTGAACTCGATAAAGGACGGAAAACGCGAGCGCTTGGAAAAAGTCGCGACTTTGGCGGACGGCATTGCCGTTAAAGAGCCGGGTGAAAACACGTTCGAGCTTGTAAATAAATACGTTGACGACATAGTAACAGTCACCGAGGACGAGATATCCTGCGCTATCCTCTCGCTCATCGAGCAGCAGAAGCTCATCGCGGAGGGCGCGGGAGCCGTTCCCGCGGCGGCGGTCATGTTCAACAAAATTCCCGTCAAGGGCAAGAAAGTGGTTTGTCTTGTTTCGGGCGGCAACATTGATGTAACGATACTCAGCCGCGTTATCCGCAGAGGTTTGTACAAGAGCGGACGCGCTTCTCTCTTGACTATAGAGCTTGTGGACAAGCCCGGTCAGCTTGTCGGCGTATCGAAAATAATCGCCGACCTCGGCGGCAACGTTACGGGAGTTCACCACGAACGCGCCGACGAGGGAGAGAACATCAGCGGCTGTTTCCTGCGCATTCAGCTTGAAACGCGCAATTTCGAGCACCTCCAGCAGATAAAGACCGCGCTTTCTGAAGCGGGATTTAAGGTAATTGACAATGTATAATTGACAATTGACAATTATTGTCGAGAGGTTGATATGCTGTTTATACAGGAAGTTGTTTTGTTATACACCAAAGCCGTGAGAAATTCCAACGCCGCGAACGTCCGCCGCGCCGTGAAGTTTTTGCCCGTTGAGTTCGACAAGTCCGGTATCACGGACGAGATCTTATTCAATAAAGTGAATTTGTTCCAAACACCCGAGGGTTTAAAGGAGCAGCGGAACGCTGTTAAAATTTACGGTGAAAACGCGCTGTTTACGGGCAGATTTTCCGATTTTTTCGGATACCGCGTTTTCGTGAAAAGAATGGGCGGCAGTCAAGGCGGCTATGAGATACTCTACACCGACAAGGTTCAGCGCGGCTACATAAAAAGCAAATTCGCGCTGACGAACGGGCAGAGCGGGCGCATAGTCTATAACGAAAGGTACAGTAATTGGGATTGCCCGTGGCTTTACTATTTGACTACGTTCAATTTCGTATGCGCGGACAAGAACGATTTTAAGCCGAAGATTTTCTTTAACAAAAACCCCGACTTTACGTTTACCGATATGAAACCATTGCGGTACAGCGGCTTTTGAAAGGAGCGCCTATGGAACTTCGCGATATGCTGTTAAACGGCAAAAACCGAGTAGAGATAATTCCCGTCGACGAGCCTTGCGCGGCTATCAACGCGGAATATTATCAAGCGGACGGCTCGACGAATTTCGGGCTGCTGATAAACGAGTGCGGCGGCGTTACCGCAAACAACGTAATTCGGCTGCTCGGCAGCAACCGCGACCCGAATTTCCGCGATATAAATATGTTCAACATAAAGTTCGGCGGCGCGGGATTTTTGATACTCGGCGACGATATTTTCGGCGGGATATTCGCGGTAAATTTCGGGGCGTTTTCGGAGAATTTGGGAAGCGTGTTCTATTTCGCGCCCGACACTCTCGAATGGGAGGACTTGGAGCTTCAATTGTCGGGATTTTTCGCGTGGCTCAAAGACGGCGATTTAGCGCAGTATTACGGGCAGTTTTCCGCGGAGGAATACGAAAAGCTGCGCTCAATGAACGTCAAGTTCAACGAGGTTTTGCACATTCTGCCGCCGCAATGGAGCGCGGAATTTAAAACCGAGTCGCACGACGTCCGCGCGATTGACATTAACGGATATTACAGATCGGTTTTTCAATAAGCGGTCAGCCCTAAATTCGATATATATCTCCCCGCCGCAGGCGGGGAGATAAGGATATACAACATTTGGGAAAAGAGCAATCGTCGTTTCCCTTAAAATTGAAAGGAGATTTTACTATGAAAGACGTACACATCACCAACGCGCCCGAGGCTATCGGACCGTACACTCAAGCGAAGATAGTAGGGGAGCGCGTGCTCACCTCGGGGCAGATCCCGATCGACCCCGCGACGGGCGATCTCGTTTCGGGCGGTATCGAGGACCAGACCAAGCGCGTTTGCGAGAACTTAAAAGCCGTGCTTGAAGCGGCAGGAAGCTCGCTCGAAAAAGTCATCAAGACCAACTGCTACTTAAAAGACATCGGCGACTTCGCGGCGTTCAACGCGGTCTACGCGGAGTATTTTACCGGAAAACCCGCACGTTCCTGCGTAGGCGGCTTGCAGATACCCAAGGGCGCTTTGGTTGAGGTTGAGGTTATCGCGGAGATTTAAGGCAACACCGCACAAAGACCGCCCTACGGGCTTTGCCGCCCGCTTGCTTGCAAATTTTCCGTCATTTTTGCCCAAAATCTCCTCATAGGCGCCAGCATTATTCGTCGATTTTGTGCAATCTGACGAAAAATTAGGCGACGCAATCGGACGACAATCTCTGTGCGGTGTTGCCTTAAATTCATACATCGTGGGCGGCGAATTTGGGTTTGCCGCCTATCGTGTGTTTGGACTTCGGAGATCTTCGTGATTGAGCATGTAATTCACAGTTTCACGGATTTTTATGAAAAATTTGTGAAAATCACAAAAAAGCACTTGAATTGTTGAAAACTTTGTGCTATAATATACACGGAACATAAGAGTGTATTTATGAGTTTAAATATATAGTAAAAAGCTCAAATTTGCAATCGTCAAACCATACGCGCGGGGAGATACTGAACAGGCTCTAAGGAAGTTCCGATTTATCAGCACTTACCTAACAGACGCTTAAAATAACAATGTTTAATCAAAACCGTGCAATTTATGTAATTTATTTGGAAAAACAGCAGTATAATAGTTTTTGTGCGGCGTAAACAGCGCGCCGTGCGATTTGTTGCGGTAAATCCCCAAAGAGGTGATTTTAATGACAAAAATTGAAAAAGCAATATCACAAAGCGGAATTTTTGCCTTTACAATGAGGTATAAGCCCGATTTTCCAACGGACTTTCACTTTGGCGCAAATCCGTTCTCCAAAGATGAGACCGTGCTTTTCGGAGATATCGTGCACCCCGATGATTTTCAGCCGTTTTGTGAAATTATCAACGATATCGTAAATCGCCGCGCTGATAATATCAAGGCGCATGCAAGGATCATGTGCGGCGGGGAGTTCAGATGGTTCTATATTTCGGCAGTTCCGGAATTTACCGAAAATGATCTGCTCGTCGAAATAAACGGAGCGATGTACGATGTGACGGCATATCTCGACTGCGAGAACAACACCGATCCCGTTATGCGCGAGATTCAGGATAAGTCGAAAGCGGCGTTTCAATCGGCGGAGCACACTCCGCGTCTTACGGATATCCTCGGCGAGGATTATCTGTCGAGAATACAGCAGCCTTTCACGTTTATAGAAAATCTGTATTCCGTGATAACGGATGAAAACGGCAGGGTGATCGCCGCCGCGCCGGGGCAGAATCCCGAAATAAATCTTAACAAAATGAGTTATCAGCGCAAGAAACATGTGCGGATAAAGCATCAGAACGCAGCCTCTTGGATAATCGCGAGCGAGTCGCCGGAGGCTATCAATAAGTGTGTTCCGCTGCTGGATACAATGGTGCAGACGCTTTCCGAGATCGCTAACGGTTATATAGTCATAAGCGAGGAAATGGAAAACTCGCAGAACGCGAACAAGCTGCTTGGTCAGAATTTCGAGGATCAGATATTGGTAAACAACATCTACTCGCTGATATTGCAAAGCAAGGACACCACTACCGCGTTTGCAAGCGTGATACCGCTTATCAAGGAATATTTCGGCTTGGACGATCTTATCTTCTGCGCCGACGCTCAGCGTCCCGTTAAAGTATATCGCTGGGATGAGAGCGGCGCCATAATCCCGATGACATCAAACAATGCCCGAAATGACGAGATCGACAGAAAGCTTGAAAACGACGCGGTGGTTTGTGTGAATGAAAGCGACCTTCGGTTTATCGGGTCGGGTAAAAACAGAAGCTTCGCCATGTCGAGAATTTATGAAAACGGCGTAACGCGCGGCGTTATCGTGTTCATATCGAGGACAGTTGGAAGAACTTGGACAAATCGCGACCGCAAGGCTATCCGCAGCGTGACGCAGATAATGTCGACGGTGATCTACCGTTCCTTTGTGGAAAACGAGCTTGCTGTGTCGCAGGAGCATTTGTTAAGGCTGGCTTATTACAACACCACTACGGGAATTCCGAACAGAAGCGCGTTCGAGCGCGATTTCCGCGAACTTATATCCGGCGGAAAGACAGGGGCTGTGGTATCCGTTGAGATTTCCAATCTTAAGGAGCTTTCGGAAATCTATTCCTGCCGATACGCCGACGAGGTGACGCGCAGTATAGCCGAATACATCTCCGCTATCCGTACCGAGAGCGAAAAGAAGATATATATGTTCTCCAACGATATTCTGTTCGTAACGCTGGACGGCGCGGCTCGGGAGGACGCGGTGTCGTTGGCGCAGTCCATACTGTTCAAGTTCCGTTCGCCATGGTATTTAAACGACAACGAAAATCAGCTTGACATTTACGCCGGGGTAAGTCTGTTTCCGATCGACGCGGACTGCGTTCCGGACTGCGTTCGAGTTGCCACGAAAACGCTTCGTCTCGCCAAGGAAAGAAATTTCCACGACGCGGTGTGCTATTCAAACGATCTCGAGGAAAAACTCGACGACAATCAGCGTGTAAAGAAGCTGATAACGGATTCGGCGGAACATGAGTTCAAGGGCTTCTACTACCTTTATACCCCCATTTTGGACGTGACCGACGGTTCTCTTACCGCCTGCGAGGCGCATCTGTTTTGGAGCAACGGCGATATAATAGTCTCGCGCGACAGATTTTTGCCGATCATTGACCGTATGAACGTGTCTTTCGACCTTCACAAGTTCGCGCTGAACAGAATATGCGAACTTTGCTCGGAGGTTCGCGCGAACGGTGTTCCGAATTTTAAGGTGAGCTACACTATTCCCGAGAATATCCTGAATTCCGAGAACTGTCTGCTGATACTCAGGGAAACGCTGCTGAAATACTCGCTGCCGCATGACGCGGTTGCTGTGGAGGTCTCCGAGAGCGATCATACAATGCTGTCAACAAGCAGCACTCTGCGATCGATGTCCAAGCTCGGAATGTCTGTCGTAGCCGACGACAAGGGTGAGAATTTCTTTACGGGCGCGTTTCTCGATAATCCGTATATCAACGTGATCATGCTTAGGGCGCGCCGCTTGAGCGACGACCCCGTAGCGGCTTCGTTTGTGCAGTCGCTTATTGACAAAGCGCATGACAAGGGAATGAGGGTTTGCGTTAAGGGCGTTGACAATGAGAAAGCTCTTGAATACACAAAACATTTCGGCGCGGATATGTATCAGGGCATTGTGAATTGCCGACCGCTTCATACGACGGAATTTATCAAGAAAATGGTTATCTCTCAGGTTTGAGAGTTTTGTAAAAAAAGCCGAAGATTTTAAGAAAATCTTCGGCTTTTTATATGTTTTGGCGAAATTTTACCTTTGTTGTTTTTTCGCTCAAAATCTATTGAAATTAGCGAAAAAAAGGTATATAATAGAATTGTATGAGATTTGAAGATTTACGGCAAACTGCGGCTTGAGCGCGGTGTTGCCTTAAAATATCGCTTTTGAAATATTATATGGGAGCAAAATGAAAACTGTTTTAAACTATTTGTGGCGGCATTTTAAGCATGTCGATAAGGTGCTGCCCGTGATATGTCTCGTTATCACCGCGTTCGACATCTTTTTGATGAACATGATGGTTAAAACAGGCACTATCGACGGGCGCACCGCGAAAGTGCAGCTCGCCGCCGCGGTGATCGGTATCGTAGGCGCGTTTATCATAAGTTTTATAGACTACAAATTCATTTCGAAATATTGGTTTGTGTACGCGCCAATCGCGCTGATACTACAGCTTATGCTGTTTATACCGTCGCTTACGATCCAAGTTGACGACGATATGAACTGGCTGAAGATCGGAAGCTTTTCAATGCAGCCGTCCGAGGTTTTGAAATTCGTGTTCATAATCACGCTTGCGACACACATCTCGAGGCTTGGCGACAAGATAAATTCATTCAAGCACTTGCTGCTTGTGATGGCGCACGGACTGTTTCCCGTCGCGCTGATTATGGTTCAGGGCGACGCAGGCAGCGCACTGGTGTTTTTGTTTATTTTTCTGTGTATGCTGTTTATGGGCGGGCTTTCGTGGAAATACCTGCTGGCGGGTTTAGCGTGCGTGCCCGTAATAGGCTACGTTGCGTGGAATTTCATAATGCAGGATCATCACCGAAAGCGCTTTCTGATACTGTTCGATAAGGAAATGCAGCAGCAGGAGATCCAACGCGACTATTATCAGCAGTATCGAGGGACGATAGCGTTAGGCTCGGGGCAGCTCAAGGGTCTGGGTTTTAACGCGGAAAACTACACCGAGACCGCATATCTGGAGAATGATTACGTGTTCGCTTACATCGGAATGACGCTCGGGTTTATCGGCTGTATGGCTGTGGTGATAGCGCTCGCGACATTGTGTCTGAAGCTGCTGTCGAACGCTTCGGGCGCGCCCGATTTCCTCGGCAAGCTTATTTGCGTGGGCGTTTTTGCGATGACGTTCTTCCACAGCGTAATAAACATCGGAATGGTTCTTTCGGTAGTGCCCGTTATCGGAATTCCGCTGCCGTTTTTAAGTCAAGGCGGCACATCAATGATGATGATGCATTTTTGTATAGGCTTGGTGCTGTCCGTGTCCTGTCACCGCGAAAAGCCGAAGCACATGTTCTACACCGAAAAAGACTGATTTATCTCGGTTTTCGGAAAAATAAAGGCAACACCGCACAAAGACCGACCTACGGTCTTTGTACGGTGCTGCCTAAAAAAGATCTATTTCAAGGAGCGAGTTATGAGACCCATAGTCAGAAATCTTAAGGACGTTTACCCCGACTCACAGCACGAATCGCAGCTTCAGCGTTACAGAGCCGCCGAAATAGGCTTTGCGGAGCATTTCGGCGAACTTCACGAGCACCGCTTTTTCTCAGCGCCCGGGCGCACGGAGATCTGCGGCAACCACACCGATCACAACAACGGCAAGGTTTTCGCGGCAAGCGTTGACTTGGACGTTATCGCCGTGGTGGAGCAGACCGACGACGGCTTTGTTACTATTAAAAGCGAGGGCTTTCCCGAAGATAAAATAGACATAAACGACCTCGACGTGCACGAGGACGAGAAAAATACCTCTGCGTCTCTGATACGCGGTGTTCTTAAGGGCTTTCGGAAAAACGGACACAAAATAGGCTCTTTCCGCGCTTACACTACCTCCACGGTAATGAAAGGCTCGGGGCTTTCAAGCTCGGCGGCGTTCGAGGTGCTTGTGGGAACGATACTTACTCATCTTTACAACGGCGGACAGATCTCGCCCGTGAAAATCGCGCAGATATCGCAGTTCGCCGAGAATGTCTACTTCGGCAAGGCTTCGGGGCTTATGGATCAGATGGCGTGCTCCGTGGGCGGGTTTGTGGCGATTGATTTCAAGGACAACGACATTCCCGTTATCGAAAGCGTGCCCTGCGACTTCGATAAGTACGAGCACGCGCTTTGCATTGTCGATACCAAGGGTGACCACGCCGATCTTTCGGACGAGTACTCGGCGATACCGAACGAGATGAAAGCCATCGCGGGCTTTTTCGACTGCAAGACGCTTCGTTCGCTGTCTCTCCCGGACATAATGCTCAATATAAGCGTTTTGCGCGAGAAATTCGGCGACCGTGCCGTGCTCCGCGCTATCCACTTCTTCCACGAAAACGAGCGCGTGGAGAAGGTAGTCCACGCGCTCAAAAACGAACAATTCGATAACTTTTTGCTGTCTGTCAAGGAAAGCGGCGACAGCTCGTTTAAATATTTGCAAAACGTCTACTCAAATTCCGATATCAAAAATCAGTGCTTGTCTATCGGACTTAACATTGCCGAAAACACGCTTCACCGCAAGGGCGCGTGCCGCGTTCACGGCGGCGGATTTGCGGGAACAATACAGGCTTTCGTGCCGTTTGAAGCGCTGAAACAGTTTCGTATGAATATGGAAAAGGTGTTCGGGATAGGCTCTTGTCATATTTTGTCGATAAGAAACGTCGGCGGCTGCGAAGTGCTTCTCGGCGACTGACCGAAAAACGCGTTCCCAAAGGGAACGCGCCAATGTCATTAGGTTTCGTACTCGGACATTTGATTTATCAGCGTTTGATCGACAAGCGCGACCGCTTCAATGCCGTTTTCAGCGTAGTTTTCGCTGAAAACCTTTCCGTTTTCGCGTATCTTCGCCAAAAGCCCCGCTTTGTCGTAAGGCAAAAGCAGTTTCATTCGGCGCGAGGTTTGCGGCAAATTCAGTGCGATTTTGCGGAGAAGTTCGTCAATGCCTTGATTATGCAAAGCACTGATTTTAACCGTTTTGTCGTCTGTCGGGATATTTTCCGAGAGCAGGTCGCACTTGTTGAGGACAGTCACGACGGGGATTTCCGCCGCACCGAGTTCCGCGAGAGTTTTGAGAGTTACGTCCGCTTTTTCGGCGGCTTCTGGGTCTGAAACGTCGCAGACGTGGATTATTATGTCCGCGCACGCGGCTTCCTCAAGCGTCGATTTGAACGCTTCCACAAGGTGATGAGGAAGTCGGCGAATAAGTCCTACGGTGTCGACTAGCAGCAGACTTCGACCGTCGGGAAGTTCTATGGAACGCGCGGTCGGGTCTAAGGTAGCGAAAAGCTTATCCTCGGCGAGAACGTCAGCGCCCGAAAGCAAATTCAGCAGCGTGGATTTCCCCGCGTTTGTGTAGCCGACTATCGCGCCGACTTGAACACTGTCTTTTTTGCGGCGTTCGCGGGAGTAGCCGCGCCGCTTTTCGAGTTCGCGAAGCTCCTCGGAGAGCTTGTCGATACGGCGGCGAATGTGACGGCGGTCGGTTTCGAGTTGGGTCTCGCCCGGACCGCGCGTGCCTATGCCGCCGCCTAAACGGGAAAGGCTTGCACCGATACCCATAAGTCGCGGCAGACGGTACTTCAACTGCGCGAGTTCTACCTGTAATTTACCCTCTGCTGAACGCGCTCTCGCCGCGAAAATGTCTAAAATCAGCATTGTACGGTCGATAGTGCGAACGTCCGTTTTGTCCTCGATATTGCGTATCTGCGCGGCGGTGAGTTCGCAGTCGAAAATTAGGAGCGTCGCGCCGTGGTTTTGGCAGAGTTCCGTTAATTCGTCGAGCTTGCCCTCGCCAATAACGGTCGCCGGCTCGTACTTCTCGCGTTTTTGGATAACCCGCGCTATCTCCTCCGCGCCCGCCGTTTTCGCAAGTTCGGAAAGCTCGTCAATCGAGCTTTCAACGTCGTATTCGCCGACGTCGGCGGATACTAAAATTGCTTTTTCAATTGTTTTTTCTTGCATTTAAATTCCTCCTTTGTGATTTTTAATCTTGGATTGAGGAATGAGTAACTTATATATTATATCACATCATTATTTATTTGTCAAGATGAAAGGGGCAAATAACTATGGAATATTCAAAAGGTTATGTTTACGAACTTATGGACAAGGGCGGTCCCACCGACTGCCGCGAACCGTACTTTAAAGAGGCTGTGGACGAAATGATGAGGGCGCGGACGCTCTGCGCGAAAGCGAACGCGGTACTCCCAAACGACCCCTCTTACGTTAAGTATTTGGAGGAACTGTTCGGGTGCGATTTGTCGCAAAACCGCATTCTCACGCCGTTTATCTGCGATTTCGGAAACCGCGTGAAGTTCGGCAAGGGCGTGTTTATCAATCACTCCGCGATACTCTCCGCTTCGGGCGGCATTGAGTTCGAGGACGGCGTGTCGCTTGCTCCCGCGGTGCATATTGCTACGATAAACCACGACTTCAACGAACGGCATTCGAAATATACTTACGGAAAAGTGCTGATAAAGAAAAACGCGTGGATAGGTATGGGCGCGACTATCTGCTCCGGCGTGACTATCGGCGAATACGCGGTTGTCGGCGCGGGCGCTGTCGTTACTAAGGATATTCCCGACTACGCGGTCGCGGTCGGCTCTCCCGCCAAAGTTATTAAATATATGGACCCCAACGAGCAGAAAGAATGATAGACGTGGTTTACAACGGGCAAAGGCTCACGCTCACGCGCTTTTGGGCGAACGGCGAACCTTGCCTTTGGATAAAAAGCCCTGAACAGAGAAATATCCCGAAAATGGAGTTTGTCGGCGGTTATCCCGATGAATATTGCATTTTTATAAAGAACCTCACAGCGGAGGAGCTTGCGCACGTTACTTTGCCCGACGGCTCTTTAATAAATATAAACCAAGAAATCGAACAGTTAAAATAAACCGAAAAGAGTGGAAATTATGAAATTCAAAAGATTTGACGTTCTGATTGTCGGCACGGGGATAAGCGGCATTTACGCGGCTTTGAACCTATCTCCCGATTTGAAGATTTTAATGCTCTCAAAGCGCGAGCTTACTTTGTGTAACTCCGCGCTGGCGCAGGGCGGAGTGGCGGCTGTTATGGATCCGTCCAACGACGACTACGAACTCCACATCAAGGACACGCTTATCGCGGGGCAGTACAAAAACAACCTCGACAATGTCAAGATACTTGTACAGCAAGGGCCCAAGGACGTGGAGCGCCTTGTCGAGAAGTACGGCGTGGACTTCGACCGCAATGAGGACGGCTCTCTCGCTCTCACTTTAGAGGGCGGTCACTCGCGGCGGCGTATCGCTCACCACAAGGACACAACGGGCTTTGAGATAGAAACGTCGCTTATCGAACAGGTTCAAAAACTCACGAACGTCACCGTTATCAACAACTCCGTGCTTTGCCGTTTGGAGCGTTCCGACGAGATGTTTTTCGCGGACGTGATAGTTGACAATGTCGAGGGCGGCAAAAAGGATCACGAATATTACTGCGCGGACAGCGTAATTCTGGCGACGGGCGGTATCGGGCGCGTTTACGATTTCACGACAAACTCCGCTATCGCAACGGGCGACGGAATTCAGTTAGCTTACAATCTCGGTGCGGAAATCAAGAATTTAAGTTACATTCAGTTCCACCCGACCGCTTTCGCCGACAAGAAAAACCGCGAGTGCTTTCTTATTTCCGAAGCCGTGCGCGGCGAGGGCGCGTATCTCCTGAACTGCAATAAAGAGCGTTTTATGCCGCGCTATGAACCCGAACGCAAGGAACTTGCTCCCCGTGACGTTGTTTCCAACTGTATTATGGAAGAACAAAAGGCAACGGGTTCGGACGAGTTCTGGCTCGATATTTCGCATAAGGACACGGATTTCATCAAGAACCGCTTCCCGATGATATATAATAAAGTCCTCGAAAAGGGCTACGATATGACGAAAGAGTCGATACCCATTTACCCGTGTCAGCACTATCTTATGGGCGGAATAAACGTCGACGGCAAGGGCGCGACAAATATCGCGGGACTGTACGCGGCGGGCGAATGCTCACACACGGGCGTTCACGGGGCGAACCGTTTGGCGTCCAACTCGCTTTTGGAGGCTCTGGTGTTCTCGCGCCTTATCGCCGAGGACATCAACGCGCACAAGAAAACAGATGTCCGCACTGAGGTCGATTACCCCATGAGCGCTCCCGACGGCAAGCCGTTACCGCATGGTATCCGCACCGAAGTTCGCCATATTATGCAGAAAGCGTACTTTGTTCACCCGAATTACGGCGAAGCGGAAAAGGGGCTTCAGCGCATTACAGAACTTAAAGAACAGCTTGACAACAGCGGTTATGCGATAACGCCCGAATTTGTTGAAACAAAATCGCTTGTCACTTGTGCATATATAATTCTTAAAGAGGTAATGGAAAGGAAAAATGAAAAATGACATTGCTCCCATTTTATGTTGAAGATCTGATCAAAACGGCGCTGTCCGAGGATATCAACTACATCGACAGCACCACCGATCTGCTGATACCCGAAAACAGCTATTCAAGCGCGTATTTTATGTCGAAAGCGGACGGCATATTGTGCGGCGTGGAGATTGCGGCTAAAGTTTTCACAATGCTCGACCCCGAGATAGACGTGAAATTTTTGGTAAACGAAGGCTCGGAGATAAGCCGAGGACAAAAAATAGCGACTTTGGACGGCAAGACGCGCCCAATGCTTAAAGCGGAACGCACTGCGCTGAATATCCTACAGCATATGAGCGGTATTGCCACATACACTAGAAAATGTGTGGACGCTGTCGTGGGAACAAAGGCGAGCATTGCCGACACGCGCAAAACATTGCCGGGACTTCGTCCGATACAGAAGTACGCGGTTACGGTGGGCGGCGGCAGAAATCACCGCTACAACCTCACGGACGCGGCTATGCTAAAGGATAATCACATAGACGCTTACGGTTCGATTACGGGCGCGGTGAACGCGCTTCGGCAAAAAGCGGGGCACATGCTCCAAATCGAGGCGGAAGCGCGGACGTTGGACGACGTTAAAGAAGCGCTGAATTGCGGAGTAAACGTAATAATGCTCGACAATATGAGCCTGGATGATATGAAAGCCGCTTGTGAGCTTGTAAACGGCAAAGCCAAAACCGAGGCTTCGGGCAACGTAACGCTCGAAAATATCCGCGCCGTAGCCGAAACGGGCGTGGATATAATCAGTCTCGGCGCTTTAACGCACAGCGTAACGGCGTTTGATATTTCAATGAAGTGGGGTAATTAAAATGGCGGAAGAAATAGAATTCAGATACGACACACAGCTCCTTTTGGACGTGGAAAATCCGTCCGACGACGTTGAGGACGACCTCGACGAGTATATAAGAACGCATTTTAAGGGCGACAGTCTGCTTGTTATCGCCGACGAGGATGACAACGGCGTTACCACCGCGAAGCTGCATTTCCACACCAACGAACCGTGGCTTATTCTTGAATACTGCCGCACTCTCGGAGAGATCTACGATATAGTGGTAGAGGATATGGACAGACAGTCGCGCGGACTTAAGGGATAAAATTTCAAGCATAATTGAGCGCGGCTGCCTTGACAGTCGCGCAGGCTCTAAGGATAATTTTACAAATCAACATTTTGAGCGAACGGTGTCGTTCAAACGCGCCGAAATTCGTGTTATAATAAAGACATCAAAGGGAGAGCGTTTCTCCCGAAAACAAAAGGAGATGTTTTTATTATGAAAAATTCGGACGCTGTTTACGCGGAAAAGATCGCCGAGGAATACTCGCCGAAATCGGCTTCCAAGGTAGTGGCTTTGCGAAAACTCGACCGCAAGGCAAAACTTCCGGCGGAGATCTTTGTTTACACTTTCGGGATAGTCGGCGCTTTGGTGCTCGGCGTGGGAATGTGCCTTACCATGGGCGTTATCGGCGGCGGAACGGCGGCGTTCGCCGTCGGGATAGTTGTCGGAGTTGTGGGTATCACGATGGTATCCGTGAATTATCCGATTTACAAAAAACTCTTGGCAAGCCGCAAGAAGAAGTTCGCGTTTGAGATAACCGAGCTTGCGCGGGAGATCGCCGACGAAGAAAAGTAAAGCTATGAACAGATCGGAAAGCAAGTATTTCAACACAGCAAAGCGTATGGACGAGGCTTTGCTTTCGCTGCTTCGCGAAAAGGATTTTCAATACGTGACGGTAAAGGATATCTGCGCTAAAGCGGGCGTGAACCGTTCGACGTTTTATTTGCACTACGAAAACATCGGCGACTTGCTTGTGGAGACCACTCAGCTTATCAACGAGAAATTTGTTGCGTCGCACCCGCGCCGCGGGGTTGATATCGAAAACAGCATGCTCGACGAGTTGTTTTTTATGACCGACGAATGGATAGTTCCTTACCTCAATTTCATCAAAGATAACAAGCACGTTTACAAGGCTGTCCACGCGAACGCGGCGGCTTTCGGCGTGGAAAAGTCGTTCGGTTGGTTTTTCAAAAACGTTTTTTCTCCGATTCTTTCAAAATACGGCGTGTCGACCGAAATGCATGAATACATTATGGATTTTTACAGAAACGGCATATTCGCCGTGATAATGCGCTGGGTAAACAACGACTGCGCGGAGCCGGTCGATTTTGTGATGAAAGTTATTTCGACGCTGTTTTATTATGTCCGCTCGCCATTACCCTCTGCGGGCGAATGCGGTGACGAAACGGGAGTACGGGACAAATGAATACAAAACCGAAACAGATTTTCCGCCGATGGAAAACCGACTACAATTTTAAAACTTTGGTAAACGCCGCGGGGTCGTTTTTTGTCACCGCGGCTTTCGCGTTATACAACGCGTTTTTGTGGTTCGCCTACAGGTCGGTGTGGAACGGGTGCATAAGCGTTTACTACATACTTTTAGCGTCTTGCCGCGGGATAATTTCCGTAACGGAAAAGCGAAACTTAAAGCGCGGCGAGGCAGAGGTGTTCCGCAGGCGCACGTTTAACATAACGTCTGTGATCTTTCTTATGATGAATTTCGCTCTTGCCGTTCCAATAGCGCTGATGGTGATGAACGTCCGCCCCGTAAATATGGGCATGATCCCCGCTATATCAGTGGCGGCGTACACCACCTACAAGGTGATAATGGCTTCGATAAACGTAAAACGCAAGAAAAAAAGCGCCAACATTCTTGTGCGGGAGGTTCGCACGATAAACTTCATCGACGCGCTGGTGTCCGTACTTACCTTGCAAAACACACTTATCATCGTAAACGAAAGCAAATCCAACGGGGATATGTTCGTGCTATCGGCGGTTTCAAGCGCGGCTATCTACCTGTTTATTCTGGCGGTGTCTGTAAAAAGTATTATCAGAGAGAAAAAGAAATAAAACGGCGTTTTGTTTTCGTTAAGGCAAAGCCGCTCGGAGTTTATTGCGTGAATGCTCCGAGCGGCTTTTATTGTTTTTCTAAAATTTTACAGAACGCGTTCGCAGTGCCGAGTGACATGACAGCCGATGTTCACCGCAACGGGCAGTCCCGCGATATGAGTGGCGGATTTTTCGATGTTGACATAAAGCGCGGTCACCGTGCCGCCGAAGCCTTGCGAGCCAATGCCGAGCTTGTTGATCTCGGAAAGCATTGTTTGTTCGAGTTCGGCGTAGAGCGGTTCGGGATTGCGGACGCTTAGATCTCGGCAGAGCGCCTTTTTTGCCAGCAGAGCCGAGTATTCAAAATCGCCGCCTATTCCAACTCCGACAACGATCGGCGGGCAAGGATTGCTTCCCGCGAGCGATACGGTTTCCACGACGAACTTTACGATATCCTCTTTTGTCGCCGACGGAGTAAACATTTTAAGACGGCTCATATTCTCGCTGCCAAAGCCTTTCGGAGCGACTGTAAGCTTTATTTTATCGCCGCTTACCAATCTCGTGTAGATAACGGCGGGAGTGTTGTCGCCGGTATTGACGCGCTCAAGCGGGTCGGCGACTACGGAGAGCCGCAAACGTCCGTCAACATAGCCTTTAGCAACGCCGTCGTTCACAGCCTGTTCAAAATCGCCGTTTATGTGAACGTCTTGTCCTATTTCCGCGAAAATGACCGCCATTCCCGTGTCCTGACAGATCGGCACGCCAAGCTCGGCGGCACAGTCGATGTTCGCGGCGATGTCTCCCAAAACGGAGCGGCAAAGCTCGCTTTTCTCGGCGCTTTGGGCGCATTCAATACATTCGCGCATTCCGTGCGGAAGATTTAAATTGGCTTCCACGCACATCTCGGCGATGATTTTTGTAATTTCCTCACTGTTTATCTCTCTCATGTTTGTCCTTTCCTTTACCGAATTTGCCGCTTATTTCTTAAACGCGATCTTTCCGTTAACGAACACAACGTCGGGCGTAACCGTCAAATCGAGCGGATCGCCCGAAAACAGCGCGAGATCCGCGTCTTTGCCGACTTCCACGGAACCTAAGCGGTCGGATACGCCGAGTACTTCCGCAGCGCCGATCGTTATCGCCTTTAGCGCTTCGTCACGGGACAGACCGCCGCGTACGGCGAGCGCCGCCGTGAGCGGGAGGTATTGTATGGGCGTTTCGGGGTGGTCGGTGCATATCGCAAACTTTATTCCGCTGTCAAAAAGCGTTTTGGGCGTTTTGATGTCGTGGTGAGCAAGCTCGGGCTTGCCTCGGTCGCCCATAAGCGGACCGAGTACCACGGCGGGATCGTCCTCGGCAAGTTCGTCGGCGATAATGCCGCCGTCCGTGCAGTGGATAAGCACATAATCCAAGTCGAACTCTTTTGCAATGCGAACAGCCGTGAAGATATCGTCGGCGCGGTGGCAGTGAAAATGCGCTTTCAGGCGGCGTTTCTTGTCGTAATCAAACAGCGGCAGAAGCGCTTCGCATTTCGCGTCGAAATCGGGTCGTCCTATTTCGTCATCGGTGCCTTTTTTTGCGTAATATTCGTCCAGGTCTTTTTTGTAGCGCAAAGCCTTTTGAAGTTGTTCGCGTATTATCGCGGCGGTCGCCATTCGCGTTACGGGAGCTTCGTCGCGGTCGTTGTAGGTGGCTTTCGGATTTTCGCCCAGTGCGAACTTGATAGCGATGGGATTTTTTATTATAAGTTTATCCACGCGAACAGAACCCGCCGTTTTTATAAGAGCGAACGAGCCGCCGATAGGGTTCGCCGAGCCTACGCCCGTGCAGACGGCGGTCACTCCCGCCGAGACCGCGTCGGCGAAGCACTTGTCCATGGCGTTTATGCTGTCGATCGCTCTTAAATGCGGCGTGGAGGGGTCGGTGGTCTCGTTGCCGTCGTCGCCCTCAAGCTGCATTGAAAGCCCGTCGCTCCACATTCCGAGGTGGCAGTGCGCGTCGATAAAGCCGGGGTAGATGGTCTTTCCCTCGCCGTCGAGCGTTTCCTCTATAAGAGGAACGTAGTCGTTCATGTCGCCTATCTCGGTTATTTTGTCGGTGAATTTTACGTAGCCGTTTTCAATGTTATTGCCCGTCATTGTGATTATTTTAACGTTTTTAATTATCATTGTTAAGTTCCTTTTGCTTCAAATCCTCTTTAAAAGCTCCGCCGTTATTGTCGCGTACCCCTCGTGAGTGGTGGTAAAGAATATCGGCTCTCCGCTTTTATTAAGAAACGCAATGTCGTCCTGACCGAAATCCGTTTCAACGACCGTATCGCAGCCGTATTCATCACGCGGGTTTTTGAAAAAGTGTTCGTATTTTTTCAAATGCGAAAAGAACGCCTTGTCCGCGCTTATCGTGAATTTCGGCGCGCCCTTGCCGCCGCGTTTTGTTCCGTGCCACTTGTTGACGTACTCTTTTTTTACGAGGAACGGCTGAGCGGCTTTGATAAGCGGTTCGTTCAAGTCCTCGCCGTTTATCTGAACTATCTCGATAACGGCGGTCTCTTTCTCCAAAGCGGAAAGCAGCCGCAGAAACTGCGGGTGGTCGGTGAGCGTTATGTACTCGTATTTCATATTTTTCCGTTTTCCTCAAAATAACGCGTAAGTTTAGCTACTTCATCCGTTATTACCGTGTCGGCGGCGCTGCCGTTCACCATACACATCGCGTTGCGGCGGTAAATTTCGGCGCGGGTTTTGTACAGTTCGCGCAGCTTTTTTTTAGAGTTGTTCACCACCAACGGGCGGTTCGCGTCGTCCTTTATTCGGTCGTAGCATACCTCGAACGGAGTGTTGATATACACCGACAAACCGCTTTGCCGCGCGAACTCGGCGGTCTCGTCGTTTATCAGAGCGCCGCCTCCCGTAGCCACCACTTTATCGCCCGAAAGCTCCCTTATGTATTTGGCTTCAAGCTTGCGAAAATGCGGTTCGCCGAATTTCTCGAAAATAAACGGGATAGTCATGCGTTCCGAGTTGATTATATAGCGGTCAAGGTCGATAAATTCCTTGTTAAGCTCGGCGGCGAGCTGCCGTCCGATGTGGCTTTTGCCGCACCCCATGAACCCGCACAAGTACACCGAGCTCATACCAATTCCTCCATATCTCGGATAAGCTTGTCAATGTCCTCCTTGCGGTAAGACGCGCCGTCCCATATCTCGTGCGCCGCCACCGCCTGAAGCACCAACATCGCCATTCCGTTGAGAACCTCGCAGCCTTTTTCGCGGGCTGTTTTCGTAAGCAGGGTCTCGCGCGGATTGTAAATAACGTCGAACACGTACTTCACGTTGTCGAGCACGTCCGCGGCGCACGGCATTTTATCTACTTTCGGGAACATTCCCACGGGCGTGGAGTTCACCAGCAGATCGAACTTCTCGTTGTGCAGACTTTCCGCCGTCAAGCCGTTTTCGCCGATTATTACGATTCTGACGTGCGCGTCGGGGTTTTGCTCGTGGATCTCCTCAATGACCTTTTCAACCAACGGCAGATCGCTTTTCAGCGCGGCTATCGACAATTCTCCGCCCTCAAGCGCGGTCTCTATCGCTATCATTCTTCCCACGCCGCCGCAGCCGATAAGCAGAACTTTGCTTTTTAAGCTTGCCCCGAGCATATCTATAGATTTGGTAAAACCGATACAATCGGTATTGCTTCCAAGTGGCTTTTCTCCGTTTTTAACGCAGTTTACCGAGTTATACCGCCGCGCTTCCGCCAACAATTCGCCGCAATAATCTATTATTGCCATTTTGTGCGGTATCGTGATATTGAAGCCGTCAAATTCCTTAAGATAACCGAATTTTTCCTTTAATTCTTCGGGCGCGATATCCTCGAGCGTGTATTCGACTTTTTCCCCCGACAACTCGAACAGACGCGCGTGTATTTGCGGCGACAGCGAGTGTCCCAACGGGTGCCCTATCAAACAAAACTTTCTCATTTTTTCTCCTTTACTTCAACGCAGCAAGCGCTTTTTCCATAGTTTCGGCATTTTCGATATTTGCGTTTGTAACGCCCTTTAACGTCTTGCGTACAAGTCCCGTGAGAACGTGTCCCGGACCCAGTTCGACAAACGCTTCGATACCCGCGTTTTGCATTTCGTTAAGCTCGTTTACGAATTTAACGGGCGAGCAGATATGCGCCGCGAGATAACTCGGCATATCCGAGAAATCGTCGAGCTTTTTGCCGTAAAGATTTGAGTAAAAACCGACGTTCGGCGCGGAAAATTTCATGTCCTTTATCTGCTCTTTGAACTCGTCTGCGGCGCTTTGCATAAGCTTTGTATGGAACGCCGCCGACACCGCCAGTTTTACGCAGCGCTTTCCCATTTCCGCGAATTTGGACATGGCTTCGTCTATCGCGGCGGCGTCGCCCGCTATGACGGTCTGCACGGGCGAGTTGTAATTCGCGGGCGCGGCGAAGCCGTTAACCGCAGCGCACACCTCGTCTATTTGAGAATTATCCGCGCCGATTACCGCCGCCATTGCGCCGTTGGAGTTTTCCGCCGCTTTAGCCATCGCCGCGCTTCTGAGTTTGATAGCTTTGAACGCGTCCTCAAGCGGCAGCATTCCCGACGCGTACATTGCCGCGTATTCTCCCAAAGAATGTCCCGCGACCGCGCCGCATTCCAAGCCCTCCTCGCGAGCCGCCGTCAGCGCCAGTACCGACGTCGTGAATATCGCGGGCTGCGACAGCCGCGTTTGCGCAAGCTCTTCCGGAGTGCTTTCCGTCAGCTTTTTCATCAGGTCGAAGCCCATTATGTCGGATCCGCATTCCAATACCGTTTTGTTTGCCGGATATTTCTCCGCCAATTCTTTTCCCATTCCCGGATACTGCGAACCTTGTCCCGAAAACAAAAATGCCTTTTTCATTATTTTATACCTCCATAAATTGTGTTTTATTTGACGTTCTCATTATTCGCCGCTTATTCGCCGCTTAGTGCGGGCGTTCCCCTCGGGGGTGCGCGAGCGGTTCCCAATGGGGCGTGTACACGTTTTATTTTATCATCCCGCGAAGCGGGGGAACCGCGAGTGCGCCCCCTGCGTCAGCGTATGTGCGCGGCGAGCGCTTTTCGTTTCGCGGCGGCGCTGCCCGCGACAAAGCGGTTTTTGCGGCGCACCCTCGTGGCTTGCCACGAGGGTGCCAAGCGAAAATCGCTCGCTCCCAAATGGAACCGCGTTTTATATCAATAGGTGTGCGGCGCATGCCGCACATATTACATTTAAATAGGAATAAAGTGTGAAATTTAGGTGAATTATAAAAAGTAGCTTGACAAAAAGGAAAAAATAGGTTAAAATATATATTGGTATATTTTGAAGTAAAGCGCTTCTTGAGCGTGCTCAAGGGTTAGGGATCAGTCCCACGATATATTATACAATATTTGGAGAATAAAATCAAGGAGTTTTTTGATGAACGGAATAAAGATTTTGGGAACGGGCAGTTACACGCCCGAATTTACGGCGGATAACGATAAGTTTTCGGAGATTTTGGACACGTCCGACGAGTGGATATTCCCGAGAACGGGAATAAAACAGCGGCATATAGCGACCGATGTTCCAAACTATTATATGGGAACGCAAGCCGCGCTGAAAGCTCTTGAAAACGCGGGAGTAAGCCCCGAGGCTGTGGAGCTGATAATCGTTTCGACTTGTACGCCCGACTTCTTTTATCCCGCGATGAGCTGCCTTATCCAAAAGAAGATCGGCGCGAAAAACGCCGCTTGCTTTGATGTGAACAGCGCGTGCACGGGCTTTATAACGTCGTTGGATATCGCGCAGAAGTATTTGGCGTGCGGAAAGTATAAAAACGTGTTGATAGTTTCAAGCGAGAAGCTGTCGCAGCAAACCGACTACACCGACAGAGCGTCGAGCATTCTGTTCGGAGATGCGGCGGGAGCGGTGCTGCTCACGGCTTCCGATAAGCGTTTCAGTTCGTATATGCGGGCAGAGGGCGACGAGTTCGAGGCTCTGTACTGCAAAATAAACTACGACAACGCCAACTGCCCTTGGTACGGCGATATCGATAAATTCTACGAAAACCGTTTCGACACGGATCAAAAGCGGAATTTCCTCGTTCAGGACGGCAAAGCGGTTTATAAATTCGCGGTGAACGCAATGGCGGAGGCAGTTAGAAACGCGGCGGCGGAGGAAAACCTCGATTTGTCCGAGCTTGATATAGTAATTCCTCATCAAGCAAATCTGCGAATTATCGAAAAAGCGACGGAAATGCTCGGAATACCGAGCGAAAAGGTCTACACTAATATCGAGCACATGGGCAACGTGTCCAGCGCGTGCATTCCCGTGGCATTGGACGAACTAAACCGCGCGGGCAAGCTACACGAGGGCATGACGATTTGCTTTGTCGGCTTCGGCGCGGGACTTACCTATGGCTCGGCCATCGTTGAAACATAACGGAATAGATCGACTTAATTTGCCTATATTAAGTTAATGGGCTTGGAAAGGCGGTGCTGTTATGAGTACAAGAGAAAAAGTAAACGTTATTTTGGATAAAATGAGCGAAAAGCAGCTGCTGGCTATCTTGGGAATGTTTGAGGAGTGCTTTTCGGCAAATACGGCTGATTCGGAAAACGCGAACGAGTTTTCCGAGGAAGAGCTGAAAAAACGGCGCGAGGCTTTTGATTATATTGAAAAAATAAGAAAGCCGTATGTCGGTGCCGATGATAAAACAGAGCTTGCCGAAGCGCGCGACGAGAGGTACGGCTTGTGAAGATCCTTATAGACACAAACGTTATTATTGATTATGTTTCCGAACGTGAGCCTTTTACAAGCGCTGCCAAAAAAATATTTGCCTTATGTCTTGAAAACAAGGTTGAGGGATTTATAGCAGCGCACTCAATTCCCGACGCGTACTATATTTTAAGAAAAACATTTTCGGATAAAGAACGCAGAGCCGCACTTTTGTTGGTTTGCAGATTAACTGAAGTTGTCGGTGTTGACGGCGGTAGGCTTGCGGCGGCTTTGAATAAAGAGAATTTCCGCGACTTCGAGGATTGTCTCCAAGACGAGTGCGCGGTGGCTTGTAAGGCGGATTACATCATAACCCGCAACGTAAAGGACTTTTCGGAAAGCAAGGTAAAGGCGATAAGCCCCGAAGATTTTATAAAGCTTGCCGCCTGACAAAAGAAAGGAAATAAAAATGAGCAAAACAGCACTTATAACGGGTTCAGCGAGAGGAATAGGCGCGGCGATAGCGCTTAGACTTGCGAAAGACGGCTTTGACATCGCGCTGAACGACATCAGCGAAAAGAGTTTTGAGAATAACGATATAATCGAGAAAATAACGGCTTTGGGAGTTCGGTGTGAAAAGTATATCGCGGACGTTTCGAGCCACGACGAATGCGCCGAATTGGCGAAAAAAGTCAAGGCAGACTTCGGCACGATAGACGCGCTTGTAAACAACGCGGGCATAACGCGCGACGGCTTGCTGCTCAGAATGAGCGAGGAAAATTACGACGACGTTATCCGCATAAACCAAAAGTCCGTGTTTAATATGACAAAGCACGTCGGCGCGGTAATGCTCCGTCAAAAGAGCGGGCGTATC
Source organism: uncultured Clostridia bacterium (assembly GCA_947627465.1). Lineage (GTDB taxonomy): Bacteria > Bacillota > Clostridia > Oscillospirales > Ruminococcaceae > CAG-115. The sequence continues at coordinate 45,239 of CANQWD010000012.1, forward strand.
GTGAATTTGGCGAGCGTTGCGGGTCTTTACGGAAACCCCGGTCAAATGAACTATTCGGCGAGCAAGGGCGCGGTTGTCGCAATGACGAAAACAGCCGCGAAAGAGCTTGGTTCGCGCGGAATTGCGGTAAACGCCGTTGCTCCCGGATTTATCAAAACTCCGATGACCGATAAGCTCACCGAAGAACAGAAAGCCGCTATGTTAAAGCAAATTGCTATGGGACGATACGGAGAGCCGGAAGAAGTCGCGAATGTAGTTGGATTTTTGTGCAGCGACAGCGCAAGCTACGTTACTGGGCAGACGATCGAGATAAGCGGCGGCTTAATGATGTAAATTAGGAGAAATAACGCGGCGGAAAGCCGATTTGAGGAGAATAAATTTTATGAGCGACAAAAGAGTAGTAATAACGGGATTGGGCTGTCTGACCCCCTGCGGAAACTCACCGGAGGAGCTTTGGACAAATCTTTTGGCGGGAAAGCACGGCTTCGAGCTTGACAGTTGGTTTCCCGAGGAACCCGAAACAAAGGGCGTTGTGGCGCGCGTCAAGAATTTCGACCCGTCCGCGCTGTTCGACAAAAAAGAGATCCGCAGAAACGATGTTATCGTGCAGTACGCGGTGTATTGCGCAGATCAGGCGTTAAAAGACGCGGGAACGGATTTCAAAGATCTCGACCCGTTCAGAGTGGGCTGCGTTATCGGCAGCGGCATAGGCGGCATTTACACCACCGACGAGGAAATGCGAACTTACCGCGATAAAGGCAGCAAGCGCGTTTCCGTGTTTACGATAACCAAGATGATAGGAAATATGGCGGCGGGCGAAGTCGCTATCAGAACGGGCTTTAAAGGCTCAAACTTCTGCGTAACGACCGCGTGCGCTTCGGGTACGCAGTCGATAGGCGAGGCGTTCCGCTCAATAAAGCACGGATATCTCGACGCGGCGATAGCGGGCGGCACGGAGTGCGCCGATATCGGGTTCTGCTACGCGGCGTTCAACAATATGAAAGCGATAACGCGTTCGCAGGACGTCGACCGCGCGTCGATACCGTTCGACGCGGAGCGTAACGGATTTGTGCTCGGCAGCGGCTGCGGTCTGGCAGTTCTTGAAGAATACGAGCACGCGAAAGCCCGCGGCGCGAAAATTTACGCGGAGATATGCGGTTACGGCTCGACGTGCGACGCGTACCACGAAACCAGTCCCGACCCCGAGGGCAAGGGCGGCGCGAAAGCTATGGAATTTGCGGTAAAAGAAGCGGGCATAGACTTCGCCGAGGTAAATTACATCAACGCGCACGGCACGGGAACTCACATGAACGACGCTACCGAAACGAAGTCAATAAAGGCGGTGTTCGGCGAACACGCTAAGGATATCGCGGTAAATTCCACGAAGTCGATGACGGGGCATTTGCTCGGCGCGGCGGGCGGCGTGGAAGCGATAGTCACCGCGCTTTCGATAAAGAACAATAAAATACACAAAACATTGGGCTATAAAACTCCCGACCCCGAGTGCGATCTTGATTACGTCACTGAGGGCGCAAGAGATTTGAAAATCACGGCGGCGCTGTCGAACTCGCTCGGGTTCGGCGGTCACAACGGCTGCATTTGCTTAAAGCCCGTTGATTAAGGAATAAGCGAAAGAGGAGCAGATCATGACATTAAAGGATAAAGGACCTCGCCAGATCGAGGATACTATTGAGTGCGTTGAGGAATTGGCGCGTATATTGAAAGAAAACGACCTCGGCAGCATTAAGATCAGCACCGAGGATATCGACATTAAAATCGAGGGCAAGAGATGTCCTCCGCCGCCCGTCGGCGTTATGCCGCCCGTAATGGGTGCGGCTTCCGCGGCGGCTGCGGACGTTCAGCCTGCGGAAAAGCCCGTTTCCGCAGAAAAAGGAAACTTCATCACAAGTCCGATAATCGGCACGTTCTACAGTTCGCCAAGTCCCGAAAAACCGAGCTTCGTTAAACTAGGCGACACGGTAAACGCGGGCGACGTGGTTTGCATTATCGAGAGTATGAAGCTGATGAACGAGATAAACAGCGAGTTCTCGGGCAAGGTCGCCGAAATTTACGTAAACAACGGCGACAGCGTCGAATACGGACAGAAGCTTATGCGTATAGAGTGAGGTAAAAAATGATTTTGAACCAAGAACAAATTAAGGAAATTATCCCGCACCGCGACCCGTTTCTTCTGATAGACGAGGTAACGGAGTTGGAGCCGGGCGTTTCGGTCACGGCGAAAAAGTATCTGAAGCCCGACGAGTATTGGTTCAAGGGGCATTTCCCCGGACAGCCTGTAACTCCCGGCGTTCTGATGATAGAAATGCTGGCGCAGGCGGGCGCTGTGTGCGCGTTGTCGCTTCCCGAAAACAAGGGAAAGATAGCGTTTTTCGCTGGTATAGACAAGGCGCGTTTCAGAGGTCAGGTTCTGCCCGGCGATACGTTGGAATTAAACGTCACAATGACGGATAAAAAGGGCGCTATCGGTTTCGGAAAGGCCGTCGCCAAGGTGAACGGCAAAAAAGTCGTTACCGCCGAGATAAGTTTCGCGGTTGCCGACCCGAAATGAGAAGCCGTTCAAGGAGCGTGAGTTTTTATGAGCGATTTGTGGAAAGGACTGCTCAGAGCGGGGCACGATATCGGCAGAGAAGTGGGAGACCTCGCCCGCCGCAAAGCCGACCGCGACCGTCAGGAGCAGGACAGAGAACGTCAGCGCAAGGAAGAGCAGGAGCGCCGCGAGTATGAAATGCGCCGTCAAGAGGAAGAACGCGCTCGTCAGAGAGAGGACGAGGAACGCCGACGTCGGTACGAGGAAGAACAGCGCCTTCGGCAGCAACAGCAGCAATTCCCGGGCGGCAGTTCGGAACTTGAAGCGGAACGCGTAAAGCTCGAACGGGAGCGGCTCGCGCTGGAACGTGAAAAGATAGAGCTTGAACGCGCACGGATACAGGCGGAGCGCGACAAGCTCAATAAAGGATAAAACGGCATTTACATTATATAAAAAGCGGAGTAATGGAAGATGTTTAACAAGATACTTATAGCCAATCGCGGCGAGATAGCCATTCGTATAATGAGAGCCTGTCGGGAGCTTGGAATAAAGACCGCTGCGGTGTATTCAACGGCGGACAAAGCCGCGCTCCACGCGCAGATAGCGGACGAGGCGGTGTGTATAGGTCCCGCGCCGTCAAAGGACAGCTATCTCAATACGAAGTCGATAATCGCGGCTTGCGAGGTGACGGGCGCGGACGCGCTTCATCCGGGTTTCGGATTTTTGTCGGAAAACGCGGATTTCGCGCGGCTGTGCGAGAAGTGCGGCATAACGTTCATAGGTCCCTCGCCGCAGACCATGGAGGAAATGGGCGACAAGGCTCACGCGCGGCAAACTATGATAAACGCGGGAGTGCCCGTAATTCCCGGCTCGGACGGCATTGTGCCCGATATTGACGCGGCGAAGAAGATCTGTAAGGAGATAGGTTATCCCGTTATGGTGAAAGCCACGGCGGGCGGCGGCGGTCGCGGTATCCGCATGGTTGAAAACGAAGCCGACCTGGAAGCGAAATTTGCCGAAGCGCAGTCCGAAGCGCTTGCGTGTTTCGGCAACGGCGATTTGTATATAGAGAAGTTCGTCGTGAACCCGCGCCATATCGAGGTTCAGCTTCTCGCGGACAACTACGGCAACGTCGTTCATCTCGGCGAACGCGACTGTTCGCTTCAGCGGCGCAATCAAAAGGTTCTGGAAGAAAGCCCCAGCCCCATTATGACGGAGGAGCTTCGCGCGAAAATGGGCGCGGCGGCTGTCGCGGCGGCAAAGGCTTGCGGATATCGGAACGCGGGTACTATCGAGTTCCTTGTTGATAAGGACAAGAATTTCTATTTTATGGAAATGAACACGCGTATTCAAGTGGAACACCCCGTAACGGAGTTCGTCACGGGAATTGACCTTGTAAAGGCGCAGATACGCGTCGCGGGCGGCGAGCCGCTGTGGTTCACTCAAGACGACGTGAAAGTCACGGGGCACGCTATCGAGTGCAGAATAAACGCCGAGGACCCGCGGAACAACTTCCGTCCTTGCCCCGGCATGATACGGAATATACACGTTCCCGGCGGTTTCAACGTGAGGATAGACAGCGCGGCTTACGCGGGCTATGAGATACCGCCCCAGTACGACAGCATGATAGCGAAGCTGATCGTCAAGGGCGAGAACAGGGAAGAAGCGATAAGCAAAATGCGCGTTGCTCTTTCGGAATTTATTATTGACGGCGTGGAGACCAATATCGATTTCCATTTGCGCTTATTAAAGAATGAGTTTTTCGAGCGCGGAGAGTTTGACAACGGTTTTCTCAACCGCACGAATATAATGGATAACTAACGGCGAAAAGCTGATGACAGAGGAAAATTATGGCTTCAATAGAGGATTTGTTTAAGGTAGTAAAAAACCGCTTTACGGATGACAGCCGTCCCGCGGCGAAGTCCAAAGGCGTGGAAATACCGCAGGATCTGCTGTTCAAATGTCCGCGCTGCGGAAACGTGGTGTATAACGAGGAATTTCGGCGGGCTTTAAAGGTCTGTCCGAAATGCGGTTATCATGCGCGTTTGACGTGGCAGGAGCGTCTGGAATTGACGGTTGACGCGGACAGCTTCAGAGAGTTCGACGCGGGGTTGAAGTCTCTGAACCCCATAGGCTTTCCGAGATATGAGGAAAAAGTCGCGAAAATGGGCGAGCAGTGCTGTACGAACGAGGCGGCTGTCACGGGAGAGTGTACTATACGCGGCTATCGGTGCGTGCTCGGCATTATGGACAGTCATTTCATGATGGCGAGTATGGGAAGCGTAGTCGGCGAGAAGATCACAAGAGCGTTCGAGTACGCGACCGAGCGCGGGCTTCCCGTGATTATGTTCACGGCAAGCGGCGGCGCGCGTATGCAGGAGGGTATAATTTCCCTTATGCAGATGGCAAAGACCTCGGGCGCGGCAAAACGTCACAGCGACGCGGGCGGATTATACATTACCGTGCTCACCGACCCGACGACGGGCGGCGTTGAAGCGTCATTCGCCAGTCTCGGCGATATTATCATTGCCGAGCCAAAAGTGCTTATTGGATTTGCGGGGCGCAGAGTTATTCAGGACACGATACGTCAGCGCTTGCCCGACGATTTTCAGAGCGCGGAGTTCCAAGAGGAATGCGGCTTCGTCGATACGATAGTCGAGCGCGGAATGATGCGGAAAGCATTGTCGAATATTCTTAAACTTCACGGTTTCCCGAAAGAAACGGCAAAATAAAGGAGAATAAGATGGCGGAATACGACGTCAACAAATTCTATCCGTGGATAAAAGCCTATGCCGCCGAGAACGGTGTATTCGGCGTTATGACCTATGAGAAAAACGGCAAACAGGGTGAGTTTACCCCGATAGGCGAAAATATCCCGTGGCATCCTTACGCCGATACGCTCGGTGTATTCTATGTTCACGACAACGGTGACATTTTTGAGTTGGTGCGAAACGATATGCTGCCCGACGGAATGACCGAGGACGAGCTTTACGAAACGGCTTGCCGCAATTTGCTGAATGATGTTGAATTTCACATTCAGCAAGCAAATTACGGCGGTTGGGGAGTGATATGCGGCGGTAATTTCGAGGCGAGCAGCATACTTCTGATGAACGTTTTGAACGGTATCGGCGAGCAATACGGCGGCGATTTTTACTTCGCCGTGCCCGCGCGCGATATGATGATCACCGCAGCGGAGAATGACAAGAAGCAGATAAAGGGCTTGAAAAAAGTGATAAAGAATATTACGAAAAACGGCGAATTTCCGCTTTCGACCGCAATATTCAAGTGGGAGTATAAAAATGTCGGTTAAGTTTACGCAAGAATGGGTAGAACAGGCGGTGCGAAAGCTTTTGGGCAAGGAAGAGATTGAGGGAGCGGATTTGGCTTGGATAAAGTATCTGTCAATAGGCGAGAGTTTCGATAATGATTTTTTTATCGAGACGTCGCTTGAAGCGCCGCCCAAACCCTTTGTAGATACGGACGGCGGCGACGAGTGGATGTTTTGTCTGCGCGGCGGCGATATAGCAAACCTTGTTGAATGTTACAAGAACGGAGAAACGCCCGTGCAGCTTTCGATGTTCGGTCTTGAGAGCGAAGATGAAAAGTGGGAAGAATACGCAAATTCCGACAAAGCTGAAAAGTTGTGGGGCGATTTCTCGGAAAGCGTTTCGAGCGAACGCTATTACGAGCAGCACGACGACGCGGAGTTTGACGCTTGGTATGAGGGCGTTAGCCGCGGCATAGCGAGCGACGTTCCGCTTTTTACGGGCGTTGAGGTTCTGCGGATAAAGGGTTTGGAGTTCCCCGATTTCGCGTTTTTGGAGAGCTTTCCCGATTTGCGGGTCGCGGAATTTGTCGAAACAACATTTCATTCGGCAAATAATATTGAAAAGCTGAACGGGCTTGAACAGCTTAGCTGCTATTTGGACTGACGGCGGCATAAAATTTTGTGAGGGTAATCAACATGAGTAATTTAACGGCTTGGGAGCGAATGACTTTAGTTCATGATAAGAAACGCCCCACGGTGAACGACTATATTCCCGCGATATTCACGCGGTTTATGGAGTTCCACGGAGACAGGTATTTCGGCGACGACGCGGCGATAATCGGCGGCATCGGTTTTTTGTCCGATACGCCCGTTACCGTTATAGCGCAGGTCAAAGGGCGCAATCTTGAGGAGAACAAACGCACTAACTTCTCAATGCCGCACCCCGAGGGGTATCGAAAGGCGCTGCGGCTTGCAAAACAAGCCGAAAAGTTCCACAGACCCATCATCTGTTTTGTGGACACTCCCGGCGCGTACTGCGGCATTGAAGCCGAGGAACGCGGTCAGGGCGAAGCGATAGCGCGAAATCTTTACGAGTTTATGACGCTGAAAACCCCTATTGTTTCCATAATTTTGGGCGAGGGCGGAAGCGGCGGCGCGCTGGCGCTTGCCGTCTGCGACGAGCTTGCAATGCTTGAAAACGCGCTTTACAGCGTAATTTCTCCGCGCGGCGCGGCGTCTATTTTGTGGAAAGACGGCTCCAAAGAGCGCGAAGCTTGTGAAATTCTCAAAATCACTGCCGAAGATCTGACAAAATTCGGCGTTTGCGACAAAATAATCAAAGAACCCGACGGCGGCGCGCAAAACGCTCCAGAGCAAGCTGCAGACAGCATTTACGAGTATCTTGCGGACGCTGTGTCCCGCATGAAAGCGGTAAATCCCGGGGAGCTTTTGGAACGCCGTTATCAAAAGTTTAGAAAAATCGGAATGTTTGCTGAATAATTTTGGTAAAAATTACCCGTATTTTTTTCGTATCACCTCTTGATTATTTTCGGTGATTGATTTATAATAGAATGTGAAATGCCGCGGGGAACAGGGAAAGGCACAATAACTTTTACGTGCCGAATAATAATGCGGCTTAAATTTATGGAGGTATTTTATGGACATTTTTGAAAAGGTAAAGGATCTCATTGCCGATCAGCTGGACGTTGACGACAAGGAAAGCATCACCGAATCTTCTTCCATCACCGACGACCTCGGCGCGGATTCTTTGGACGTTGTTGATTTGGTTATGGCTCTCGAGGACGAGTTCAGTGTGGAGATCCCCGAGGATCAGGTCGAGAACATCAAGACCGTTGGCGATATCGTTAAATTTATCGAGGATAAGCAATAATTCGCGTTTTGTCCCCCTTGGATCAAGCCAAGGGGGATTTTGTTTACGCCGCGGCACGCGGACTGCCGCCGTCAGGCGGCACGGCGGCGCAAGCCGTCGAATTTTCGCGAAGCGAAAATTGTCCGCGTGCCGCACGAACGGGTGTCAGCGTTTGGCGTCGTATGTGCGATCGAGCGTGTGACCGCACACAGCGCGTTTGGTGTTTGCGATGCGGTTCCGTGTCGGAGGGCGCGGAAGCATCGTCTCGCAGCGCGTATACATCGCCCAAACGCATAGGCACCCGCGAACTCCAACGCGCTTACCCCGCCGTCGGGCACGGGCAAACCGCCTGCGGCGTGCGGCGGCGTGCGCCGCCTTGTCTCGGCTAACGCCGAGACGTTTGCCCGCGCCCTTGGGGTGAAAGGGGAGGAGGGAAGAGCTTAGAGCCTGTTTAGTATCTCAACATGCGCAGATCGCGCCTGTCGCTTTTGGTCGGCAACGTCCTGTTGCCGACTTGATTGCGACTGCACAAACGTCCTGTTTGCGCAGCAGATTTTTCGTCCGATGACGGCAATTTTTCGCAGGAATACTTTATGTATTTCAAGAAAAATTGACTAAATCGGGCGGAAAATATGCAAGCGAGATGCGTGCGGGGAGATACTGAACAGGCTCTTACAAAAAATACGTAAAAATTGTAAAAAAACCCTTGAAAAATTCCGTAAAATATTGTACAATATATAGTGTAATGGGTCGGAGTGAATCCGACTAATATTTCATTCACGAAAGGAATAATAACTATGGCTAAGCTCAACAAGAAGAATGTCGAAGATTTGAACGTAAAAGGAAAGAAAGTTCTCGTTCGCGTGGACTTCAACGTGCCGCTTAAGGACGGCAAGATCACCAACGATAACCGCATAACGGCGGCTCTGCCTACGATAAACAAGCTCACCGAGAACGGCGCGAAAGTCGTTTTGTGTTCTCACCTCGGCAAGCCGAAGAACGGTCCCGAGGCTAAGTTCTCGCTGAAACCCGCCGCAGACAGATTGGCGGAGTTGGTTAAGGCTAAGGTAACGTTCGCTCCCGATGACGCGGTTGTCGGCGAGAACGCTAAAAAGGCAGTTGCGGCAATGGGCGAGGGCGAGATAGTAGTTCTCGAGAACACTCGTTTCCGCGGCGCTGACGAGACCAAGAACGGCGAGGGCTTCGCGAAAGAGCTTGCAGATCTCGTTGACGATGAAGTTTTCGTAATGGACGCGTTCGGTTCTTCTCACAGAGCGCACGCTTCTACGGTTGGCGTAACAAAGTTTGTTAAGGAGACCGCCGTAGGTTATCTTATGAATAAAGAGATCGAGTTCCTCGGCAATGCCGTTGAGAACCCCACTCGTCCGTTCGTTGCGGTGCTCGGCGGCGCAAAGGTAGCGGATAAGCTGAACGTTATCAGCAATCTGCTTGAAAAGTGCGACACGCTCATTATCGGCGGCGGTATGGCATACACGTTCCTTAAGGCGCAGGGCAAGGAAGTCGGCAAGTCGCTCGTTGACGATGAGAAGATCGACTACTGCAAGGAAATGATCGCTAAGGCTGAGAAGAACGGCAAGAAGCTCTTGCTCCCAATCGATACGACTATCGCGGCGGGCTTCCCCGACCCGATCGACGCTCCTATCGAGGTTTCTACCGTTGACAGTGACAAGATCCCCGCGGATAAAGAGGGCTTGGATATCGGTCCGAAGACTATGGAGTTGTTTGCGAACGAGGTTAAGTCCGCGAAGACCGTCGTTTGGAACGGACCTATGGGCGTATTTGAGAACCCCACTCTCGCAAAGGGCACTATCGCAGTTGCTAAGGGTATGGCGGAAGCTGACGCTACCACGATTATCGGCGGCGGCGACTCGGCGGCGGCTGTCGTACAGCTCGGCTTTGCTGATAAGATGAGCCACATCTCCACCGGCGGCGGCGCTTCCCTTGAGTACCTCGAGGGCAAGGGTCTTCCCGGCATTGACGCTATCCAAGACAAGTAACAATTGACAATGTACAGTTGACAATTGACAATTTTGGTGTGCCGCCGCGCGTGCGGCGGTACATTTTTGTGATATGGATGGTGAAATAACGTGGACATCGATAAGCGCATAGCCAATATAATGGCGAAGATGAAAAAGCTTTCTGATAAACACCCACTGTATCCGTGCGGAGAGTTTCCTCCAAAGTGGAAAGAGCCGCTTTTGGAAGAGAAAGTTCGTGATTTTGAGGTTCGTAACGGGATTAGTTTGCCCGAGGATTACAGGCGGTTTATAACCACCGTTTCAAAAGGCGGTACGCAGCCCTTTTACGGATTGCGCAGTATTGACGAAGGCAAACGGAAAGGCGGCGGACTTATTGCCAACGTTAAAGCCAAATTTCCCTTTACGCTGAAAAATCCGCTTGATGTCGCGAAGCTTTCCGATGAAGAATATGAGCGCTTATATGATGTCAATAATGATGACGTTGGTTCGGGTTTTATTGAGCTTTGTCATGAGGGTTGCGGAATGTTCAATATTCTCATAGTGAACTCGGATGATAAGGAGACCTATGGCACGGTATGGTTTTACGATCTTGCCGACGACGCGGGTATCTTCCCGCTTATCAATCCTACGAGCGGAAAAGCTATGCACTTTATCGACTGGCTTGAATATTACGTCGACCGAACTCTGGAGCTTGATGACGAAGATTATTTCAGCTATGCGGAGTTGGCAGGCGAATATTGAAATAAGCGGCAAATGAATAGGAGGCTAATGGAAAAAAGAGAGTATTTTATAGACAATCTCAGGATACTATGCATTTTGATGCTGTTCCCGTTTCACGCGTCAATGTGCTTTTTGTCCGGCGGATATTATAGCTTTTACGTTTATGGCGGCGAGATTCCCGCACTTAGATATATCGATCTCTCGGTGTATCCGTGGTGGATGTCCTTGTTGTTTGCGCTTGCGGGAGCGTCGGCGTTTTTCGCTCTGAAAAAGCGAACCGCCCGTGAATATGCAAAGGAGCGCGTTTTAAGACTGCTTGTTCCATTCGTGAGCGGGTTGCTGCTTTGGGTGCCGATACAAAGTTATATTGCCGACGTATTTTATAACGGTTATCAAGGCGGATTTTTTAAGCACTATGCGGTTTTCTTCACCAAATGGACCGACCTTACGGGATATGACGGCGGGTTCACTCCGGGGCACTTATGGTTTATACTGTTCCTGTTTGTGATTTCGCTGGTGTTCCTGCCTTTGAACGTTTGGTACGCCAAACGGGATAAAAAACCGGAGCTGTCGAAAATTCCCGTTGCGGTGATCATAGCGGGCGGCTTTGTGCTGTTGAGCGCGGGCGGTCTTGTCGCGAACATCGGCGGAAAAGGCGTTCTTGAATTTGCGATATGTTTTCTGTTGGGCTTCTTTTTGTTTACCGACGACAAAGTAATTGAAAAACTAAAGCGCAATTGGATATTGCTCGGCGGTTTATGGCTTGCGATGATGATACTTCGCTGTGTTATGTGGAATATCGGCGTTGAGAGCGAGATCTTATGGTATCTCGATTTCAGAGCATTGGAATGGACGGGTATTTTGGGCGCGGTGGCTGTAGGAGTTAAGTTTTTGAATTTCAAGAGCGGGTTTACGGATTATTTCTCTCCCGCCTGTTTTCCGATCTATTGGCTTCACCAGACCGTGCTTGTCGCGGCTGCGTTCTTTATCGTAAAGATAAACTGCGCGAATTTAATACAGTTCGTCTTGATAACAGTGGTCAGCTTTGCCGTTACCGTCGGGCTTTACGAAATTTGCAAGAGGATACCTCCGTTAAGGTTTATAATGGGTATCAAAAAATCAAACAAAATAATTCGGGAAACTTCCCGAAATTGAAAGGAAAAGACATACTATGAAGAAGAATGTAAGAAAGGCGATAATCGCCGGAAACTGGAAAATGAACAAGACCCGCCCCGAGGCTAAGGCTCTTTTAGAGGAGTTGAAACCTTTCGTAGCGGACGTTAAGGGCGTGGAGATCGTAGCTTGCGTGCCGTTCACTAACCTCGAAACGGCTCTCGCGGCTACCGAGGGCACAAATATCAAGATCGGCGCGGAGAACTGCCACTTTGAGAAGAGCGGAGCTTTCACGGGCGAAATCAGCGCGGATATGCTCGCTGAAATGGGTGTTGAGTACGTGGTTCTCGGACACTCCGAGCGCCGTCAGTACTTCAACGAAACCGACGAGACTGTAAACAAGCGCACAAAGGCGGCTCTCGCGGCGGGCTTGAAGCCGATAGTATGCGTGGGCGAACTGCTCTGGGAGCGCGAGTGCAACATCACCGAGGAAGTTATCGCGCGCCAGATAAAGCTTGATTTCTTCGATATCGGCAAGGACGATCTGAAGAAATGCACCATAGCTTACGAGCCTGTTTGGGCTATCGGCACGGGCAAGACCGCAACCGCCGACCAAGCCGAGGAAGTCTGCGCGTTTATCAGAGCGACCCTCGCGAAGCTCTACGATAACGACACCGCCGAGAGCATTACCATTCAGTACGGCGGCTCTATGAACGCGAAGAACGCCGAGGAACTTGTTTCCAAGACAAACGTGGACGGCGGTCTTATCGGCGGCGCTTCTTTGAAAGCTCCCGACTTCACGACTATCATCAAGGCTGCGGAGAACGGTTGATAAATAATATAAGGTAAGGAGATAAATATGGCAGTAAAACCTATTTTATTGGTAGTAATGGACGGCGTGGGCTACTCTAAAACGGGTCTCGGCGACGCGGTAACGCTCGCTAATACTCCGACTTTGGACTGGCTTTTGAAGAACTGTCCGAACACGCGCCTTAAAGCGCACGGCGACGCGGTGGGACTTCCCACCGACGACGATATGGGAAATTCCGAGGTAGGACACAACGCGCTCGGCTGCGGACAGATCTACTCGCAGGGCGCGAAGCTCGTAAACGAGAGCATTGAGAGCGGCAAGATGTACGGTTCCGAAGCGTGGAAAGAGCTTATCGGAAACGTGAAGTCTAAGGACAGCACGCTCCACTTTATCGGCTTGCTTTCGGACGGCAACGTTCACTCCAACATCTCGCACCTGTTCAATATGCTTAAAAAGGCAAAGGCGGAGGGCGTTAAAAAAGTACGCGTTCACACCTTGCTTGACGGGCGCGACGTTCCCGCGACTTCCGCGCAGATCTACATTCAGCAGCTTGAGGACGTTCTCAAAGAACTCAACGACGCGAATTTCGACGGCAAAATCGCGAGCGGCGGCGGCAGAATGAAAATCACAATGGATCGCTACCAAGCCGATTGGGCAATGGTGGAGCGCGGCTGGAACACTCACGTTAAGGGCGAGGGCAGAACGTTCGGTTCGGCAATGGAAGCTCTTGAAACGCTCCGCAAGGAAACGGGCGCTATCGACCAAGACCTGCCCGCGTTCGTAATCGCGGAAAACGGCGTGCCCGTCGGGAAAATCGTAGACGGCGACAGCGTAATTCTCTACAACTTCCGCGGCGACCGCGCTATCGAGCTTTCCATGGCGTTCGATATGGACGAGTTCACGCACTTCAACAGAGGTCCGAAACCCGACGTTTGCTACGCGGGAATGCTGCAATACGACGGCGATTTGAAGCTCCCGGCGCGTTTCCTCGTAAACCCGCCCGAAATTCACGACACGATGAGCGAGGTTCTTGTAAAAGCGGGACTTCGTCAGTACGCCGTTTCCGAAACGCAGAAGTACGGACACGTAACCTACTTCTGGAACGGCAACCGTTCGGGCAAGTTCAGCGAGGAGCTGGAGACGTTCAAGGAAATTCCCTCGGACAACGTTTCGTTCGACCAAAGACCGTGGATGAAGTCCGCGGATATCGTTGACGATTTGATAGAAGCTATCAAGTCGAAGAAATACGATTTCCTCCGCTGCAACTTCCCGAACGGCGATATGGTCGGTCACACGGGTTCGCTTGACGCTACGATAATCGGCGTGGAGAGCGTTGACATCGGTCTTGCGCGGCTTAAAAAGGTCTGCGACGAGGAGGGCGTGACAATGCTCGTCACCGCCGACCACGGCAACGCCGATGAAATGCTCGAAAAGAACAAGAAAGGCGAGGTTCAGGTGCGTACCGCGCACTCGCTCAACCCCGTGCCGTTCATCATCTACGACAAGGATACGACCTACACGATAAAAGAGGGCAATTATGGGCTTTCCAACGTTGCTCCCACGGTTATTAAGATGTTCGGGCTGGAAGCGCCGAGCTCTTGGCAGCCATCTATGATTTGATTTTCGGTATTTTCAACAAAGCCGCTCGGAGAAATTCGGGCGGCTTTGTTGGGAAAAATATTGACAAATTATTGATTATGTGATATAATATTTTCATGGTAACCACGTTGTAATGTTTTGTTTACTTTAATTATGAGGAGGATATTATGCGTGAAAATTTATTAAGGAAATCATTGCTGCGGATAATGGCAATGGCGATTGCTGTTGCTTCTGTGTTGTTCACATTTCCCGAGTGGACGATAAAGGCTCAAGCCTTATCCACAGGTGCGCAGGCTGCCGTTGATTATGCGAATGCTCATTGGGATGATGGCAAGGGGCTTTGTGCGGAATTTGTTTCCGATTGTTTAAAGGCTGGCGGGATAGAGGGTGCGTGGAGCCGTTCTTGCGGAGTACTCCATACCGCGCTTATCAACAACGGCTTGGGTACGGACTATCTCATTACGCCAAACTCAAATAACTATTATACTATGTCGGGAAATTCGGGCAAGCTTTCGCCCGGTGATCCGATTTTCGTAAAATGCAATACATGTTCCGTTTATCCGCATGTTTACATCTGCACGGGTGAGTCAAACAACATAGCGCTTGTTAGCGCACATAACATTGCTTTGAACAACTTGGCTTTGAATGGTATATTTACCAATGATTCCCACCCGGGACACTCGTTTGAATATCACGCTGTACATATGAATTATCCCAATACAGTTTCGGAGCCGACTTTCTCCAACTTCTCCGTTTCAAATATAACTAAGAACGGTGCCGAATTATGTTGTGATGTTTTGAGAAACGGCACGAATTGGACTGAGAAGGGCGCATATGTAGGAACAAGTCTTGACGCATTATCGCCGGCGTGTACATATAATAATCTAACCGGAGACGAGGGACAGATTTGGTGTCCCGCACATTATTTAGAACCGGGAACACTTTATTATGCTCGCTTCTATGTAATAGCAGACGGTATGACATATTGGAGCGAACCCATTACATTCACCACATTAGAAGAAGTTGAGTTTGAACCGCTGGAAAACGGCAACTATTCCGTTCGATGCATAAAGAAGAAGTCAAAGGGTCTCGTAAATCTTACCGTACCCGCTTACTATAACGGCATAAGAGTGCAGAAAATAGCCGAAAATGGGTATGGAAATTGCCAAGATTTGGAAACAGTAGTCATTCCCTCTGAAATTGACGAAATAATGTACAATGGTTTTGGCAGTTGCCCCAATTTGAAAAGCGTAAAATTTAATGTTAATAAGGATAATGGCGCGTCTGTTATCAAGATTGGTAATTATGCATTTGCTTATTGCCCGAAATTAACAAAAATCGAATTTCCAAGTTCGCTAACGGAAATTGGTGACAGTGCTTTCAGCAGCTGTACAAGCCTTGCCTCGGTGACAATTCCGAACAGCGTGACATCAATTGTACAATATGCTTTTTACAATTGCACAAGCCTTAAAGACGTATATTACACCGGCACAAAAGAAGAGTGGGATAAAATCTCGATTGGTGACAATAACGACCCGCTGAAAAACGCCACAATCCACTACAACTACAAGCCCACAGGAATAATCGCGAACCTGAAAGCCACAACGACCAATAGCAGCACAAAGCTCACATGGAACAAGAATACTTCGGCAAGCTATTACAAGGTATGGATTTGGAAGAGCGGCAAATGGGTGAAGCTCACACAGACCAAGAGCAACAGCGTACTTAACTATACTGCAACAAAGCTTTCCGGAAATACGTCTTACAAGTTCCGCGTGACAGCGTACAACAAGAGCGGTAAAGCGATAGCATACAGCGATATCACGGCAAAGACTAAGGGAAAAATCACGAACCTGAAAGCCGCCCCGACCGACAGCAGCGTAAAGCTCACATGGAACAAAAACATAGCGGCGAACTATTATAAAATATTCATTTGGAAAAGCAACAAGTGGACGCTCCTAAAACAGACTGCGAACAACACTACGTTGGCTTACACGGCAAGCAAGCTCTCCGCGAACACATCATATAAGTTCCGCGTAACGGCTTACAACAAGAGCGGCAAGGCAATCGCGTATACCGATGTAACGTCTAAGACCAAGTGCGGAAAGATCGCAAAGCTTAAAGCTGCGCCGAATAAACTCAGCGTGGTTCTTACGTGGGGCAAAAACACTAATGCACGAAACTACAAAATTTCCATTATAAAAAACGGGAAGTGGGTTGTTTTAAATCAGACTAAAAACAACTCCACGGTTAAGTACATGGCGAAGAATTTGAAAGCGAACACTACTTACAAGTTCCGCGTCGCGGCTTACGATAAGAGCGGAAAACTGATAGCATACTCGCATATTTCAGCGAAAACCAAAAAGTAAAGTTAAGACCGCGCGGCTTAGGCTGCGTGGTTTTTTGCCTAAATACAGTTTAAAATTCGGGAATAATTTGTGCATATTGTATGTAGCTATTATAAAAAAAATATGGTATAATTATGATAAGCACATGGCTCTGCGGCTGAAATGCCGAAACTATGAGCGTTGTTATTAGAACCAATATATTTAGGGCGATTTGCAAAGTGAAACCGTATTTTGCCGATCGCTGCAGGAAAAGGAGAAAATGAATGAAGAAGTTTTTAAGCGTATTGCTGGCGCTGACTACCGTAGTCGGTTCCACAACAGCGGTAAGCTTGTCCGCGTCTGCAGATAACGCCGCTGTTAATTCCGTAGAGCTAAAGTCGCTGAAAACGGGCGACACCTTTACTTCGGGTGCTCTGAAATACACTGTTCTCAGCAATGGAACTTTGGAAGTAACGGGCATTGCAACTTACAAGGCGACAAAGATCACTGTACCGTCAAAGGTAAAGGGCAAAACGGTTACCGCTATCGGTTCTTTCGGCGGTTTAGGATACAGCAGTTATGTTACAAGCATAGTTTTGCCCTCAACGATCAAAACTATTGGCTCTTATGCGTTTTCCGGCAACACAAAGCTGAAATCCATTAAAATCCCGAGCAGCGTTACCAGTATCGGCGACTGCGCGTTCAATGGCTGCAAAAGTCTTACGGCCGCTCCGATTATCCCCAAGGGCGTTACAACTATCGGCGACGCTCCGTTCAGCGGCTGTACGGGAATAACCGCTATAAGGATCGATAACAAGAATAAGAATTACATAGTTAGAAGCGGCGTTTTGTATAACAAGGCTCAAACCAAGCTTATTCAGTACCCCAACGGAAAGAAAGGCGCGTTTACTGTTCCCGCAAAAGTCACAAATATTTCAAGCAGCGCTTTTTCAAAAAGCACGAAGCTCACCTCTGTAAATATACCTAAGGGAATTTATTCCCTCAGCACATATACCTTTTCGGGCTGTACGTCTCTTGCGGCGGTGAATGTTGACAAAAACAACTATTATTACAGCTCCGTGGGCGGCGTAGTTTACAGCAAGGACAAAAAGACCTTGAGAATATGTCCCGCAGGTAAAAAAGGTGCGTTTAAGATTCCCACCGGTGTTACCGAGATCGGCTCGTCCGCGTTCAGTAACTGCACAAAGCTCACGTCGATAACTGTTCCGAACAGCGTTAAGACGATTGGCGGCTGGGCTTTTGAGAAGACTTCGATTTCTAAAATTACGGTTCCCTCGTCCGTTAATGAACTCAGCGTACACGCATTCGATCACTGCGCAAAGCTCAGCTCGATAGCCGTTAACAAGAATAACAAGACCTATTCTTCAATAGGCGGCGTTGTGTTTAATAAAAACAAAACCACGCTCGTTTTATTCCCGTGCGGCAAATCCGGCAACTATACAGTTCCCAACGGCGTAAAGACGATCGGCACTTATGCTTTTTATGACTGCGACAAAGTTAAGAGCGTTAAGCTTTCGGGCACCGTTACGAAAATCAGCAAGAATGCTTTTGAGATGTGCAGCAATATGAATTACATCAACCTCAACAAGAATATCAAAACCATTGAAAACCAAGCGTTTTGGGGTATGTACAATTTGTACGATATATACTATGCAGGCACCCGCGCCGCATGGAAGAAAGTAAAGATCGGTTCTGACAACAGTACTATTGATAGAGCTTACATTCATTGCAGCAACGACGCCAAGATGACAAATCTTAAAAAAGCGTCGACAAAAAATTCCGTTAAGCTTTCGTGGAGCAAGAACAGTAAAGCAAGCCACTATGAAGTTTACATATTCCAAAACAACTACTGGAAAACGCTGAGCGTCACCAAGAACAACAGCATTACGAAATATACCGTAAGCAACTTGAAGCCCAATACTACCGTAAGACTTCGCGTTGCGGCATACAACGGCAAGAAAGTGATCGCGATGTCGGATTTCTTTATGACAACAAAAAAGTGATTTAAAACAGCATAATATAAAAGCCGTGAAGCCTTTTGCTTCGCGGCTTTTTTAGGATTTCTACAAGCCCCTAAAAACCTATTGACATTATAGGCTAAGTGTGATATAATTAAGGCAACACCGCACAATTATTGCTGTCCGATTGCGCAGTCAGATTTTTCTGTCAGCGGGTTGAGCTTTGCTCAACGCTTGTACAATGAGGACGAAGCAAGGCTGACGCCTTGCGAGGACGAATTGTGCAATATGACGGAAAATATGTAAGCAAGTGGGCGGCAAAGGCGTTAGCCGGTAATTGCGCGGTGTTGCCTTACGTAAGAAATTCATAATACATGGAGGAAATTTTTATGAACGTTTACAAGAATGTCACGGAGCTTATCGGAAAAACTCCGTTGATGGAACTTTCTCATATTGAGGCTGAGGAGAAGCTTGAAGCAACGGTTTTGGCGAAGCTTGAGATGTTCAACCCGGCAGGCTCGGCTAAAGACCGTATCGCAAAGGCGATGATCGAGGACGCGGAAAAACAGGGCAAACTGAAGCCCGATTCTGTCATTATTGAACCTACAAGCGGAAACACGGGCGTGGGGCTTGCGTCTATCGCGGCGGCTAAGGGTTACAGAGTGATTATTGTGATGCCCGAAACCATGAGCGTTGAGCGCCGCAATCTTATGAAAGCATACGGCGCGGAGCTTGTACTTACGGACGGCGCAAAGGGTATGGCGGGCGCAATCGAAAGGGCAAACGAGCTTGCCGAGGAGATACCGAACAGCTTCATTGCGGGACAGTTCGTGAACCCCGTGAACCCCGCGGCTCACGAAGCGACAACGGGCGTTGAGATATGGAACGATACCGACGGCAAGGTTGATATTTTTGTTGCGGGCGTAGGTACGGGAGGCACTATATCGGGCGTAGGCAAATTCTTAAAGTCTAAGAACCCGAACGTGAAGATCGCAGCCGTGGAGCCGAAATCCAGCCCCGTGCTTTCGGGAGGAGCTTCGGGATCCCACAAAATTCAGGGGATAGGCGCGGGTTTTATTCCGGCTGCTTTGGATACTAAAATTTACGACGAGATAATTCAGGTGGAAAACGAAGCGGCATTTGAAGCGGGCAGACGCGTTGCCCGCACCGAGGGCGTGCTTGTCGGTATCAGCTCGGGCGCGGCGGTTTGGGCGGCTGTGGAGCTTGCCAAGCGCCCTGAGAACAAGGGCAAGACTATCGTGGCTCTATTGCCCGATACGGGCGAGAGATATCTCTCAACGGAAATGTTCGCCGATTAAAGGCAACTTTTTAGTTGATTTATTAAACCCGGAGCGTCCAAAATCGGTCGTTACGAAAACTCCCCTGCCGTTTGAATGGCAGGGGAGAAGCGTTATTTAAGGCAACACCGCGCAATTACCGGCTAACGCCTTTGCTGCCCGCTTGCTTGCATATTTTACGTCATATTGCACAATTCGTCCTCGCAAGGCGTCAGCCTTGCTTCGTCCTCATTGTACAATCTGACGAAAAATCTGACTGCGCAATCGGACAGCAATAATTGTGCAGTGTTGCCTTAATCAAAGTAAATCGTGTCGCCGCTTTGGGGCAAATCGAACGGTTTTATGTCGGCGGCGTCAACTTTGACAAGTACCCCGTTTTGAGGTATCACGGAGACCTTGCCGAGGTCGTTGAACACAAAGCAGTCTTCGTAAAGCTCCAGAGCCTGTGAGATGAGACCGCTCTCATCGTCGGGGTCAACGCTTGTGACGATAAGCAGAAGTTTGCCGTCGAATTCGTATTGATACGTTTCACGCGGCTTATAAATATTCCACTCAAAATCCTCGCGGAGATTTCCGTTTTCGTCAAGCTTGTTTGCGCGTTTGATCGTCAAAAAGTCGTTATTTTCGCTATATTCAATGCTGTATTCATTGGGAATGTTTTCAGGCGCGCTCATATTCGTCAACGGCAAGCGGGTGTATTTTGGCTCGGCAAATTCGGATTTTTTCACGGTCAGCGGATTTATAAGATCGTCTCCGTATTTTATTAAGCAGAGCATATCCTCGGAAAATTCGAGCGAACAGCCGTGTTCATCATAGAATATCTTTTCGCCGTATCCGCCGTCCTCACGCAAGCCCCAGACTTCAACGCATGGCACGTTCGCATAGCTCGTATCCATACAAAGTTCGCGTTTGCCGTCGCCGTTAACATCGTACAAATACGCTCTGTTCGCCAAAAATTCCCGATCATATTCGGAGCTTCTTGCAGAGAGCGTTATCACGGTGCTGTTTTCATTGTATATGTGCTTTACCTCAAAAATGCCGGGGAAGTCGTCAAGCGTGAATTGACGTTCAATGTCAAGGCAGAGCTGCTCATATTTAGGTTTCGGGGTCGATATTTCCAAATCTTCAAGCCTCAGCAGTTCGCGTGAAAGCTCGGAATTGTCATTGTAATCGCGTGTAACAAAATACAGCTCTCCGTTCTTCATTTCAAGCCAGTACAAATCAGACGTACCGGCACCGTTCTTGGAACCGTTCTTGAAGTAGAATTCGTTGTTTGCCGCGTCGAAGACCGTGATAAACGGGTGGATTATGCCGCTTCCGATGCTGCCGCACACACAAAGCTCGCGCTTGCCGTCGCCGTTAAGGTCTTTGAGGAACAGAGCGTTGTTGCCAAGCCCCGGACCCGCGCCGAAAACTGACTTTGGCGGTTTGGTGTTCGTGACGTTTTCAAAGATCACGCCGCTGTCCTTGGTGCAGGTGAACATCAGTTCGGGATATTCCTCCATGGCAAACGTTCCTCCGCCGAGTTTTATCTCGTCGGGGCATTCGGTGGGGCTGACGGGCGTCATTGCGTTCAGCGTGCTTAAGTAAATCGGCTCCTCATTGATTGACACCGTGTCGAAGCTGCTTGTTTTCGTAACAAGATTCAGTTCGTTGTCTTTCAATTCAAGAGAGTATGATTTTGTTTCCGTCTCGTAAACATCGTGCGGTTTGCCTGTAAGGCGATACAGCTTGTCGGCGAGTATCTCGACCGTGCCCGCGCCGTTTCGCGTGACCGCCGCGCAGATAAGTTTAGCGCCGCTCTTGTCGAGCTTCGCAAGAAACAGGTTGTTGACTTCGCCCTCTATAATGCGTTTTCCGTCCGCGAAAACTCCCGATTTGGAGACCGCGTACTCGATGTTTGAGCCGTCGTCGAGCGTGAACTTCGTTTCGGAGCCGTCCGACGGTACCGCTATCGGTTCGGGCGCGTCGATCTGAACTTGTGTAATATTGTCAAATGTCAACTGTTCGCGGGAAATCTCCTCGGGGGGATCGCTTTCCCAAATCGGTTGGAATTTCCGTTTGACAGCGTAAAGTTTGCCGTCGTTTTCTTCAAGCGTGTAATCGCTTTCTTTGTTGCCGAGTATTCTGAATGTCTTTGAACTATTGTATACGCCGCTCTCCGTTTCAATGATAATGATTTGGTTTACGACTATGCTTTGAGCGCCGTTTGCATTGACGACCGCACAAAGTTCGCGTTTGCCGTCCTCATTGATGTCGGCAAGGTATAGGTCAAGAAGCTGCAAGGTCTCCATAATGCAAGTTCTGTCTATGCCGTATGACGAGGGCGCTGCGGCATAAATTCCGCCCTTTGACGCGTAGAATACCGTGTCGCATTCGCTCATTGTAAATGTGGTCTCGCTGCCGTCCTCGGGGATATCTATCCGCTGTATCATAGAGCTTAACAATGTCTTCAGCTTATTGTATATCTCGTTTCTTGCAGGCGCGGCGTTTTTGAGAGTGAAGTATTCGTCGTAGCCCTCGTTTCCGGGAGTGATGTTTGTGCTGTCGGACAAAGGGTATCGCCCCTGAGGACCGTTCACGGGTTCGTAGAATTCCCCGTTTTTCTTAAGAAAATATATCCAGCGGTCGCCTTTAAACATTGGGCTTAAGCGGTCTCCCGAGAAGTTTATATATACGTCGCCGTTTCCTCGGTTAAGCGATGTTTTTTGACGTATCAAAACGTTGTCTCCAAGCGCCGCGCTGCCCTTTATAACGCTTTCCGTGTGCAGATAGTTGTAGGACTCCGACGGTTCGCTGCCCGTAATATGATTTTTTTCGGGGTCTTGCGTTTGGCGCGTATCGTCTATAAAAATACCCGAGAGTATCAGGTCGCTTTGTTTGGCGAGTTCCTCGTAGCTTTCGGCGAAAATCGAGCTGTTGTCATACATGGCGCTGTCATTATATTCCCATGTCAGTTTTTCCGTATTTTCGGCGATATTTATGTCAACGGTGTACTTAGCTTCGTCGGGATACCGCAAAACAATGCTTGACGCGGTGGAGCTTTCGGTAGGGGAGGATTCGGATATTTCCGAAAGTTCGGTCTTGCCGAAATATCTTGCTCCGAAAACGCCTGCCGTGACTATCGCCGCAACGCAAGCGGCAATCGGCAAAGCGGTTTTCCAAAGCGGCTTGTACGCGGGGCGGGCGATCGAGCTGTCCTCGGTGATCAGAGCGGATGCTATTAAATTATCGTCGATGTCTGTTATGGCTTCAAAAATGTCGTCTGTTTTCATAAATTGTAACCTCGCTTTCTAAGATGTATTCGCAGTTTTTCGCGTACTCTGTGCAGCGTTACCGAAACGTGAGTTTCGCTCAAACACATTTCCGCGGCAATTGTTTTGACGCTTTCGCAATACCAATATCTTCGCACGAACATCTTTTGTTTTAATTCGGGGAGTTCGTTCAAAAAAGCGCTGATCTCCGCGGCAAGTTCGCGGCGGTCAAGTTCCTGTTCAACGTTCTCACCGCTTTTTATTATCTTGGACAGCTCCTCAAACGAGCTTTCAGCTTCTCCGCCGCCGCGTTTTTCGGTAAGCAGGAGCTTGCGGCGGTTTATAGCAAGATTTCTTGTAAGCTTGCCCAAATAAGCCGACAGCAGCTCCGGAGATTGCGGCGGTATGCTTTCCCATGCTTTTAAAAGCGCGTCGTTTACGCATTCCTCCGCGTCCTCGCGCGAGCCTGTGATGTTTTGGGCTATTTTTATCAGATAGCTCTTGTATTGTTCGTCCGCCGCCTTGATAGCCGCTTCGTCGCGGTCGAAAAAGAGTTTTACTATTTCCTTGTCGTTCATGGTAATCGTTCCGCCTTTCATACGCCGGTCAAAAATCAGTATTAGTCCAACGGAGAATATATCACCTCGCTTTTTCAGCTTTTCACTTATATACACAGTATTTAAGTAATAATCTTACGGTTTTAAAAAAATTTTTTGGCTTTACAGTACCGCTTTACAAAGTTTTAAGCAAAATATTGTGCAAAATAACCATTGACATATACAATATATTGTGATAGAATAATAGTGCACCACGAAATTGAGGTAATAAAATCAGGGGGAATGAACAATGATAGATGTAAATGTAACAGGCGGAAAGCTTCAGCAGAATGAAATTGATTACTATATAGAGTGCGCTCAGACCAAATATCCCGATAAGCACCTGCGCGGAATTGATTTGGAGGTCGACGGTGATTTCGTCAATGCAAAATATCATTTTGCAGACGTGCCGTTTCAGCGTATCAGACGTATCACGGGTTATCTTGTCGGTACGCTTGATCGCTTTAACAACGCAAAGCGCGCCGAGGAAAAAGCCCGCGTAAAGCACGGACTTCAGTAAGCTCCAATCGTCGATAAACCGTTATCTGCATTGTAGACGGCTTGTCGGGCAAGTGTTGAAAAACTTTTCCGTAAACCAAATCTCCGCGGTAAATTCACCGCGGAGATTTTTGTGTGTTTATTTTGAAATTACAACGTTTTTCCCGTTGCCCTTGCCGACGTACAAGCGCTTGTCGACCATGGCTATGAGCGACTCCACGCCCGTTCGCTTGGTAACGTTTTCCGTTTCGTTCTTTTCAATATCGCTTTCGGCGATAGCCTGTGTAATTTCCTCGCTGTCAGCAAACCCGAACGTCATTGTAACGTGGATGTTCAGCCCCTCATAGTTCAGCGAGAGAGCTGCTATCTCGTTGCGTATCTTTTCCAGACGATTTAACGCGTCGTCGCGGCTTCCCATAAATACAACGACCATTTCCTCGCCGCCCCAACGGCACGCGATCTCGTTTTCTTCGGTGTTGTTGGTTATTATATCCGAAACGGATCTCAGCACCAGATCGCCGCAGCCGTGACCGTAAGTGTCGTTTATCTTCTTAAAGCTGTCCAGATCGCCCATGGCAACGTTGTAGTGCTCGCCGTTCAAACACAGCGCGTCAAAGTATTCCCAAAAGCTTCGGCGGTTTGTAAGCCCTGTCAGCGCGTCGTGAGTGGCGGTGTACTGCAGTTTGTCGGTAGATTTTCGCAGCTTTTCCATAAGGTTTGTCATTTCAAGATAGAACATCAGCGTGAAGCCGTACAGCGTCAGCGCGGCGAAAACGATGTTAACGATTCGCATAACGGTCTTTTCCCTGCGGCTGAGTACCGCGATATTTGTAGGCAGCGCGCCGCCGTGAAATTCCGCAAAGAAAACCGACGCTCCTGTCAGTATAAAAGTCACGACCGCAAATATGATGACCGCGCGCAAAAACGTCTTTTTTTTGCAGTAGAAAAACAGGTAATATACGCATATCGGCAACGAGACGATAGGATATAAAATAAAGAACGTGTCCACGCCTTCTATCAGCGTGCACAGCACTGCGTGAAGTACGATCTCCGCGAAGATTGTGCAGATCCACGCCAAAGAGTTTTTGACGTCTTTCTTTTTCAGCGAGATGATCCCGCCCGTTATGTAAAAGCAAACGCTTGCGATATTGACGTATGCCAACAGCGTCAGCTTGAATTTCCAAAATAAGATCAAAAACGTCAAATGCATTATGGCGGCAGAGAAGCAGATCAATTGGAAAGTAAGCCTGCTTCTCATTTCAAAGCCGTTTAAACTAAACTTCTTCATAATACTGTCATATCACTCCAACCTTTCCGACTTTATTCATTTAGGGTTTTGGCTACCGGTGGTAAGAAAATCAAATTGCAGCTTTTGGCTGTAAATTTATTGTATTGTCCTTATTATACCATATTTTTTTTAAAATTTCAACCATAAATTTTTATAATATTGAAATTGATTTTTGTATGTATTGCAAAAAAGTTTATAAATAATTCCGGTTTAACAGAAATAAGAGCCTGTTTAGTATCTCAACGTGCGGAGATCGCACAGCAGATTTTTCGCCCGATGACGGCAATTTTTCGCAGGAATACTTTATGTATTTCAAGAAAAATTGACTAAATCGGGCGGAAAATATGCAAGCGAAATGCGTGCGGGGAGATACTGAACAGGCTCTAAGACCGCTGTTCTTGTCACCGCTTTTGTATAAGGTAACGCCGTTTCGGATGCAACATCGCGGAGTTAACCAATAACAAGAGTAAACGATGCTGCGCTATTACCTCGTTTTGTGATTTTTTTATAAAAAATGAAAGATTGCCCTTGACATTTTTGGGAAAATATGATATAATAAAACTGTTGAAAAACAATAATTATTACTATTTTGGAGGAATTGTTTATGAAGTATGTATGTCCTGTTTGCGGATACGTTTTTGTTGGCGAATCCGCTCCCGAAAAGTGCCCTTTGTGCGGAGTTCCCGGAAGCAAGTTTATTGCGGAACCCGAGGACGACGGTAAGCTGACTTTTGCTTGCGAGCACGAGATCGGCATTACAAACGGCGTACCCGAGGATATCGTTGAGGGTCTGCGCCAGAACTTCACAGGCGAATGCACCGAAGTGGGTATGTACCTTGCAATGGCAAGAGCCGCTCACAGAGAAGGCTACCCCGAGGTTGGTCTTTATTACGAAAAGGCTGCTTGGGAAGAGGCAGAGCACGCTGCAAAATTCGCGGAGATGCTCGGCGAGGTGGTTTCCGCTTCCACAAAGGAAAATCTTACAAAGCGCGTTGCGGCAGAGCAGGGCGCGACCCAGGGCAAGCTCGATCTCGCTAAAAAAGCGAAAGAAAACAACCTTGACGCTATCCATGACACCGTTCACGAGATGGCTAAGGATGAGGCTCGTCACGGTAAGGCTTTCGAGGGCTTGCTGAACAGATATTTTAAGTGATCCCGCATTTGTTTTACACAAAAAATAATCCCCTCTTACCTGACAAGAGGGGATTTTCTTTGCGTTAGGTTACAATCGTCACACAAATTCGCTATCGTCAGCAACGAGTAACAAAATGCCACCGACAAGGTTGCAGAACAGCAAAACGCAAATGCAAAGCCACTGTTCGGGTTTTCTTCCCTGCTTCATCTGATTGAGCGCCATAAATCCGAAGATGGGCGCAACGATCGTGATAAAGCCGACAACGATGCCAATGATGATAAATACTTTTGCAGCAGTTTTCATAAATTATTTCCTCTCATAATAACAAATTTGGAATTTGCTTATTCCTTAACATTAATTATACCATACTCTGCGTTTTTTGTCAATAAAATACTTCACACTATTTTCACGTAAATAACACAACGTTTTTATGCATAATAACGAAGCATGGACAAATTTACGAAAAATCTCCCCGGGCAATCACCTCGGGGAGAAAAAATATTCAATTGTACATTTTCAAATGCTTGTCATTAGCCCTTGACCGCTCCGAGCGCAACGCCCTGAACAATGTGCTTGGAGATGAAGAAGTATACGATGACGACCGGAATGATCGAGAGCAGGATCATCATATATACCTCGCCGAGGTCGCCTGTCTGCGACTGCAAATTGGTACGCAAAACGGAGATCATGATCGGCAGCGTCCATCTTTTGGAGCTTGAAAGAACCATTGCGGGTGTGAAGAAGTTGTTCCAGGAAGCCACGAACGCGAATATCAACTGAACCGCAAGCGCGGGTTTCAGCATAGGCAGCGCAATGGCGTTGAACGTTCTGAACTCGTTTGAGCCGTCCACACGCGCCGCTTCGATAACCTCAAGCGGCATGGAGCTTTCTATGTATTGCTTCATATAGAAGAATACCGAGGGAGCCGCGATCGCGGGGAGTATCAAACCCCAATAGGTGTTCATCATATTGAACTTGCGGAGCAGTTGAATAAAACCAACCGCCGAAACCTGTGTAGGTATCGTCATTATGATGAGAATGAAGTTGAACGCAAACTTTTTCAGTTTGAACTCGTAAACGTGAATACCGTAAGCCGTCATAGCCGAAAAGTAGCTTGTAAGGATACAGCTTGTCGCCGCGACAAACAACGAATTAAGCATACCTCTGGGGATCGTGAACATCGAAGTATCGTTCCACGCCTTTAAAAAGTTCTTTCCGAATGCCGCGCCGGGAAGAATGTGAAATCCCGCGGACAGGCTGGTATGCGTATGTGTTGAATTGATGATCAGCAATATGAGAGGGAAAAGAGCGAGAAGCGTCACAAAGGCAAGGAACAAATACGCCAGCGCTCTTATGCCGATAGTTTTAGCTTTATAGCCTTTGGTTTCGGTAAGTTTATTAACAGCCATCACTTTGCTCCTTTCTTTGTTTTCTTGGGTTTATCGGGATTAGTTACCATAGACTTGTAAACAAT
Source organism: uncultured Clostridia bacterium (assembly GCA_947627465.1). Lineage (GTDB taxonomy): Bacteria > Bacillota > Clostridia > Oscillospirales > Ruminococcaceae > CAG-115. The sequence goes on from CANQWD010000012.1 coordinate 73,017, forward strand.
TACGCTGAGTACGCCCGTGATAATGAATATCATAACGGAGAGTGCTCCGGACATACCCAAGTTGCGCGACGGTCCGTTGAGGTAGTTGTTGAGGTACATAATAAGCGTCATTGTGCTGCCGCCCGGCGCACCGGTCGAATAGCCGATGATCTGCGGAACGTCGTACATCTGCAAGCCGCCGATAAGCGATGTTATAATAACGTAGACCATAATGGGCGCAAGCAGCGGCATTGTGATTTTCCAAAATACCTGCCATGAGGTCGCGCCGTCTATTTCCGCCGCCTCAAACAGGCTCTGGTCAATACCCATAATGCCCGCCATCAGCAGTATCGTTGTGTTTCCGAACCACATCAGGAAGTTGATAAACGCTATGATGCCGCGTGCCGTCCACACTTGATTAAAGAACTGCACGGTTTCTCCGCCGTTTGACGATATGATCTGGTTTATCGGTCCAATGTTTCCGAAAAGCTGGAAGAACAGCATAGCGAACGCCGCTGCCATTATGAGGTTAGGCATGTACATAACCGTTTTAAAGAACCGCTGACCTTTGATCTTCAAGCGGCTGCTGGTGTAAATTACCGCCAAAACCAATGAGAACAGCAGCTGCGGCACCGCGCCGAGTATCCACATTATCATGGTGTTTCCGAGATACTTAAAAATCAAAATGGTTCCGCTTCTGTCTGGCGCAAATAGCGAAGCATAATTTTCAAATCCGACGAAATTAGGTCCAACCGTCTGCGTACCCACTCTATAACTTTCAAAAAAGCTGTAATAGAATGTGGACAAAAGCGGAATGAGTTGAAATACTATGTACACTATAAAAAACGGGGCGATGAAAATATATCCCCATTTCGCGTAGCTTATGGACTTATGTTTTTTTACTTCATTTTCCATATGCGTTACCTCTCTCTCTATTATTTTGCCTAAAGAGAAACCTAAATTTACTTAAATTACTCTTCGAATTACTTAAAAAGCTATAAAAAGAGGTGAAGCGAGCATTACGCCTCACCTCTCGGTTTAATAGCTATTTAATTCTTAGGCTGAATTATTCCGGAGTCTTGATCTGCGGAGCCACCGTCTTGAGTCTGTTGTAGAAGTTAGTCCAAGCGGTTTCCTTGTCAACGCCTGCGGAGCTGTCAACCAAGTGGTTGAGGTATTCAAGCATCTGCTCAGGAAGAGTCTCGTTGAAGGTCTGATCGTAGATGGTGTGGAGGTCGTTGTTCCACGTAATGCCCTCTGCTACTTCGTACATAATAGCGAGATCATTCTGACCGCCGAGGAATTCGTTGCCGTAGCTGGTATCGTCAGCATACTTCTTCATCAAATCTTTCTTGTTTGCATACTGAGTATCGATCTCAACGAGCTGAGAAAGAAGCTCATCGTTCTCGGTGAACGCTTTGATAACGTCAGCAGTCATAGAAGGAGTATCAGCACCTGTGGGAACCATCATCCATGTGCCGCCCCAGAAAGCTTCCTGCGGACCCTTGCAAACTGCCCAGTCGCCCATTGCCTGATCGTGTGCCTGACCCATGCAGAAGTTGTAGTACCAAGCAGGACCGAAGAAGCACATAGTCTTACCGGGTTCATACTTGTTAGCAGCTTCAGCGTTTGCCTTTGCAGCAGCGATTTCTTCCTCGGTCATGCTATCTGTAATAGCAGCTTCAAGCTTTGAAGTACCCATCTGACCGGTTTTCTCGGGCGCCCAAACGCCGCAGCCAATCGTGTAACCCTTTTCCATAAAGGTCTCAGCCTGAGTGAGCCAAGAATTGAACGAATCGGGAACCTGGAAGTTATCGTCAGCATCCAAGAATGCCTTCTCAGCGTTGTTTGCGAATACTCTGTATGTTTCAAGCGCGGAAGGAGTCATGTAGTAGCCCTTATCCTTAGCGGAAGCAGCTACAGCATTGAAATCATCCCAAGAGCCGAGTTTCTTCTGAACTTCAGCGGGATCGTCGGTGCCAAGCACGTCCTTAGCGATAGAGCGTCTGTAAATAAGTACGTTCGGGCAAGCCTGGAAAGAAGCGCCCTTTACTTTGCCGTTGCTGTCTGTGCAAGCGTCAACGGTGTACTTATACTTATTTCCTGCGTCAGCGGACAAGCCGATGCTGGTGATATCCTGAGTATAATCGGAGTTTACATACTTCTTGATGTAGTCAGCCTCTGCAAGGAACAGGTCGATCTGGTCGCCGTCGTCGGTCTTGCCGCCGTTCTCAAACCACTGATCAAGCTTCTGCTGATAAGCGCCGCCCTCGTTAGGTGTAGATACCCACTTAACGGTTACGCCCTCGGGAACCTTGTAGTACTTCTCGAAGAAGCCCTTCCACTCATCGTTCCATACGCAGATGGTGAAAGTCTTGTCCTCGCCCTCGGGGAGAGTGAAGCCGGTATCAACGAGCTTCGGTTCCTTTTTCTCGGTAGAACCCGACTCCGTTGCGGAAGTATCGCCGCTGGTCGCTTCGGAACCCGTTGCGGACGTTGCTTCGGAAGTTGCTGCGGAATCAGCGTTCGAAGCAGCAGGCGTCGAGGTGCTGCTTGTGTCCTTTTCACCGCATCCTGCGAGTGACAATACAGATGTCATTGCAACAACTGCCGCTAAAATTTTCTTCTTCATAGGTTATTCCTCCCTAAATAAATTTAGATAACAGTCCGTAAGCTTCCCCCATTGGGAGCTTTAGAACCGTGTAGTGTAGTTTATCGAGATGATGATTTTCGGTTTCTATTTTATGTAAAAACCGTATCTCGATTTCATTGTTATTTTAACACATATTTTTAAACTTTGCAAGGGCTTTTTACAAAATTTTTTTCACACATTATGCCGAAAACGTTTACAAATCTTTCACTTTGTTTAAATTGACGGTGCTGTAAGCTAATAACTTAAAATAAAATTTACACCATTTTTGTTTATATTTCGCGGTCTAATGCGGAATTTTCCGAATTGTTTCTGTTACTTTATTTTAAAAGTCATTCGACGTGCAAAATGTAACACTTTTGTAACTTTTATTTGTGCATTCTGCCAAATTTTGAGCTTCCGTTTTGTAAACGTATACAAATGACCTAAAAAAAATCCATGCTAAATGTAGAACGGCGTCGGATGTTGGAGCGCTGTAAACCAAGCTCCCCGTTCGATATTGAACGGGGAGACGGTTTTATTTTTACGAAATCATAGACAGCTTACACGGGATGAACCTTATTTGCCTTGTCCGCGTGAACTGCGTCTACACCGACTTTTTTGTCGCGCTGCTTCTCAAAGAAGCCGGGAGCGACTTTCGGGAACATCGCATAAGTAAGAACGTCCTCTGTGGTCGGGTCGTCAACGTATGCCTTTGTTTCTTCTTTCATCTTATCAAACTCGGGTTCGAGACGGTCTGCGGGACGGCAGGTGATAGGCTCTTCCGCGCCGAGTATCTTCTTGCGGAACTCGGGGTCGATATCCACGGGAGTTTTTCCGTACTCGCCCTTTACAAGACCCTTGAACTCTTTGGTAACGGTCTTGTAACGCTCGCCCATAATCACGTTGAACACCGCCTGTGTGCCGACAATCTGAGAAGTCGGCGTAACGAGAGGCGGGAAACCGCTGTCCTTGCGCACGCGCGGAACCTCTTTCAAAACTTCCTCAAGCTGATCCGCCTTGCCCGCCTGTTTAAGCTGCGAGAGAAGGTTGGACAGCATTCCGCCCGGGACTTGATACAAAAGCGCTTTTGTATTTGTAGCAAGCATAGACTGATCCATAAGACCGCTTTCGAGATACTTTTTGCGAAGTCCCATAAAGTACTCGCGTATATCGCTGAGAGCCGCCAGATCAATGCCGGTATCGTATTCCGTGCCCATAAACGCGGCTACAACGGACTCGGTCGGCGCGTGGGAAGTACCGAGCGCCAGCGGAGACATTGCGGTATCTACTCCGTCAACGCCCGCTTCCACAGCCTTTATAATGCACATCGAAGCCAAACCCGAAGTGTAGTGCGTATGAAGCTGAATAGGTATCTTGACCGCGTTTTTCAGCTCCTTGACAAGACTGCCAGCCTCATAAGGAGTAAGCAGCGCCGCCATATCCTTAATGCAGATGCTGTCCGCGCCCGCGCTCTCTATTTGCTTCGCGTAGTTTACATAATACTCATGAGTGAAAACTTCGCCCGTCGTGTAAGAAATAGCGACCTGTGCGTGTCCCTGCTCTTTTTTCGCCGCTTTGATCGCGGTCTCGAGGTTGCGGATATCGTTCAGCGCGTCGAAAATTCTGATGATGTCGATTCCGTTCGCTATGGATTTCTGAACAAAATACTCAACCAAATCGTCCGCGTAGTGGCGGTAACCGAGCATATTCTGTCCTCTGAACAGCATTTGAAGCTTGGTGTTTGGCATTTCTTTTCTTAAAATGCGCAGTCTCTCCCACGGATCTTCGTCCAGAAAACGTATGCAGCTATCGAATGTCGCTCCGCCCCAGCACTCCGCCGAGTAGAAGCCGATTTTGTCCATCGTTGAAAGAATGGGGCGCATATCGTCCATTGACATTCTGGTGGCGAGCAAAGATTGGTGCGCGTCACGCAGAACGGTTTCAGTTATCTTTAATTTAGCCATATTCCGTTCTCCTTATCAGTTAAGCGTTACGACAGCCGCGCCGGTTTCAACGGAATCGCCCTTGTTTACACAAATGGAAGCCACAGTGCCGTCTCTGTCGGAAACGATGTCGTTCTCCATCTTCATAGCTTCAAGAACGGCGATGACCGTACCGTTGGTAACCTTGTCTCCGACCTTTACCTTAACCTCGACGATAGTGCCGTTCATAGGCGCGTTGATGGGCGAGCCTCCTGCAGCTGCCGCCTTGGGAGCGGCTTTCGGAGCCGCGGCGGGCGCTGCTTTGGGAGCTGCGGAAGCCGCCGGTGCGGAGCCTGCGCCGTTTTCTTCTACGGTTACATCATAAGCGTTGCCGTTTACGGTAATTGTATAATTTTTCATAAATTTAACCTCTCTTATTTAAATTTAAATTTCCAAATCTTGAGTTTGACGCTCCGCTCATTTCGTTCACTTTGCGCCAAACTCAAGACCGGTCAAAATTTTGCTTCGCAAAATTTCGACGCTTTTTGAAATTTGTACGCCGCCGGAGCGTGTTCGGAAATTTGACGCCTTTTTGAAATTTATGCGTTGCTTACAGCGCTGTCCGAACTTAAGGAAGCCCTGATTAAATATCGAACCGCACACTTAAAATGCGAAATTCGCGTGTTTTCTTTTAACGTTCTCGTTCTTGGAGAAGAACAGTTCCACGGCGTTTTTCAACGTCTCGCGAGTGTCTGCGGGGTCGATAACTCCGTCTATCATACCGAGAGAAGCCGCCGCGAACGGACTTGTCACCAGATCCTCGCCCATAAACACTTTACCCGCTTCGGGCGACATGGGAGCTATCTGCGCGTTTTCGTAAGCGCAGGTAAAGTCCGCGCCCGTAAACGCCGCGAACGCCGCGCCGAACGCCTTTCCCTTTATAAGATTTACTTTAACGGTAGAAGCCGTCGCGTAAACCTGAGCAAGTCTTGCACAGTCGCGAACCGAGCCGTCAAGCTCCGCCGCCGAGCTGCCCTCGAAGCCCTCGGTGTCGATAACCGTCACAACGGGTATCGAGAAAAGATCGGCAAACTGAACGAAACGCGCGATCTTCGCAGCATCTGCGCTTGTGAGCTTCGCCGCCTTGTCGGTCGCGACAAACGCCACGGTACTGTCATTCAGTACGCCGAGCGCGGTGTACGCCGCTTTTCCGAACTTCTCGCCGAACTCGATAACGCTGCCCTTTGCCGCGATCGCGGAGATCAAGTCCGCGCCGCTCATTGAAGCGTTTATCGCCGCGTCGTTCTCGTTGAAACCCTCGATATAGCCAACATCGAGATTGTTTTCGGGCAGAGAAGCTATAAGGTTCTTTGCCTTAACCAGCGCGTCGTCAGCGTCCTTTGCGAGTATCTGCACCACGCCCGCCTTAGCGGCGTTCTCGGCGGTACCCGCGCCCGCAAGCTTGCCGTCCGCGTTGTTGAACGGAGCGGTGAGGAACAGCTCGCTCTTCTCGGTCGCGATAACAACGTCAGCCATAGCCGCTATCATAGCCGCGCAGCCCGCGCAAACGCCCGTAACAACGGCGATCTGCGGAACAACGCCCGAGATCTTCGCGCTCGCTTTCATGATGTCGTTGTATTCGGCGAGTACAGCCATTCCCTCGTTGATATCCGCGCCCTTGCTGTCGAAAAATCCGACTACGGGCGAACCGTTTTTAGCCGCAAGCTCGTATACTCTCTTGATTTTCTGCGCCGCCGCCTTGTTTACAGCGCCGCCCTTTACCGAAACGTCCTGTGCGAACGCGTAAACGGTGTTTGTCCAAACGCTGCCCACGCCTGCGGCAACGCTGCTCTCCTCGCCGTCCGCGGCGAGAAACTTGTCCAGCTCTGTGAAAGCGCCGTCATCGAAAAACGCGGCAAGTCTTTTTCTCGCATCGCTGTCCGGAACGCTCTGCTCCATTTCAGCCAATGATTTTGTAAATGCCATTGTGTCTCCTCCATTTATAAATAAGTATGGCGATATTCGCCAAAAAAATATCCACAATAATTATACTACAATATGCGGAAAATAACAAGGGCATTTTTCCGTTATTTTGTTTTTTGTACGTTTTGTTAAAATTTAACCGTTTATTTTGGTGAATTTCACAACAGCTTTTTTTAGCAATGCCGCCTGTTTTTTGCTGTTTGCCGATAATAGTAAAAAACTTACGAACTTATAGTAATGCACGAAGATACGCTGCGGTTCATATAATTCGAGACGGAACTTATACTAATGGGCACATTTAAAAACCTTGTTTGAGCAAAAACATGTGGGGCATGCCGTCTGCTGCGTCAAGTCTCCTCGCAAGGCATACAGCCTTGATTCGTCGGTTTTCCTTGCAGTCGACATACCCCACCCGTTTTTGCTTTTCAAACCGGTTTTTAGATGTGCCCTAATGTTACTTTAAGGCAGCACCGCGCAATTACCGGCTAACGCCTTTGCCGCCCGCTTGCTTGCATATTTTTCGTCATATTGCACAATTCGTCCTCGCAAGGCGTCAGCCTTGCTTCGTCTTCATTGTACAAGCGTTGAGCAAAGCTCAACCCGCTGACAGAAAAATCTTACTGCGCAATCGGACAGCAATAATTGTGCGGTGTTGCCTTAATTGTGTTGATCGCTATAATAACCGGTTCATTTGTGTGGTATAAATCCCCGCGGTGCCGTACATTGCCGCGGGGATATCGTTATTTACAGCAGCCCTTGTCGAAAAATTCGGCAATGCTGTCCATTTCGGGCTTTTCCGAGAAGAAACGCAGTTTCCGCAGACGTTCGAGATCGCTTTCGGGAAGTTCGAAACGCGCCTTGTCGATGCCGTGGAGCGTCATTAAATTCAAGATCGCGCGAACCAGACCGTCCGTGAAGAAATCCTCGCAGGAAAGCTCGTTTACAACAAATTCTTCGCCATTGAGAACACCCGCGATAGTGCCGAGAATTTCCTCGCCGTCGCGCGCGTTGAATTCGATTTTGTCAAGATTTTCCTTGTTTTGTAAAATTTCTATCATTTCTTCACCGACTTTCCGACGGCGGCGCGGAGAATTCTAAGCTCGTCCTTGGTAAGGTCGCGCCACTCGCCCGTTTTCAGCATACCGAGTTTCACGCCGCCGATCGCTACGCGGCGAAGTCTGCCGACCTCCAAGCCGACAGCCGCGCACATTCTGCGTATCTGGCGGTTCAAGCCCTGTTTTATCGTAATTCTCAGCACGGTGCGGTTTGGTTCCTCGGACAGGACTTCCACACTGCACGGAAGCGTTACCTTGCCGTCGTCGAGTTTCACGCCCGCAGATAGCTTCATAAGCTGCACTTCGCTTACCTTGCCGTCTATTGTCACGCGGTAAGTTTTGCTGACGTGACGGCTCGGGTGGGTTATCTCATTAGCGAATTCGCCGTCGTTGGTGAACAGCAAAAGCCCCTCGGAGTTTCTGTCGAGCCGTCCCACGGGAACTACGCGTTCCTCCACGCCGTTCAGCAGATCCACGGCGGTCTTTCTGCCTTGCTCGTCGCTCATAGTGGTTATGTAGCCGCGCGGCTTGTTGAGCATTATATAACGCTTTTCGCGCGGCGCTTCGCCTATGCGCTTTCCGCTTACTGAGATCACATCGGCTTTTGGATCGGCTTTGTCGCCGAGAGAGCAGGCTCTGCCGTTTACGGTAACTTCGCCGTCCGCGATAAGCTCCTCCGCCTTTCGGCGCGAACACAAGCCGCTTTCGGCGATTATTTTTTGAACACGAATTTTCTCCAATTTTTACTCCTTTAAGGCAACACCGCGCAATTACCGGCTAACGCCTTTGCCGCCCGCTTGCTTGCATATTTTCCGTCATATTGCACAATTCGTCCTCGCAAGGCGTCAGCCTTGCGAGGACGAATTGTACAAGCGTTGAGCAAAGCTCAACCCGCTGACAGAAAAATCTGACTGCGCAATCGGACAGCAATAATTGTGCG
>CANQWD010000013.1 GCA_947627465.1 uncultured Clostridia bacterium
ACTTGATATCGTTTTTCTTGCGGTTATTTATATGGCTATGGTTTTAGATGCAATTTTAATGTGAACAGGCTCTAATGAAAAAGATCTTTAGCACAGAAAATGCTCCTCCGAGCGGCGGCGACTATATCAAAGACGGACTGATTTTTTGCGGAAAATGCAACACTCCGAAGCAATGCCGCACGGAGATCGACGGCGAAGAGATCTTTATACCGGTGTGGTGCGAATGTTCCGAACATGCGTATGCGGAAGAAAAACAGCGTAACAAAGATATCGAACATGCGTTTAAAGCGGCGGCGCTTCGCCGTCTATCGATGATGGGCGACAAGCTGTCCGGGTGTACATTCTCAGGCGCGGATAAAGGCGGCGACAATGCGCGAAGTTTTAAAATATGCGAACGTTACGTTGAAAAATTTCCGCAAATGCTAAAAGATAATCGCGGACTGCTGCTTTTCGGCAGCGTCGGCACGGGAAAGACATTCGCGGCGGCATGTATCGCGAACGCGCTGTTAGAACAAAATTACTCGGTGGTGATGACCTCGCTGGTAACGCTCATTGACGGCACGGACGAAATTATTCGGCGAATGAACGAGATAGATCTGCTGATACTTGACGATCTCGGTGCGGAACGCTCCACGGATTACGGCTTTGAACGCATTTACGCGGTGTGCGACGCACGTTATCGGAGCAACAAGCCCGTGATCTATACGTCAAATTTGCCGCTCGATACGTTCAAGCACGCGGAAGATATTCGGTGCGCGAGAATTTACGATCGCGTTCTGGAGCGGTGCTATCCCGTGGAGTTCCGCGGGGTAAGTCATCGCAAACGCGAAGCTCGGCGCGGGTTTGAGGAAATGAACAAATTGTTGGAGGTGTGAGAATGACAAATGAGGATTGGAAGCGCATAGAGGAACAGCTCTCCTATCCGTTAGGCAGAGCAAAGATGATTATTGATGGATATAACGTGACGCTTGCGTGCGAACCGGAGAAGCCACTTCATTATGTTATCATGGTGTATATTGACGGGGAATTTCGGGCGAAATGGGTAATGGAGGATTGCGATATTCGCCGTAAGTTTTGCAGCCGTCACACAAAATGCTTCCTTGATCAAAAAACTCGTAACCGCTTAAAGCGCGAGAAAAAAGCATTTCGCGAAAAAGTAAAAAAACAGTTTACCACAGAGTATTATCTTCCATATTGGAACAGCTTTAAGATGATGAAATCGCATTTCATAAAAAACAATTCATCTATTGAATTAGCAAAGGAGCCAATATGATACATGAAGTAAAATGCCGCCCCGAATATTTTGCGGCGTTAGCAGATGGCAGAAAATCGTTTGAAGTGCGCAAAAAAGACCGTCCGTATCAAGTGGGAGATATTCTTGCGGTAAATGAATTTGTGCCGTTTGAATACAAATTTTGTTCGGAAGATGAGTGCGAAAGATTTTCACGCACGTCTGAAAGCGGCAGATATTCGGGGAATTGCTTGCTGTTCAAAATCACATATATTTTGGACGATACAAATTTCTGCAAGGATGGAATGGTAATTCTCGGACTTGCACGGTGCGAAATATAATAGCTTTGGGGGAATTTTCCCCCGCTTAATGCGGCTCATCGAACGGTTGCAAGCCCGTGAAAACGCAGAGCAAGCAAAATAATAAAGGAGGATCATTATGACAAAATTCAAGAAGATCTCTAAAGCTCGGAGCATTACTATTCCCAAGGATATCGCGGCACATTTGGATTTAGACGCGGGAACTGCAGTAGATCTGACGGCGGCGGACGGCAAACTGATCGTTACAAAGCACGCTGATACTTGCCGCTTTTGCGGCGGCGCGGAAAACGTCAAGCAATTCGGAGATGTTTTTGTGTGCCCGATTTGTGCGGCACGGCTGTACAAGGAGGTGTGCGATTGATGGACGAAATTACCGAAAAAGTGCGGGAGTTGAGCGCTGTTAAGACGCAGATCGCGGCGCTCTCCGAGCGCAAAAAAGAACTTGAAGCGTATTTTTTGTAACGCGGCAGCGAAGACGTTATCGACACCAAATACAAATCGCGAACATACGCCGACGCGGAAAGCCAAGCCGCCGTTACTTACACCGAGGCGCAGTCGCTTGAAATTTCCGCGCCGAATTATCTCGAAAACTCACTCGGAGAAAATGTTTTTAAAGATATTTTCAAAGAGGAGATTAAGCGCGAGATCAAGCCGCAAAGCAAGGATATTGAGCGAATGCTGATTGGTGTGTACACGGGCGACTACATAAAATCCACGCCCGCGGAGGTTATCGCGCAGCTGCCCTGCGATGACAAAGCAAAGGCGGCGCTCGCTAAAAAACTCAAGGGCGCTAAATTTGAGACTGACCGCGACAATCTTATAAATATCGGCGGCTTGTCCGAGGATGACGCGGGAGATTACGCATATATGTACGCCGAGGCGGTTGTGTGGCAAACGCTCTGCCGCGTTGCGGAGATGTCCGGCGCGGATAAAGAGTGCATTATCCGGAGCATAAATCTCGGCGTGTCGGTAGATAGTTCCACGAAAATCGCGGTGACGTAAAATGGCGACGGGAAAACAAATACAACGGATATACGCGCTGGGAGCAAAATGCGGGCTGTTGGATCGCGAGCGCGGTAACGACGATGATCTGCATTTATGGATAAAACAGTGGTCGCGAAAAGATCACATTTCAGAGCTTACCGAAAAGCAAGCGGATTTTATTATCGCTCGGCTAATCGATTATCAAAACAACGTATGCCCGCCAAAGCCCGCTGATATTGAGCCGATAACGGGAGCACAGCAAAGCTTTTGTTTTCGGTTAACATATAAGCTGGCGCAGGTTTCCCCCTCGGAGATCGATGTGCGCGAACGTCTTCGCGGGCTTATTTGCAAGGTCACCAACAGAAACATTCAAACGGACGGAGATATTTTTTATAAGGTGACGCGCAATGAGGGTACACAGATAATCGAAATGCTGAAAAGGATAATCCGCTCTGAGGAGCGCAAAAAGAAACGGGGTGAGAAAAATGGGACTGGCACAGCTGGTAAAACTCAGCCACCTTAATGCTGAGCAGCAGGAAATTGTTGATATAATTGGTATGGATTGTTATCGTGATCTTATTGAAAAATTTGGAGGAGACAGGATTTACATACCGAAAGCAAAAAGCCTTATTCCCGCCTCAGAGTTGGCACATGAAATTCGGCTCAGGCGGCAGAACGGCGATAGGAATGAACAGATAGCACACGACCTTGAAATTCCGTTCGCCGATGTGCGAAAAATAAAATAATTTTTCCCTCGGTTTAAAGCCGAGGGTTTTTCTGTCATTATTTTATGGCGCTGAAAATTACCGTAAATCTTTGGTGTACAAAAAATATTTTTAATGGTATAATGAAAAAAACAAAACCGCAAGCGAGGTGAAATTATGGATTTTGACACGATATTCAACATTGTTATTACGACGGGAATGGGCGTTATTACGTTCTTTTTAAAATATTTTTTCGATAAGCTGAACAGTCGCGCCTCCAAAGAAGAACTTCACGAACTAAAGGAAAAAATTGAAAACGCGGACGACAAATACGCGAGTAAGTCCGAACTTAACGAGCTGAAAAAGTCTATAGAGAAAATTGAAAACAATATTGACTTTTTAAAGGAAAATACCGTGCGCAATTCGGATTTTATACGTACGATGTCGCGGCTTGAGGAAAAGATCGACAGCTTAAAGCGAGGTGAATAAGTTGGATTTTGAAAGAATTCGGCGAGAGAAATTTTTGGACAATAACGCGCGGGTGCTGCGAGCAGTGAATGCTCTCCGCGAAAGGTATGTCAAGGTAGGAGATCTGGAATACGGCTTGGGCGCGGAAATGAGCGCGGCGGAAATATCCGACTGCGTAAATTACCTTAACGAGAGCGGTTACATAAAGCTTCGCACCGTCGATGGGCACTCGGAGATCGCCGATCTTGCCGACGCGGAAATGTGCAAGATCGAGGCAAAGCTCACGGCAAAAGGCATTGCGTTTTTAAATGGCAAAGTCAACGATCCGTGCATAAGGCGGTGATCTTATGAGCAACCGGAAACACAGCAAGATCGACGCGCTGCCGTCGGATATAAAATCGGCGGTCGAAGAAATGATACTTGGCAACTACACCTACCGCGACGTGTGCAATTTCGTTCGAGATACGGCAAACGTTACACTTTCCGAGGCGGCGGTTTGCAGATATGCTCAAGGGCTTAACGCCACGGTGCAGGATCTGCGTTTGGCAAGTGAGAATATGCGCACGCTCACCGAGGAAATGGCGAAATATCCGCAATTGGATACCACCGAGGGGATCGCACGTCTCGTTTCGCACAAGGTTCTGTCGGCGGTTCGGGAGCTTAGCGATGACGATTTAAAAAATTCAGACCCGCTGAAGCTTATAGATCGCTGTACGGCACTTATTCGCGCGGTCGCGTACAAAAACGAGAACGATACGCGCGTGAAAAACCTTAAAGACGTAGCGTTCGAGAGCTTTAAGGAAGAAATATTCGACGCTATGGCGAAAGAGGAGCCGGAGCTGTATAAGCAGTTGGTGCGGTTCATATCCGCTCGAAAGGACGTGGAATAATGCTGTATGTTCTGTTCGTCCAAAGCGGACGCGAGCTGACAATAATCGAGGAACTTCGGCGAAAAAATATATCCGCGTACTGTCCGCGGCAATTAAAAGCAGAACGCCGCCGCGGACATTGGCGATATGTAGAACGTATCATCTTTACGGGGTATGTTTTCGTAGACGTTCCCGAACTTCAACCATGGGTGTGGCACACCGTGATGAAATGCGTCGGCGCTATACGATTTATAAGCAAACTTCCTTTGCCGCCCGATGAGGACGATTATATTCGGCGGCTTTGCAATGACGGGGACTGTATCGGAATTTCACGCGGATATGTTTTGGATAATATTCTGCATATCACAAGCGGATTCCTAAAAAATCTCGAACATGAGATCATTAAATTCAATCGGCGCGGGAAACGCGCCTCGGCGGATGTTACGATCTACGGTGAAAAACACAGAATTATTTTCTCTGTGGAATTTGACGCTCCGCCCGCATTACCGTGATAAGCTCCGGCAGTGCAAAAAATATTGTTAAAACGCCTTAGATAACTTTGGCGTAATGGGCGAAGCTATACCCTCGAAAAAACGAGCCGAGAATTGCGTTTTAAGGGCTGCCAGATTTTCGAGGTATAGTTTCCCCTGTTTTTATAAAACGGTGCTCTAAAAAGGGCGTATAACGCTTAAAAAGGCATATCCGAGAACGAGGTGATGTTATGAGCAGAAAAAAGAAAAGTATCGCGGCGCTGGGTGCGGCAATCGCGGAACACGAAAAAATGAATAATTCCACCTCGACCTCTGCGGTGCAGCAGCTTGTCGAGGCGTTTTTGTCCACCAATAATCCCGCGAAAAGAGCAAAGAAAATCGCCGAAATTAAATCGCGGTGCGGCGGTATCGCGGAACTGTTTGCGGAAAACACGGAGCTGATCACCGCAGAAGTCGAACAGGCGCTCATCAGAGCGGCGACAGGCTACACCGTTACTGAACGCAGAACAAAATATGTGAACGGCGTTAAAACCGTGGAAACAATTGAAAAGCATATCGCTCCGTCACAAGCGGCAATCGAATTTTATCTTGTAAATAAAAATCCCGAGGGCTATTCAAAATCGGGCGGTACTTCCGGCGACGGAGAGGGAAAAATTGCGGAAATCGTGGAGGCGTTAAAAAATGGATAAAATAGCTTTTACGGATAAGCAAAATGAATTTATTCGCACGCTTAAACAGGATAAATTAAAGCGGATTAACGTCCTAGAGGGTTCGGTACGTTCGGGAAAAACGTGGATCTCTCTTATCGCTTGGGCGGTCTGGGTGGCGATGCGCCCAAAAGATTATTTGTATATGATGTGTGCTAAGTCGCTTAAAACATTGTATCGAAATTGCCTTTTGCCGCTTCAGGGACTTGTCGGCGAAAACAATTTTAAATTTTCGCTCTCCAAAAAGGAGGGCGTTTTATTTGGCAGAAAAATAATGCTGGAGGGCGCGAACGATCAGCGAAGCGAGGGGAAAATACGAGGTATTACGCTTGGCGGCGCGTACTGTGATGAGCTGACGCTGTTCCCAGAGGATTTTTTCGCCATGCTGCTGTCACGTTTGTCCGAACCCGGGGCAAAGCTTATCGCGACGACTAACCCCGATGTTCCTACGCATTGGCTGTTAAAAGAATATCTGAAGAACGAAAATTTGACGGACGATCTATTTCGAATGTTTTTTCATATCGACGACAATACCACGCTTGATAAGGGATATGTCGAAAGTTTGAAAAAAGAATACACGGGCGTTTACTATGATCGTTTTATTTTGGGCAAGTGGGTAGTCGCGAACGGCGCTATATACAAGGTTTTTTCGGATTCTCCGACAGCCTTTTACACAAAGGATATTCCGCATTTCGATTATATAAATATCGGCTTGGATTTCGGTGGCAACGGCTCTCAGCACGCGCTTGTCTGCTCCGGGATAACCCACGATATGCGACGTTTATACGCATTAAAGACCGAACGCATTCCTGCCGCGGATATGACCCCGCAAACGCTGTACAGGCGCGTTTTCGACTTTTGCATTGAGATAAAAGAAAAATACGGAACAGTTTCCGCGCTTTACGCCGACAGCACCGAGCAGACGCTTATAGCGGGCTTGCGTCAAGCGCTTCGTCCGATCGAAATTATCGTTAAAAACGCGCTTAAGCGCGAGATCAACGACCGAATACGCGCAACAACAATGCTGATGGGCGGCGGAAGATTTTTTATGCTTTCCGCAGAGTGTCAGACGCTTATTGACGCGTTCCAAGGCGCGGTCTGGGACGATAAAGTTGTCGGGAAAGAGGTTCGGCTCGACGACGGAACGTCAGATATTGATACGCTCGACGCGTTCGAGTACTCGTTTGAGCGGTACATTCCGCAGCTGATAAGGAGCGAAAAATGAACGTTTTAAGAAAATTAAAAAGCCTTGTAAAGGGCTTTGGAAAAGGCGGTGACGATATGGAGGATATTGCGGATGTTTCAAAGCTTGAAACGGCTGTAAGCGCTGTAATGCGTGAAAAATCGCGGGAATGGTGGGATAT
This sequence comes from uncultured Clostridia bacterium, assembly GCA_947627465.1. GTDB lineage: Bacteria > Bacillota > Clostridia > Oscillospirales > Ruminococcaceae > CAG-115. The sequence goes on from CANQWD010000013.1 coordinate 7,139, forward strand.
TTTTCAAGGAGCTTTACCGCAGAAAACAACGCATAAAAATTTCAAGCCGCTGCCGACAGCGTATATTTCTACGGCGTATCTCGCGCAATTGGTAACGGGCGAAATAAAATACGAGCTTGCCGATGAGCGGCTGAACGTGTTCGTGCAAAAGAACTTGATCCCCAATCTGGACAGGATCGTGCAGCTGACGCTTGTCGGAGGCTACACCGTCATAAAGCCGTACATAACGCGCTCCGGCGAGGTGTTTTTCGATGTGGGAACATCGCGGGATTTTTTGCCCGTAATGTTCGATGAAAACGGACACGTCACCGAGGGAATATTTTTCGAGCGCATACGCTACAAGGGCAAAATATACGAGCGGCGCGAACATCACCGATTTGACGGCAAAATGCATTTTGTACATAATTCCGCGTATTTGTACGGCACTCGACATCACGTGGAATTATCCGAAATACCGCGCTGGGAAACGCTGCTTACCGAGGGCGCGATACCGTCGGATATTCCGATGATTGCGACATTCCGCACGCCATACGCTAACAATATTGACCTCGACAGCGAGCTTCCGATCTCGCTTTTCGCAAACTCCGTCCAAACGCTGCACGATATTGATTACGCGCACTCGGAGTACATCGCGGAATTCAAAAAAATGTCCGCGAAAGTTTTTGGCAGCGGAGATATTTTTCAAGGTAAAAACGGTATTACCGATGATTATTTTGTTACTGTTGAGAGCGACTTTAACACTACGCTTGACAATCAGATAATGGCTTATGCGCCGCCAATTCGCGAGGAAGCTCACAAGGCGGCGATAAATACGGAACTTAGGCTCTACGAGGTGCAGATCGGCGTTTCGAGCGGCACATTCACATTTGATACGCAAAAGGGCTTAGTTACGGCGACGCAGGTGCTTTCAGAGGACAGGACTACATACAACACCGTTTCGCAGCTCCAACGGCAACTCCGACCTTCGCTCGAGGCTCTTGCAAAAATTACCGCGAACTTGGCGCGTTTTTACGGCTATGAGGTCGCGGACGGTGAGCCTGCTATCGAGTTCGGCGACAGCGTTTTCGAGGACACGGGAACGGAATTTAATCGGCGTTTTCAAATGGTTCAAGCGGGCTTGCTAAGACCCGAGGATTTCAACGCTTGGTATTTCGGACTTCCGATTGATAAGGCAAAGGCAATGCTGCCAAAAATGACAGAAGCGTTTGGTGGTGACGAATAATGCTTACGCCCAAGCAGCTTCAAAATCTTCCCAAACCGCTTACGAATATTTACGAGGAGCTGTCCGAGTTTGTTTTGCGCGACATCGCGCGGCGTATCGCGGGCGCGGCGAAGATCACCGACACCGCGGAGTATCAGATGTACCGTGCGCGCGAGCTGGGTATGTCGACCAAAGAAATTGCCGAAAAGATCGCAAAAATCAGCGGCGTTTCCGAGGAAAATATCCGAGAGCTTATCCTTGACGCGGCGGAAAAATCCAACGAATTTGACGCGCGTATGCTAACCGGGAACGACGGCTCGGCGATACCTTTAAGCGAAAACGAACAGCTCCAAAAGCTGATGGCGGCGCAGATCAAACAAACTAACGTCACTTGCAAAAATCTCACGGGGACGCTCGGATTTGCGGAAATCGACGCGGACGGGCAGGTCGTGTATTCCTCGCTGACGGATTTTCTTCGTAAGCAAATGGATATGGCGCAGATGAAAGTTGCGACGGGCGTTACCGACTACAACAACGCAATTCGGCAAGCGTGCAATGCTCTCGCGGACAGCGGGTTGCGGACGGTTTATTACGCTTCGGGACGTTCGGACAGGATTGAAGTCGCGGTGCGCCGCGCTCTGATGACAAGCGTTTCGCAGATCACGCAGAAGATATCCGAGCAGAACGCCGAGGAATTCGGTGCAGACGGCTGGGAGATATCCGCGCATGTCGGTGCTCGACCGTCGCACGCGATCTACCAAGGGCGGCAATATCCCAACTCGCAATACGAAACGATAGTTTTGCCGCTTATCAACGATTATAATTGCCGTCACTCGGCTTATCCGATAATTATGGGCGTGTCAAAGCCCGCCTACACCGAAGAACAGCTTGCGGCGCTCGACCCGCCGCCGTTCACTTACGAGGGCAAGCAGTACACAGCGTACAAGGCACAGCAGCAAATGCGAAAAATGGAGCGGAAAATGCGAAAGCAGAAAGACCGCTGCATTGTCGCAGACGCTGCGGGAGACAAAGAGACGTTCACGGCGGCGAGTATTAAACTTCGCCGACAAAAGGATATTTATGAGGACTTCTGCAAAGCCGCGGGGACTTACACCGAGTATGAGCGGACGTTCGTTGTGGGATATAATCGGCGGCTTGCTGGGAAAACCGGGGCGGTCACTCGTGCGCAGAACAGGCAGAAAAATTTGCAAATTCCCTTGACAGATTTGGATAAGGGTGGTATAATATCAGTAGAGAAGTTTACTCCCGCTGAAAGCATATCCAAAGCAGAAGATTTTGCGAGAGATGTTCTTAAAATCCCGAATGTTTCTTATAAGGGTGTCGATGTAACCACTGCCAACGAGTGGAACCGAGGACTTTTTGATACGTTCCGAAAATTCCCCGAATTGCATGATAGATTTGGATTTGTGGGGGAATGTCATGAACGTAATGCGGCTTTAAAACCTGTTGTCCAGCAGTATTATATGGACGCATATAAAAAACGCTACCCGGAAGTTGCTCTTGAGGAGCTTCAACCATATATAGACAAATCCGTAAATAAACAAATGAAGGCGCTTTCAGTGAGCCGCGCAACACTTGCTCAAAGCTTTACTCCTTCTTTGGATGAGTATAAGCCGTTCGCTGGTATATCAGTAAACCGTGACGCAGGAAAGAATTCAACAAGCTTTGTTGAAAGCTTAAAAAGAAATGTACAATCAAAATTTCACCCGGAGGGGTGTGATACTATTTGAAGCGTGTTAGATCATGAAATCGGACATCAGCTTGACAATATGCTTGGAATATCGAAAATAAAGGACATTCAAGAGTTGTATACAAGTCGAACAACAGATCAAATAACAAATGGGCTTTCTCGATATGCTTGGAATAACGACAACCAAAACGATTATTCCGAAATGATTGCAGAAGGTTGGGCTGAATATTGCAACAACCCAAGACCACGGGAAATTGCAAAGAAAATTGGCAAAACTATTGAGGCGGAATATAAGAAAAAATTTGGAAAGCATTGAATTGGAGGTGTTTTTTATGACCGATGAAGAATTTAAGAAGCAAGCTAAAAAAATGGGGTATAGCAATGAATTCATAAAAGACACCATTGAAAACCATAATAACGACAAATTTGTCTTGCCTTATGAAAATGAATTGCTCGGGGCAATTGATAACTACCCATGTGAAAGTAATAATTAAGCGTTTTGCACTCGCGTGCAAGGCGCTTTTTTCTAACCAAAAACGAAAGGAGTAATAGATTTGAAGCACAATAAATATTTTAAAACGCAGCTTGCTGCGCTCGTTGCTTGCTCTGTAGGCACAATCGTGAGCTGTTACACCGCACCGCCTCCGTGGAAATCATCTCCGGACGGCGATTTTAAATCATTCGTTATCGCTTGTCAAAAGCGACAGCATTATAAATAAACCGCGCTCCGATGAGGGGCGCGTTTATTATACCTTGCGGGCGGCTTCCGCCCCAAATTAAATTTAGGAGGAATAATTATGGAAAAACTTTTAGCGCTGCTGAAAAAGCTCGGCATAGAGCTTACGGCAGACCAAACCGCGCAGATCAAAGAGGTCGTGGGCAAGGAGTTCGTCGCGGCAGAGGACGCGGCAAAAAAGAACACCGAACTTGACGAACTCAAAAAGCAGCTCGCAGAACGCGACAAGGATCTCGAAAAGCTGAAAAGCGAAAACAAATCCGAGGAGCTTGCGAAACAGCTTGAGGAGCTGAACGCGAAGTACAAGACTGACACCGACGCTTTGAACGCAAAGCTCACGGCACAAGAGACTGACCACGCCGCCGAGAAGTTGTTCGGCGAGTACAGGTTCGCGAGTGAGCGCGTGAAAAAATCCGTGCTGGAGGAATTTAAATCAAAGGGCTTTAAGTACGAGAACGGCGCGTTTGTCGGCGGCAAGGAGTATCTCGAGGGGCTGAAAAAGTCCGAGCCGGACGTGTTCGCTTCCGAAAAGCCCGGACTTTTTATGGGCAGTACTCAAAGCAGCGCGTCGTCCGACGCGAATAATCTTGAAGCGCAGATATTCGGCGGCTTCGGATTGAAAAACGACTGATTACGGGAGGTAGATAATTATGGCAATCAACACAATTGAGGCGGCGCAAATTTTTATGAAAGCGCTCGACCAACAGATGATCGAGGGCGCGACTTCCGGGTGGATGGAAGCGAACGCGGGTCGCGTAAAGTATTCTGGCGGCAGCACCGTCAAGATACCGACGATCTCCACGAGCGGACTTGCGGACTACGACCGCGAAGCGGGATATAATCAAGGCTCGGTGTCGCTTACATATCAGAGCAAGACAATGACCAAAGACCGCGGCAGACAGTTTTTGCTTGACCGTATGGAGGTCGATGAGAGCAATTTTATCGCGAACGCCACCGCCGTGATGAGCGAGTTTCAGCGCACGCAGATAATCCCCGAAGTTGACGCGTACCGTTACTCGAAAATTTACGCGCTCGCGAAAAACAAGAGCGAGTACACTCCCGCGGCAAGCACGATCGTTACAACGCTTAACAAGGACATTACCGCCGTTTACGATGAAGCGGGAGCGACCGATCTGGTGATCACTATGTCGTACAAGGTCGCGGATATTCTCGATACCAACGAGAAATTCAACCGTTATCTGAACGTTTCGAACTTTAAGCAGGGCAACGTTGATCTTACCGTGAAAACGTTCAACGGCATACCCGTTATCCGTGTTCCGAGCGCGAGAATGAAAACAGAGTATATTTTCAACGACGGCAAAACCGAGGGACAGACAAGCGGCGGCTTTGCTCCGACCGAGAACGCTTCGCAAATTAACTGGATAATCTGCCCGAGGAGCGTTCTGATCGCGCTTTCCAAGACCGACAACTTTAAGATCTTCGATCCCGACGTCAATCAAAAAGCGGACGCGTGGCTTATTCAGTACCGCAAATTCCACGACCTGTGGATAAAGGACAACGATCAGTCGCTTGTGCGTGTAAGCGCGACGCCCGCGCCGAAAAAGACCGACCCTGTTCCCGAAGAAAACGGTGAGGAGCAGACATGATAATTTTTGCCGATTATGAATTTTATAAAAGCGTCGGTGGCGAACTATCCGAGAATGAGTTCGGGAAGATCGCCGCCAAAGCCTCTGCGTATATTGATAAGATAACTTTCGGACGGGCTTCGGAGCACGCCGATGACGAGCGCGTAAAGCGCTGCTGCTGTGAATTGTGCGATACTCTTTCCGCGGCGACAAGCTCCGGACAGATCAAGCAGTCGGAGAGCGTGGGCAGCTGGAGCGTGACCTACGCAAACTCCGAAAACACGTCCGAAGCAAATTACGCGCGGGCGACTTGCCGAGTGTGGCTTCCCGCCGATTGGCTTTACAGAGGAGTTGGTCGGGAATGAAATTCGACGGTATAATCACGGTTTACAATTGCGTTGAGGTCGATTTTAAGAAAACGGTCTTCCCTCACCTGCTGAACGGCGCGCATGTCGAAAAAATACGCGGCGCGGAGAGCGCGACGGATGGCGATAAAAACACGGATAATTTATTTGTTATAATTCCGTTCAAACCGCATAAAAACGGTTTTTTAACGCCGCTTGAATTTGAAAAATGCGAGGAAAAATCCGAGCACTGGACTTTGGCGGCGGGAGATATTATCGCTGTCGGAGATACGGGTGCGGCGGATAATTTCGCGGAGCTAACCGCAATAGCGGAAACGTTCCGAATTATTTCCGTGAAAACCTTTGATTTTGGCAGCTTGCCGCACTGGGAGGTAACGGCGAAATGATCAATTTAAACGCACATTTTCAATGGAACAATCGAAACAGAATTCCGCAGAACATAGAAAAAGCGCAAAAATATCTCGATAGCCAAGTGCTGAAGGACACCGACAAGTATGTTCCGATGCGCACGGGAATACTCGCTAAGTCGGGTATTCTGGGTACGCGTATCGGCAGCGGAGAAATCGAATATACCGCGCCGTATGCAAGAAAATTATATTACGGCGTAAATATTCGATTATCAAAATCGCGTCACCCGTTGGCATGTGCTAAGTTTTTTGAAGCGTCCAAAGCGGTAAACAAACGGTCGTGGTTGTCGGAAGTAAGAAGAATTGCGGGAGGGCGATAATGGAATTTACCGAAGCAATACTGCGAAAGCTGAAAAGCTGTCCGCTGCTGAAAGAACACGGCGTTACGGCGATAGGCTTTGCGGGAATGGACGCGAAAAAACGTTCTATGAGCATTTTGAACACCAAGGGCGAGCTGGTGATAAACGAATATTGCGACGGGAGCCGCGATATGCAGTACCCGTTCGCGCTGATTTACCACTCGCTCGAGATTGACACGGCGGGAAAACTTGCCGCCCAACAGCTTATCGACGGCGTGGCGGAATGGCTTGTTGCTCCCGAAAATTTACCCGAGATCGATAACTGTAATGTGCAGAAAATATCACGCGCCGACACCTGCACGCTGATCTCGGAGGACGAAAACGGCGCGGATTTTCAAGGGTCATTTGCCCTTGAGTATTATAAGGAGGAATTTTAATGGCAGCATCAAATGAAAATAAGGCAAAACGAAGCGAATATTATACGTTTTTAAATACGGGAACGGAGGCGTCGCCCACTTGGGTTCGAGAGGGCAAGTTCGCGAGCGAGCTTACTGCGCAGATGAATCCGCAGACTACGACCGTGCAGGACGTTACCCAAGATACCGCCGAAACTGATATCACAGGATATCAGCCGTCTATGTCGGTATCTAAATCCGTTTCCAAAACGGATCCCGCATACGAATACATCAACGACATACGCCGACACAGGAAGATCCTGTCGGACGCTTACGGACAAATACTTAACGTAGATGTTTTTGACAAGCAGTCCGACGGCTCTTATCCCGCCGAGCGTCAGGATGTATCAATTCAAATTGACAGCTTCGGCGGTGCCGCGTCCGACCCGCTGAGTATCGGGTATACCTATAACTACCGCGGCGACCCTGTGACCGGAAAAGCGACTATTGCAAACGGCAAGGTCACATTTACTCCCGATGGCGAAACAAGCACGGCAAAAAACTGATCAAATCATATTATCCCGCCAAACGGCGGGATAAATATTTTTACTTAAAGGAGAGATTTTCATGGACAAAATACGCATACAGCGCAATGTAAAGCGCATTGAAGTAAACGACAAAGGCGAAATTTTGGAGCTCGATTTCGACGACCTGAATTTACCGTATAATTATTATGCAATGATAAAGCAATTTGAGACCGATCGCGTGAAATTTACAAAAGATCTTGCAGAAAAACTCAAAGGCAAGTCCGATCGGGAAAGCATTGACGAGATGGTGTCGGCGGAACGAGAGCTTAATATTTATATGCGCGACGCCGTAGACAGGGTTTTCGGCGAGGGCACGTGCCGCAAGGTCTACGGCGACATTTTGCCGTCGGTGGAAATGCATATGCAGTTTTTCGACGCGCTCACGCCCTATTTTGAGGAAGAAGCGAAACGGCGGCAGGAGAAAATGAACAAGTACAGCGCAAGGAGAATGGGCGATGCTTAACGTTATTTTGGACGGTTTTCCCGATGAATACAAGGGCTATCTGATAAGGACGGATTTCCGCATAGGCATACAGATTTCCGAGGCTTTGAACGACGTTAATCTCGCGGAGCCGGAAAAGATGATGACGGCGGTTCGCTTGCTTTACGGAGCGGGTGCGCCGTCCGATCTTCGGCTTGCTTCGGAGGGATTGAGGTGGTTTATGAGCGGAGGACAGCCGAGCGACGAAAGCGTTCCCGACGGCAAGCCTCCGACGTTTGATTTCGAGCAGGACAATCGTTTTATATTCTCGGCGTTTCGAGTACGGTTCGGTATTGATCTCACACGGGAACGTATGCACTGGTTTGCGTTTCTCGCAATGTTGAGCGATCTGGGCGGGTGCTCGCTGTCGGATATTATCGGCATACGCGGGACGGATTTGTCACAGCTCGGCGATCAGCAGCGGAAACGCTACGCGCAGCTTCAAGCTAAATACCGCATTAAACAGCAGATGTCCGACGGAGAACTTGCGAGAATCGCCGAGTTTGAAAGCGAGCTGGGTTGACAAATTTCGAGTTTTGGTGTATAATGAAAGAAAATATTTGGAGGTAATTTATATGAAAAAATTTCTTTGCGTTATACTTTGCGCGGCGGTGGCGCTGACTTCGGGGTGTTCTAATGTTTCGCAAGAGGAATACAATTCTCTTGTGGAGGAAAATTCTCAATTAAAAGCGGACAATGAGCGCATTTTAGATGAGAAAAACGATTTAGAGAAGGAAAATAACACATTAAAAGAAAACCTCGATGTGAAAACAGAATGTTTTAACATTTGCACATGGATGCTTGGAAGACCCCAATCGGCTGTGGCTAAGAATGAATTTAAAAATGTAATTGATGGACTCACAACGGAAGGTACATATTACGTAGAAAATTCCGAGTTCACTGCAAAAAATGTTGCAACGTTTAGCAGCAAATTTAAACCCAAAGAAATTGCGGAATACATTAAAGGCTTTGAGGATAAATTGGAAAGCGGTGCTGAATCCATGTTTGAGGCAGGTGAAAAAAACACAGTGACGATTTATCGATATGAAAATGGCAACATTATCGCGACATTTTATTTATACAAGGATAAATCAAATGCTGTAAACCATAAAGCTTTTTTCACTCAATATGGAACAGACGTTGCCGATCAGTACAGTTTATTGAATCACTGATTTGTTGATGTTTATTAGCTTGCACCCTACCTAGTGGGGTGCTTTTATTATACCAAAAAATAAAAGGAGATGATATCATGGCAGGGAGCTATGACGGCTCGATACGAATAGACACGTCGATAAATTCAGCGCCGATTGACAGCGGCATTTCGGCGATCGAAAATAAAATCAAGAGCATTGGAACTGCTATAGGGCTTGCTTTCGGCGTAAAAGAGCTTGTGGATTTCGGTAAAAGAGCCGTGACCGCCGCGTCCGATCTCTCCGAAGCGCAAAATGTCGTTGACACGGCGTTTGGAGATATGTCGTGGAAAATGGAGCAGTTTGCTTCGACCGCGCTTGAAACCTACGGCATTTCGGAGCTGACGGCTAAAAATATGGGCAGCACTTATATGGCGATGGCAAAGGGGATGGGCGTGGCGACCGACGCGGCTTCGGATATGGCGGTAACGCTTACCGGGCGGCTGTCGGATATCATGTCCTTTTATAACAAAACTCAAAGCGAGGTCGACACGATCGGGCGGGCGCTTATAACCGGCGAAACCGAGCCGCTGAAAGCGATAGGCGTTGTTATGACGCAGACAAATTTGTCCGCATACGCTATGGCACAAGGGTTCGCGAAAACCTACGATGAGATGAGCGCGAACGAGCAACTGCTTGTGCGTTACAAATACTTTCTGGAACAGACGTCAATGGCTCAAGACGACTTTGCGAAAACTTCCGAGGGCTGGGCGAACCAAACACGTACCCTTTCGGAACGCTGGAACGAGTTTATAACAAACTTCGGCAGTTTAATAATGAATACTTTAACACCCGCCTTGCAGTTCGCAAACGAGGCGGTGTCATTTTTGAACGAGCTGTTTTTTGGCGGCAGCGGGAACGCGGAAAACGCGACCGCCGTTCAAAACGCCGAGGCGGTCACGGATGAAGTGACTTCAATGGGGACGGCGGCGGACAAATCCAAAAAGAAGCTCAACAATCTCATTGCGGGCTTTGACGAACTGCACATTATCAGCGGTTCGGGATCCGATAAGGATAAAGAACAAACGACCGACGCGGGTATCGACACATCAAATCTCCTCGGCGTAAATCTGGATGCCGATACAAAAAACGCTAAAAAAGCTGCGGGGAAATACCGCGATGTTATCGACGAAATTTATCTCGCGTTCAAGCGGCATCCGCTCACCAAAGCTGTTGAGAATATTATAAAGGGTGTCGGTAAGTTTTTTGGCTTTATCAAAGATAACGATAAGATCAGCGCGGGCGGTATCGTTGATACGCTTATGGATATCCTCACCGCGATTTTAGCGTACAAAGCGGTTAAAGGTATTGCCGGCGGAGTACAGACATTTGCCAAGGGGTTTAGCGGACTTATCGGTATAATTACAAAGCACCCGGTGGCGGCTGCCGTTATCGGTATTACCGGACTTGTGGTCGGAATAATCGCGCTGAATGATGAGCTTAAGAGACAAGAAATAGCGTCGCATTTCGGAGATATTTCCATATCGCTTGAGGAAATTGATGAGCTTGTGTCGCCGATAGATTCGGATATAAACAAGCTCGCCGACGCATTCAGCGATAATGAAAGCAAAATAGAATCATCGCGAGACAGATTTATTGAACTTTCAAAAGCTGTAGAAAATACCACCGAAGCCCTTAAATTCGATAACAGCGTCGAGGGCGTGCGAAATTTAGATAAGATGGTCGATGAATATGCCGACGCTGCGCTTGATTATATTGACGCGAGAAACGATACTTCCGCACTTATGCAAATGTACATGGGCGACGGTACTATCAGCGAGGAAGAGCAGCATGTTCTCGATGTTAAAGCGAGTTTAAAGAGCGATTTTTCAAGCAAGGTTGAGGAGATACGCGAACAAATTCACTCAATTACACAAAAAGCTGCAGATGAAAACCGTGGCCTTGTTGAGGCGGAGATTGAAAATATTAAAAAGCTATACAGCGAGCTTGCCAAAATGACATCTACACAGAGTGATATTGAGCAAACCGCCGCATGGGAACGGCTTACAACGCGAGCCTATACATATGACAGTTATGACGAGCTGCTTGACGAGATTAAAAAAGCCCGCGAAAAATCGGATGAATCGCTAAAGGAAATTGACGAGGCGAATTTTAAAGATTTGGCAAGCACTATTGCTGAAATGCGTGCGAGAGGTGATTCCGAAGAAGAAATAAACTCATACCGCGACGATTTTATAAAATCTAAAGACAAAGAATTGCGCGATCGCAAAAAGAAGTCTGCAGAATACGAAAAGAAGCTTCTCGACGCATGGGGCAAGGCACACTACGACTTTACCGAGGAATCTTTATTTGAAAAATACACATCAGGCAACATATCGTTTTCCGGCGAAAAAGAAAAAGAGCGTTTGAAAAAGTATTATGAAGCATATAAAAGCGCTCTGCAAAGCGGAGATAACCAACAAGAATATATTGACAAGCTGAAACAAATGGCAAGTGATCTCAACGAACAATACTATTTGGAAACAGCGTCGGCGCTTTACCGCGCTCTTGCGTCCGAGGACAAAACATACGGCGATTGGGCGGACGAACGCGAAGCTGTCGTACAGTCTCTTACGGAGCTTGGTGAGGAAGGGACAAGCGGATTTATGGACGCTGCCGCCGGCGTGCTTGAGGGTGCGGAAACCTTTGACGGACAGGCTCTGTTTCCCGATATAAGCGAATTTTACCAAAGCGGCAGCGATTCCGGAGAAGCATGGGTCAACGGCGCTCTGGATTATATACACGAAGCGGCTAAATCAACGGACTTTAAAAAGGAGTTGATAAGCTTCGGTGATTTTACTGTAGAAAATGAGGTTAAATCACCAAGAGTAGATCCGTTTATCAGTCCGGATTGGAGACAATTACCGAACGCCGAAACAACCGTAGTTTTTAATATAAACGATGAGACGCAAGAAAAAGTTACCATACCGAGCGGTTTAGAAGAGTATATAACTTACGATCGCAATCTGGTCAACGGGAAAGGAAGATAAAATGGATGTAATAAAAATCAACGGAACACCGCTTCCCGGAAATATTGTCATGTACAAGGGTACGATAATCGATGTGGACGGCAACGGCGCGGGCACAACGGAAACGGGCATAACGATACGCGACGTTCGCCGCAGAAATAAAAACAAAATCATGCTGAAGCTGGACGGACTAACACTTAAAGAGTTCGGCAATATTATGTCGGCGATCAATTCGCCGAGCTTTACCGTAACGTTTTTCTGCGGCTCTTACAAAACGATAACCTGTTATGCGGGCGATAAAAATTGGGAGGGGTATAAGGTCGTCAGCGAAAGCAAAAGCCGCTGGCGGCTTGAAGTAAATTTGATAGAATATTAAGGAGGCGGCAAAAGTGTATGACGTAAGCGACGCTTATAAAAAAGCGATCGTACAGGACTTTCAAGAGTGGAAAGCAGAGGTGCGGGTGCGCTACGCGAACGGTGAGCAAAAGGTTTTTGACGACAATGCGATAAAGGACGGTATTACAATAGATTCCCAGATGATGTCCTGCGGCTCCGGTGAAAATGTGATAGACGTCGGTGCAGTACCTGCAAAAACTGTAAGGCTCACTCTGATAGACGACAGCACCGATCTGCACCGTTATGCGGGAGCAAGGATTTCAATACATATATCTCTCAAACTCGAAAACGGTGAATATGAGCGCATACCTATGGGAGCGTTTTTTGTCGATTCCAGTGCGCTGTCGCGGGTCGATAATAAAATAAGCATCGTAGGGCATGACGGTATGCTGTCGTTTCAATATGCGCTCAGAGACGACCACCGCGCGGCTCTTAAAAGCAAAAATGCGACAGAGGCGGCGCGGCTTTTGGCAGCGTACAGTGCGTGCGGGTTTTCACAAGACCTTTCACAGCTTCCCAACGGCAATATACCGCTAAACTTCGACAGTACGCAAATTGAGACGGCATGGGACGGCATTATGTGGATAGCTCAGATAATGGGCTGCTTTGGGCGTATCAACCGTCAAAATTATCTGGAATTCGTGCCGATAATGTCGGAATGGGAATGGTTTAACGAAGATCACACTTGGGGCACGATCATCGCGGCGCGAAACATTGAAGGCGATCAACGGTATGATGAGATAACATACACGGATGACCGAATACATATTGTCGGCGTAGCGATGAAAGGTGATGACGACAAGCTTGTTACCCGTGGCGGCGGCGGACTTATCGATGATGCCAATATCACGATAAACCTCGAAAAGAACCCCATAATCGCGGGATGCGGCAAAACACTTGAAGCGATTTTAGATGATATTTTGGAGCAGTTGTCAACAGCATATTTTTATGCGTTTCGCAGTGTAATAAAAAACGATCCCTCGCTTGATGCGGGTGATGTTATACGCCTTAGAGGCGGACGCATAAGCGGCACAAATAAAAACAACGATCTAATTGGTTTTATTACTCACAGCACTTGGGAGTATCACGGGCGGCAGACGATAACCAATGTCGGGCAGGTGCCGATAGTATACCGCGACGCTTCCGACGCTGCGGCACTATCTGACGATAATGAGAACAACATTGCACTTTTGGCTGACGGACAGCCGTCAGACGAATTGTTTTATGTGCCGCCAATTCCTCAGTCGCAAAAGGCGAAAGTCGGAAACGCAATAAAAACCGCGATAATAGTATCGCAGTACACGTCGGAGTACATGCAATACGAATACACGGTACTGCCTGTGACGACATTCCCCGTGCTGTACGGCGGCTCTACGTCGAATTCCGTAATATGCTGCGGACTTGTAAACGGATGTTATTCCTACTCAAAGGAAAGCGGACGGGCCTTTGATGAGAACGGGAAATTGTTGTATGTTGATTATACTTTGGGGTATGGGTTCGTAGACGCTGAAACCGGTGAGAAAATAACGCGCGAAGAAACACGTAGATCCTGGACCGGAGAAGATAGCATAGGCAGCCCCGACGGCGGCACGGTTACGCTGCAATCTGTAGTAAGCAGCGGCGGGCTTGGTTATGGGTTTATAACCGTGCAAATAGTATTTAAATGGTCGGGAGCGCCTGACGACCCAACAATTTGGAAAGGCATAATGCTTGATTTTAAAAACAAAACAGAATTGGATGCGGCATTGGGGTTGACTACGGAATATGTGCAGTCAAGCGAAGTGAACGTAACGGCTACGAAAATGGGCGGCGAATTCACCCCGGGTTCGATACCCGTTGATTTAAACTAGGAGGTAAATATGATAAAAAGAGTGACATTAAGCGGCTCGGAAGTCAAGGTTGAAGACCTCGGCGGACAGAACGCCGCGATAAAAAATCTCGGCGGCGGCACGATATACGCGAGCGCGTTTCCGAACATCACCGAGGACGCGGACAACGTTATCGAAATTCCCGCGGGCGGCGGCGAGGTGCTGCTTAACGCGCGGGGAACGGTGTACGTGCTCGGCACGGGAAAGGTTCAGTTGACGGGCACCGATTACGCGGCGCCAAATTTTAAGCTGCCGTCATCGTCAAGCGGCGGTGGCGGCGAGATCATCAACGAGGGCGTTTATTGCGGAAAGCTTGAAATGACGGGTCAGCCGCAGCAGGGCACGTATTTTAAAGCTGCCGATTACGTGTGCGATACGGTGAAGCAAAGGGCAAAAACCGCATCTTCACTTCTTGCGGAGCTTACCGGTTGGGAGCTGCAAAGCGACGGCTATACGGTGCTCGCGAACGGCGTGGGATTTGCGATCACCGAGACCTATGTGTATTTTGTGAATTCCTCTGGTGATAAAGTCGGCGGCGCGGATTTTCGGCACAACAGATTTTCCGAAAATATGCAATACAACATCAGCGTATGCAAAAGCGGCGGCGTGACGGCTTGGGGAATTGGAACATCTCTCGAACGGCAATTGATGTTCGCGTATTATGACGGCTCAAACGGCGGCGAACCCGCCGTTATTGCTGCGTATAGCGGGAGTATCTACATACTGCACAAGGGTGATGAAACCTATACAACATTTTCCACTCTGTATAGTTACAGTATGGATGCGGAGTATGCGGAAGCGCACGCGCTGTGCGATCTCAGCCGCGGAATCGTGCTTCGCGATTTGTATATTTTAAGTGCCGCGAACGCCGTGCCGCAGTCGGGAGAGCCTATGATTATCGGCACGGGAGAATTTTTCGCGGTAATCAATCCAAGCTACAGCGACATTCCCGTGCTTGCTGTCAAGGTGAGGGGGTGATCGTATGGACAGAAAGGCATTTTTATTAACTTAAAACTTGACGATTTAAGGAGGAATTTTTATGAAAATTGACTGGAAAAGAAAGCTTACCTCGCGTAAGCTCTGGGTGAGTATCGCGGGATTTGTCGCGGGAATGGTCGTCATTTTCGGCGGACAGCAAGAGACAGCCGACAAGGTCAGCGGCGCTATTTTGAGCGGCGCGGCGGTCGTGGGGTATGTGCTCGGCGAGGGATTAGCCGATGGTGGGAACAAAGAAAACACAAACAACAGTTGTAAGGAGGACTGAATTATGGCACTTAATATCAAAGGCGTAGACATCAGCTACTGCCAGCACGGACTTGACTACGCAAAACTGAAAGCGGACGGCAACGAGTTCGCGATTATCCGCGCGAGCGTTACGGGAACTTCGTCGCATAAGCAATTTGTTGATGAGCTTCTGAACCGTCATGTAAACGGCTGTATCGCACAAGGAATTGACTACGGATTTTATCACTACTCTTGTGCAACGAGCGTTGACGAAGCGAAAAAGGAAGCGCAATTTATCGTTGAGCAGATCAAGAAGTATCCGCTCCCGAAATATCCCGTGTTCTTCGACGCGGAGGATATGCAAATCGCAAACAAGGGCAAAAAGACCGCGACAGACATTGCGATTGCTTTCATCGATGAGGTTCAGCGGCTCGGCTATCCGTCGGGAATTTACGCAAACCCGTCGTGGATGGAAACCTATCTTGAAAAAAGCCGCATTATGCAGCACTGTGACATCTGGCTTGCTCATTGGGTTGCGGAAAGTTCGTATCATTACGGACAAAAGCTGTGGCAGAACGGCTTGAAATACTCGGCGGGTATGCAGATCGACAGTGATATTTGCTTTATCGACTATCCCGCGCAGACCGAGAACTGGTACAAAACCCACGGCAAGACGTACACTAAGCCCACACTTAAATCCACCGATGAGATTATCGAGGAAATCTGGGAGGGACGCTGGGGCAACGGTGAACAGCGCTATCACGATCTCGCCGCCGCGGGATATGATCCTTATGAGATTATGGACGAGCTTAACAGACGGCTTGAAGAAAAGAAAAAGTCCGAAAATTCCGTAGGAACAATCAAAGTCGGTTCGTCTGTTATGGTAAAGAGCGGCGCAAAGACCTACAACGGCGGATATCTCGCTTCGTTCGTCTCCAACCGTCCGCACACCGTCACTGAGCTTGTCGGCGACCGCGCGGTTATCTGCTACGGCAATGTAGTCGTCGCGGCAGTGAATGTTAACAATCTTACATTGGCATAATTTTTCGGTTGTCCGTATGAAAATCGGGCGGTCAAATAATTTAATGGCGGGGCTTTGCGCCTCGCTTATATTTTTATAGGGAGTGATTTTTTGAACAGTCCAATTACAAGAATAGGCGGAAAAAAGCTTTTAAGAAAAACGATATGCGAACGCTTTCCGGATGCCGGAACATTTGAGCGTTATATTGAGGTGTTCGGCGGCGCGGGCTGGGTGCTGTTTTACAAAGATAAACACGCAGATCTGGAGGTTTACAACGACGCGGACGGCGAACTTGTCAATTTAATGCGATGTATAAAATATCATGCGGGCGAGCTTCAAAGGGAGCTTGACGGGTACTGTAATGCGCGTGAATTTTTCGAGGATATCCGCGCTCAAACGGATATACGGGGATTTACCGATATTCAGCGTGCCGCGCGGTATTTTCTGCGAATGAAGCTGTCGTTCGGCGCGGATATGCACTCGTACAGCTGCAGCGCTAAAAATCTTTCAAACGCGGTCGAATATCTTACGGACGTTCAGCAGCGGTTATTGTCGCCGTCGGTCGTAATAGAGCATAAGGATTTTGAAAATCTGATCAAGGTTTATGATCGTCCGAAGGCTTTTTTCTATTGCGATCCGCCGTATCATACCACCGAGAAATATTACGATATTAAGTTTACAGAAGCGGATCATATTCGACTTCACAATACTTTGGCGGCGATTAAGGGCAAATTCTTGCTGTCTTATAATGATGACGATTTTGTGAGAGATCTGTACAAGGACTTTAAAATCGAATCCGTTGAGCGAAATCATAACCTTTCAAGCGGTAAATTTAAAGAACTTATAATTACAAATTACTGATTCGATTTATTTTTTTTACGAAGTGAATAACGGATTTTGTTGCACGACGCAAACAAAATAAATCGGAGGTTTTTTATGATCAACATAAAATTGCGCTCAATTTTGGAACGCAGAAACATGACGCAGTCGGAGCTTGCAAAACGCACGGGAATACGCCCGTCGACAATATCCGATCTTTGCAATAATAACGCGGATTTTATTAAAACAGAAAATTTAAACCGCATTTTAAAAACGTTAAAATGTGATTTGAATGACGTTTTAGAATTTAAGGACGGTGACGATCAGTGAGAGTGTTAAGTCTTTTTGACGGCATTTCCTGCGGTCGCGTCGCCTTGGAACGTGCGGGAATTGCAGTAGAGGATTATTCGGCTTATGAGATCAACAAATACGCGATTGCCGTCAGCGAGAAAAATTATCCCGAAATACGGCACTTCGGAGACGTTTTCAAAGGTGATTTCAAGCAATTTCACGGGTATGATATGCTTATTGGCGGATCGCCGTGCACATATTGGTCTATTGCCAAAAGAGAACGTGAGACCGAGGTAGGCGGCGAGGGCTGGAAACTGTTTATGGCATACGTCCGCGCTTTACGGGAAAGCGGCGCAAGATGGTTTTTGTATGAGAACAATTACTCGATTCATCAACGAATAAAGGACGCAATCAGTTGTGAGCTTGGTGTTCAGCCTATAATGATAAATTCGGCTTTGGTGTCTGCGCAAACACGAAAACGTTGTTATTGGACTAACATTCCAAATGTTACACAGCCTGCGGACAAAGGCATAATGCTTGCCGATATAATCGACCATGCTGTTGCTTGGACGGGAAAATCCTACTGTCTGACCGCAAATTACGGCGGCGCAACGCTTAAAAATACACTTGAACGCCACCAACGCACAATGGTCGCCGAGCCTGTTCGCATAGGCGATATAGGCAGTTCCGGGCAGGCTCACCGAGTTTATTCCGTTTACGGAAAATCCATAGCATTGTCAACGGGACAGGGCGGGCAAGGCTCTGGAACGGGTTTGTATAAGATTGACCTGCCCGACGGCGATTACATAATTCGCAAGCTTTTTCCCGTGGAATGCGAACGCCTTCAGACGCTGCCGGACGGATATACAGACTGCGTTTCAAATGCACAACGATATAAGTGTCTTGGCAACGGTTGGACGGTTGATGTTATTTCCCATATTTTGCACTTCTTGCCAAATACCTAAAATTGTGCAATATTCACAAATGTATAAATGTTTTTCAACAATGTTCCGATTTTGCCACCGCTTTTTCAACATTTTATTGATTGGCTTCAAAATTTGGCTCAATAATGCCATTTAACAAACTGAAAAGCCGCCGATTTTATTGTTTTCGGCGGCTTATTTTTTGTGTTTTGCTTGTCAATTTTTTGTATTTTGCGTGGCAGACAACAGATGTGAAGGCAAATGATACATTTGATCAACTTGTTGATCTCTGTCAAAGCGGGCATGATCGTTGAGATTATCCGCAATTGGCTTGACAGCGGCAAGCGCAGATATTAGAGCAAAGCCTAACTCTTACGCGCGTGCGTAAAAAAGTCCCCCGAGCGTGTTCGAAAGCCTCGGGGGATAATTTTTTAGCAAATGATACTCAACTTGTTGATTTTATTTTTCTTACACTGTTATTATATCACATTTGCGCGGTTTTGTCAAGCGTTTCGGAAAACTTTTTTACTCCAGTTCAAACGCGCCCGTGTACAGTCTGTAATACTGACCTTTTTCGGCGATGAGCTTTTCGTGAGGTCCGCGCTCGATAATGCGCCCTTGTTCGAGCACCATTATAACGTCGGAGTTGCGAACTGTGGAGAGCCTGTGCGCTATAACGAAAACCGTTCTGCCTTTCATCAGAGCGTCCATACCCGCCTGAACTATCGCCTCGGTACGCGTATCTATTGAAGATGTCGCTTCGTCCAAGATCATAACGGGCGGGTCGGCGACCGCCGCTCTAGCTATCGAAATGAGTTGGCGCTGACCTTGCGAAAGACCGCTGCCGTCGCCCTTGAGCACCGTGTTGTAGCCTTGTGGCAGCATTCTGATAAAGCTGTCGGCGTTGGCGAGCTTAGCAGCCGCGATACACTCCTCGTCCGTAGCGTCGGGCTTGCCGTAGCGCAGATTGTCCATTACCGTTCCGGTGAACAGGTTCACGTCCTGCAAAACCACGCCGAGCGAGTGCCGCAGATCGGCTTTCTTTATCTTGTTGATGTTGATGCCGTCGTAGCGTATCTTGCCGTCGGCGATATCGTAAAATCGGTTGATAAGGTTGGTTATCGTTGTCTTGCCCGCGCCCGTCGCTCCAACGAACGCGACTTTCTGCCCCGGCTTCGCGAAAATATCTATGTTATGAAGCACCGTCTTTTCGGGAACGTAGCCGAAATCTACGTCGTCCAGTACAATATCGCCCTTAAGCTCCGTATAAGTGACGGAGCCGTCCGCCGAGTGCGGGTGCTTCCACGCCCAAAGGTGGGTGCGCTCGTCGGTCTCGACAAGCTCTCCGTTTTCGCCGCGCTTAGCGTTTACAAGGGTTACATATCCGTCGTCGGTCTCGGGCTTTTCATCAATAAGCGTAAAGATACGTTCCGCGCCCGCCATCGCCATAGCGACGGAGTTGAGCTGCTGAGACACCTGACCTATCGGATTTATAAAGCTGCGCGAAAGGTTCAGGAAAGAAACGATAGCGCCGAGCGTCATAGTGTTCGCGCCGAAAGCGTAGATATTTGTAACGCCCTTTATCGCCAAAGTGCCGCCGACTACGGCGAGAACAACGTACAAGAAATAACCGAGACAGTTGTTGAGCGGCATAAGAACGTTTGCGTTTGCGTTCGCACGGTAAGTGTTTTCGCAAAGATCGGCGTTCTTTCCGTCAAACTGCTCCTTTGCTTTTTCTTCATGGCAGAATATCTTAACGACTTTCTGACCGTTTATCATTTCTTCAATAAATCCGTTAACGTCCGCCGTAGAGTGCTGCTGCTTTACGAAATACGCGCCGGATTTTTTCGCGATGCGCGTCGTTATAAACAGAATAATGAACAGGAATGCCACCACGATAAGCGTCAGCCACACCGACAGCGCCAGCATTGAGCAGAACACCGCGATTATAGTAATGCCCGACGAGATCACCTGCGGCACGGCTTGCGAAAGCATTTGCTGCATAGCGTCCGCGTCGTTGGTGTAAAAGCTCATCACATCTCCGTGCGAGTGCGTGTCGAAATAGCTTATCGGCAAACTCTGCATGTGCGAGAACATATCATTTCGTATAGTTTTCAGCACGCCTTGCGACACTTTCGCCATTATCCACGCGTTAAAGTAAGCCGCCGCCGCGCCCGCTAAAAACAGCGCTCCCATTCCGATAAGCGTTCGGAGAAGTCCGCCGTAGTCGGGATTATCCATACCAACCATGGGGAGAATGTAATCGTCTGTCAAGGTCTTGATAAACAACTGCGACATTACCGACGAACCCGCCGTCAGCAAAACGCAGATAACAACGGCAAGCATCTGCCATTTGTAAGGCTTCAAGTAGCTCATAAGCCGCTTTATCGTTTTCTTATCGAATTTCATCGGCACCCGCGCGCCCTTGGGAGGGCGTCCGCCGTGCTGCATGGGCTGTTTCGTATCAGGCACTCTCCTCACTTCCTTTCGTCTGCTGATCGTAAATTTCTTTATAAATACCGCCGCGGGCGTACAGCTCATCGTGGTTTCCCATATCGGCTATTCTGCCGCCGTCGAGCACGATTATTTTGTCCGCGTCCTCGACCGAGGAAACGCGCTGTGCAATGATAATCTTTGTGGTATTCGGGATCTCCTCGCGGAACGCTTTTCTTATCATAGCGTCTGTGTGAGTATCGACGGCGCTCGTGCTGTCGTCGAGAATGAGTATCTTCGGGTGTTTCAAAAGCGCTCTGGCAATACACAATCTCTGCTTTTGACCGCCCGAAACGTTCGTGCCGCCCTGCTCTATGTGAGTTTCGTACTTGTCGGGGAATTTTTGGATAAACTCATCGGCGCATGCGAGCTTACATACTCGCTGTACGTCCTCGTCGGAAGCGTTCTCGTCGCCCCAGCGGATATTCTCGTAGATAGAACCGCTGAACAGTGTGTTCTTCTGCAAAACCATCGCGACGTTGTTTCGGAGCGCTTCAAGGTTATACTCGCGGACGTTCTCGCCGCCCACGATAACCTCTCCCTCGGTGGTATCGTATAATCTCGGTATCATCTGCACGAACGTTGATTTTGAAGAGCCTGTGCCTCCGATTATTCCGATAGTTTCGCCGGAATTTATTTTCACGCTGATATGGTCGAGCGCGTTGCTTTCGGCGGTCTCGGAGTATTTGAAGCAAACGTTCTTGAACTCGACCGAGCCGTCCTTAAGCTCGGTGAGGTTGCGTTCGCCGTCGTTTATGTCGCAGCCCTCTTGAAGAACTTCGGCTACACGGTCGGCGCTGGCTTTCGACATCGTGAGCATAACGAATATCATCGAAAGCATCATAAGGCTCATCAAAATCTGCATAGTATAGGTGAACAGCGAGGTAAGTCCGCCGACGGTAAGTCCCGGCTCGGCGTTGCCCGAAGCTATGATAGCGTGAGCGCCCGTCCACGAGATCGCTATGATACAGCCGTATACCGCTATCTGCATTGCGGGAGAGTTGAACGCCACCGTTCTTTCGGCTTTCATAAACAGACCGAATATTCTGTTGGATATAGCTTGAAATTTCGAGATCTCATGATCCTCTTGAACGAAACTCTTTACCACGCGTATGCCGCTGACGTTTTCCTCCACGCACTCGTTGAGGTCGTCGTAAGCCTTGAACGTCTTGTCGAATATCGGGAACGCTTTCTTAATAATTATCGCGAGTACGATAATCAAAAACGGTATTGCGTACAAAAACGTCATCGAAAGCTTGGGGCTTGTTCTGAACGAGAAAACGCACGCGAAAATGAGCATTGCGGGCGCTCTGAACGTGATACGCGTCAACATCTGGAACGCCATTTGTACGCGGTTCACGTCGGTGGTAAGACGCGTTACCAAACTTGCGGGGCTGAACTTGTCGATAGACGAGAACGTGAACCGCTGAATGTTGCTGTACATATCCCAACGCAGATTTTTCGCGAAGCGCGAACTTGCGCGGGACGCTGTAATGCCCGCCGTGATACCGAAAGCCATTGAAGCCAGCGTAAACGCCAGCAGCATAACGCCGTATTTCACCACGTTGTCCATATCGCCGACGTTTATGCCCTTGTCTATCATATACTTCATGACTGTGGGTATGCACACCTCGCAAAACGCTTCGGCAAGCATAAAGATCGGCGTTAAGATCGCGGGGAGCGCCGCGTCGCGAACCGATCTCGCCAATGTTTTTATCATATGTTATCTCTCCTTTCGGGTTTGTCATTTTGTTCGAGATTTTTCTGTATTCTGTCAAGAAAGCCGCAGAGCGTTTTCAGCTCCGCGTCCGAAAATCCTTTTGTTAGCTGCGTTTCGGTTTGAGCAAGCTCGTCGTGCATTTTTCTGCCAAACTCTCTCGAACGTTCCGTGAGCACTATCCTTTTCATTCGTCCGTCGTGAGACACGGACACGCGCTCTATCATTCCTTTTTTCTCGAGGAGCTTCAGCACCTTTGAGACCGTTGAGCGCGTTATCCCGAAATCGTTCTCAAAATCGCGCTGATATACGTCCTGTCCGAGATCCTCCATGTGACACAGATGTCCGATTATCCAGCCGTTGGAGCAAGTCATATTTTCAAGTTCCGCTTTAAACTCCGAATTGTGGTCCATATATCGGCGCACGGCGTTGTTTATCATTCTAAACCTCATTGCGATATTTTGACTTCCGTTACCGCCCACCGGATCATCTCCTTTCTTTGTTGGATATGCTACTATCTTGTTTGACATTAAACATTATACAGCACATTAAATAATTTGTCAAGGGGAATTTTGTGAAAATTGTATGAAAAAACCGCCGCAGAATTTGTAAATATTTTCACTATACAATTTTGTAATTATATTGTAACCGAATTGTAACCGCGCTGTAACCCATTTTGTGGAAAAATATGATATAATTTATGTAAGATAATATGCAAGTAAGGAGCGCATTTTATGAAAAGAAAAATAAATTTCATTCCCGCAATAATCATTCTGACCGCGTTTGCAGCTGCATTATGGTTAGTGCCTTACATAATTGACAATGAATTTTCGCCGTCCGACCTAAGTTGGAGCCGTTACAAGCCGTTTATACATACGCGTAACGAGCCGGACGGCACGGCTTATGTTGACATTCTCGTGAAAATGGACGCGTCCTCGGAGGATTATACGGAGTTTAACGAGCTGCAAAAACCGCCGAAAAGGTTGGTTCGTATCAACGAAGTAACCGAAGCGGTGGAAAGCGAGACGGGCGAGCGTTCTACACAAACCCGCCGCGAACCCGTATACGAAGAAGTTGTCCTCACCCCCGACAGCGGGATAGCGAAGTTTAACGACGGCGGATATGTCAGCTTGTCGCTTCACTGCAAGGGAGTTCGCGGCTTTCAGATCAACGATTATTCGACGCAGCTTATCTTGACGGAGCAGCGCGAATTTGACATCGAGGAGCTTTACAAGCGTTACGAAAATTTCAAGGCGGCTTATGTCGACGAAAACGGCGAGGTGCTTAAAGTCACGGATAGAGCCTGCGTTCAACATGACCCTGATATAAGCAGCAGATTTTCCACGCGCGGCGAGGAACTAAACCTCACGATCT
Source organism: uncultured Clostridia bacterium (assembly GCA_947627465.1). Classification (GTDB taxonomy): domain Bacteria; phylum Bacillota; class Clostridia; order Oscillospirales; family Ruminococcaceae; genus CAG-115. Next base: position 31,192 of record CANQWD010000013.1, read on the forward strand.
GCGGCGGCTTTTCCGCACAAAACGCCTTAACTTGCGTTATGATTTTCGGACGGTGGGCGACGATGGCGGCGCTTGCGGTGTTTATCGTGCTCGCGGTAATGAACAAGGTAAAATTCTCAAAGCAATCCGAGACAGAGACAATGAGGAACATTCACTATGCGCCGCGTATCGCTGTTCTCGCGGTTTGCGTTGTTGCTTTTCCGATTATCGTGCTCGGCAATATATTTAGCGCAATGGGTCGCACTCACGATTACATTGGTTCGCAATGGGACGCGGAATATTCGTTCAAAAACGCGCCCGAGGGCACGGCTTACATTGATCTGCTTGTAAAGCTCCCCGAAAGCTCGGAGGACTATGTTGACTTCAACGAAGCGGGCGGCGCGCCGAAAAAATTCTTGGGCTTCAAAAGGGATTATTATGATGAATTTAAGGGTCGGGAAAAAGTGCAGAGGTATATTGAATACGCCGATTACAAGCAACTGAACATCACCCCCGAAAGCGGGATAGCCACGCTCAACGACGACGGCTACGTCAGCCTTTCGGTGCACTATAAAGGCTGCGAGGGGTTTTCTTACAGATTTTACGAGCACGAGTGCCGTATTGTTTTGTCCGGCTCTCCCGATACACCAGGCGGTACCGCTGCCTATAGTGATAATTTCGCGATGATAGCAAAGCGTTACGGAGACTTCAAAGCGGCGTATATCGGCGAAAACGGCGAAGTACTCAAAGTCACGAAGCCCGCGAAAATCAAGCATTGGAACGGAATGTCCGAGATCTCCGCAAACGGCGACAAGCTGACGTTCCGTGTTTACAAACGGTCGGCGTTCGCCGATATTCTCCTCTTTATCGCGATTTTCTGTCAGCTTCCCGCGCTTGCCGGGCTAATCGTCTGTATCGTCCTCGCTCTTAGGCAAAAGTCGCCGAGCTCGCTGCCGAACCTCGACGCGAGAGAGAAAAAACACAATGACCTTTAAATACAAAAAGCCGCCGTCTTTCGACAGCGGCTTAAATGTTGAATTAAATTCGCAATTCGGAATTACGCGTTGATCTTGGTAACAACGCCCGAACCAACGGTGTGACCGCCCTCGCGGATAGCGAAGCGGAGACCTTCCTCGATAGCGATAGGAGTGATAAGCTCAACGTCCATTACAACGTTATCGCCGGGCATGCACATTTCCTTATCAGCGGGAAGAGTGATAACGCCGGTAACGTCGGTGGTTCTGAAGAAGAACTGCGGACGGTAGTTGGAAACGAACGGAGTGTGACGGCCGCCCTCTTCCTTCTTAAGAACGTAAACCTGACCGCTGAACTTGGTGTGCGGGTGAATAGAACCGGGCTTGCAGAGAACCTGACCACGCTCAATATCGTCACGAGTTACGCCACGGAGCAGAGCGCCGATGTTGTAGCCCGCAATAGCCTCGTCGAGGGTCTTGTGGAACATCTCAAGACCTGTAACAACGGTCTTCTTCGGCTCGTCGGTAAGACCTGTGATCTCAACTTCGTCGCCAACCTTAGCTACGCCACGCTCTACACGACCGGTAGCAACAGTACCACGACCGGAAATGGTCATAGTGTCCTCAACAGGCATAAGGAACGGCTTAGCCTCATCACGCTCGGGAGCGGGAATGTAGCTGTCAACAGCGTCCATAAGCTTCTTGATGCAAGCGTACTCGGGAGCGTCGGGATCCTTGGAAGTAGAATCGAGAGCAACCTTAGCGGAACCCCAGATTACGGGAATCTCGTCGCCGGGGAACTCGTTCTTCTTAAGCTCGTCGCGGATCTCTTCCTCAACAAGCATAAGCATCTCATCGGGATCCTTGTACTCGCCTGTTGCGGGATCGTACTCGCCTGCGTCATCGCACTTGTTTACGAAAACGACCATAGCGGGAACGCCAACCTGACGGCCGAGCAGGATGTGCTCCTTAGTCTGAGCCATAGGACCGTCGGTACCTGCAACAACGAGAATAGCGCCGTCCATCTGAGCCGCACCGGTGATCATGTTCTTGATATAGTCCGCGTGACCGGGGCAGTCAACGTGAGCGTAGTGACGCGTGTCGGTCTCATACTCAACGTGAGCGGTGTTGATCGTGATACCACGCTCTCTCTCCTCGGGAGCCTTATCGATCATATCATAAGCCTCGAACTTAGCCTGACCCTTGAGTGCGAGCCACTTGGTGATAGCTGCGGTAAGGGTGGTTTTGCCGTGGTCAACGTGACCGATAGTACCGATGTTAACGTGGGGTTTGCTGGAATTATATTTTTCCTTAGCCATTGGATTTTCCTCCTTCAATAGGTTGTTTTAAAGTTTACAGTATTATTTTACCATAAAATACCGAAAAAATCAAGTACTTTTGGGAAATTTCTTCATATATTCTCCCCGCGCCGCGGGGAAAATATGAAAAAATCCGTTTGGTAAAATTTCTCTATATTCTCCCAAAGCATGGGGAGAATGAAAATAGTTTTAATCGTTCTGCTTGCGCTTGGACATAATGCCCTCTGCAACGGACTTCGGAACCTCTACGTAGCTGTGCGGCTCCATTACATACTGACCGCGTCCCTGAGTCTTGGAACGGAGGTCGTTGGAGTAGCCGAACATCTCGGAAAGCGGAACGAGCGCGGTAACCTGCTCGGAACCGTTTCTGGATTCCTGACCTTGTATCTGACCGCGGCGTGAAGTCAAGTCGCCGATGACCGTACCGGTATAATCGGACGGAGAAACGACAACGACTTTCATGATCGGCTCGAGGATTACGGAGTGCGCTTGTCTCAGCGCTTCCTTGATAGCCATAGAGCCTGCGATCTTAAACGCCATTTCGGACGAGTCGACTTCGTGGTAAGAGCCGTCGTACAGCTCAACCTTGATATCGACAACGGGATAGCCTGCGAGAACGCCCGCGTTAAGCGCGCCTTGAATACCTTGGTCTACCGCCGGGATAAACTCCTTGGGGATAGAACCGCCGACAACGGCGTTAACGAACTCGTAGCCCTTGCCGCTCTCGTTCGGCTCTACGCGGATCTTAACGTGACCGTACTGACCCGAACCGCCCGACTGACGCTTATATTTCTCGTCGATATCGGCAGTACCGGTAATAGTCTCCTTGTAAGCAACCTGAGGCGCACCTACGTTCGCTTCTACCTTAAACTCGCGGAGCAAACGGTCTACGATAATTTCAAGGTGCAATTCGCCCATACCCGCGATAATGGTCTGACCTGTTTCTTGGTTAGTCCATGTCTTGAATGTGGGGTCTTCCTCGGCGAGCTTCGCCAAAGCGATGCTCATCTTCTCCTGACCTGCCTTGGTCTTAGGCTCGATAGCCAGATCGATAACAGGCTCGGGGAAGTCCATCTGCTCGAGGATTATCGGGTGAGCGGGGTCGCAGAACGTATCGCCCGTAGTCGTGTACTTCGTGCCGACTACCGCCGCGATATCTCCGCACGGACAAGCGTCGATATCCTGTCTGTGGTTGGAGTGCATCTGCAAAATACGACCCATACGCTCGTTCTTGTCCTTGGTGGAGTTGAGAATGGTAGTACCCGCCTCAACGTAACCCGAGTAAACTCTGAAGAAGCAGAGCTTACCAACGAACGGGTCTGTCGCGATCTTGAACGCCAACGCGGAGAACGGCTGATCGTCGCCGGGGTGACGTTCTTCTTCCTCGTCTGTCTCGGGGTTTGTGCCCTTAATAGCGGGGATATCCAATGGCGACGGCATATAGTCGACGATAGCGTCGAGCAACTTCTGAACGCCCTTGTTTCTGTAAGAAGTGCCGCAGGTTACGGGAACGAACTTGTTCTCGATGGTACCCTTACGGATAGCCTTTTTGATCTCCTCGGACGTGAAATCCGCGCCCTCGTTTTCGAGGTAGCGCTCCATAAGGTCGTCGTCAAGTTCCGCAACCTTTTCGAGCAGGTTAGCGCGGTACTCCTCTGCCTTTTCCTTCATATCCGCGGGAATTTCCTCAACTCTCATATCCTTGCCGAGGTCGTCATAATAAACGTCCGCGTTCATCTCAATGAGGTCGATAATTCCCTTAAAGTCCTGCTCCGCGCCTATCGGGAGCTGAATGGGAACTGCGTTGCACTTCAGTCTGTCGTGCATCATATCCACAACGTTGTAGAAATTTGCGCCCATAATATCCATCTTATTTACATAAGCCATTCTGGGCACGTGATAGTTGTCGGCCTGTCTCCATACCGTCTCGGACTGCGGTTCAACGCCGCCCTTTGCGCAGAATACGGTAACAGAGCCGTCAAGAACTCTCAGGGAACGCTGAACTTCAACGGTGAAGTCAACGTGACCGGGAGTGTCGATAATATTGATACGGTGGTCTTTCCAGAACGCGGTGGTAGCGGCGGAAGTGATCGTGATACCACGCTCTTTCTCCTGCTCCATCCAGTCCATCGTGGAAGCGCCGTCATGGGTCTCGCCTATTTTATAGTTGACGCCCGTATAGAACAAAATACGCTCCGTAGTGGTGGTCTTGCCCGCGTCTATATGCGCCATGATACCAATATTACGCGTCATTTCAAGAGATACGTCTCTTTTCATAGATCCTCCTGTATTAGATGTAAGAGGTCAGAGGTAAGCGTAGAGATAAGATGTTAGATTGTGTTCTTACCTCTTACCTCTCAATTTCTAACCTCTAATCACCACTTATAGTGTGCGAACGCCTTGTTAGCCTCCGCCATCTTGTGCGTATCATCGCGCTTCTTGACCGCGCCGCCCTGATTGTTCAAAGCGTCGCATATCTCGTTTGCGAGTCTTTCTTTCATGGTCTTTTCGTTTCTCTGGCGGCTGTACGTTGTTATCCAACGAAGTCCCAAAGTGCGGCGTCTGTCCTCACGAACCTCCATAGGAACCTGATAAGTCGCGCCGCCGACACGTCTTGCTTTTACCTCCAAGCGGGGCATGATGTTTTCCATTGCCTCCTCGAAAGCTTCGAGAGCATCCTTGCCTGTCTTTTCGGCAACTATCTCGAACGCGCCGTATACGATCTTCTGGGCTACGCCCTTCTTTCCGTCAAGCATGATGTTGTTGATAAGTCTTGTTACCAACTCCGAACCGTAAAGCGGATCCGGCAGGACCTCACGCTTGGGAACATTACCTCTTCTTGGCACTTTACTTCCCTCCTTCAAATAAATCGAATTCACAGGTACTCGAAAGTGTAAAACTCCCGCCGTGCCTAAGGATTGTCTATTTAAAACAATGCCATAAGCCAGCTTTATAAGGATTTATTACGCTTTCTTTCCTGCCTTGGGCTTCTTAGCTCCGTACTTGGAGCGTCCCTGCATTCTCTTGTCCACGCCCTGCGCGTCGAGAGTTCCTCTTACGATGTGGTAACGCACACCGGGGAGATCCTTTACACGTCCGCCTCTGATGAGTACAACGGAGTGCTCCTGGAGCTTGTGTCCGATACCCGGAATGTAAGCCGTTACTTCGTAGCCGTTAGAGATCTTAACTCTGGCTACCTTTCTCATTGCGGAGTTCGGCTTCTTAGGGGTCTGTGTACGAACCGCCGTGCACACGCCTCTCTTTTGAGGGCTGTGCTGGTCGATCTGCTCCTTATGCAAGGTATTCAGACCGTGCTGCAAAGCCGGGGCCTTAGACTTCTTTGTGGATACCTGGCGTCCTTTGCGGACAAGCTGGTTAAACGTTGGCACTGTTTTTCACCTCCAATAAAATCATCGTAATGCTATTGTTTCCCGCTGTTGGGAAATTATTATAGCACACATTGAACATTATAATACAAACAACGTCCTTTGTCAAGGGCTTTTTGCAAAATTTGTGACAAAACGATGCATTTTTTTCTCCAAAGCGCCTTGGTTATGCATTTTGCACAATACCAACTAGTTTTTTTGTTTAAATATTAACTTGACAAAATAAACAATAAGCGCTATAATTAATTTACAAAGGAGTTTTTCCTTTGCCGGCTCACGTTAATAGTTTATTGGGTTATGAAAGGAGTAATTATTTATGAAAAAACAATTTCTGAAAATCGTTTCAACAGCGGCGGCACTGACGGCGGCACTGACGTTCAGCCTAAACAGCGCTTCAGCTTATTCGTCAACAACGACCGCCGACACGGTCGTTGTTACCGAGGAAATGTTGGAAAAGCACAGCGAATACATCGAAGCATACAATAACGCATACGATAAGGCTCTCAAAGAGGAAATGTCAGACATTGAGGAAGCCGTTGCAAAAGCACAAAATAAGACCGAGCGCGGCGAATACACCGAAGACCCGCACAGCGTCAGACGTAAAATAGCCGAGGAAAAAGCCAAAGCTGAATGTGAAAAGCTTAGTCTTTCGTCCAACTCATTTAAGCTCACAGCTTATGAAAACTCTGTTTGGCCGGGATGGCACGAATCTTTTGTTCTGCCTTCCGATGTTGGCTCCAATTCACTTACATTTTTTAATCCACCCAACTTTTTTAAATGCTATACTAACGGCGGATACGCCTCCATTACCCCAATAGAGGGTTACAAAGGAAATCTTAAGTCCGTTCGAATTGATATCACATACACTGACGGTACCACGGATTACTCATACAAAAAAGGAAATGAATCATCGGTAAACACGTATGTAACGGGTTCCGCCAATAAAAAGATCGAACGTGCAACATATAGATTTACTTTATATGAAGGCGACACGGTTGCCGCGGATATAAAAGAGTACGCGATCATTACTTTGATTAGCGGCTGATAAATAACTTGAAGCATAATTAAGAAAGGCCCCCCGAAGAATTGAATTGCCCCATTATAATACAAAAAGCCCTTTATCAAGGGCTTTTTTCAAAATTTATTACATAATTGCCTCATAAATCCCGCCGCGCGGATTTGATTGTGCACTATGCACAACGAAAAAGTATTCTTTTGTTTAATTTTACGCTTGACAATCAAGGCGTAAGTATTTATAATGTTTATATAAGGGAATTTTTTCCTTATATAAATTATTTTATAATACCATTAGGCAAGAAGTTTGGAATGGGTGTTACTATGAAAAAAAGGCTTTTAAAAATCGCCGCCGTGTCCGCGGCAGCAACATTGACTTTAACGTGCGGTGTATGCAGCGCCGTTGCCGACAACACAAAAACGTCCGCGCCGGCAGATGAAATCACAATAGTGGATGAGCAAATGATGGCGGCAAACAACAAATACGCGGAGGCTTACAACAAGGCTTTTGAAGAAGCGCTTATTGAAGAAGGGGCTAAAATTGACGAAAGCATTACCATCAGCGCTTGCGAGAAAGATTGTCGACGGCGCGGCGTTGCCGTTCAAGAACCTCATGAAATTGCGCGCGAAAACGCAAAGAAAACGGCTGAAGAAAAATCCTCGGCAGCTAAAGCGTATGCCGAAACCGCAATTGGGCTTAATTTGTTAGGCACTTCGGCGTATAATCATTGGGGAGGTAAATTTTATGTTTTCAGCGTTGAGGAAACAAAGCTCTCATTCCGTGAACCCGACAGCTTTAACCTCACTTTGGGAAATATGAGCGGAAGAATGACAGCCACAAACGGCTATGATGGCAACTATAAAAAATGTACCGTTACGCTCTACTTTGAAAACGGGCAGGTATCAACCAATACCGTTACCTCAAACAACAAGAGTTTTGCTGTTAAGGCCGATTCAAAAGGTCCGATCATTCAGCGCGCCGTTTATGAGTTCACTATGTATAACGGCACGGGAAGCAGTTCAAGACCATTGGATGTAGCTACCGTAACTTTGCAAAGAATGGAATAAGACCGTCTGCTTTTTAATACGCAATATAAATCACCCCGCGGTTTTTCGCGGGGTGATTTACTGTTTTCCATGCAAATCGGCGCGGCGTTTCTATCAAGAAACGCCGCGCCTTACTATTTAGAATTCGATATCGGTCAAACCACTCCGCCCTTGGAAATGTATACGGGGAAGTCCGCCGAGCCGGTGATAGTGCGGTTCTTTGTGATCGTCACGTCTTTATCGGCAACCGCGTTGATAAAGCTTGCCTTTTCCTCGATAACGGCGCCCTGCATTACGATACTGTCCTTTACCACCGCGCCCTTGCCGACCTTAACGCCGCGGAACAATACGGAATTCTCAACCGTACCGTCAATAATGCAGCCGTCGGCGACAAGCGAGGATTTAACCGAGCAGTCGATTCCGTACTTCGCGGGAGCAACGTCGCGAACCTTTGTGTAAATAGGCGTATCGAGCGAGAAAACTTCGCGCGAAATATCGCGGTTTTTCATATCCATTGTCGCCTTGTAGTACGATTTCATGGAATCTATGATCTCGAAATACTTCTCGTACTTATAACCCATGATTTTGAAATCGTGCAGCTTGTGCTGAAGAATATCGGTCTCGAAGCTGTAAAGGCTTCTGCACTCGCTCTCGCGGATAATATCCTCTAGGAACTTGCGCTTCATAACGTAAACGTTCAGCGCAGCATTCATCTCGCCGCTTATAGCGGGTCTCGCGAGAACGTCGTAAACCTCGCCGCTCTCGTTTACGCACAAAATCGTCTGCAGCTGAGCGCGCTCGGTATCATAAACGACTTTTCCGTAAACACAGGTGATATCCGCTTCGTTCTTCTCATGGAAATCAACTATGGGCTTTAAGTCCATATTTGCGATAACGTTGCTGTCCGTCATAACGACGTATTCCGCGTTGCTTTCGTGAATAAACTCGCCCGCGCCCGCGAGAGCCTCAAGTCTGCCGCGGTACATACCCGCGTTCTCTCTGCCATACGGCGGGAGTATGTGAAGTCCGCCCGTCTTGCGTGCGAGATCCCACTCGGAGCCCATTCCGAGGTGGTTCATCAGCGAATAGTAATTCTGCTTTGTGATAATTCCGACTTGAGTTATGCCCGAATTTACCATTCCGGAAAGCGGGAAATCGATCAGGCGATACTTACTGCCGAAAGGAACGCTTGCCATAGCTCTCGCCTTGGTAAGCTCGGGAAGGGTCTGCTCGTGCATATTGGCGAAGATCAAACCCAAAACGTTAGCCATACTTGCCATATCAAACAGTCCTCCTTCTTATATATCCTGTGAAATCATAGCCTTTGGCGGAGCCACGGCTTTATCCGAAACGCTTACGTGATGTCCGATAACAGCGACGCCCCACTGCGATTTGTCCTCGATAAGCTCGGGACGTTCGCCGATATGCGCGCCCTCTCCGATAACGCAGTCCTCGCCGACAATGGCGTATTCGATTACCGCGCCTTTCTTGATGACGGAATTGGGCATTATAATGGAATCGCGGACTATCGCGCCCTCCTCGACGGTAACTCCCGCGAACAGAACGGAGAAGTCTATCATTCCGTTTATCTCGCAGCCCTCGGCTATCATCGAGTTCTCAATTCTCGATTGAGGACCCGCGTAGTGCGGCGGCATAACGGGGTTTCTGGAATATATCTTCCAGCTGTCGTCCAGCAGATCAAGTGGAACTTTCGGGTCGAGAACGTCCATATTCGCTTCCCACAAGCTGTCGATAGTGCCAACGTCTTTCCAGTAGCCGTCGAAGTGGTATGCCACCATCTTCTCCTTGTTGTTGAGCATTGCGGGAATTATGTTCTTACCGAAATCCTTTGTCGCGCCCTCGTCGTTTTCGTTTTCGATAAGATAAGCGCGGAGCTTCTGCCACGAGAACACGTAGATACCCATGGAAGCAAGGTTGGATTTCGGCTCTTTGGGCTTCTCGGCGAACTCGGTTATCATGCCGTTTTCATCAGCCGTCATAATTCCGAAGCGCGGAGCCTCCTCCCACGGAACTTCAAGAACGGCGATCGTCGCGTCCGCGTTCTTTTCCTTATGGAAGTCAACCATTTTGGAATAATCCATTTTATAAATGTGGTCGCCCGAGAGAATTACAACATACTCGGGGCTGTATCGATCGATAAATCCGATATTCTGATAAATAGCGTTTGCCGTGCCCGAATACCAGCTCTTTCCGTTCGCGGTCTCATAAGGCGGCAGAACGTGCACGCCGCCGTGCGCTCTGTCCAAGCCCCACGGCTGTCCGTTGCCGATATACTCGTTGAGCACCATAGGCTGATACTGCGTAAGCACGCCCACCGTATCGATGCCCGAATTCACGCAATTGGAAAGCGGGAAGTCAATTATTCTGTACTTTCCGCCGTAAGGCACGGCGGGCTTTGCCATATCCTGCGTCAGCGCGTACAAGCGGCTGCCTTGACCACCCGCGAGCAGCATCGCGACGCACTCTTTTTTTATGTGGTTCATAATCTGTGTCCTCCTTATTTTATTTTCAATTCAAATAGTGTAGTGCAGATAGTGCAGCTTTTTAATTGGGCATATTGGATTCCGTCCGTTTATCTTTTGTGCTTGCCCTTGCGCTTTGAATTTCTGTTCGCGTTGTTATTCGTGTTTTGCGGCTTTGAAGCAGGCTGCGATTGCTGAGTCGGCTGCGCTTGCTGCGCCGCTTCCGACTTCGGTGCTTCCTCGGCTTGAGGCTCGGGCTTAGGCTCGAGGTTCGTTTCGGGCTTAGGCTCGGATTTTGCCTCAGACTTAGTCTCGGGGGTCGGCTCGGATCTTACTTCGGGCTTCGGCTCGGGTTTCACCTCTGCGACAGGCTCCGGAGCGTGAGGATCTCTGATATTGCGCGGCTTTAAGAATATAGCCGACATAGGCGGGATATCGAGCGTAATTCTATACTGCTCGTCGTGCATCGGCTGTTCCTTAGCGGTAACGGTGCCGTTTGAAATGCCCGTGCCGCCGAACTCTACCGCGTCGCTCGTGAATACCTCCTCATAATCCGCAAAATACGGAACGCCTATCTCGTATATCTCATGACGAACAGGCTGGAAATTGCAGACCACAATGATCTCGTCCTTGTTTTTGGCGATACGTCTGAACGCGATAACCGAATTCTGATTATCCTCGGCGGAGATCCAGTGGAAGCCCTCCCAGCTTGTATCGCACTCCCACAGTTCGGGGTTCTCCTTATAGAACTTGTTGATTGCCTTGACGTACTGATGATATTTATAGTGCGGCTCGAATTCGAGAACCTCCCAATCAAGCTGCGTCTGGAAGTTCCACTCCTTGTACTGCGCGAACTCCTGCCCCATAAACATCAGCTTTTTGCCGGGGTGCGCCATCATATAGCCCAGGAACGTTCTCATTGAGTTAAAGCGGTACTCTCTCGGGCCGCCCATCTTGTCGAGCATTGAGCACTTGCCGTAAACGACCTCGTCGTGGCTTATCGGTAGCACAAAATTCTCGGAGAACGCGTAGTAGAACGAGAACGTAACGAGATTGTGATTATACGGTCTGCCGAGCGGATCCATGCTCATATAACGGAGCATATCGTTCATCCAGCCCATATTCCACTTGAAATTGAAGCCCAATCCGCCAATATCCGCGGGCTTTGTTACCATAGGCCACGCGGTGCTTTCCTCGGCGATCATAAGGATATTCGGGTGTTCCTTAAATACCGCCGCGTTGAGCTTCTGCAAAAACGCTATTGCTTCAATATTCTCCTTGCCGCCCTTTTGGTTCGGACGCCACTCGCCCTGACGGCGGTCGTAATCGAGATAAAGCATTGAAGCGACGGCGTCAACGCGAAGTCCGTCGATATGGTACTTCTCTATCCAGTAATTCGCGTTGGAAACAAGGAAGCTCTGCACCTCGGCAAGCCCCCAGTTGAACACGTTCGTGCCCCAGCTCTTATGCTCGCGCTTGAACGGGTCGTCATACTCATAGCAGAAATCGCCGTCCCACTCGTAAAGCCCCGCCGCGTCTTTCGGGAAATGCGCGGGAACCCAGTCCATGATAACGCCGATATCCGCTTGGTGGCACTTGTCTATGAAATACATAAAGTCGTGCGGCGTTCCGAAACGCGACGTCGGCGCGAAGTAGCCTATCTGCTGATAGCCCCACGAGCCGTCGAACGGATACTCGCCCACAGGCATAAGTTCGATATGAGTGTAACCCATTTCCTTGATATAAGGGATAAGCTCATCCGCGAGCATTTTGTAGCTCAGGAAGTTCTCGCCGTTACGCTTCCAAGAGCCTGCGTTCAATTCGTAGATGTTGATCGGGCTTTCGTAGACGTTGGTTTTCGAGAGCTTTTCCCGATATTTCCCATCGCCCCAATTATATCCCTCGATATCGTAAAACTTTGTAGCTGTGTTCGGGCGCAGCTCCATGTGATATCCATAAGGGTCGGCTTTGAGCTTTATCAGTCCGTCCGGGGCTTCAACGCTGTACTTGTAATTGTCGTACTGCTTAATGCCCTCCACAAACAGCTCCCAAATGCCCGCGTCGCTGATCTTATTCATTCTGTGCTGCATTCTGTCCCAGTGGTCGAAATCACCCACCACACTTACGGATTTTGCGTGCGGAGCCCAACATCTGAAAATGACGCCGTTTTTTCCGCCCACGGTTTCTTTGTGCGATCCGAAAAATTCATACGCGTGCGCGTTTTCGCCCTGATGGAACAAATACAGCGGCACGTTGTACTTTTCGGGAACATCGATTGCCATTTTAAAATACCTCCCACTTAACAGTTGACAGTTTATAGTTTACGGTTGACATCGGTTTTTTATAATAGAAATTTGTCAACTCTTTTGTAAAAACACGTCACGGTGTTTTTGATAAATTTAACCAAACTTTATCACCGCTTTATGTTTTTGTTACTACCATTGTAACATATATGTCAAAATTTTGCAAGTGGTTTGTTGGTTTTTTATGATTTTTCACATTTTTATTTTAGTATTTTGTGAAAAATATACAGCGTTTGTAATGTAATTTGCAAGAAAACGTTTACATAGGCAGATTTAACATATTTTTTTCGACAATTTAGGTTAACTTTGCCGCATGGTTTTCGCAAATTTAGCACTTTTGCACAACTGTGGTTTTACTTAACTAAATTTTACTGTTAATTTCAAATCGGTATCAGCCGACCACCGCCGCGATAACGCTGATATCGTCGTCGCGTCCGTTGTTGGAATTCCGCGCCGCCTTAGCTATTCGCTCGGAAAGCTCGGACGGGTCAGAGGATCTCGACAGCTCGCGCGACAGCCATTGCTCGTCGGGCGCCGCTCCGTCCGTCATCATGAGGATAACGTCGCCTTTTTGCACTACAAATCTCTGCGCGGGCACGGTGAGTTTTCCGCCCGTCCCCGCGGGCGGCGAGGAAAGGGACGCGCGGATAAGCCGATCGTCTGATTTTATGTAAGTGGTCGCCGCGCCCGCTTTATAAACGGCGCATTCGCCGCTGTTGAGGTCTATCTTACAGATATCGAGCGTGGCGAAGCTCTCGTCGGCGCTTTTTACCATGAGTACGGTATTCACGGTCTCAAGCGCCGCGGAGAGCGCTATGCCGCTTTTGAGCAGTTTCGACATCACCGAGCACGCCATTGTTGAATCCACTCTCGCGCGGCTGCCCGTGCCCATTCCGTCGGAAAGTATCACGTACAGAGCGCCGTCCGCACCCGTAAAGCACTCGTAACAGTCGCCGCATACGCGGTTTTCGCCGCGCGCAAGCTGATACGCGCCTATTTTCGCGGAAAGCCTTGTGCGTTCAATGGAAGATATCCGAAAACGTTCGCCCGAGCCGCCTATCTCGGGCAATTCAAGTTCGCAGCCCACCGCGCTTGACAGCAGCGACCCGAGATATTCGCGGGTAACTCGCGGCTCGGTGGCTCCATACGCCTCAAAGCGCAGCTTGCCGTTTTTGCCGCGCATTACGAAAACCTGCGCTTTTGCAACGCCGTTGTTTTTCAAAACCCGCTCGGCGCGTTCCTCGGCAGCGGTATCGCGGTCGTTCGACAGCGCGTCGGTGTTGAGACTGCCCATATCGCGCAGGATGTCGCGCACTCCGCTCAACTGGTCGGTATAAATTCGTCTTAGTTCGCGCACGCGGCGCTCGTCCGCCATTGCCGAGACGTAACGCGAATATTCCGCGTCGACAGCCTTGATAACGCCCGCGCGATTCACGCAAAGCTCGGCGCAGTCGGGCGACATCGAAAACTCCGTAAGCTCAAAACCTGTGCGAAGCTGCATTACCAAGCGGTTAAATTCCTTGTGGAACGTCTCATACTTTGCGCCCCAGCAGACCATGGAGTTCGGACAGGAACGGCAGGCGCGGTCGGCGGCACGGTCGGCGATGTCGGCGGGGTTCAGCGTGTATTTTTTGTCGAGCACGTCCGCCGCCGCCGAAATTCCGCTTCCGATACCCGCGATAGCGTCCGCCGCAAAGTTGAGCCGCTCGTGTATCATTGCCGCCACGCCCTTGTCGGAAAACGCGCTTTCGGGAGCGCAAATTCTCTCCAAAGGCAAGACCGCGAACAGAGCGCCCGAAACGGCGGCTTCCGTCAAAATGCGCCATCCGCCCTCGTCGGCGTTTGCCGCAAGCATTCCCGCCGCGCAAAAAAACACATAACCCGCCGCGCATACGAGTTTTCCGCGCCTTGCGAACACTCCGCACGCCATCGCCGCAATTGCTATGACCGCCGCGCCCGAGCCTATCCGCCCGCCCGAGGTCGAAAGGCACAGTCCGCACAGCGCGGACAATATTACGGCGATGCCCGACGCGTTTTTTCTCGAGGTAAGTTCAAGCGCCGCAAAGCTCAAAACGACCCGCCCGAGATTTATGTATTTGTAATCCAGCGCCCCAAGCGGCATAAACGCCGCCGCGCAGGCGATACACAAAACCGAGGCGGCTTTGACGTCCGCGCCGAAATTGCCGATACTGCCGAGCGAACCCTCGCGGTTTTCCGCGTTTTCGTAAAGCGAGTTTACGCAAAGCGCGAAAACTCCCGCTGTGACCGCAGCGACGATCACCGAGAGCAGCTCCGAAGCGTTTGACGTCTCGGATATTCGCGAAAAGAACACGGCGAGAAGCGCCGCCGCGCAGCGTTCAGCGGCGCGAAGCTTTTTGTTTCCGAAATCGGGAATGATCCGCGCTGCAAGAACTATCCCCAACGCACCAAGCCCCGAGAGCGCCGCGGGAAAACCGTGCAGAAGCGCGCCCAAAACGCCGCCGCTCATCGCGCCGATAAACGCCGTGCCGCCAAGCCCCGACGCGAGAGCCGCCGCACATGGAGCCGCCGCGAACGTGCCGCTGCCAAGCTCCATAAGCAAGGCAAGCAGACCGAGCGCCGTCTCTTTCAGCGGAAAAGCCGATCTCCGCGCCGTTCTCCTTTTTAAAATTGCCGCTTTTTCCGTCATAATTTTCAACTTCCTTTCCGTTAAACGGTAAGAATATTGTATCACCAATACGTTGAAAACTCTGTCAAAATACGGTGGAGATTTTTGCACAATAAGGAAAAAGCGTGGATGTTTTCGGCGGATAATTGACAACGCCGAGGATTTGTGTTATAATGGTATAGAAAAGCTTCTCCGCGCCACAAGCAAAGAGCTTTTATAACAGCGTTCTCTCCCCGTCTTCGCGGGGGAGAGAGAAAAACTTTTTACACAAGCTGTCTCCGCGCCGTATGCACGGAGGAAAACAAATTCGGTCGTGTATTTTAAGAAAGGACTGACGGTCATGGAAAACAAACCGCGCGTTGACAAGATAAACTATTACCTCGACATCTCACAGACGGTCGCGGAACGCGCAACGTGTCTGCGGCGCAAATTTGGCGCAATTATCGTCAACAACGACGAAATAATCTCAACGGGCTACGTCGGCGCTCCCCGCGGGCGCGTAAACTGCTCTGATCTCGGCGTTTGCACCCGCGAAAAGCTGAATATCCCGAAAGGGCAGCGTTATGAGCTTTGCCGCTCCGTCCACGCCGAAGCAAACTGCATAATCTCCGCGCCGCGCACCCTTATGATAGGCGCGACGCTGTACTTAGCCTGTCTGGACGCGAAAACCGGCGAGCTTTACGGAGACGTTGAGCCTTGCTCGATGTGCAAGCGCCTGATAATCAACGCCGGGATAGCTCAAGTGATAGTCCGCACCTCCCCGAGCGAATACCGTATCTTCAATGTGCAAGATTGGGTCGACAACGACAGCAGCTTGACCGAAAACGAGGGTTACTGATGGAGCTTACGAATATCGGCACAATAAAGGAGCTGTTTGCGCGGCACGGTTTTTCGTTCTCAAAATCCTTGGGACAGAACTTTCTGATAAACCCGACGGTCTGCCCGAATATCGCGGAACGTGGCGGCTGTGGGCCGGGCGTTTGCGCTCTGGAAATAGGCACGGGGGTCGGCGTTTTGACGCGGGAGCTTGCAAAGCGCTGCGACAAGGTAGTCGCCGTTGAGATAGACGAGCGCTTAAAGCCCATTCTCGCGGAAACTTTGGCTGATTTTGACAATGTCGAGGTGATCTTCGCGGACGTTATGGAAACAGACCTCTCGAGGCTCATCGCGGAAAAATTCGGCGGCAAGGACGCGGTAGTCTGCGCGAACCTTCCTTATTACATTACCTCGCCCGTCATTATGAAGGTGCTCGAAAGCCGCCTTAATATCAAGGCGATGACGGTCATGGTGCAAAAGGAAGCCGCGGAGCGCATTTGCGCGAAATGCGGCACACGGGAGTGCGGCGCGATAACCTACGCGGTAAACTATTACAGTGAACCGAAAACGCTGTTTCGTGTGGCTCGCGGAAGCTTTATGCCCTCGCCGAACGTTGACAGCGCGGTCATTCGATTGAACATCAAAAACGAACGTTCACTTTCGCCGAACGAGGAAAAAACGCTGTTTCGGCTCGTTCGCGCGGGATTTTCACAGCGGCGCAAACAGCTTGTAAATCCGCTTTCGGCGGAGCTTCACGTTTCCAAAGCCGACATCTCGGAAATTCTGTCGAGCCTAAATTTAAAGCCCACGGCGCGCGCCGAGGAGTTATCGCTTGAGGACTATATTAAAATCGCTAAAACAATCTTATAAATACAAAAAAATCCCCCGCTTTTGGCGAGGGATTATTAGTACTCTTAAATTTATGCCGACAGGATTTGTGCACTTTGCTGTAGTGGGGAGTATAAATTACTTATACATAAAGCAATTAAACACAAATTCGTTGTTCCAATAATTCTCCACAGCGGACTCGGAAAACTCGATCTTCAAGCCGTGCTTTTTCGCGAAATCCTCAAAGAACGCCTTGCTGTAAAACAGCTTGTTAAGATCGGCGTATTTTTCGTCGTAGTTTTCTATCATCTTTCTGCGGTACGCGATAAAGTCGTCCTTTTTCTCTATGTTATGTACGTCGATAAGACCTATTGAGTAATTCGTTTTCGCGAACATCTTTTCAAGAACGCCCGCCGTATAGTCCGTATTGGGAAAGTAGGATATAACGCTGTTCGCCAAAATGCAGTCGTAAACGGGCTTCTCGGAAGCGTTTATCGCCTCGCCGCACGTGATGTCGTCGGATTTGAGAACCTTTTGGGCAATGTCGATAAGAGCCTTGGAATAATCAATGCCGCCGCATTTAAAACCGTCGCGTTCAAAAAGCAACAGGTTCGCGCCGCTGCCGCACCCAAACTCGTAAACGGAACCGACGGGCTTGGGAGCGCCCTTTGAAAGTCTCTGCTTCACGTCCTCGTACTGACAAATCAGCGCCTTTTCCGACAACTCGCCGCCGCCAACGTCAAAGCCGTCGGCACGTTTAAGCTCCACAAAGAGCTTGTTGATATCCTCGGAGTTGAACGCCTCCTCGTTAAGCGAACGCTTTTCCCAAATGCTTTTCCAATTGTTTGCCATAGTTTGCTTTCTCCTTTCACATGACCGAATCCTTTATTCCGTTCCCCGGCGGCGAAAGGAAACAGTGATTTTCTGTAATGGGGATTGAAATCAATTACTGCTCGTGGCTTTCGGACGCAGCTTTCTCGTCAACGTTAACGAGAATATCGTCGCCCTCAACTTCCTTGTTCTTGTTCTCGTCGATGTTGAGCTTTTCGGACAGCTTCTTTTTCGCCTTGCGGAAGTGAATTCCCACCGCCGCTCCGACAGCTATCGCAACGCCCGCGATAGCCTGAATGGTATAGGTCATAACGGACGGATCGATATAGCCCTTGTTTGTCAAAACTGCTTTTAAATTTAAGTTTTTCATTGTTTGCTTTCCTTTCTCTTTTTGATCTGATTCTGAACTGCTTCTATGATGTATTTGCCGCCGACCTCGGAACTGCTTCCGAGATTGTAAACACAGCGTTCTGTGAGCGCGGCGATTTTTTCATGGTACTTTTCGCGGTTTGCAAGCATTTCGCGAACTATCCCGTCAAGCTTGTCAAGCTCGTCGGTTTTTACTACCGTGCCCACTTCGTTTCTTATCCAAATGTTGATAGGCTCGGTGTCGATCTTCTTGTAATCGGGGTTCATGATCTTCATCGGAGTGTCGATAAAGATAACGGGCTTCTTGGTGGTGAACGCGTAGTCCTGACTTATCGACGACCAGTCGGTTATCAGGATATCCGCGTTGAATACGGTGTCGTTGCTTGAAAAGTCCGTTTGGATAGTGATGTTTTTGTCGTCCTTATACTGCTCTTTCAAATGCTCGAACTTTTCCGCGGCGTGACGAACGTGCTGCGGGTGCGGACGAACTATTACGTTATAGTCCTTGCCGCGCATACTTGCAAGCACCTCGTCAAGGCACAGGTCGATGATGTTGTCCTTTTGCCACGACGGTGCTATAAGAACGGTCTTTACCGCGTTTTCGGGGTGCGGGGTCGATTCGTATTCCGCTATCATATCGTCCAGCAGGCAATACCCGTATTTTATGAATTTCTGATCGTTAAGCTCATAGAGCTTCGCGATTTTTTCGCATTCCTCCAACTGATGAGGACCGCAAACGAAAACCGAATCGAACGCGTTCAGCGCGCGCGTTCTGAACGCCAAATTGTTGCTGTCCATTCCATGCGGAATGTAAACATACTCGATATCCTTGCGAATATAGCTGCGCTTGATGTGGTAAGTCTCGAGATCCGGCATAGTCATTGCCACAACATCCGCGTCCATTTTCATCATCAGCGTGATAAGGCGCTTTTCATCGATAAAGTACGCCTTTATGTGCTCGTTTTGCTTTTCAAGCTCGAAGATCTTGTCGTTGAAATCGCTTGTTATATAATGTATGGTAATGTTGGTGTGCTTCAAAATATACTCGATAATGCCCTTGTAATATTTGTAAAAGCCGTTGCTCTCGGAGTAGAACACCAAATGTTTATTGACTATGCCGAAAAACCGCTTATAGTCCGCTTTCGCCTTTTTCTTCGCCTCGGGCGGCAGCTCCTTGACGGACTTCATATTGTTAAGCTCGGAAAGCTCCTTGCGGGTCTTTTCAAGTTCTTCGTAATTGACGTGCTTCTTCGGGTTGATCGCGATATTCAGCAGCCACTGCTGCAAGATCGCGAGCAGATTGCTCGCCGTCCAGTAAAGACCTACGCCCGCGGGAACGGAAATTCCCAAAAACAGCGAAAGTCCGACGGAAAACGCCATCATACCGTACTTGTTAAGCTTGCTCTGCTCCGCTTGGAGCACGTTTATCGAGTTCTGAGCCACGCACAGCAGCCACGCGGAGAAGCCCGCGATTATCGGAACAAGCCACGCTATACCGCCCGTTGTAGCCGCGACCCAGCCGAGGTCAAATCCAAAGAAGCTCATTTTAAAGCTCTTGATGCTGCTTATCGTTTCGCTCGGCTCGTTCGTTATAGCTGCGGTGTATTTGTCGATAAATCTGTCGTTTTGAATATCCTCGACTACCGCTATCTCAAGGCTTGACGAGCCTTTATCCAGCTTCTCATTATTATCCAGCGCCACCTGAACCATTGCCGAAACGCTGTCGTTCGGGGTCTTGGTAATATAAGTAAGCGGGTGATTTATAACGTCCACCACGCCGATAAGAAGTACTATCTGTATCAGCATTGGTATAAGCGACGCGAACGCGCTGTATTTTTCCTTTTTATACAGCTTTGACTGTTCGTCCGCTATCGTATCCTTATCGCCGAAGTGGTCTATTTTTATCTTGTTTATCGCCGGCTGCATTTTCACCATCTTTATAGAGTTTTTCTGCACCCAGATCGACACGGGCAACAATATTATTTTGCTGAAAAGCGTAAACAGTACTATTGCCCACCCGTAATTTCCTATTATCTGATAGCACCAGTTCATTACGGGGCCCAATATTTTTCCCAAAAACATATTCGCTCCTTATTTAAAATCGCTACATTTAAAATCGCTACGCACCGTGCAAAAAATCTTTGATTTTTTGCACTAGCCTTGCCAAGTCGTCATATCTTCGCTTCGCTTTTTATTTAAAATCGCTACGCACCGTGCAAAAAACTTCGTTTTTTGCACTAGCCTTGCCAAGTCGTCATATCTTCGCTTCGCTTCGATATGACAACTTGGCGGCTTGCTCCGCTTTTAATGTGACTTGCGGCAGCTTGGCTTTTTTAGATCACTTTAAATCATATTCATTACCTGTTTTCTTAAACTTTTGCCACTCCCAAGCCTTGTCCGTCACCACGTATTCCTCTATATGGTTTTCTAGGCGGAAATTTCTGTACCACATAAAGTACCGCTCACGCTTGTCGGGAATATCCGCGACAGCTTCTTCCGCCGAATTGTCGTCCAAAAGCTTTGTGTAAATATCCATAAGATCAAGATAGGACAGCGGCTTTTCGGAAACAGCGAACTCATGGTGCTCGTCCGCGCCCTTTACAAGGAACATCGGATTTCCTCTGACAAGCATGTCGTTGGCTTCGTTCAAATTCGTGTTGCCGTGATCCGCCATTATTATTATCACGGTGTTGTCGTAGGTTCCGTTCGCTTTCAGGCGCTCTATATATGCGTTTATCATCGTGATAGTGGCTTCGATCTTCGTTTCGTAATCGGTATAGCCGTCGACTATGTTCAAATTTTTATCGTACTGAAACGGGATATGTGCGCCCTCGGTGTGAACAAATTTAAACGTCTTGCCGCTTTGCTTCTTTAAATTCGGCACGTTCGTCGTCATTTTGTAAACCGTGCGGTTATCCCAGATGTACTTGTCCACCAAGCCGTTGAAATCCATTGTTTCGATTTTTGAATAGCGTTTCCAAGCGTAAGGAAGGTACTTGAACTTTACGTACTTCATTTCTTCCCGGAAGAACGTTTTGATCGGCAGACGGTAATTTTTGTAATCCGCGCTGTTGCTTATATTAACGTTCTTGTCTCCGTACCAGATAAGCTCCGCGTCGTAGAGACTGATGTCATAACCGCGCTCGTCAAGCTCCTTAAAAAACGGAGAGTTGCTGTAAGCCTCCGACGAAAACTGCTCAAACGCCTTTTCGTTCTTGTTCAATGCGCCGCCCAAAACCAACGGGATAGTGTCGCGCGTACAAGGGTAGCAGCCCAAGGTGTCGGGGAAGTATGTGAAATCCTCAAAAACCTCTTTGTATTCGGGATTGTCGTTCAAAACATTGCCAAATTCCGTAGAACCCACCGCGTCAGCCAAAAAGATGACGAAGTTTTTGTCCTCGGAGATCGTATTGAAACCGACGTTTGTCGTAATTACGCTGTCCTTGCGCTTAAAAGCGTCCCAACTTATCATTTCGGTCACAAGCGACACCGTGAGCATTATAAAAAGCACAACGGACACGCCCGCAACGTATTTCAGCGCGCTTTGCACGCCGAGCTTTACCAACATAAATACCGCCGCGCCGCCGAGAGCCAGCCAGACGATAAACGTAATAATGTCGTTCTTGCCGAAGCTGTTCCACTCTATCACGGAGCCGTCCAGCGCGGGCAAGCTCCCCGCGAGCAGGTTGCCTTGCAAATATGCCGCGAAAAACACAAAAAACAACGCGATAGAGATCAATCTGTAAGCGGTAGGCTCTTTTTCCTTTACTATCGCTTTATTTATAAGGAACGCCGCCGTAAGTATGATAGCGCCGCCGAAAAAGAAGGCCGCAAAAGCCGCGAGCATTGGCGGCGTCATCAGGCGAAGATCGAACCAAAAATCAAGCTTGTTTGTGCTGTACATAAGCAGCGGCTCGTAAACGAAAAGCATAAAGCAAAACACAAACGTTATTATATAAGACGGCAAAAGCTGTTTCATTGCTGTTTTAAATTTTGAAGAATGTTGTTTTGAAGCGTCCATTAAAACTCCTTTGTAATCAAAGCATCCGTAAAAGGATATATACCAATACTTTTTTATTATATCACACAAACCGCTCCGTGTCAACGGTTTTAGCACTTTATATAAAATAACCGTGTGAAATTGTGCATTTTCAACAACACAATGTCGCGCAGAATTTAGTTTTTAGGCAAATCGAAAACGTTTCCCGTTTCATGAAATTTATCCCATTCGGTGGCTTTTCCGTCAGTTTGGTATTCCACCATATGCTCCTCCTTGTATATCTCGTACCAGATAACCGTTCTTGTGCGCGGAAATTCCGCGTCGGTAAACAGCTCGGAGCTTTGTTTTCCGTCGAGCAGGTCGTTGTAAGCCCCGGGCAGATCAAGGTAGGAAACGGGCTTGTCGGAGTATTCAAGATCGTGCTTCTCCCCCGCTCCCTTTATCAGCAATATCGGATTGAAACGCGAGAGGATATAGTTTTCGGGCTTGTTTTTAGCGGGCTGATAACCGTGATCCGCCATGATCACTATAACGGAATTGTCGTATACGCCGTTTGCTTTCAGGCGCTCGATAAACGCCGCAATGAGCTTGGCGGTCGCCGTGGTTTTCTGGGCGTATGTGCCTTGCTCTATCCTGTTCATGTTTTCGTCCATATCGAGCGGAACGTGAGCGCCCTCCGCGTGAATAAATCGGAACTGCGCACCCGAGCTTACGTCAAGCGACGGCAGATTTTTGAACTCCTTATAAAGAACGTCGTTGCCCCAATTGAACTGATCTATGCAGCGTCCGAAATCCATTCTCTCAATGCCCGAATATTTTTTGAACGCGTAAGGAAGATATTTGAACCACACATACCGCATTTCGTTTTCAAAATACTCGCCGAACTTAAGACTTACGTTATTGGAGCCGGGGTTGTTTTTGATGTCGAAGTCCTTTTCTCCGTACCAGTCGAACTCGCTGTCGTAAAGGTACAGGTCGTAATCGCGCTCGTCAAGGGCTTTGAAGAGCGTCGAATCGTTAAGCGCCCGCTCGGAATACTCGCCGAAGCCCTCGTCGTTTTTGTTGAGATGTCCCGACAGCACGAACGGCACCGAATCGCGCGTATACGCGTAAGTTGAAAGCGTATCGGTATAGTAAGTGAAATCGTCGAACGCGTGGCTGAACTGCTCCTGATTTGATATGACCTCGGTAAATTCGGTCGCGCTTTGCGAATCCACCATAAATATGAAGAAGTTCTTGTCTTTGGAAGCGCCGTTAAAGTTTTCCGTGGTGGAGATCAGGTTGTTTTTGTTTTTAAAGAGATCTTTCTGCACCGCAGTCGTTACAAGCGACACCGTCAGCATTACAAAGACGGCGAGAGACACGCACGCCGCAAAATTGACAAATTTCTTTAAGCCGCCTTTCACACAGAAAAACACCGCAGCTGCCGTCAGAATAACAAGTATCGCGAGCGTTATCAGGTTGTCCGAGGTGTGCGCGCCCCAATCGATGAACGAGCCGTCCAGCGCTGGGAGATGACCCGCAAGCACGTTTCCCTGAACATACAGCAGCGCAAAGGCAACGAAAACCACCGTTACAGTCAGTCTGTAAATTCTCGCGTCCTTTACGCGGCGCGTAAGGAAAAACAGCCCCGTGAAAACCGCCGCCGCGCCGAAGAAGAATATCGCGAAGATCTTCAAGGTCGGCGCCGCCATAATCCCGAAATCGAACCAAAAATCATCCTTGTTTGTGCCGTACATCATCAGCGGCTCGTATATGAACAGCATGTAGCAGCACACAAACGAAATTATCCAGCCCGGCGCGAGCTGCTTCACCACTTCTTTCGCGCCGCCTTGTTTTACCGAATTATCAGCCATAAATATGCTCCTTTGTAGTGTTAAAAAATACACAAATGAATTACTGCCGCGGCGATTCGATGCAAGTTTTATTTATGTTATCTATATTATATCACACGGTACTATGTAATGCAATATACATATTCGCCAAACGGTTTGAGAAATTTTGCGATCAATTTGTCGGTTTTCACAATGTTCTTTAACCTTTCCAAATTATACGCCGCGGCAGACCCGTACAAAAACCGCCACACGGAATTTTTACGGCGCTTCCTTAAAAAGGAAAAGACCCGCCCGCAAAAGGAAAAAGAGCCGCCCTCGGGCAGCTCCGAAAATATTGCTTATCAACCGGCTCTCTGAACCAGACCCGAACGCAAGCAGCGTGAGCAAACATTAACTCTGCAAGGAGTTCCGTTTACGATAGCCTTTACTTTCTTTACATTGGGTTTGAATGTTCTGTTGGAGCGTCTGTGAGAGTGCGATACCTTAATACCGAATGTTACACCCTTTCCGCAAATTTCACATTTTGCCATATATAACACCGTCCTTCCGAATGAATATTTTATCAGTAACAAAGTGTATTATAACATAATTCGCCGCAAATTGCAAGCGTTTTTTTCAAATCGCTCAAACTTTGTTGATTTTGCACAATCAAAGCACGACAAATCCGACCTTTTTCTGTACCTTTTGCAGAGTTTTACGGCTGACCTTGAACGCCTTTTCCGCACCTTTTTTCATGCAGTCCTCGATATACCCCTTATCGGCGGCGATACGCTTGTATTCCTCCTGCATTGGAGCGAGCTTGTCCGCGACGGCTTCTCCGACGGCAAGCTTGAAATCTCCGTAGCCCTTGCCCTTGAACTCCGCTTCGATATCCTCAAACGACTTGTCGGTCACCGCGCCGTAAATAGACATCAAGTTGATTATGCCGTCCTTGCCCTCTCTCGCGCAGACCTCGGTCTCGCTGTCGGTGACGGCACGTTTGAACTTGCGGATTATCGTATCGCGGTCGTCCAAAACCCACACGGAAGCGTTCGGGTTTTCGTCCGACTTGCTCATCTTCTTGGTCGGGTCTTGCAGCGACATCACCTTTGCGGTCGCCTTTGTCACGTAACCCTCGGGCATTGTAAGCACGTCGCCGTAAATGCCGTTGAAGCGCTGGCAGATGTTCCGCGCAAGCTCCAAATGCTGCATTTGGTCTTGTCCCACGGGAACGAGATCGGCTTGATAAAGCAGAATATCCGCCGCCATAAGCACGGGATATGTAAACAAGCCCGCGTTGATGTTTTCGGGGTGCTTGGCGGATTTGTCCTTGAACTGCGTCATTCTCGACAGCTCGCCGAACTGCGTGTAGCAGCTTAAGATCCACGAAAGCTCTGCGTGGTGAGGATTATGCCCCTGCACGAAAAGCGTGGACTTTTCGGGGTCTAAGCCCATAGCGATAAGCAGTGCGTAACTCTCCTTGATCTGCGCGCGCAGTTTTACGGGGTCTTGGCGCACGGTTATCGAGTGGAGGTCGGCTATGCCGTATGTGCAGTCGAACTCCTCCTGCATTTTTATCCAATTCTGCATTGCACCGAGGTAATTTCCCAAATGCGGGGTGTTTGTCGGCTGGATTAAACTCAAAATCTTTTTCTTCTGTTCTTCCATAATTTACCCTTTCAATATTTTCACAATGTATTTTTTCATAAACACTCTCTCATTTTTCGGTCAGACGGTCTTTGGACGGTTTGCCCCATTCGGCAAGCCGATCGGCTACGCCCCTCATACAGCTTTTGCAAACCCAAAACGAAAGCCTGTCAAGTCCAAAAGCCTTATACTTCCCACTACAGCAAAATGCACAAATTCTGTCGGCAGAAATTTCGTGTGTTTTCGTTGTCGTCCTTGCCTTGCGACAGCAAGGCGGCGTCCTCCGCCTCAACACACAAAATTTCTGCCTGACATTCTTTGCACATTTTGCTGTAGCGGCGAGTATAAATTCCGGTCCGCCGAAAATCATACCGCCTTTCTTCTTAAAACGAAAATCGGGTATGTATCTTGTCGGTCTGGCTCCGTCGGGAAGCCACGGAAAACCCTTGGCTCGCGTAAAGAAATCCGTACTCCATTTCCGCGCCGCAGAACGGGCAGTGCATATCGCGTGCCTCCTTTCAAAAATTCCTATAAAGAAACGTGTCAAGCTCCACCGTGAACGTCAATATTATCCTTGCCGCGAGGAGCGCCGCCGTGCCTATGATTGTGATTTTTTCCACTTATATAATGAGTATGTTCGTGCGAGTGCGTTACCGTATGCGTATGAGTTGAACCGTCATGCGTATGTGTGAACGTATGAGAATGCTCATGAACGTGCCTGTACGCCAAAGCGTCAACGGCGGCAAGCGCCGCTCCGACAAGCATTACGGCAAGCGCCGCGAGATAATTCAAAGTAAGTTTTTCGCGCAGTAACGCAAAAGACAGAAACGCTCCGATAAACGGCGCGGCGGCGTAAAACGCGCTCGTTTTCGCCGCGCCGAGCGTTTTCTGCGCTCTGATATACGTAAATATGCTCAACCCGTAAGCGACAAATCCAAGCAGAAGCGCAGGCAAGATATATTTTATTTCGGGGAATTTTTCTCCCGTTACAAAAGCCACTATCATTGAACCCGCGCCCGAAAAGAAACCTTTTATCGTCACGATCTGATACGCGCTTTTCTCGGAAATGCTTCGCGTGCAGTTGTTTTCCAAGCCCCAGCAGACAGCTGCTCCAAGCACGAACAGCGAGCCTTGCGAGAATTGCAGACTTCCCGCGCCCTCAAAAGATAAAATCGCGCTTGACAGCGTAATAAGCCCGATAGCCGCCCAAAGGCGCGGACTTACCCTTTCACGGAAAATCAGCGCGGCGATAGCGGTCGTGGCGACTATCTCGAAATTCCTGAGCAACGAGGCGTTTGACGATGTGCCGATACTCACGCCTATCATCAACAGAATGGGCGCGGCAATGTCGAGCACCACCATTCCCACGGTGTATGGCAGATCTTTTCGGGCAAGGCGTTCCGCAGGCTGTTCCTTTTTATAATGAAACAAATACATCGTCCCGACGCCAACTCCCGCGCCGAGATAGAGAAACGCCGCCATAAAAGTTGGGGGTATATTTTCGAGCAGCAGTTTCGAACACGGCACGTTTAACGCGTAAAACAACGCGGCAGCCAACGCGTAGCAAATTGCGATTACTGTCTTATTCACTTACATCACTCGGCTTTCGGTTTACTTAAAAAATTCCTTGGCGCATTTCCCGAGTATTTCCGCGCCCTTTTCTATCTGCTCGTCCGTCGGGGTCGAGAAGTTCAGGCGGAACGAACTTGACTTGGCGTTCTCGTCGCTCAAAAACGCGTTGCCCGGCACTACCGCCACTTTTTTGTGAACCGCTTCGGTGCAGAACGCGTTCATATCGTACTTTTCGGGAATTGTCGCCCAGATAAACAGACCGCCCTCGGGTTCGGAGTAAGTAACGCAATCGGGCATATTCGCTTTGAGAGCGCCGCGCATAAGCCCGTATTTATGTTTGTAAACGCTCTGCAAACGCTTTAAATGCGCGTTCCAATCGACCGTTGTAACAAATTTGTAAGTGAGCATTTGCGCCCAAATGTTGGTGTGTACCGTGCTTGTCTGCAAGCCCACGACGGCTTTGCCCACAAGTTCGCTTTCGCCGCAGAGATAGCCCACGCGCAAGCCCGGCGCGAGCGTTTTCGAGAACGTTCCCGCATAGAGAACGTTGCCTTTCGTGTCGAGCGACTTGTAGCTTTCCACGGGAGTTCCCGCGAAACGCAAGTCGCCGTAAGGGTTGTCCTCGAGTATGTAAATTCCGTACTTTTCGCCGAGCGCGAGTATCGCTTTGCGCCGCTCCAAAGAAGTCGTGTTGCCCGTCGGGTTTTGAAAGTTCGGGATAGTGTAGAGAAATTTCGCGGTCGGGTGCGCTTTCAGGGCTTCCTCAAACTCGCTCGGCAGAATGCCGTCCTTATCCGTGGGAAGTCCGACAAGCTTCACTCCGTAGCTTCTGAACGCGTTCAGCGAACCTATGAAGCTCGGGTTCTCGCAAAAGATAACGTCGCCCTCGTTGCAGAGTATCTTCGCGGTGGTCTCGATCGCTTGCTGAGCGCCCGCGGTGACTATCACCATATCGTTTTCCGCGAACATATTCTTAGAGCGCAGGTCGCTTTCAAGCCGCTTTCTGAGAGGCGCGTAGCCCTCGGTCACGGAGTATTGCAGCGCGCTTATCGGCTCGTTTGTGAAGATCTCATCGGAGAGCTTTTTTATCGTCTCCACGGGGAACGCTTCGGGCGCGGGATTTCCCGCCGCGAAGCTTATTACCTCGGGATCGGCGGTAAACTTCAATATCTCGCGTATCGCCGACGGCGCAAGATTTGCAACTTTGTTTGAAAAAGGCTTCAGCATAACATTACCTCGCAATTTTATATGGTATCAAACGCTTCCCGCTCGGCGGAAAACGGCGCGTTCAAAGCGTTTCGGACGATACCGCGCAAAATCTCCGCGCGATACCGTCTTTATTATTATAACACACTTTGCCGCGTTTGTAAAGTCCGCCGATCAAATTTTACATAAGGCAGCGTTCGCGATTTTGGCGCTTTCGGACTTTAAAAAGCGCTTTGCTTTTGTAATCATCACCCAAAATGTCCAAATTTCGCCGCGCTTTTGTAAAAATTCCACAAAAGCACTTGCAATTTGTGAAAAGATATGTTATAATTCTATTAAAGCAAAAGAAATTATGCATTTTAAGTAAAATATGATTTTTACTTAAATCATCGAAAATGATTAGGGGGATTTTTATGAGCGGACGCATAGACGATAAATATAAAGACAGGATCGTGCAAATGTTGAAATGCGACGCTGACGCTGTGCATTTTTACTATTCGGTTGCCGACGATGTGTTTTTTCAGCTGAGCGGCAATTTATTTCCCGAGATATCGGGAGACCCGCTTGATTATCTCGCCGAAAGCGGTCTTATCGAGGAGCAGTCGAAGCCCGTGTTTGCGGTATTCTGTTCCAAGATACAAGACGGCATTATAAATGGAACGGACAAAAACTCAGCGGGTACGGACATTTCCATAAAGCTCCCCGAATACAGCGATTACAAGATGTGTCACTTGTACGCGCTTTTTCTGCGCGATGAAAACGGAAGGATAACCGATATACATTATAATATACGTCCGTATTCGCCTATCGAGGAATTCAACCGCACAGTCTTGAAGTCGTTTTCCTCCGACAAAAACCCGAAGCTGTTCGCGGAACGCTGCGCGCGCGTCATCAAGGACAATCCGAACGACAATATCGCGTTTATTCAGTTTGACGTGGAGCGGTTTAAGCTGATTAACGAGACCTACGGCGTTGAAACGGGCGACGATCTTTTGCAGTTCTTCAACGACTCTCTGGCGCTTGTCTGCACCGAGGAACAGCCGTTCTGCCGCCTCACCGCCGACGTTTATATGATAGTCACAACGTTTGACACCAAGGACGGGCTTGTAAACTTCATACGCAAGATCGAGAGCATGCTGTGCGGCTATCACGGCATGGAATACCGCCTTGTGTTCGGCGTAAGCATAGTCGACGACCGCACCTGCCATACCCGCCGCCACGGTGATAACGCTTCGCTTGCGCGGCAGTTGATAAAGGGCAACGCTCTGCAAAACATCGGGTTTTACAGCAGCAACATGAAAACGGAGCTTCAAAAGAAGCAGTCCATTGAGGACGATATGCACAAGGCGCTTCTCAACAACGAGTTTGTAATGTTTTTGCAGCCCAAGCACTCCATAAAAACGGGCAGGATAATCGGAGCGGAGGCTTTGGCGCGCTGGAACCACCCGACAAAGGGCATGGTGTCTCCGGGAGACTTTATTCCGGTTTTCGAGCAGAACGGATTTATCATTAAGCTTGACGAGTTTATTTGGGAGCAAGCGTGCAGACAAATTCGCGATTGGATTGACGCGGGCATAGAGCCTGTGCCCATTTCCGTGAACATTTCGCGCGAATATATTCATACGATAGACGTAACTTCAACACTTTTGAAGCTCGTTGAAAAATATGATATCCCCATATCGCTTTTGGAGCTTGAGATTACCGAATCCTTTGACAGCAACGGCGTTGAGGAAATTGTAAAGAGAATGAAAAAGGCGGGCTTTAAAATGCTGATGGACGACTTCGGCTCGGGGTATTCTTCGCTGAATATGCTGAAAAGCACGCCGTTCGACGTTTTGAAGATAGACAAGAGCTTCTTGGACGAATTTATGGAATCCTCACGCGGCAGAAAAATTATCGAGCACACCATTTCCATGTCGCAGGATATCGGCTTGGACATCATCGCCGAGGGCGTTGAAACGCTCGAACAGGCGAAGTTTTTAAGCGAATGCGGCTGCGACGCGGCTCAGGGCTTTTATTACTCGAAGCCCATTCCCGCACCGGATTTTAACAAACGGCTTATCGAGATCAACGGAAAATAACAACAAACGGCGGCAAGTTTTCAGCTTGCCGCCGTTATTCTGTGCAAAACATCGGCGATCGGATATGGAAAACCGCTCCGCAGCCGCATCTTAAGGCAGCACCGCACAAAGACCGTAGATCGGTCTTTGTGCGGTGTTGCCTTAACAGCTTCTGCGAGGCGGTTTTAATATAATGTTTCGCACAATGAAAAATTTCTTAAATATTTTTAAAAACCCCTTGACAAAATTGTGATAATATGATATATTGTATATATGAGATATACACAATATACTCTCAACCGGTAAACTTTGCAAAGGAACGCCGTCAAAACGTAAGGCAGTGCACAGTCAAGCGTATTCGGCGGCGAATGGTACTTTTAATGAACATTATAATAACAAACACGGGCGGCGTGCCGATTTACGAGCAAATTGCCGCGCAGATCAAAGGAATGATCCTGAACGGGCAGCTTAAAGAGGGCGACGCTTTGCCGTCTATGAGAGCGCTCGCGCAGGACTTGCGCGTGTCGGTCATTACGACGAAGCGGGCTTATGAGATACTCGAAAGCGAGGGCTTTATACAGTCGTTTACGGGGCGCGGAAGTTTCGTTTCCGCCGCCGATCCCGAAATGCTTAAGGAGCAAAACCTCCGCGAGATAGAGGAATATCTCGGAAAAGCCGCGGAGATCGCAAAGCGAAGCGGTGTTTCGCTTGACGAACTTTGCGATATTCTGAAACTGTTATTCGAGTAGGAAAGGAATTGTTATGGAAAACTGTATCGAAGTTAAGGGCATTACGAAAAATTATCCGCAGTTCAGCCTAAAGAACGTGTCTTTCGGCGTGCCGTGCGGCTCTGTTGTGGGCTTTATCGGCGAGAACGGCGCGGGCAAGTCCACAAGCATTAAGGCAATTTTAGGACTTATCAAGCCCGACGGCGGCGAGATCACCGTCCTCGGCGAAAACTCGCTGAAACTCACCGCCGACACGAAAGAAAAAATCGGCGTGGTGTTCGACGGGCTGACGTTCCCCGAAAACCTCACGGTAAATCAGCTTAATAAGGTAATGCGCGGAATTTTCAAAACTTGGAACAGCGAAAAGTTCTTCGGATTTATGACGAAGTTTGAACTGCCGTTAAATAAAAAATTCAAGACGTTCTCGCGCGGTATGGTTATGCGGCTTTCTATCGCCGCCGCTCTGTCGCACGGAACGGAGCTTTTGATACTCGACGAGCCTACAAGCGGTCTCGACCCCGTAATGCGCTCGGAAATTCTCGATATTTTTCTGGAGTTTATGCAGGACGAAAATCACTCTATACTTATGTCAACGCACATCACAAGCGACCTTGAACATATCGCGGACTACATCTGCTTTATCCATAAGGGCAAGATGATATTCACCGAGGAGCGCAACGAAATGCTGGAAAAGCACCGCATTCTCAAATGCACCGAGGAACAGCTCTCCCAAATCGACAAGTCGGACATAATCGGTCTTCGCCGCGGAAAGTTCCAGAACGAAGTGCTGACGACCAACGCCGAAAAATACCCCGATATTCCCGCCGACGCGCCGACTATCGAGGAAATTATGGTATTCTACGTTAAGGAGGGCTGAAAATGAAAGGTTTGCTTTACTGTAATTTCACCCTTAACAAGAAGTGGTTTCTTATTTCGGGAATTGTCGCGGCGGTCGGAGTGGCGGTCGGAGCGGTGCTTTTTAACGTTATGGGCGGCGACGAGGAAAGCCTGAAACTTATAAACTCCCTTATGCTGCTGTTTGAGCTTGTGGCAATGCTGCTTTGCGCCGAATGGACGGGGCGTAATCTTGACGCGAACCTTAAAAACAGGTTTGTGAATTACACCTTGGCAAGCTCCGTTTCGCACAACGCGTTTGTTTTGACGGAGCTTATCCAGAACGTTATCTGCACGGTGATCGGATTTGTGATGTGTCTCGGTATGACGGGGATATTGTGCATATTCGACGGCTCGTTTTGGAACGTTGACACGCTGAAGCTGCTCGGTGGTTTCGCGCTGTTCGTGGCGGTGTTCGACTTTTCTTTAATTCCGCTTACCATAAAGTTTAAAAGCTCGGAAAAAGCGGGCGCGGTCGTTGGACTTATCGCGGGCTTCGGCATTGTATGCCCGATGATCGTTTGGTACAGAATGTCACACCCCGACGATAACTCTTACGATATGTTGAACGTTATCACGCCATTGACCGACAAGGCGTGGTTCGCGCCCGTTTATTTCGGCGTGTGCGCCGCTTTAATTGCAATATTCTCCGCGATAACCTATCATACGCTTAAGAAAGGGGACGTTTGCTGATGAAGGGATTGGTTCTGAAAGACGTTTACAACGTGCGGCTTCAGATATTTTCGGGAATGGCGATCCTTATGTTTCCGTATATTCTGATGTTGATAGCGGGAATGTTCGACAGCTCCGAGGATAATATCCTGAACGAAGAGATTTTCGGCATAAACGGCGGCGTGGTCATGCTTATATTGCTAAGTTATGTTTCAATAACTATGAACTCCTCGTTTTTGCTTAACACCATTGTTGACGACAAGCGAAGCGGCTGGGCGAAAATGCAGCGCACCATGCCCGTTTCAAGCGCTAAGATAATCGGAGCAAAGATGACAGCCAACGGCGTTATAGTAGGCGGCTTGGTGCTTATCGTTATCGCGGTAAATATGATAGGATTTTTCGCGCTCGATCTGCCGCTTGAAACGCTTATCACAGTGCCGCTCGTGTTCGGGTGTCTGCAAATGATAACGCTCTCGGCGGCGACGGTTATGGGCTATCGGTTCGGGAGCGCGGGAACTACCGTCGCGTATCTAGTTATGGTGCTTTGCATTGCGGCGGGAGCAATCGCGCTGATTTACAATTTGTTGGTCGAAAACATCGATAAAACCGCGTTTCGTGTTATTTGCTACGCGGGCATTCCCGTCTTGGCGGCGGTTGCTGTAGCGGCGTGCTGCTCGCTCGGGAAAAAGGCGGTTGAACGCGACGTTTAAAAACGGCGGCAAGCTGAAAACTTGCCGCCGTTTTTTCGATCTTATGCGGTATACCGGCGCTGTCGGCTGTTACTTCACTAACAGCGCGAGATACGCGGGCGTTGTGAACTTATTATCGTTGAGAATTCTTATTATCGATTTTTCCTTTTCCTCGCTCTGACAAATACCGCGGCTGATGATAGCGGACATGCCCACAAGCTTATCTTCGCCGTGATAGGTGAAGATCTGCCCGGACGTGCGGAAATTTATCCCTTTATCGGTGGAGCAGGCGGCTATCATATTCAGCTTTAAGCAGCTGAACGCCACAGCGAACAAACTGTAATTCTCGAAAACAGTCTTATCCGTGAACTTTAGAGGCACGGCGAATTCCAACAGCAGATCAAGCGCGATATTTCTCAAAAAGAACTCGTGACCTTTAAGCGTTTCGTTCAATCGCCGTTCGCCCTCGTTGTACAAATCAACGTTCAGCGTGCCCGTTTCATCGCGCAAAAGAACCGTCACGCCGTTCTCAACAACTTCTTCGATGATTTGCGTTAAAAACGCGAATTTCAAGTGATAATTCGGCTTGATATTCTCGATCGATCTTAATTGAGCGCCGTTATGGAACTGTTTGCGGAATGATTTTAAAGCGTCGGGAATTCTGCCGTACTCTTTAAGAGCGACAATTTCCGTCAGCTTTTGCGCCGCGAGCGCGCCTAGGATCATCGCGGCTTCTACGGAAATTTTCTTATCCAAAAACAGATCGTAATAAAATTCCAAAAGCAAGCCGCGATAATTAAGTTCGGGGTATTCTTTGCGCTTTTTTTCGCTGTCCGATACGCTAAACCTCGACACGACGTCTTTTTTCATAGACAGATTTATAAAATCCATCGCGTTCTCGTCGTTAAACAGCCGCTTTGTAACTTCGGGGCACGACATAAAACAATAACGGTAGAGCGCGTTTTCAGTGAGCATATTACCGCGCGGATAAATAGTACAAACGTATGAGAGATATTCCGCGCCCAACTCGCGCTGAATTTTGCAAAGACCCTCGTCGGTTTGAAAAGGGCATTTTCCGCGCTCGTCAAACTCAATTCTCAGTTGGTCTTTAATCGTTTCATTCGGAATAAATGACTTTTCAACCAAAGCCTTAAGCTCCGGCGAGATGTTCGGTGCGTTCTTGACTTTTTCGACCTCGTCTTTTTTCCAGTCTATCCGCCAACCGTAGCAGCAGTTCTCGGAGCACTCGCCGCCAACGCAGTGAAAATCATCATAATAACGCGGTTGTCTGTAATACAATTCGATCACTTCCTTTATTTTATTATAGCATATTTCACTCGATCTTGTCAAGAAAACAGTCCCCTCTTTTGAGGGGAACGGTTATGTTCTTTTGTTGACACGTAAGTATATTTATGGTATAATAAAGGCAGAGCCTTTATTATACCTTTATGTCCACGCGCATACGCTCACTTCGTTCGCTCCGCGCGGTAATGGACAATTATACCATAAATTCTCCGAATTTATGGTATAATGTACTTGCCGGTTACTCCCGGACGATTATGGAAGGGAGGCGAGCACAAGTGATACAGTTTATAAATTTCCTGTACACCGTTATGGCGGGCGTGATAGTCAAGTACATAAACGACCTGTTAGACGGCAAGAAAAAGTAACCGACTAGCGCATACCTAAAGGATTTAAAAAATCACCCCCTCGAATATCGGTCGCGGGGAGGGATTTTTGTGATCACAGTTTGGAATGCTTCACTTCCTGTAATTACATTATACCACACTAGGGCGTGTTCACATTACCGCTCAACGCCCGTCTTGCGGCGAATTTAGCGTTTTGCGCGTAGCGCATAATGCGCGCATTAACTTCGTCAAAAATCCTTGAAATACATACAGTATGTCTGCGGATTTTTTCCTCGTTTTGCGAAAAAATCGCTTCGCAATCCGAGCATTTCGGGTAATGTGAACACGCCCTAATTCCAAAATGGCAAGTACTTTTCAAAAAATCCCCCTCAACCGAGGGGGATCTGCTTGTGTTAAGCAAGCGTTTTAGGTGCGGGGAAAACTCTCAAAATAA
>CANQWD010000014.1 GCA_947627465.1 uncultured Clostridia bacterium
TATTTTTCTTTGCCGAAGCGTTCTGCATAAGCCCCGCGATCATAACTCCGAAAAAAGCCACGAAAAAGCCCGCCAACGACACAACGGGGGTCTTGTTGTTTTTGCCCGCGAATAAAATAACGATCCCCGCGATAAAACTAATAATCGCGACTAAACCCGCCGGCTCCGGTTTCTTTTTTTGGTTTCCCAAAGCATTCCACCCCTTATCACGCACTCCAATATTTTCTGTCCAGACTTCTGAAGCCGATAGCCTGCGAAATATGTGATTTTTCTATATCCGCCGAGCCGTCGAGATCGGCGCACGTTCTTGCTACTTTAAGTATTCTGTCGTAAGCTCTCGCGGAAAGCCCCAGCTTGTCGAACGCGCGTTTGAGCATATCTTCGGCGGGCGCGGAAAGACGGCAGACCTCCGAAATTATATCGCTTGTAATGCGGCTGTTTGACTTTATGCCAGTGCCCTTAAAGCGTTCCGCTTGAATATCGCGCGCTTTCTGAACGCGCTCCGCTATGGCGGAGGATGGCTCCTGCGGCTTTCGCGCGGACAAGTCCTCGTATTCCACAGGGCTTACCTCTATTTGAATGTCTATTCTGTCCAAAACGGGCTGTGATATCTTGTGAAGATACGCGTTTACTTGGGCGGGTGAACAGGTGCATTTCTTTTTCGGATTTCCGAAATTTCCGCATGGACACGGGTTCATAGCCGCAACGAGCATAACGTCGCACGGGTAGTTCACCGAACCGCTCGCTCTGGAGATCGTGATGTCGCCGTTTTCGAGCGGCTGTCTTAGCGTCTCGAGAACTTTCCTGTCGAATTCGGGCAGTTCGTCGAGAAAGAGCACACCGTTATGCGCCAACGAAATCTCGCCGGGGCGCGGAACGCTCCCGCCGCCGACCAGTCCCACGCTGCTTGCGGTGTGGCTCACCGCGCGGAACGGGCGGCGCGTGACAAGCGGTTCTTTCGGGTCGATAATTCCCGCTATCGAGTGTATCTGCGTGGTCTCGATGCTCTCCTCGAACGTTATCTTCGGGAGTATCGACGGTATGCGCTTAGCAAGCATTGATTTTCCCGAACCGGGAGGA
Source organism: uncultured Clostridia bacterium (assembly GCA_947627465.1). GTDB lineage: Bacteria > Bacillota > Clostridia > Oscillospirales > Ruminococcaceae > CAG-115. The sequence goes on from CANQWD010000014.1 coordinate 1,081, forward strand.
CCGAGCATTAAAATGTTGTGCGACCCCGCCGCCGCGACTTCGATAGCCTTTTTCGCGGCGAATTGCCCCATAACGTGCGCGAAGTCCTCCGAGCATACAAAGGTGTCTTCGCCGGGTATGTAGCGAGGTTCGGGAGAAAGCCCCTCGCCCGTTCGTAAAAAGTCGATTATCTGTTTTATGTGCTCCGCGCCGTATATAGTTATATTGTCCGCGACAGACGCTTCTTTGGCGTTCGCTTTCGGCAAAAACACGCGCTTTATGCCGTTTTTTTCGGCTTCCAAAACCATACTCAGCACACCGTTCACGGGAGCCAGAGCGCCGTCCAGCGACAGCTCGCCGATGAACGCCGCGTCGTCTGCGTCGGCGGTTATCACGTTGTTAAGCTTTAAAAGCGCCGCCGTTATCGGCAGATCGAACATCGCCCCTGTTTTTCGGACGCTTGCGGGCGCAAGATTTACCGTAAATTTTCCGCTTGGCAAAGCGCAGCCTATTTGTCCGAGCACCGAGCGTATCCGCGCTTTGCTTTCCTGAACCGCCACGTCGGGCATTCCCACTATGTCAAAACTCGGCTGACCGCCCGAAACGCTTGCCTCCACAGTCACCAAAAACGCGTTTAAGCCGAAAAGACCCGCGCTGTTTATTTTGCTGAATATAAAAACCACCCCGCTGTTCGGTCAAAACCCCGCTTTTCCGCCACAGGGGAACGCAAGGTTTTTGAAAAATCATATATTATATATTGTATCACATATTTGTGAAAATTGCAATGCTAAACATCAATAATTTTTCCTAAATTTTCACTTTTCAACAAACAATATGTGTTGCAATAATCCGTATTATATGGTATAATAAATAATGTATGAGTATAGGCAGCACCGCACAAAGATTGTGCGGCAGATACGCCGGCAAATTTTGTCTATCGGTCAGCCCCTCTGTCGCTACGCGACACCTCCCCCCACCGGGGGAGATCACGTCAGATTGCAAAAAACGACGAAGCAATACTGGCGTATTTCGAGGAGTTTTTGGCAAAAATGACGTAAAATTTGCAAGTAGATGCCGTACAAAGCACAAAGTGCGGTCTTTGTGCGGCGTTGCCTATAATGTAATGAGGAACATAATATGGAAAACAACACGGAACGGCAGATAATTTACGGCAGAAACGCCGTTTTTGAAGCGTTAGGCTCCGATAAGGAGATAGATACGCTGTTTATTCAGAAAGGCGCGTCGCTCGGAAAAATCGTTGCTGAAGCGAAAAAGCGCGGCATTGTCGTTAAAGACGCAAGCGGCGAAAAGTTGGCGGCGATGTGCGGCACGGAAAAGCACGGCGGCGTTGCGGCGGAGCTATGCGCGGCGGAATACGCCGATTTGGACGAAATTCTGGAGGTTTCCGAGCGAAAGGGGACCGCGCCGTTTATAATAATAGCCGACGAGATAGCCGACCCGCACAATCTCGGCGCGATAATCAGAAGCGCGGAGGCGGCGGGCGCGGACGGCGTTATCATTCCGAAACGGCGTTCCGCTTCGCTTAATTCCACCGTATTCAAGACAAGCGCGGGCGCGGCGGCATGGATAAAGGTCGCGCGCGTTTCAAACCTCGTTGATACGATAAAAACGCTGAAAAAGCATAATATTTGGGTCTACGGAATGGAAGCGGACGGGCAGCCCTACGACAAAACGGACTTTTCGGGCGGCGCGGCTATCGTGGTAGGCTCTGAGGGTTTTGGGCTTGGGCGCTTGGTAAGAGATAACTGCGACGCGGTCTTAAGTTTGCCGATGAACGGTAAGGTAAATTCGCTGAACGCGTCCGTTTCGGCGGGAATTTTGATGTATGAAGTTGTAAGACAGCGAAACAATAAGTGACGAAACAACTAAGTGATAAGAGCCTTTGTATAATTTGAAGGAGAGTAAATAATGGCAGAAGAAAAATACAGCATAGACGATATCCTTAAAGAGATCGACAGTTCGCGCACCGAGGAGAGAACTAAGAAAAAGAAAAACCCGCATTCCGAGAGCATAACGGAAATTCTGGGCGAAAGCGATGAAATAGACAGACTTATAAAATCGGGAAAGCAGAAAAGACCCGATGAAAAAACGGATATCAGCGTTACCGAAGTGATAAATTCCATTGGCGCGGGAAAGCAGCGCGAACAGCGCAAGCCTATCGGAAGCGCGAAACAGCGCACCGAAAGCGAATTTGAATCACGTTTGGCGGCGGATATCTCCAAAGCCGCGGATCGAAAAAAGCCCGTTGACTTTGAAGACGACGACAGCGTTCTCGACCGCGCGGCAAGACAGCGCACCGACGACGAGGTAAACGCGCGGATTGCCAAAGACGTCGCGAACGCCGCGGATATGAAAAGGTGGAGAGATCTGCAAAGCGCCAATGAGCTTGAAAGCGACGACGACGTTAAAACTTATTCGGACGATGACAGTATAGAGCTTCACGACGCGGCTTCATTTGTTCCGAGCGAAACTATGCAAATGCGCAAAATGAAAAAGATAGACGACATTCAAAGCGCAATGCTTAGATTGGACAGCGAAGCAGAATCTCCTGACGATATGCTGGATTCTCTAAACCCGATGGAATCGCGCGAAAAGGCGGCGGAGCAGCTTAAAGCAGAGGACACCGACACCTTGGCGGTAAGCGGCAACGACCTAAAAAGTCTCGGGCGCGGCGGGGAATATATCAAGGAATACACGCCCTCCGCGTCGCGCCGCCGCGGACCCGAGGAGAACGAGGAAATTGATACGGCGCGGCAGCAGGCTCCGTTTACCGGTGAACTGCACGTTGGCGAGAGCATTATCGACGCGCTCAACAAGAAGATAAGCGAACAAGAAGCGCAGCCTGAGGAACCGCAGGAACCCGAAGCGCCCACAGAGTCGTCGGAAGACGCTGCCGAAGAAGACGGCGAGCTTGACAAGATAAGACAGGCAAACGAGCTTGCTCAAAAGAAAAAGCGCAAGCTTTCAGAATTTATCCTTGATAACCGCGACGACACGGAGGAAACGGATGTCGTTGAAGAAGCGGCGCCTTTAAACGCCGAACCGCTTGAAGAGGAAGAGGACGAAAAGCCCATTGACATCAACGATGAGAACGTTATCCGCGACAGACTTTCGCGCGCTATGAAAGGACTTCGCGGTCGTCTGATAATATTGGCGGTATTGTTTGCCGCGGCGGTTTTCTTGGGGCTGATAAGCAGCGTGTTCAAGGAAAAAATCGGGCGGATAGGAGTTATTTTCGGTTCTGTTTCCAACCCCGAAAATTACCTCTACGCTCATCTGGGAATAGGCATACTTTCGTTCGCCGCTTGTTCTTCGGTAGTCTCAAACGGCTTTGTAAGGTTGTTCAAGCTTCGCCCCGACGGTGACACTTTGTGCGCGCTGGCGCACATGGGCGCGCTTGCGGCGACAATACCCTATCTTGCTTCAACGCCGTATATCCAGCTCGGATATTCGCAGGTTTATCTCGCGGTATCGCTTGCCGCGCTGATCTTCAATACGATATCCAAAATGCTGACGGTAAAGACCGCGCAAAACAACTTCGATTTTGTTTTCGGAAATAACGCCAAGCACTTTATAGAACACTGCGAGGGCAGCGGCGCGGAGCAGCTTGCCAAAGGCGCCGTGTCGGGGATGCCCGCTGTGGCTTCCATTCGCAAGACCGAAATGCTGTGCGATTTTATAGTTTCGACATACAGCGAGGATTCCTCCGACAGAACTTCGCGAAAGATAGCTCCGATAGCAATTATAGCCGCTATAATCGGAGGCGTTATCGCGTTTTTCACGTGCAAGGCGACCATTCCCAAAAACCGCGCGTCTTGGACGGCGACGGTAAGTTCCGCGATTTTGGCGGTGTCCGCGCCGTTTTCAAGCTCAATGACCGTAACGCTGCCGCTGTATCTCGCTTCGCGCAAATCCAAGGAACGCGGCTCGGCGATACTCGGTTACGCCGCCGCCGAAGAAATGAACGAAACGAACGCCGTTTTGGTTGACGCCGGCACGCTGTTTCCCGCGAATACCGTAAAGGTGGTAAACATCTGCGGATACGATACTCCCAAAACGCGCGGCGAGGGCAAGATAAACATTGATGAAGCGATAATATACGCGGCGAGTCTCGCGGTGGCTTCTAACAGCGTTTTGTCCGAATCGCTGTTCCATATACTGAACTACAAGAAAGAGCTGCTAAAGACCGTTTCGGGCTGCGTTTACGAGAACAACCTCGGAGTTATGGGCTGGATAGACCGCCGCAGAGTGCTTCTCGGAACTCGCGCTCACATGAAAGCGCACGAGATAACCGTGCCGAACACCAAAAAAGAGATCGCGGCAAATAAAAACAACGACGAGGTCATCTATCTTGCTGTTGGCGGCGAGGTCTGCCTGTTGTTCTTCGTGAGACCCACCGCTGACCCCGACGTCAGACGTTCCGTAAGAGAATTGGCGTTCCGCGATATCAAGCTTGTTGTCAAAACAGTTGACGGAATGATCACCGCGCCTGTGCTCGCAAAGGTTTTCGGCATTGACGAGGAGGACGTGAAGATCATTCCTTATGAACTGCACGAGACGTTCGATGAAAACACGAAATTCGTTTCAAGCGGCAGCGCCGCCGTATCGAGCGACGGCACGTTCGCTTCGGTATCGAACGCCGTTGTTACTGCGAGAGCGGTGCGCGACAGAGCAACGCTTGGAAATATCATGCAGACGGTAGGCATAGTGATCGGGTATGTTCTTGCGATAATCTTTACGCTTATCGCAACGGAAGCGGGACTTCGGCAATTCAACGCGTTTAACGTCTTTTACGTTATGCTTTACAATGCGTTGTGGGGCGCACTGACGCTCGGACTGCAATTCTTAAGGAAAACGTAAATGACGGTCGACGAGGAATATATGGAAAAGGCTCTCGCGCTTGCGAAAACAGCCGCCGAGCGCGGCGAGGTGCCCGTAGGGGCGGTCGTCGTCGATGAAAACGGCGAGATCGTCGGCGAAGGCTTCAACCGCCGCGAGGAGCTTCAGTCTCCGACCGCGCACGCGGAGCTGCTGGCTATCGAGCAGGCGGCGAAACGGCTCGGAAAAAGACGGCTTACGGGCTGCACGATTTACGTCACCTTGGAGCCGTGCCCGATGTGCGCGGGGGCTGTTATGAACGCGCAGCTAAAACGCGTGGTTTACGGGGCGTTCGATGAGAAAAACGGGGCGTGCGCTTCCGTTGTTACGCTGTTTGACGAAAAGTTCACTCATATTCCGCGCGTTCGCTCAAGAGTGCTCGAACGGCGATGCGGCGAAATATTGACAGAGTTTTTTAAAGACAAGAGATAAATTCTCTAAAGGTATCGAATGGGAAAAAACAAATATCGCGCCCTTGCGGGCAATATGCTGGTATTGACTATCGGTCAGTTCAGCTCAAAGCTGCTTGTGTATGTAATGCTGAATTTCTACACAAGTATGTTGGGCAAGGCGGGTTTTGGCACCATGAGCATCGTGGTGTCCACGGGCGGTCTGCTTATTTCAATAGTATCGCTGTCGATTGCCGACGGCGTGCTTCGTTTTGCTCTTGAAAAGAACAACAACGGTCGAATGGTTTATTCGATCGGTATAAACGTCTGTCTTATCGGGTGTGCGGTGTTTGCGTTTTTCGTGCCGTTGGTGGGACTTATACCGATGCTTAGGGGCTACGAATGGCTGATGTACATATACGTTGTGGCGGGTTCGGTTAAAGAGGTCAGCGGCATTTACGTGCGCTGCCGCTACGAGCCGAACGGCGTGAGGCTGTTCGCGGTGGACGGCATTATAACGACCATTTCGTCCATTCTGTTCAACCTGCTGTTTTTGGGTGTGTTCAAATGGGGCGTTGAGGGATATATCTGGGCGGTCATTTTGGGCGACGTGACTTCTATGGTGTTTTTGAACCTCACGGCGCGGCTGTATACGCAGTACCGACCGCTTCACAACGACAAAACGCTGCGCGACGCGATGCTTCGTTACAGCGTGCCGCTCATGCCCGCAATGATAATGTGGGCGATCATCAATAATTCGGATATGTATATGGTGGAGGGCTTTATCAGCACGGAAGCGAACGGAATTTACTCGTTCGCGTACAAGTTCCCGAATCTCGTGACTATTGTGGTAGGAATTTTCGCGCAGGCTTGGAGAATGACTGCCATAACCGAACGCAACTCCCGAGCAACGTCGATATTCTATTCAAACACATTCAGTATGCAGCAAACCGTAATGTTTCTCGCGTGCGGCGGCATTATGCTGATCTTAAGACCGATAATCATTCCGTTTCTGGGACATGAGGAGTTTTCGGAGGCGTTCTTTTATGTGCCGACTTTGCTTTTCGCGACAATCTTTCAGGCTATGAATAATTTTCTGTCGAGCATCTACGAGGCAGCGCAGAAAACTTCTCATTCGCTCATTTCGTCCTGTATAGGCGCGGGTGCCAATGTCGTTCTGAACCTTATTCTGATACCGACTGTCGGCATTGAAGGCGCGGCGATCGCCACGCTTGCGAGTTACGTGATAGTTTTCATCTACCGCATAATCGACACGAAAAAATATCTTTACATGACGGTATATTGGTCGAAAATCATCGTGAATTTGCTGCTGCTTCTTTCAATGGCGTTTTCGGTTATGTTCTTGGAATATGGCGTTTTGCAAAACGTTTTGAACGCGGTATTCTTTATAATGATAGCCGCGCTGAATTTCAAATGCTGCGTCCAATCCGTTGAGCAGGTGCTTAACAAAAAGCTCGGCAAGTAATACTGATTTTTCAATAAAAATAAGATAAAAAATTCTCTCCCCGAGAAGCGGGGAGAGAAGAAACAAAATAATTTGTCCGGTTTTGGCGCAAAATTAGAGCTTGTTCACATTACCCGAAATGCTCGGATGGCGAAGCGAATTTTTCGCAGAACGAGGAAAAAATCCGCTGACGTACTTTATGTACGTCAAGAATTTTTGACGAAGTAATGCAAAAAAATTCGCCGCCAGACGAGCGTTGAGCGGTAATGTGAACACGCTCTAGTATAAGTCAATGATTGAACGATAAGGAAACGGTGAGATTATGAAACGATATCTTGAGATTGCAAAAATAGTCGCAGCTCACGGGGTGCGCGGCGAGGTCCGCTGTCAATATTATTGCGACGCGCCCGAGGTGCTGTGCGAATTTGACGTGCTTTATCTTGATAAAGTCAAAACGGAAATTCACATCGAGCGCGCCTACCCTCACAAAAATCTTGTTATTTTGAAGATCGAGGGCGTGAATTCGATAGAGGACGCGCAGAAATATATCGGCAAAATACTCTATCTTGACCGAGAGGACGCGGAACTTCCCGAGGAAACGTACTTTATTCAAGATATTATCGGGCTTACCGTTAAAGACGCGGAAACCGGCGAGGTTTACGGAAAGGTTGCGGAGATCTATCAAAACGGAGCGGCGGACGTTTATTCAATAAAAGCCGAGGACGGTCGGGAACTGATGTTCCCGTGCATTGACGAGGTAGTAAAGAAAATCGACGTCGAGGGCGGTGAGATCTTGATAACTCCGCTTGACGGGCTGTTTGAGGTGGAGTGAGTGAGAATTGACATAGCCACGCTGTTTCCCGAAATGTGCGACGGCGTTCTGCGAACAAGCATTCTGGGGCGCGGGATAAAGAACGGCTTTATCGAGATCTATACGCACGATATTCGGCTTTACACGGAGGACAAGCACCGCAACGTCGACGACAAGCCTTATGGCGGCGGCACGGGACTTGTAATGCAGGCGCAGCCTATCTATGATTGTATAGAAGCGATAAAGGCGCATCACAAAACGCCGCCGCGCGTTATTTATATGTCGCCGCAGGGCGAAACGCTCACACAAGCCAAGATTTGCGAACTCGCTGCCGAGGACGGTCTTATCTTGCTTTGCGGGCATTACGAGGGCGTGGATAACCGCGTTTTGGAGGAGCTTCAAGTTGAGGAGCTGTCGGTAGGGGATTATGTTTTAACGGGCGGAGAGCTTCCCGCTCTGATAGTCTGCGACGCGGTTGCGAGACTGCAAGAGGGCGTTTTGCCCAACGAGGACGCGTATTCTATTGAAAGTCACTACAACGGGCTGTTGGAGTTTCCGCAATATTCAAGACCCGAGGTTTGGCGCGGACGAGCCGTACCTGAGGTGCTGCTGTGCGGAGACCATAAAAAGGTCGCGGAGTGGCAGGAGAAGGCGGCTCTGGAAGTGACAAAGAGAAAGCGCCCCGATATGTACGAAAAATATCTTCAAGACCACGCCGCCGAATTCGCGGAAAAGGCGGCACGGGAAGCCAAACGCGCCGAACGAAAGCGCCGAAAAGAAGAACGCCGCAATTCTCAAAACGGCGGCGAATGAAAGGAACAATATGACAAAGAATTTATTTGTTGCAATAACCGGCAGACCGAACGCGGGAAAATCCTCGCTCACAAATTTGTTGGTGGGCGAAAAGGTATCGATAGTCTCGGCGAAGCCGCAGACCACGAGAAACCGAATAAACGGCGTGCTCACACAAGGCGAAACGCAGTATGTTTTTATTGACACGCCGGGAATGTTGAAGGCGCGGACTAAGCTGGGCGAACACATGGTGAAATCTATCCGAGCTTCCGTAGACGACGTTGACTGCGCTATTTTAATGGCTGACGTCACCAAGAAAATGTCCGCCGTCGAACAGCAATTGATAAAGTCGTTCGCGAAAAACGGCACCGAAGTGATACTGCTGCTGAATAAAGTGGATCTGCTGAAAAACAAGGAGGATCTTCTGCCGATAATCGCGGAATACAGCGGGCTTTACGATTTCGCCGAGATAATCCCGATAAGCGTGAAAAAGAAAATAAACACCGAGCAGATACTACCCGCGCTGGAGAAATTCGCGGTCGAGGGCGAACACTTTTTCCCCGACGATATATCGACGGACAGAACCGAGCGTTTCCTTTGCGGAGAGATCGTTCGCGAGAAGATCTTGTGGACAATGAACGAAGAGATCCCGCACGGCACGGCTGTGGATATCGAAAGCTTCAAGAGCCGCGAGAACTCAAAGGGCGAGGAAATAATAGATATCGGCGCGGTAATAATCTGCGAGAAAAATTCCCATAAAGGAATGATAATAGGCAAGGGCGGCGAACGTTTAAAGCAAATCGGCTCGATGGCGAGAAAGGATATCGAGGAACTGCTGGACTGTAAAGTAAATCTTCAGATTTTCGTAAAAGTCAAAGAGGATTGGCGCAACCGCGAGAACGTCATCAACGAGTACAAAGCCGCGGACGAATAATATACTCCCCACTACAGCAAAATGCACAAATCCTGTCGGCATAAATTTCGTGTGTTTTCGTTGTCGTCCTTGCCTTGCGACAGCAAGGCTGCGTCCTCCGCCTCAACACACAAAATTTCTGTCTGACATTCTTTGCACATTTTGCTGTAGCGGCGAGTATAAAAAAGCTTTATAATAGCGTTCTCTCCCCGCGAAGCGGGGGAGAGAACGAAAAAACATTTTATCAATTAAATTGTTGCAAGTCTTTTTCCACATTGGTGACTACGGAGAAGATCGCGGCGCTTTGGCGCGGATATTGCTGTTCGATTCGCAGATTGGTGATCTTTTCGTCGGCGGAGCCTTCCTTTGCGGCGGCGCGGGCTTTCACGTCGTCCAACGCCATTTTAGCGGAGCAAATATCGGCGGCTTCGTCGGCGGGAATGGCGAAACAGTTTTCGTCGTTCTCCGCGCCCGCGCTGAACACCATTCTGTAAGCGCGGTAAACGGCGGTCATCAGATAGCTTGAAACGAACTTGGCGAGTTTTGTGTTTTTCGCCTTGATAAGCAGCGAGAAAATTATTTCAAGCGAGTTTGTGATGAGCTTTTTTCGCAAAAGCGTTCCCGCGCCCGCGGGGTCGCCCGAATATCCCTCGGAGACCGCGCTTTCGGGCAGCGTTTCCGAAGACACCACAGTGCCGTTGCGGGAGCTTGTCCGCCCCAGAATAAAATCGACGGAAACCCCGTAAAAGTTCGCCGCGGACACCAAAAAATCCAAACCGCATTCGCGCTTGCCGTTTTCGTAATGCGACAGCAGCGCCTGCGCCACGCCAAGCTGCTCGGCAGCCTCTTTTTGACGCAAGCCGCGCTCCTTACGCAGCATTTTCATAACTCTCGGGAAATCCTTATTCATAAATACCTACACTCCAGACTGAACCTACGGTTAAATTTTCATATAGTATATTATACATTAAATTAGCCGATTTGTAAAGCGGCAGAATAACCAAATTTTCGACGGCGTTATAGGATATAATTCATAACGCAACTAAATATTGGAGGGAAATGATGAAGAACTACTACCTGTACCTCATACGGCATGGAATAACGCAGGGAAATTTAGACGGAAAATATATCGGTCAGACCGATCTGTCGCTGTGTCCAGAGGGTAAAAAGCAAATTGAGGAGCTTGCCGCCATGGATATTTACCCGGAGGTCGGCAAGGTTTATTCCTCGCCGTTGGCTCGGTGTCTGGAGACAGCCGAGATAATTTATCCCGAACAGAAGCTGATGATCATTGACGAGATCTGCGAAATGAACTTCGGCGAGTTCGAGAACAAGTCGCAAAAGCAGCTTCAAGACCTCCGCGAATACACCGAGTGGCTTAAGGGGGGCGCGGAAGCCGCTCCGCCGAACGGAGAAAAGTACGGCGACTTTATGCTGCGCTGTATCGAGGGATTGGATTCGATTTTCTCGGATATGATGAGGCGCGACATAACAAGAGCCGCGTGCGTTACCCACGCGGGAGTGATAACAAATCTCCTGTGCGGCTGCGGACTTCCCAAGGGCAGACCCGCGGATTTTCTCTGCGAACCCGGCAACGGTTACGAAATAATTCTCACGCCGTTTTTGTGGCAAAAGGGTCCGACCTTTGAAATTTCGGGAAAGCTTTGCTGATTTGACGCGGGGTGATAATTATGAAGAAAATTACAAAAAGTATACTTTCGCTTTGTACGATCATAGCGCTGATCTTGTTTTCGGGGTGCGGTGAAACGAGCAACTCCTCGGTTACGGTAAGTTCCGCCGAATTTACGGTAACGCCGCCGTTTTTTAAAGTTGAAAATAAAGCAAACGGCGCGGTAGTCTATATGCTCGGTTCAATGCACGTCGGCAAGAAAGGCGCGGGATATCCCGAGAAAATTTACAATGCTCTCGATGAAAGCGATACTCTCGCCGTGGAGGTTGACACTCAGGCTCTTGAAAACAACGATTCCGAAATGCGCGAGGCTCTGCAAATTCTGATGTGCCAAAACGGAACCTCTTTCAAGGATTACGCAGGCGGCGATTATGACGGCATTGTCGCGAAATTCCGCGAAAAAGGGCTTTACAACGCCGCTTATGAAGCGTATATTCCTGCGCTGTGGACTTCGCTCTGGTCAACTCAAACTGCCGCGGAATGCGGTTACAGCGCCGATTTCGGCACAGACGTGCTGTTGATGACATACGCTAAGGCGCACGGAAAAAAGATCGACGAGATAGAATCTGCAAAGGAGCAATATCAAGTCGAAGCGGACAGCTCGGCGGCTTTGCAGATCTATATTTTGAATGGAACCATTACCTCAAGCGCAGATGAAAATCAAGAAGCTTTCGACGAATTGTATAACGCGTGGAAGTCCGCCGATATGGACAAGCTAAAGGCGCTCGCCGAGGAGGAAGACGAGGACGTCACGGGCGATCTAAAAGCCGATTACGACAGTTATTATGACAAGATGTATACTCTCCGTCAGAAGAAAATGGCGGAGTATGTGATGAGCAAGCTGAAAAGCGGCGGCACAACGTTTATGGTGGTGGGGGCTATGCACTACGCCGCGCCGCCGAGTATCCTTGACGTTTTAAAGGAAAACGGGTACGAATACGAGAATTTGAACGCATAAAAAAATCGGGAGCGAAAGCCCCCGTTTTTTTATACGTTCACATCAACGTCTGCGTCGTAGTCCACGCCGTCGATACCGAAACCGAACAGCGCGTAAAAATCTTTCCAATACCCGTCAAGGTCGATAAGCTGCTTGAAGTTGTCCTGATTTAACTCGTCCCAAGCCTTTTGCACTTCCGATTGAATTTCGGGCTGCATTTCCCAATCGTCCATACGAATTCTGCCCTCGTCGTCAAGGTTGATTTCGCCGCCGTACAGTTTCCCGAAAAGACGGCGCATCTGCTCAATACAGCCCTCGTGATTGCCTTTAGCTTTCATTACTTTATAAAGAATGGAAATATACAGCGGAACTATCGGGATAGCCGCGCTGGACTGCGTAACGAGCGCTTTGTTTACGGAAATGTACGCCTTAACGCCTTTTTCGGTAATTTTTCTTGAAGAAGCGAGCAAGTCCTTTTTCGCCTCGCCGATAGAACCCTCAAAATACATCGGGTGAGTGATCTTCGGACCGATATAGGAATACGCGACGGTCATCGCGTTGTCCTCGAGAGCGTCAGCAGATTTAAGAGCTTCTATCCACGCTTCCCAGTCCTCGCCGCCCATTACCTTAACGGTGGCTTCTATCTCCTCGGCGGTCGCCGGCTCGATAGTTACCTCGGAAATGGCGTTGTTCCGCAAATCTATGGTCTTGTTCGTGTAAGCCGCGCCAGTGGTTTTCAGAACGCTTTTGTAAACAACATCGCCGACCGTTCTCCGCGGAGCCGCCAACGAATACACTACCATATCAACCTTTCCCAAATGGCTTTTGATAATGTCTATGACTTCTTTTTTGATTTCGTCGGAATAAGCGTCACCGTTGACGGTTTTGGCGTAAAGACCCTCCGCCGCCGCAAATTTCTCGAAAGCCTTGGTGTTATACCAACCCGAGGTTGCCGTTTTATTGCCGGAAGCGGGCTTGTCGAAGATCACGCCAAGCGTTGCCGCGCCGCACCCGAACGCCGCCGAAATGCGCGAGGCCAAGCCGTAGCCCATTGAAGCGCCGATGACGAGCACCTTTTTCGCGCCCTCAAGCTTTCCTTGATTTTTCACATAGTCTATTTGTTGTTTTACCGCCGCCTCACAGCCCACAGGGTGAGCGGTTGTGCAGATAAAGCCTCTTACCTTAGGTTGAACTACCATTTTTTTACCTCCAGATCGTTATACGGAAAAACCCTCGATCATATCGAGGGCTTTCAAAGAATGGTGGATGCGGGTGGATTCGGACCACCGAAGCGAAAACGCAACAGATTTACAGTCTGTCCCCTTTGGCCACTCGGGAACGCATCCAAATAATGGAGCTGGTGAACGGACTTGAACCCCTGACCTGCTGATTACAAATCAGCTGCTCTACCAACTGAGCTACACCAGCATTTGCTCCGTATCGCCCTGTTGGCGACTAATATATTATAGCACGTTCATTCGCGTTTGTCAAGCGGTTTTTTTGAAAAAATTTTCGTCAAGACCGCGATCCGAGAAGCCGATGTGTTGTAGATCGGCTTGTACAGCCGTTTTACGTAATTTGTCGAGATCAAAATTTTTTTGAGATTTTTTGGATTTTCGGCACAAGAGAGCCGCAAAACGCTTGAGCGGGTATTATTTCCAAGCGGTTAGCCTTGGCTATCTCAGGCGGTGATTTGGCAACCAAGTAGCAACCACAGCAACCGCAAGATAGAGTATGCCAAGGATACATAACCACCAGGATATTGAGATAAAGATTGTACAGCTTAGACCTTGTAAACCCGCTCCATAAGAGTTATCATAGCATCACCAAAGGAAAAGAAAGACAGTTGGAGGCTATGAAAATGAGGACACAGACATTTGGGGTTGAGCTTGAGATGACGGGTATTACACGGAAATGTGCTGCGGAGGTCGCGGCGGCGTACTTCGGAACAACGAGCGAGTACATAAGCAGCGGTTACGATAAATACGCTGCAAAGGACAGCACGGGGCGGTTGTGGAGCTTCGTATCGGATTCGTCCATTCGTGTGGAGCAGGGCAGAAACGGCGAGGGGCAGCAGGTCGAGATGGTCACTACCACTCTCCGATATGAAAATATCGAATTGCTTCAAGAGCTTATCCGCAGGCTTCGCAAGGCGGGAGCGAAAACAAATTCAAGCTGCGGTATTCACATTCATATCGGTGCTGATCAGCACACGCCGAGGTCGCTCCGCAATTTGGTGAACATCTTCACAAGCAAGCAGGATATTATCTTCAAGGCTTTGGCAGTAGACTCCAACAGGCAGGGTTATTGCAAGAAGCTTGAAAACAGGCTCTCCGAGAGCTTGAACAAGAGCCGCCCAAACAGCATGAATAAGGTCGCGGATATCTGGTATGCTGGGTACTCGGACAGCAGGAGCGCACACTACAACCCAAGCCGCTATCACGCAGTCAACCTGCACTCGGTATTCACTAAGGGAACAGTTGAGTTTCGATGCTTCAATTCAACGCTTCATGCGGGAAAGGTCAAGGCATACATTCAGTTCTGCTTAGCGGTTTCTCACCAAGCGATAACACAGAAATGCGCGAGCGCAAAGCCAACCGTCAGCGATAACGAGAAGTACACATTCCGCTGCTGGCTTCTCCGAATGGGGATGATAGGCGATGAGTTCGCCACCTGTCGGAAGTTTATGCTTGAAAACCTTGGTGGAGATATTGCTTGGAGATACGGTCAAAGTGCCTAAGAGGTGAAAATTTTCGGGAGGGAGTTCCTCTCTCCCAAACACCTACTCAAATATTGATTTTAAAAATGAAAGGAATTTGATTATGAAACGGATTTACATTGCGTATGGATCTAATATGAACATCGATTTGATGGTAACAAACAGATGTCCCGATTCCAAGCTGTTGGGTACTTCGCAGATCGATGGCTACGCCCTTGAATTTCACGGCGGGAACGGCGGAGCGGTTGCGACTATCGTGCCGCGAGAGGACAGCAGAGTTCCCGTTGTGCTGTGGGAGATTTCCGAGCGTGACGAGCGGAATTTAGATCGTTATGAAGGATTTCCAAAATTGTACATTAAAAGACCTTTTAAGGTGTATTTAGGTAAGCGCAAGGTAAACGCTTTTGCGTATGTTATGAGTGAGGGGTATCAGGTGGGTATTCCGAGCGAGTACTATTACAATGTGATCTTAGAGGGGTACACAGATAACGGAATAGACACCAAGCCGTTTTTTGCTGCGTTATTTTCGGCAAGGGAGCATTGCTCCGTCCGATACTTCCTTGAAGATATTTTCTCCTTGTTGAGCCTTACGGTGTGACTGTAAGGCTCTTTTACTCTCTTTTACAGACAGAGGATAGCGTTCGGAAAAGTGCCGCCGATTTCAGTCTGTCCGAAAAACTTTAAACGGGTATTTTCAGACAGCGTTTCGGACGGCTCGGCGGCGTTATATCAGAGTTTGAAATTGTATACTTTTTCGGTCTGTAGAAAGAGGGTGATTTTATGAAAGGTTCGGTTAATTGGGGTTATGCCCGTGTGAGCAGCACTTCTCAGAACTTAGATAGACAGCTTGAACAGCTTAGAGCCTACGGTATTGACGATAGGCACATCAAGACCGAGAAGCAGTCGGGCAAGGACTTCGAGCGGTCTGTATTTCTGTCACTTGTCGGCACAGACGAGGTTGCTCCCTCAATGAGAGCGGGCGATTGCTTGGTGGTCTGCTCCCTCGACCGTCTGGGGCGCAATTATGCCGAGATACAGCGGTGGTGGAAGTACATCACGCAGGATTTGAAGTGCAGCATTGTCGTGCTTGACATGCCCATTCTGAACACACAGGGAGAGGGTAACTTGGACAAGAATTTCGTTGCCGATCTGGTGCTGCAAATTCTATCCTATGTAGCCGAGAAGGAGCGTCTGGCTATCCGAGAAAGACAGCGACAGGGTATTGAGGCGGCACAGGCTAAGGGCGTAAAATTCGGCAGACCGTCAATTCAAAAGCCAGACGGCTTTGACGAGGTAACGGCAAAATGGCGCAACGGTGACCTTACCGCCACAGCCGCTATGAGCCAGTTAGGGCTGTCTAAATACGCCTTTTATAAACTGATCAAGGAGGAAAATTAGTATGTTTCACTTTATGGGTATTCAATTCGGGAATTGCGATTATAGGCTGCAGCAAATAATTCCCGATACGGACGGCAAGCCTGTTCAGAAAACAAGCGATATTCTGTTCTGGGTGGTAGCGGACGTTGGGAACGGCACGCTTTATATCCCCGTTTCCAAGCTTGATATGGAAATGAACAAGACCGTTGTTCCCTCGCAGATTATCGCTTGCTATTCCGACCGCACTCGTACCTTGCTTAGAAAGACACCTCACGGTACAGAGACTCTTCCTTTCGGGGGTATCCTGCTGCGTTGATTTTGGAGAAATTCACCGTACATTTATATTTTGAGCCGCCTGTCGTGATTGACAGGCGGTAATTTTTTGTGCTTAAGATACCTTGATAAGCGGTTTTTCGGCTTTGGCAAGTCGTTTTTTGTGCTTAGTCAGCGATTTTTCAAGTTAAGGGAGCGATTTCTCAAACTTAGTCACCGATTTTCTTGCAAGGCTGACCTGTTTTTCTTTATTGCAGAGCCGTTTGTGCGGTCGTGTTGAGAGAAAACTTTCAAGACGCTTCAATTGGTATCCGAATAGGACTTCTGCGCCTTAACAGTCCGACTTAACAATAACATTTCGGAATTTGTTTTGTTAAGAGTTTTGGGGCAGATTTCCCGCATAACCGCCGCCCTGCTCCCGAAAAATTGAAGCGTTCCGTACTTTTTATTAACAAATTGGCTTTATGAAAGGGGTTTTATTATGATTATCAAAGACTTGAAGGATTGCGGCAATAAAACACAGCACAGGCTCAGAGAGCTTGAAGCGGCAGGCGTTTCCGACACAGCGGAGATAGATTTTTTGCGGCGAAAGGCGGCAGCTCTGCGTGAGCTTCAGCGTTATGTTCAATTCGGCGATTGGACACGCAAGGCTTCTCGTGAGAAATATCTCGCTCTTTTTAGCAGCAAATTCGACTATGAGCTGACAGCGAAACGCTTTAATACCGAACGGGAGTGCCTTCATGTATTCGCCACACGACAGAACAAGCGGCTTGAGCGCACTATCGGCGGAGCTTTGCTGCTGATTGAGCAGGGTAGAATTGAAGAGGGGCTTGACTGCTTCTATGCCGCAACAGGCGAATTTTCAGAGGGAGAGTTCGATTACAGAGTATCCGAGCTGCTGCCCAAGACCTCACAGAAAGACAGCTTTTTGGTGTCGGACTGCGGCGAGGAGGTCAATATTCTGCGTTCATTGATGAAGTCTAACGTCCAGAAGTGGCTTAACGGTGCGGATTTGGACAAGCTGTCCTATCTTGTGTTCCTGCTTAACACCAAAGAAGAAGCATTTCGGCAGCAGAGGACGGAGTTGATAGGCGAGCTGCGGAAGAAAGACAGTTAAAGTCGCTGAACCCTTTGCCCATAAGGATTTTTTGGAAAAACATCTTGACAAATTGAGGAGTATTGTGTTATAATATGGGTGCGACACAATTTAATATACTTCACGGTGCGTACACTTTGCCATATGGTAAAAGTGCATGCTCTTTTCGTGTACGCTTAGTGAAGTAGCGGAATTGTGTCGCAGCAATCGGAGCTTTGCATTTTTCGGTGCGTAGCTTCGGCTGCGCACTTTTTGATTTACGGGGGGAAGTTTCCCGATATACGAAAGGCAGAGTAAAATATGGGTATTAGAAAAACGATTGCTACTGTTATAGCGGCAGCTATGGTGCTGTCGATGACGGCTTGTGCCAATAATGAAAAACCAAATAACGAAGGAGTGATGACAAATTCAAACAACAGCTCTACTAATAGGATTTATGGGATTGAGGATGATGTTCCCGTACCGCCGAAACAGACTTCCATGTGGGACGTTATTCCCGAAATACCCGTGACGGATGCGAGTGCGTTTACATACAAGTATGACAGCGAGCTTGGCGGTATGGTCGTTACCGACTATTTGAGGGAGTCGCCGAAGGTGAGGATTCCCGATATGATTGAGGGTGAGCCTGTTGTAAAAGTTGATTTTAGTGAAGTGTATAAAGAGCTAACACAACTTGTTATGCCTGACAGCGTTAAGGAATTTGAATTATCATATACGGCAAAAGACTATTTGCAATATGTAAATATTCCAAATAGTGTAACTGAGATTGACGCAGAGATTTTCCGTAACAGATCAAACCTTATAAGCGTGTATATTACAAATGGTACGACTGCTATTAACAAGGAGGCTTTCAGCGGCTGCAAAGAAATTAAAGTCACCTATAAAGGTGAAACCTATGTTTACGAGTACATCCAAGATTTGTATGATGCCATTAATTGCGGAGAGGATGGTATGCTTATTGAAGATGGGACGCTGAAAGATGTATCGCAGAAGTTTACAGAGATTACTATTCCAGACAGCGTGACCAATGTTAACTGGGGTGTTTTGAATTCTCGCACAAACCTTACAAGCATAAATGTTGTCGAAGGAAATACGGTTTTTTCTTCTGCAGATGGGCTGCTATATATGAAAAAAGAAGATGGGTCATCTCTTGAGCTTTGTCCTAAAGGAAGAGGAGGTGACATTACGCTGCCCGATGGCGTGACCGAAATCTCAACGTATGCTTTCAGCGACTGCACAGATATCACAAGTGTGACTATCCCGGATAGTGTAAACAAAATAGGCAATTTCAGCGGATGTACAAGCCTTACAAGTATAAATGTAGCAAACGGAAACGCAAAATACTGTTCCGTTGACGGAATGTTATGCGAAAAACACGACGATGGGAAAGTATCTCTTGAGAAATGTCCTAATGTCAAGGCTGTAAGTATAACTATCCCTAATAGTGTAACCGAAATTTATAACTCTGCTTTCAGCGACTGCACAAGTCTTACAAGTGTAATTATCCCCAACAGCGTTATCGAAATTGACTGGGATGCTTTCATAAACTGCAAAAATATTCAAGCCGCCTATAAAGGAACAACCTACGATTACGACTGCTTAGATGAATTGTATGATACTATAAAATATGGGGAAAGCTTAATAGTCGGAAAGACTTTTAGGATTGACAGGGCTGAAGTAATTGGTGTGAATAGTGAAATCGAATTTGATCCTAATAAATTCAATATGTCCCTGTTCTTTAAGAAAGGTGGTAGATGCGAAATGTCTGCTATTTCCGAGGACGGTAACCAGCAGTCTGTTGAAGGCAAATATAAAAGGGGAGAATATTATATTGAGCTTATAGACGATGATAGCGACAACACAATGAAGATGAAAATTATAGACGGCGAACTACGCATGGAAGTTAGAGAGTCAGGGCAAACTGTTTGGATATATTTCGTTGCTAAATAACTAAAAACGTGATACCTGATAACGGGTGTGATTTTGCAAATGTGTTTTACAAGTTCGACAAAACTTTCTCCAATAACCGCATAATTGCCAAACAGCACTAAAAATGTAAAAGTCAAGACCGCTTTCGCGTTCATTTTAGTCTTGACTTTTACATTTTTAGTGCTATAATGACAATGCGGTTATTGGAGAAATTTGTCATTCTATGGTATTTACACAGTTCAAAATTAAGACTCCTGATAACTACTAAATAAGAAAACCGCTCCTCTCGGGGCGGTTTTCATTTTGCCCTTAAATTCGCCCGTTCTTGCGGCTTTTGGCTCTCTGTCGTGTTGTTACTCTACCTCTTGCTGCAGGGCGCGACACGGGCGATTTTTGGGGCGTTCTGATGGCTCTCTGTTTTCTTTGGCGGCAGTCCTTTCACGGACTACTGCTTTTTTATTTGTACGTGCTGTAATTTGTGCATAATTGCAGAATTTTTCGTGTGCTATTGTCTACTTTTAGTGCAAAATCCATAAATTTCAACTAAAAAGCGTATTAAGGCGGCTTGGCAGTATTGTCAATACCGCTTCTCCCGTGAGCCGCTTTCCGACTATGGCTCAGTCCAAGCATTAGGGTATGGCGGATAGTCAAAAGAATTGTAAGGTGTGAAATTGTAATTGTTGAAGAAGGAAACACGCAGATAATGGAAGTCGATTATGAAATGGTATCTTGAGAGTAAATCGGAATTTCAAGATCGGTCATTTCGTATAGGATAGGAAAATGAAAAATTCTCCAACTCACCGAAGATGAACTCGTTGAGATCGGTACGAAATTCAATACCGCTCATTATAAATCATAGGGTGGGCAGAGGAAAATCGGATACTTGAGGTTTCGTATAGGATAGGTGAACCGATAATTCTCCAACTCGCGGATAGGGTTACTCGTTCATTCCGCTATCTCGGAGAGTATTCCTTTAGGGGAGGCGGGCGGGTTCAGCCCAATGGAGCGATTAAGCTATGCAACAGGTGAGCAATTCGCCTGTTCGCCGATTGATTTTTTCTTAGGGGTGGTGGGCGGGTGAAGTCAAATGGGGCTATTCGCCAATTGGCGGATTTGGATATTCGGAGCGGAAGCTCCAAAGGGCGGGCGGCGGGATTTAATATATAACAGGCGGTAGGCGCAGAACTTGCTGCCTGTTTTTTTATGCCGTGAGTGGTGCAGTGAGAGTTCGCCATTCGGCGAGTCAACGTTTTGCGGAGTAGCATGAGAATTAGATTTGCAGGGCGGATTTCCACAGAAAGACAGTCGATATTTTGAAATTGATCGGGGAGTGATCGCCGTTGGCGGACGATCTCCTTGCAGGGTATTTTGAGTGCTTCGGCACTTCCATTGAGCGGCAGAGAAGAACACGGAATATTAACTCGTTCCGAGTGGAGTGTCTGAACAGATTGCGGGATTGCCCTCTGCTTTGTGGTGAGTTGCGCCGCAGGGCGAGTAATTCTTTTATACGGTATTCCGATAATTCAATCCGTAGAGCAGATACTCACAGAAAGACAGTTGATATTTTGAAAAAGAGCGGGGAGTGTTCGCTGTTGGCGTGTCATTCCCCTATGCGGTATTACGATAAATCGCCTTGCAGAGCGGATTTGTATAACAGGCGGCAGGATATATTCTCGTTTTGGATTGAGTTTCGCCGTTTGGCGGTTGATTGCGGTACTCCATATTTTTCAGACCGCTGTTTCCCTTGTCAGAAATTATGCAGGGCGATTGATATTTCGGAGCGGTGCAGTGAGGTTTGCAGTTATTCAACACTATCTCTGCGGTATTTCGGGAGAGCTGTCTTTCTCCGATATTTCGCGGTTCAGCTCTCAAGACTCCCGAAAAGCGGTACTGATAGCCTGCTCATTTCGTGCCGTCATAATTTTTTACGGTTTCGGGAGCGCAAATTCTCTTGTCGAGCGGGTATTCATTTTTGCCGTAAGGGATGCCCAAATCGGGTCGAGCCAAGGGGTGATTTCAAGGATAGCTTGGGCTTGTGATTGTTTACTCGAAAGGGCGATTTAAAATCGCAATTTTTTATTTTTTCTTTGTTTGGGGTATTGAGCGGGGCGGGGACTCTCTCAAGTGGCGGTATTCCTGCAGGCTTCAGCCCTACCGAGATTTGGAGAACAGTGGCTTAAGTGTATGCACTAAGGCGGCGCAGCATCTCGGTTTTGAATTCCGTCAGCGTGTTTTATCTTGTGCTGATAGCTAAAAAAACGGAAAGATATACTGAGAAAATTATATCAGTTTTTGGAAAAAAACACTGAGATTTACTTTAGCGCGATAAACTGAACCTTCAATAAAATTTTTCTTTTTTGTATGATGCGCAGTGTTGGGATTCGCTTATCAACAGTGGGCAATAGTTACTCATCAGTGAGGTTGTTATACCCCTTATCGCAGCCCTTTTATCGCTCAGTGGTGAATGGGTATTGATAATATGGCATACACTGCCTGCTCATGGCGGGATTTCAAGCATGATATCGGCACAAATTGAACGGAAACTTGCTTAAATACACCGATTCTGCACAAAGTGTCGTCAATAACAGTGATCTGTCGCGGAGATCGGTTTTGTGGTCTGGACTCAGCATACCGCGCGAAGCACAATTCATTTAAGTAGTATAGTTGTAAAACGGAGGGCTGAAAGAGCAGTACCTCTCGATGTGTAAGAAGTTTTTTGATGTGTGGAGATTAAACACGCTTAAAGGTAAGATCTTTTTTATGATCCACGATATTACCTCAAACTCACACGAGCGCGTGTGGGAAATTTTAAGGAGGTCAATATCATGACTAATGAAAAGAACTTTAACCTTGAGCAGGCTGCTGCTCCCGCTATCGGTACTGTGAACGCACAGGATACAATGGAGGACACGCCCGCTTGCAGTGAGCGCGCTTCAAAGACCAAACTTTTTACTTCTTTCAAGCTCAGTCGGGAACTGCGTATTATGATTATTGAAGCTGTGCTGCTAATTATGGAGAGGTATAACGCTTACAGCAAGGGAATGAACCGTCAGTTGACACAACAGGATTTAGCATGGTATGTCGACAAAACAATGTACAAAAAGCTTATGACGGAGAACGGCAAGACAAATGCCGATGCTCCCGATCCGTTGATTTTAAGGGTGGCGGTTGTCTGTATGCATACTTGTGTTCAAGTTAAGTGTGATGAGATGCTTAAATTTTTGGGACACAGAAATTTACTCGCTCATGAACACACTTTCGAGAAAGAGGCGGAGGTAGATGATTTCCGTGTGGAGTTCAGTGAGTCGCCTAGTGGCTTCACTCAAACACATTATGAGTACCTCAAGGAAGTGTATCCCGATGCAAAGGATAATGCGGAGTTAGTGAAGCTGGCGTTTTCCGATGCACTTATGTTTGCCGCAAGATTTACGGGGAAGTTTGATACGCATCTGTCCTCGGCAGGCTCTAAAAAGTGGGCGATGAAGTTGTTCCATTTGGATATGATAAACTTTATCGAAGAGCAGAAGAAAGTGCTTGTTGATGTGTTCTCTCGGACAGCGAGTGTTGCTCTTGCAAGCATGGGTATTTTTGATGAGATTTACTGCGGGGACAAGGATAAGCAGTTTGTGAATTTCTTTGAAGTGCTGCGTGATTATCCCGTCGCTTTAGTTCTCAGACTTAGGTCGATATGTATGAGTTATCATAACGAGTTACTGAAGGTGTGGTATTACGAAGGTGAACTGCGTAATTTCTGTAATGATTTCTATGCGGAGATAACTAAGAGAATGGACAAGAATTTGCACAAGGCGAGCCTTACTGTAAAAATAGATGCTGCTGTTTGCCTGTTACTTAGGTTTAGGTTTTCTTTCAGCGGCTACGGTAAGGATTTCAATCTTGAACAAGCAAGCAAGTTTATTGACCGCCTTGATAGTGTATGCAACGATTTGTTATACACTTCGATGATTCTGACCGATAGGGAGAATTCCCGCAATATTCAAAAGGGTATTTACAAAAAAACAGCAGGCGGCTTAGCGTATCAATCTGTTAGCGTATCCGATAAAAAGACCGTTTCTATCTGTCCTATCAGCTATGAACATTGGGATTTCAAGAAACCTATTATCGCACATAGAGATAATCCGAACGCCGTTTTTGCCCTCGACATGCCCTATCCCAGAGCTTTCTTTTTACCATGCGATGATTACAAACATGAGTTCAAGGGCAAGTATTTTGAAGATATGCTTAAACTGTTTAAGGGGGCAAAGTGCAAGGCTATCCTGTTTTGCTCGGAGAACCTTGACGTTGAAGCAATAGCGGCTAAGTATGGTTTCAGACTTGTAGGTACATATCGTAAGAGTAAGGACTCCACGGAAGTAACAAATGTTTTCGCTTTTAACATTAGCTCTGAAGAGGAGTTCTTCGACCCGAAGAACAACGGCGAGTTAGATTGAGGGGGTGGGGATAATGTTGAACATTTTGAATAACAAGGTTATCTCCGTTTCCGAGATTTCCGAACGGATAGGCTTTGCGCCCGATGACATTATTATTGAGCTTCAGCGCAGGGGTATTGCTCCCATTCGTATGGGAAACAATTTCTATCTCACGGCGGATATGCTGTCGGTGCTTTTTAGCCAGGATAATACAGATATTTTTGTGACTAATCAACCAATTTGTGCGACTGATATTGACAACCGCCCCTCGGCAGAGTTATCATTACCTCAGCTTAAAGGACGGGAGGTTTTGAGAGTGGCAAACGCAACTATTTCATTTGTAAGCAAAGAGGGCAGGAAAAAACCTTATATGGTTCAGCGGCGGGTGTACTTTGAGGACGGCGGTTTTAAGCGCGTTTCAAAATGTTTCGCTACCCGTGAGGAGGCTGAGGCTTATGCGGCAAAGGTTGACGGGGAGCGTGAACGGATTGTTCCCTGCCCCGAAAGCGTACATATTGTAGCTACTGTAAACAGCAGACAGGCTGTCTGCAGCAATATGTCATTCTATGACTTTATGCGGTATTTCATTAAAGACAGTGGTCAATGCACCTGCGGCGATAGAACAAAGAAGTGCTACATGGACACCACTAACCGCATTCACAAAGAGCTTGATAAGATTGGGATGGGTTCGATTACTCTCGGTGAATTGGACGACACGGTATTGAATAAGGTTATTAAGAACATCGCAGATTGTGGTGACGGTGATTCTCTGCTCGACAAGGTGTATAATTTTACAAAGCGTGTATTGAGATATGCCTTTGCAAAGGAGTATATCGGCAGGGATATTTCCTTACTTATCCGCAAAGCGAAGAGCCGCAAACAGGAAGGTGACGAGACTGACGCGCAGAACCGCAATCCGTATTCGGATGAAGAAATCAAGATGCTGCTCGATGCCGCTAAGCCGAATATCCGCCTTTATGCGATAATCATTCTGGCTCTCTATTCGGGTATGCGCCCTGCTGAGATACGGGCATTACGATGGAAGGATATTGATTGGAGCAATGGCGTAATTCGTATTAACGGTGCGGTCAAAAGAAAGTATGGTGATGTTGAGACTTCGTCATATAGCGAGTTCGTTGGTTCAACCAAAAGCAGCAGCGGTATACGAGTTATTCCTCTTGCCGACAGAACAGCAGCGGCATTGAAGGACTGGAGAGCCGAGTCGGAGAAAACCACCGTTGGCAGGGATTCGGAGTTTATCTTCTTCAGCAAGAATGGCGGAGCTATGAACGAAAGCCAATACAGCAGTATGTGGCGCAGATTTATCAATAGCCACAGTTGGAAAGGCAGAGGGTACTTTCTGTATCGCTTCAGACACACATTCTGCACTCGTTTGCTGCTTAATGACAGCACACATCAGGAGGTCAAGGCATTGATGGGCGATAGTTCATTAAAGGTTATCGAGCAAAACTATAACGGTATCAGAAGTCAAGATGTTCTTGAGCGTTCGCGTGAAACAGTCAACGGTATTTTTTGAGATTTGATTTTATGGCTGCGGAGAGATTTCCGCAGCCGTTTTTTTGATATCAAGTGTATTCTTCTCTTGACAAAACTGCCGTGAGATGCTATAATAAAGGTATAAAGGGGGATTGCCGATGGATATTATTAAAGCAAAGCTTGATGTCGTTTTTAAGAAGCTCTTTACAAGTGACGATGAGGTTTTGAAAGGATTTATAAGCGATATGCTTGATATTCCCAAAGCCGATATCGGGCAGATTACGGTCAATAACCCCAATATTCTACCATCCGTGCTGTTCGTTCAAGACGGAAAGCAAGCGCAGCTCGATTTGAAATTGAGTGTTGATGATAAAATCGTGAATGTTGAAATACAGCTCTGCAATAAGGGAAACTTCCCCGACCGCTCGGTGTACTATTGGTCGAAGATGTTCTCTGATGAACTGAAGAAGAGCGAGGATTATGCTGATCTTAAGAGAACAATTTGCATAAACATCTTGGATTTCAAGCTGTTTGACTGCGATAGTGCATATTCAAAGTTTTTATTGCTTGAGGAAACAAGGCACGAGTTGCTGACGGATAAGTGTGCTATTATGTTCCTTGAACTTGTTAAAGTGGACGAGGAGATAGATAAGAATGACCGCAGAAAGCTGTGGCTGCAGCTTATTAACGCCGAAACGGAGGAGGAATTGGATATGCTGGAAAAGACAGGTGTTCCCGAAATACAGAAGGCGGTAGTGATACTACATGAAATGAGTGCCGATGAAGAGATGCGCGAGATGGCTCGGCTCAGAGAAAAGGCTATCCTCGATGAGAAGTCGGCTGTGAATTTTGCGAGGAGAGAGGGCGCGGAGGAAAGAGAGTCGGAAATTATTGCCCGAATGAGGGCTGACGGTTTAACGGAAGAACAAATACGAAAGTATATTGAGTAGCTGCTTGTATGCTGGAGGCTAACTATATCCGATAAAAAATCGGTAGTGATACTGCACGAGATGAGTGTCGATGAGCAAATGTGCGATATGCTTAAATGAGAATTTCAAGCTGTCCGAGCAATCGGGCGGCTTTTTCTATGTCAATATTTGTGTTAGGTCTTGTCTATTGGCAACCAACTGGCAACCGCTTTTCTTACATTTTCCAGGTGTAGCAACCGTTTTATCAGATATGTGCACATCTCGGCGAATACCAATGAAACGCGGTTGCAGCGTGATTTGTTGACTTCTCAAGTAAACCAAAAAGTGCTCAACCTTATCGGTCAAGCACTTGATTTTTTATTAAGAAAGAGCATTATCTGGCTGATTACAAATCAGCTGCTCTACCAACTGAGCTACACCAGCATTTGCTCACGCAACCGCTTAGCTGCGCTGCATCACAATATTATGTTGCGCCGTTTATCAGCGACTAATATATTATACCACGTTAGTTTTGATTTGTCAAGGGGTTTTTTCAAAAATATTTTGCCGTCGTGTGGGTCTAAAGGCGCTTAATGCCAGCGAAACGGCTTATACAGCCGATTTGCGGAAATTTGTATAACAGAAATTTTTTTTGAAATTTTAAGGCAACATATAGCCGCTCCCCAGAGTCCCTCCACGGACTTTTTCGAGCTGCCTTAGTTTTTTGCCTGCGCTTTGGTGGCAGTATCGGACGTGCACCTTTTATCGCCCGAATCGCGCGTTTCGCGGCACGAGGATCGGAATGACGAGGAGTTTCAAAAGGGGATAAAATGGGAGAAAACTTGTTGTTGCGCGTTTTTAGTGTGAATTGCACAAACGCGCCGCCGAGAATTTGAGCATAAAAACGCTTGATTTTGGATAATTATTGTGATATAATAAAGATAGCGCAACAAATTTACAGTAAAACCCTCTTTTTTCTCGGTTGTCTGCCCGTGCAGCGGAACGGATAGTCAAGAAAAAATGTTTACATAAGGAGTACACTATGATTTGCAGAAATTGTAACACGCAGCTCCCCGAAAATTCGAGATTTTGCCCGAAATGCGGGGCGGCAGTCAATGACCCGAGCCGCGCGGAGCCGCAGACGTTTTTCTCAAAGCGCAATGTAGTTATACTTGCCGTCTCCGCTGTGCTGCTTGTTGTGGGAATTGTGGTTTCCTCTGCAATCACCGCTTCTCGTAAAGCTCCTGTGGAAGAACCGCCCGCGGAGATCCCCGCAGTCGTCGAGAGCAGCCAACCCGAGGAGAGCGTTCCCGCCGAAAGCCAACTAGAATCAAGCAGTCAAATCGAAAGCCGCCCCCCAAATTCTTCGGCGAAATCCGCTGTTGCTTCAAGTTCCTCAAGCAAATCGGGAGCCGCTGCTTCAAAATCATCCGGCTCCTCAAGTATTTCAAGTTCCTCAAGCGCGGCTAAATCCACGAGATCTTCAAAGAAATCAAGCGCGAGCACCGCAAGATCTTCAACCACCGCAAAATCTGCCGTTTCAAAATCGAACACTTCAAAAAATTGACAGACACAATAAAAGCCCCGAAAACATTGAAGCTTTCGGGGCTTTGGTTTTTGTAGATCAAATTTAAATTACTGAGCGGAAGCAGCCTCGGAAGTTGCCTCGGAAGTTGCCTCGGAAGCAGCCTCGGAAGTAGCCTCGGAAGTTGCGTTGGAAGCAGCCTCGGAAGTTGCGTTGGAAGCAGCCTCGGAAGTTGCGTTGGAAGCAGCCTCGGAAGTTGCGTTGGAAGCAGCCTCGGAAGTAGCATTAGAAGTTGCATTAGAAGTAGCATTAGAAGTTGCATTAGAAGTTGCATTAGAAGTTGCGGGCGAGCTAGTGTTGTCACCGCAGCCTGCAAGTGTCATAGCGGAAGCAGCTACAATAGCTGCAAGAATGATCTTAGTTGTCTTTTTCATTTTGTTTGTCTCCTTTTTTGGTTGAATTATTGAGTTGTTTTTCTCGAACATTTTAATTATAGCATAATCATGCTGTGTTGTCAATCGTCGTTTTGCACAAAAAACACTCACACGTAAACGATTTAATTTACGCCGGGTTTGTGAAATTTGCACAAATTACAAAAAATTCCAAATGCGTAATATGGCATTGTAAAGCCATTTTTCCGTTTTGGGTTTTTTGGCGTTTTCAGTCCTTTGCACTGCTAAGGAAAGCTTTGGTTTTATCGCTTTTCGGTTTGCCGAAAACCTCGTCGGGCGTGCCGAATTCTTCTATAACCCCGTCCGCCATATAGATCACCTTGTCCGCGACTCCACGCGCAAAGTTCATCTCATGCGTTACGACTATCATAGTGCGGTCGGAGCTTTTAAGACCGCGGATAACGCGCAAAACCTCTCCGGTAAGTTCAGGGTCGAGCGCGGAGGTAGGCTCGTCAAAGCATAGGATATCGGGTCTTAAAGCCAAAGCTCTGGCGATAGCCACGCGCTGCTGCTGTCCGCCCGAAAGCTCGCACGGATAGCTTGCCGCTTTTTCCGATAAGCCCACCGTTTCAAGAAGCAGCCGCGCGTTTTTCTCGATTTGTAAAGACAGCGCTTTCTTTTCGGCGCGTGAAAGCTTTTTGTCCTTAAATTCGCGAAGCTCGGGCGCAAGCGTAATGTTCTTGAGCACCGTATATTGCGGAAACAGGTTAAACTGTTGAAACACCATTCCGAAATGCAGGCGCTTTTCTCGTTTTTCGCGGTCGGAGTAGGGTTCGCCCGCCTTGAAAAGGTTCTCGCCGTTCACCGTAATGCTGCCGCTGTCGGGCGTTTCGAGAAAGTTTATGCAGCGCAGAAGCGTTGTTTTGCCGCTGCCCGAGGAGCCGATGATGACCAGTACTTCACCCTTTTCCATCGTGAAGTCAATGCCCTTGAGGACTTCCGTTTTTCCAAAGGATTTTTTAATGTTAGAAATTTCCAAAAAAGCCATAATACTCTCCCGTTTACACGCTGTAATAGCTCAACTTTTTCTCGGCTAAATGCAGAAGCCAAGTCACAAGGGCGGTGAACGCCAGATAGAACACCGCGATATAGATATACACCTTGATGTTCGCGTAGTGACTGATGATGTCCTCGGCGGCTTTTACAAGCTCCGTTACGGCGATAACGCGTGCCAAGGACGTGTCCTTTACAAGCGTGATGATCTCGTTGCCCATCGGCGGCACAATGCGCTTGACGACCTGCATAAGCACCACCCTGAAGAATATCTGCGGCTTTGTCATTCCGAGAACCTGCCCCGCTTCGTATTGTCCTTTGGGAATGCTTTCCAGTCCCGCGCGGTAAATTTCGGAGAAGTAGCAGGAGTAGTTGATTATGAACGCGATCAAAACGGCGTTCAGTCTGCTGAATTTCAGATCCCAATTCAGAAGCCCCGGACCGTAGAATATCAAAATGATCTGAAGCATAAGCGGAGTACCTCTCACCACCCACACCACAAATTTTGTAAGCCACCTCAGCGGCAGTATCTTCGACATAGAGCCGAACGTAAAAACAAGTCCCAGCGGCAGCGACGCGGCAAGCGTGATCCCGAATATCATCAGCGTCACCGAAAATCCGTCGGACAGCGATTTCATAATGTCAGTAAAGCTCATAGACATTTCCTTCCCGTTTTACAGGTGATAAATATTTCATCAAAAACGGCGCGGAAAATTCGCGCCGTGTGTTTTATCTTTTAAGCCGCGCTTGAAACAGCCTCGGAAGCGACGCTTGAAACAGGCTCGGAAGCCGTCCCCGAAGTGTTCTCGGAACTGCCGCCCACAAGAAGTGCGTCGGCAAGGTCGTACTTTTTCGCTATTTCGGCGAGTTTGCCCTCGTTTGCCAGCTCGTCCATTGCCGCGTTGATCTTCGCTATGACGGTTGTGTCTTCAAGTCTCGCGCCTATCGCGTATTCCTCGTCGGAGTTCGTGATATTTTCCAGAACGGCGAGATCCGCGTAATCGGAACCTTCTTTCGTAAACGCCTTAGCGAGAGTGTAGTCCACGATGCAAGCGTCGGCAGTGCCGCTCTTGACCTCGAGAAGCGCGTCTTTTTGAGCTTCGCTCTTGACTTGCTTGCAGTTTGCCAGAGCAGTGTCTCCGGTTACGATATCCTCGCCCGCGGAACCCGCCTCAAAAGCTATGGTAAGCGCGCCCATAGAAGCGGTGTCGGGGTATTGGTCTTTGTTTTCCGCTTTAACGACGGTCACCTGCTTGTTTTTCATATAAGAGGTGGAGAACAGCATTTCCTTTTTTCTGTCCTCGTTTACGGTAAGACCGTTCCAGATAACGTCGATGTTTTTGGACTTAAGCTCTATCTCTTTCTTGTTCCATTCGATAACCTGAAATTTCGCCTTAACTCCGAGCTTTTCGCATACCGCGTTGGTGAATTCCGTCTCAAAACCCGTAAGTTCGCCTTGCTCGTCCTTGTAGTTCATAGGCATATTGTATGTAATTCCCACGACAAGTTCGCCCTTGTCCTTGATGTAATCCCAGTCCGCGCCGCTTGCGTCTCCGCTCGTTGAGCCTGAGGTGCCCGCCGCGTCGGCTGTGCTGCTCGTATTGTTTGAAGCGTCGGCGGGCGTGTTTTCGGAGCTTGTCGATGTTTCACCGCATCCGCAAAGTCCGAGACACATTGCCGCGCTTGCCAGAATTGCCGCTATTTTCTTTTTCATTTTGATTTTCCTTTCTTTTTTCCTCTAATAGTGCAGTATCTGTTTTGTTTGCGGTTTTTCCGTCTCATGCGGAAAACCGCGTTTATTACTTTATCATTTTAGCATAACCAAGCGATTTTGTCAACCGTTTCGCGCTTAATCTCGGTTTTTTTTGATATTTGCCCAAAATACTCTAACGAACGGCGGGATTTTTTGCGATAATTACAACAAAAGGCGTGACGCCTTTTCCGTTTTCGGGGAAAGGCAGTTTTTCACAAAATGTCTTACACGCGATGAGGAAAACATCTTTAAAGCCAACGCACTAAATGCGGCGGCTGATTTTTTTCAGCCGCCGCAGTAGTATTATTTTGTTTTAACGCTGATGTTCTTGTAAGCGCCTTTGACTTTGCCTTTCAGCGCGCATACTCTGAACTTGTAATTGGTCTTGGTTTTCAGTTTCTTTACCGTGCAGGACGTGCCCTTTACGGTCGAGACTTTCACCCACTTTTTGCCGTTGAACCGCTCGATCTGATAGCCGTTCGCGCCCGCGCTCTTTTTCCACGAGAGCTTTACGGAGGTTTTCGAGGAAGAAGCTTTCAGGTTCGAGATATTTGCCGGTTTAACGGTCACTGAGATATTTGTGTACGCGCCCTTGATCTTGCCTTTGACCGCGCATACTCTGAACTTATAAGCAGTACCCGCCTTGAGCTTCTTTATCGTGTAAGATGTTCCCTTAACGGTTGCTACCTTTACCCACTTTTTGCCGTTAAGCCGCTCAATCTGATAACCGCTTGCGCCCGCGCTCTTTTTCCAAGTGAGTTTTATCGTGCTTGCGCTTGCCGTGTACTTAAGGCTTGTAACGTTTGCGGGCTTTGTAGTTGCGGTAATGTTTGTGTACGCGCCCTTGACTTTGCCCTTGACCGCGCAAACTCTGAACTTATAAGAGGTGCTTGCTTTGAGTTTCTTTGCCGTGTAAGAAGTTCCCTTAACGGTTGCCGCTTTGACCCACTTTTTGCCGTTAAGCCGCTCAATCTGATAACCGCTTGCGCCCGCGCTCTTTTTCCAAGTGAGTTTTATCGCGCTTGCGCTTGCCGTGTACTTAAGGCTTGTAACGTTCGCGGGTTTTGTAGTTGCGGTAATGTTTGTGTACGCGCCCTTGACTTTGCCCTTGACCGCGCAAACTCTGAACTTATAAGCGGTGCTTGCTTTGAGTTTCTTTGCCGTGTAAGAAGTTCCCTTAACGGTTGCCGCTTTGACCCACTTTTTGCCGTTAAGCCGTTCGATCTGATAGCTGTCCGCGCCCGCGCTCTTCTTCCAAGTGAGCTTTATCGCGCTTGCGCTTGCCGTGTACTTAAGGCTTGTAACGTTCGCGGGCTTTGTAGTTACGGTAATGTTTGAGTACGCGCCCTTGACTTTGCTCTTGACCGCGCAAACTCTGAACTTATAAGCGGTGCTTGCTTTGAGTTTCTTTGCTGTGTAAGAAGTTCCCTTAACGGTTGCCGCTTTGACCCACTTTTTGCCGTTAAGACGTTCGATCTGATAGCTGTCTGCGCCCGCGCTCTTTTTCCAAGTGAGCTTTATCGCGCTTGCGCTTGCCGTGTACTTAAGGCTCGTAACGTTTGCGGGCTTTGTGACAGCCGAAACGTTTGCGTAAGCGCCCTTGTAAACGTCCGCCATAGCGCACACTCTGAATTTGTAAGCAGTGCCCGAGTTAAGGTTTTTAACTGTGCAGTAGGTGTTTTTGCCCTCGGCATATTTCACCCATTTGCCGTTTTTGTAGACCTCGACGCGGTATTTTTCCGCAGTGGAGTTCTTTGTCCATGTAAGTTTTACCGTGTTTGCCGTAGGAGAAGCTTTAAGTCCCGTTATCGCGGTAAGTTTCGGAGCCGCCTTTGTGGTGAGCGTAAATTCCGCGTATTCGCCCAAAGTCTTGCCAGACATACGGTAAAGTCGGAACGTATATTTAGTGCTCGGCTTAAGATTTGCTGCCGTGTAAGAGGTGTTTGTCGTTTGAGCGGCAATGTGCCAGAATCCGTTTTCGCAGACGGTCAGACGATATGCCGACGCGTCCGCTGCCTTTGCCCAGGATATCGCGATGCTTGTGGCTTTAACGGAGGTTTTAACTCCGAAAGCCGTAACGCCGCCATCGTCGTTGGTGACGACGGTTATCTTTTCGGGGAACGATAACGAGCTGTTTTTCATCGCATATATCTTAAACATGTATGCGGTGTTCGGGGTAAGTTCCTTTTTGAGGAAAGAATTTGTCGAAACGCTTCCGAGATCGGACCACTTGTCGTTTTGACACATCTCGATCTTGTAGCCCGTAGCTCCCGAAACCGTATTCCACGCGAGTTTTATCTGCGTTGTGGTGCATTTTGCGGAAAGTCCTCTAACGCCGTCGATATCTTCAAAGTCGGTTACCGCCGTTATATTGGCAGGCTCCGAAGTCGAGCCGCCCTTGACTGTGTAAACTCTGAAATCGTAAGAAGTCGCCGCCGCGAGAGAGCCTATCTTGTAAGTGGTCTTTTCGGCGTCGTTCAGTCTTATCCACTCGCCGTTTTTCAGCATATAAACTCTGTATCCCGAAGCGCCCTCAACGGCGTTCCAAGAGAGCGTTACGCTGTTCACGTCAGCCACAGCCTTAAGTCCTGTTACCTTGTTTATGATCTCGGCGTTCGTTATCGCGGTGATGTTCGCGTAATCGGATACGGCGGTGTTCTTGAACGCGCATACCCTAAATTCATAAGAAGCCGCGGGTTCAAGCGATGTTACGGTGCAGGCGGTGTCTTGACCCTCGTAGACCTTGACCCACTCGCCGTTTTTGAGCATTTCCGCTCTGTATCCCTCTGCGTCCTTAACGGCGTTCCAAGAAAGCGTCACGCTGTTTTCGTCAGCCGTGGAGGTAAGCCCGCTTATCTCGCCGACAGTTTCTTTGTTTGTCGCCGCGGTGATGTTTGCGTATTCGGACGAAGCGTTGTTTTTAAGCGCGCAAACTCTGAATTCATAAGAGCTTTCGGGTTTCAGATCATTCTTTGTAAAGCTGCATGCCGTGCCCTCGTAAACCTCGGTCCATTCGCCGTTCGAGAGCATTTCAGCCTTATATCCGGTCGCGCCCTCGACCGCGTTCCATGTGAGCTTGATCTGATTAACGCCCGATTGCGCGTTAAGCCCGCTTACCGCGTCAACGGTTTCTTTGGTCGTAACCGCCGCTATCTTTGTATAGTCGGATCTCACGCCGTTCTTTGCCGCATAAACGCGGAACTCATAAGAGGTATCGGGTTTCAGACCATTTTGTGTGAAGCTCGGGTAAGTGTCGCTGTAAACCTGCTTCCACTCGCCGTTCACGAGCATTTCGACTATGTAGCCGTCAGCGCCCGAAACCGTGTTCCAAGAGAGCTTTATGCTGTTCGTGCCGACGAACGTGGTAAGTCCCGTTACGGCGTTCACGGTTTCTTTATTAGTTACGGCGGTGATGTTTGCGTAGTCGGATACCGCGTTGTTCTTGACCGCGCAAACGCGGAATTCATAAGAGGTATCCGCGAGAAGTCCGCTCTTTGTGCATTCGGTTGCCGTGCCCGCGTAGATTTGCTTCCAAACGCCGTTCACAAGCATTTCGGCTTTATATCCCGTCGCGCCCTCGACCGCGTTCCAAGTAAGTTTTACGGAATTTACGCCGGCTTGCGTGTTAAGTCCGCTCACCGCGTTTACGGTCTCTTTGTCGGTAGCGGCGGTGATCTTCGCCGCTTCGGATACGGCCTTGTTCTTCACCGCGTAAACGCGGAATTCATAAGACGTTTCGGCGGACAGTCCGTCTTTGGTGAACGTTGTTGCCGTGCCGCTGTAAACCTGCGTCCATTGTCCGTTTACGAGCATTTCCGCCTTGTAGCCCGTAGCGCCGGTAACTTTGTTCCAGCTGAGAGTAACGCTGTTTACCGTCGCGGAGGAGGCAAGACCGCTTACCGCGTTTACGGTGTCTTTGTCGGTTACCGCGGTTATCTTTGCGTAGTCGGAGACCGCGCTGTTCTTCACCGCGCAAACTCTGAACTCATAAGACGTGTCAGCTTCCAGACCGTTCTTGGTGAACGTTGTATTAGTGCCGTTGTAGATCTCTGTCCAATTGCCGTTTTGGAGCATTTCGAGCTTGTAGCCCGTTGCGCCGTCTACCTTGTTCCACAAAACGGTTATGCTGTTTACTGTTGCGGAGGAATTAAGTCCGGTTACCGCGCCGACCGTTTCCGCTTTGGTTGTCGTGGAAATAACGGCGGGATCCGAGTCTGTATTGTTCTTAACGGCGTAAACTCGGAATTCATAGCTTGTTCCGGGTTTCAGACCGCTCTTTGTGAACGAAGCAGCGGTAACGTTACCCGCCGCCGACCACACGCCGTTCTGCTTCATTTCGATTTTGTAGCTTTCCGCGCCGCTCACCGCATTCCAAGTGAGCGTAATGGAAGTCTCGTCCGAGGAAGCGGTAAGTCCGGTTACCGCGTTGACGCTTTCCGCGTTGGTCGCGGCGCTTATCTCGGCGGGTTCGGAGACAACGCTGTTCTTCACCGCGTAAACTCTGAAATTGTAGGTTGTGCCAGCCGCAAGTCCGCTCTCGGTGTGTTTCGCCGCCGTGCCCGCGTAGATCTGCTTCCAAGCGCCGTTTACGAGCATTTCGACCTTGTAGCTCGCAGCGCCCGTAACCTTGTTCCAGCTAAGCGTTATGCTGTTGACGTCGGGCGTTGCCTTAAGTCCGCCGACCTTTGCTATGGTTTCTTTTTCGGTAGTCGACGAAGCCTCGACGTATCCGCTTTCAATATCGCCTTTTACGGCAAATACTCTGAATTTGTAGGTCGTGCCGTAATTAAGACCGCTCTTTGTAAAGCTTGTCGCTGTCGGTGAGCCGATGTCTTTCCATGTGCTGCCGTCAAGCATTTGCACTTTATAGCCCGTTGCGTTGGAAACCGCGTTCCAGGTAAGTTTTATGCTGTTGCCCGAAACGGACGCGTTCAGTCCCGATACCGAAGCCACGGGTTCAACGGCCGTTTTCGCCGTGATCTCCGCGGGAGCGCTCACCGCGTTGGCTTTTATCGCCGTCACGCGGAATTTATAGCTTGTGTTTTCGGAAAGTCCTGTCTTTGTGTAAGAAGTTGCCGTTACAGTATCCAACAATTTCCAAGCGTTGTTTGCATACCACTCCACCTTGTAGCCCGTGGCGTTGGATACCGCGTTCCACTTAAGAGTTGCGCTTGAAGTCGTGGTCTGCGCTGTAAGCCCCGTCACTGCGTTTATCGGTTCGATCGAGGTAGTGGCGGTCGCCGCTGCCGCGCTGCTTTCCGCGTTAGCTTTAACGGCAATTACTCTGAATTGATAAGTCGTGTTTTCGGAAAGTCCGTTTTTGGTGTAGGAAGTCGCCGTTACGGTGTCGAGCGTAGTCCACTTGTTGTTCGCAAGCCACTCGACCCTGTAACCCGTCGCGTTATTCACCTTGTTCCAATTGAGCGTCACGCTGTTGGTGGTCGCGGAAGCCGAAAGTCCCGACACCGCGTTTATAGGCTTGACCCCCGTTTTTGCCGTAACCTCAGCCCATTCGCTCTGGGAGTTGGATTTCTTCGCCGAAACACGGAACGTGTATTCGGTGTTTTCGAGAAGACCGTCTTTGGTGAACGTGTTGTTCAAGACCGCGCCAAGCTGCGTCCAAGAGCTGCCGTTCTTCATCTCAACGATATATTGCGCAGCGTTTGAGACCATCTTCCAACTAAGTTTAACGCTGTTATAGGTCGCCGTCGCGGAAAGTCCCGATATCTCGCCCACAGCGTCTATCTGCGTTTTCGCGGAAATCTCGGAGGGAGCGCTTTCGGCGTTCGCTTTAACGGCGATAACTCTGAACTTGTAAGACTTGTCTTCGGAAAGCCCCGTTTTCGTGTAAGATACCGCAGTCACGGTATCGAGCGCCGTCCACGTATTGTTTACAAGCCACTCTACCCGATAACCCGTCGCGCTGCTTACCTTGTTCCACTTAAGCGAAACACTGTTGGAGGTAGTCGTGGCGGAAAGCCCGCTTACGGCGTTTATTTGCTCTATACTCGTTTTCGCCGATACATCTGCGGGTTCGCTTTGCGTGTTTCCTTTAACCGCCGTAACTCTGAACGTATAGCTTGTGTTTTCGGAAAGTCCTGTTTTGGTGTAAGAAGTCGACGTAACCGTTTCAAGCTCTTTCCAGCTGTTGTTTACCAGCCACTCGATCTTGTAGCCCGTCGCGTTGGAGACCGCGTTCCAGGTAAGCGTTACGCTGTTGTACGTAGGCACCGCGGTAAGACCGCCCACCGCGTTTACGGGTTCTGTCGTCGTGGCTGCCGTTACCTCGGAGGGTGCGCTTTCGGTGTTGTTGCTTTTAACGGCGAACACTCTGAACCTGTAACCGGTGTTTTCCGAAAGGTTCGATTTGGTGTAGGTCGTGTCCTTTATGGTAGCGAGCGACGCCCAGCCGCTGCTCGTATACCACTCGATTCTGTATTTCGCCGCGTTTTCGACCGCGTTCCATGAGAGCGTCACGCTGTTCGAGGTAGCGGTCGCCGAAAGTCCCGTCACCGAATCTATCGGCACTGTGCTTGTTTTTACGGTGACCGTCTCTGCGGAACTTGTTATCGTGCCTTTCTGCGCGGTTACTTTAAACGCGTAAGAGGTGTTTTCTTTAAGCCCCGTCGCCTCGTAAGATGTTGTCGTAACGGTGCTGCTCAAAACGTTCCAGTCTCCGTCGCCCTCTTTCATTTCGACCTTGTAGCTCGTCGCGTTTGAGGAGGCTGTCCACGAAAGCGAAACGCTGTTTTCCGAAGCGGCGGCGTTAAGGTTTGTAGCGGGATTTACCGCCTCTGCAAGAGTTGTTGTGCTGACAGTCGCCGGGGTGCTCGAAACGGAGCCGTTCTGCGCGGTAACTCTGAACGTATAAGCGGTGTTTTCTTTAAGCCCCGTTTTATTGTAAGCATTCGAAGCGACTGCTTCGTTTAAAGTTGTCCAAGAGCCGCCGTCCTCTTTCATTTCCACCTTATAGCTTTCCGCGTTGGAGGATTTGGTCCACGAAAGCGCAACGCTGTTGACGGTGGGAACGGCTTTAAGATTTGTCACGGGATCGACCTTGCTGACAAGGGTCTTTGTCGTAACGGTTAGCGCGGAGCTTGATACCGAGCCTTTCTGCGCGGTAACTCTGAACGAATAAGAGGTGTTTTCTTTAAGCCCCGTTTTGTTGTAAGAATTCGATGTAACGCTGCTGTTTAAAGTAGTCCAAGAGCCGCTGCCCTCTCTCATTTCCACCTTATAGCTTGTTGCGTTTGCGGATTTTGTCCACGAAACCGTAACGCTGTTGGCGGTGGGGACTGCTTTAAGATTAGTCACGGGATCGACCGTGACGCTGATAGTGGTCGCGCTGATGTTCTCCGCCGAGCTGTACAGCGTGCCGTTCTGCGCGGTAACTCTGAAATCATACGTCGTGTTGGCGGTGAGCTTATACACGGTATAAGACGTTTCGGTCGTGCAACTTGAAAGAACGCTCCAACTGCCGTTCTTTTTCATCTCGACCTTGTAGCTCTCTGCGTTTGAAGAAGCTTTCCAAGAAAGCGTTATGCTGTTTTCGCCCGCAACAGCTTTAAGACCGGTCACGGGGTTCACCTTGCTGATAAGCGTTTTTGTGGTAACGGAAACCGTTGTGCTGTACTTCGTGCCGTTTTGCGCTGTAACTCTGAACGAATAAGAGGTGTTTTCCTTAAGTCCCGTTTTGTTGTAGGAGTTCGATGTGACGGTGCTGCTTAAAGTAGTCCAAGAGCCGCCCGCTTCTTTCATCTCTACCTTGTAGTTCTTCGCGTTGGAGGATTTTGTCCACGAAAGCGAAACGGAGGTCGCGGAGGGCGACACCGTGAGGTTAGTCACGGGATTTACCGATGCGTCGCTCGTTTTCGTCGTAAGCTTTTTTTCCGGACTTACAGCGGTGCCGTTGTAAGCGTAAATGCAGAACGTATATGATGTGCCTGAGTCAAGCCCCGTGACGGTGCAGGTAGTGACCGCCCCTACCTCAACGCTCTTGTCGGGATCGTCGGAGTTCTTGCCGTAATAGATCACATATTTGGTCGCGTTTTCAGCAGCGTCCCATGTAAGTACGACGGAATTTGTTGAGGGCTTTGCGGAAAAGTTCTCGACGCTGCCCACCGTTTGTACGGGTTCGCTTGAAAGGGTGGATTTGATAATGCTTGCGGGAGAACTTTTCGCGGTTTTCTTCAGCGCATAAACTCTGAATTGATAATTCGTTTTCGCCTTAAGCCCCGTCACCGTAAAGCTTGTTGATTTTGTCTCGCCCGCTTGAGTGTAGACCGTGCCCGAGGACGAGAGCTTATATTCAATGGAATAGCTGTCCGCTTCCGGCGACGCAGTCCATTTAAGACTGACGCTGTTTGCCGTAACGGTCGTTACGGTAAGATCGGAAGGCATGGACGGCGGGTCGGGCAGCGTGGTGAAAGTTTTCTCAACAGGTTCGCTTTCCTTTTGCCCTCTTACCGCTTTCACGCGGATCTTGTATGTGGTGTCTTTTGAAAGCCCAGTTAATTGATACTGCGTATACAGGGACGAAAGTTCCGTGATTTTTTCCCACGAGCCGTTCGTGTATTTTTCTATGATGTGGCTGTCCGCGGCGTCTGCGTCCCATGATACTACGGCGGAGTTCGCCGTTATTTTTGAGATCGTAAGATTTTTGACGGGGTCGACCGTTGCTTCGGAATTCGCGAGCGTTTTCGCGTTCACTATTTTCAAATTTCCCGATTTATATGTACCGTCCGATTTCTTTCGAGCAGCGGACATGTAAATAATGTAATCGGTGTTTTCGGTAAGTCCGGTTATGGTGTAGGAAGTGCCGGTAACATATTTATCGAGAACGGAAATTCCCGTTTTTGTGATCACGGTGATATGGTACGAGTCTGCGCCGACGACCTCGTCCCATGCGAGGGAAATGCTTGACGAAGTCGTTCCGGTGACCGTCACATCGCCCATATCGCCTATCTTGTCGTCGTCGGAGTTGAGGTTGAAGATGTTTACCTCATATTTTACGGGAACGCTCAGTCCGTCGATAACAACTTCATAGCTGTCGTTGCTGTCATAAGTAAGTCCGTTCGGCAAAAAGAGAATGCTGCCGTAAACTCCCACGTTCGTGTTTGAAACGCTGAACTTGCCGTCCGCGGAGGATTTTGAGAAATTCCATACATGACCGTCGGATTTTCTTGTAAGCGTAACTTTTACTTTGTCCTGATCGATGGTATGACCATAGGAATAGCTCCACGGCGTGTTCGGGTAGATCATAGTCCGCGGAGTATTCTGCGCAGGCCAGCAAACGCCCGTAACGCCCGAGGTTACGGATTTGTCGTCCGCGTACATGGAATAAAATCTGTGGTCGCCTTGAGAAACCTGACCGAAAGCGACTTTTCCGAGAGACGGGTTCAAGCATTTGCGTCTGTAATTAAGATAAGGATCGCCGTTTAAATAGCTCGATTCGTTGATGTAGCCCGTTGTCGACGCAACGGTGCTGGCAAGATTTTGATAGCTGAAGCCCGCCGCTGCGAGAAAGCCGTTGCTTTTAGCGGTTTCAGCTGCGTTGTAAACGCTGCTTGACATATTGCTCGGTTTTGTTTCCGGATCCAACTCCGAGCCGTTCTTAAAGTTGTTGTTGGCAGCGTTTGCATACAGCAAATACGCCAAGCTTTGATAATTATTGGCGTTGGACGTGTCGAGAGTTACCTCTCCCAATCCCGCTATGTAGCGGTATGTGTTCAGCGCGTTCAAAGCGTTGTTGAGCGTATTGTCGTTCAGCACGCCCGCGGTGTCAAACGGCGCGCTGAACGAGGGGGACGATGAATACACGTTGTCAGTGGTATCGGCTGCGTCAAACGGGTGGCTGTTGACATAAGCGCGAATTTCGTCCTGTGTGCGGCTTGCGACATACACGCCTTGTGCCGCCGCCGTTTTCACATAGACTTCCTCGGTAATAAGCTCGCTCCAATCGACCGAGCTTGTCGTGAGGGCTGCTGTCAGGACAAGCGCCAATCCCGACAGTAAAAAGCGTTTTAGTTTCATTGAGTTCCTCCTACAAATGTTTCCGAGCCTCTATAACGATCCGCGAAAATAACGCAGCATTTCAAATTAACTTTTAAATGCCGTTAAAAATTTTAATGTTGCCTTAATTGTATAGATCGCTATAATTACAAATATCTGCTAATTTTATTATATCACAAACCATTCCGAATGTCAATAGAAAAGCGGCTGTTTGCGGCATTTTAATAAGATTTTTGGCGGTTTTTATAAGTAAGCCGAGCACTTAAATTTACCTAAAAACACCCCCAATTTTACCTAAAAAATATGTATTTCCCAAAAACGGCGGCTCAAAATTGAGCCGCCGTCAAACTTTAGATTATTTGGTTTTTGCCGTAACGATCGACGCATTGCTGTAAATGCCGCCTTTTACGGAGTAAACGGCGAGTTTGTAGGACGTTTTTGCTTTCAGCTTCTTGACTGTGTAAGATGTGCCTTTAATATCCGCAAGCGTCACCCACTTGCCGCCCTTGTAAATTCTTACGCGGTAGCCGTCCGCGTTGGCGTTTTTGCTCCATGTGAGTTTAACGGCACTGGCGGAAGTAACAGCCTTGAGGTTCTTTACAGCGGCGGGACGGGTCTTTGTTTTCGCGGTAATGTTAGCCGCTTTGCTATAAATGCCGCCCTTTAAGGAGTATACCGCGAACTTGTAGGACGTTCCCTCTTTCAGGTTCTTGACGGTGTAAGACGTGCCTTTGGGATTTGCAAGCGTCACCCACTTGCCGCCCTTGTAAATTCTTACGCGGTAGCCGTCCGCGTTGGCGTTCTTGCTCCACGTGAGTTTAACGGTATTCAAAGCGGTTTGAGCTTTGAGGTTCTTTACGGCGGCGGGGCGCGTCTTTGTTTTCGCGGTAATGTTAGCCGCCTTGCTGTAAATGCCGCCCTTTAAGGAGTATACCGCGAGCTTGTAGGACGTTCCCTCTTTCAGGTTCTTGACGGTGTAAGACGTGCCTTTTGGATTTGCAAGCGTCACCCACTTGCTGCCCTTGTAAATTCTTACGCGGTAGCCGTCCGCGTTGGCGTTCTTGCTCCACGTGAGTTTAACGGTATTCAAAGCGGTTTGAGCTTTGAGGTTCTTTACAGCGGCGGGTCGGGTCTTTGTTTTCGCGGTAACGATCGCCGCCTTGCTGTATGCGCCGCCCTTTAAGGAGTAGACCGCGAGCTTGTAGGACGTTCCCTCTTTTAAACCGGTGACGGTGTAAGATGTGCCTTTTGGATTTGCAAGCGTCACCCACTTGCCGCCCTTGTAAATTCTTACGCGGTAGCCGTCTGCATTGGCGTTTTTGCTCCACGTAAGTTTAATGGAATTCAAGGTGGTCGCTGCCTTTAGGTTCTTGACGGCGGCGGGTTTGGGTGCGGCTTCCGCTTCCTTGGTCGTGCATTGAACGTTTTGGTACGTGTACTTTGTCCCTTTATACGCATAGACCATGAACATATATTTTGTGTTCGGAGTGAGTTTTTCGACTGTATAGGAAGTCTTGGTGGTGCTTGCGACGGTCTCGGTGACGCCGGATGTCATATTCGCTTTGTAAACGGTATACTTTTCCGCGCCCTTTGCGCTGTTCCAGGTAAGCTTTACGCTTGTCGAGGAGGGAGTTGCTTTAAGTCCGGTAACGCTGCCGAGTTCATCGTCCGTCGAATCGATGTGGAAGAAGTTCACGTTGTAGCTCACCGCAGCGCCAAGTCCGGTTATACTTACGCTGAAAACGTCGCCCGCCTCGTATTCAACGTTGTCGGGGCGAAAGACGATACAGCCCTGCGTGCCGAAGTTCGAGTTGTCAACGCTGAAGAAACCGTCTGAAGAAGCGCTTGAGAAATTCCATGTTTTGCCGTCGGACTTTCTTTTGAGAGTTACCTTAACTCCCGTCGGGTTCGAGACCGCGCTTCCGGGGGAGTAGCTCCATGCGTAGCTGTCGTAGAAGTATTCTATCGGCATATTCTGCGCGGGCCAGCAAACGCTTGTCGAGGAGGACGGAATTTCGTTGTCGCGCGAATACATCAGCGCGTAGGTTTCAACCGCGCCGAAGCCCGTCTGCGACATAGCGGGGTTAAGGCAGCGCCGTCTGTGAAGCATCGACGAGATAACGCCGTCGTCGCTCGACGGCACAAAGGCTCTCGCGACGGCGTTTGCCGTGCTGAAATACCCCTTGCTGTAGCTTGATTTGACGCAGCCCTCCGAGCCGTTCTTGTAAATGCTGTCGGACACGCCCGAGGGCTTTTCGGGATATCCCGAGATCAATTTGTTGAGATAGCTTATGTACGCTCCGTCCTGACATTTTTGGTTGTAGTCTGAGTTTAGCGTGACCTCGGACAGCCCCGCGATGTATCTCATGCAGTTGAGCGCGTTTAGCGCGTTAGTGCGCGAAGCGGCGCTCATCTGTCCGGAGCTTGTATACGGCGAGGATAAGTCGGGAGACTTTGAGTAGGTGTCCTCCGTTGTCAAGTCAAACGGGTGCTCGCTTAGGTATGTGCGTATCTGCTGCTGCGTGCGGCTTGCGGCGTTCACTCCCGCGAGCCGCGGCGCGGCGCTTTCGCTTGAGGAAAACGCTTCGGCAAAAACGCCCGTAGTCGCCGAAGCTGCCGCTGTTAAAGCCGCCAGTCCCGACAACAGTAATTTTTTCAGCTTCATTATGGTGCCTCCTAGTCTGTCAAAGTCAGAATCCGTTTAAATGATGAGCTTTTATGTATATGGAATAATCCACATATCCGAAATCGAGATCGCAGTCATATTGCACGCCGTCGACATTTCCTATGTCGTATTGCCACATTCCGCAGCTTTCGTTGTAGTAGCAGCGGTTTCGATAGTCGGCTATCCATACCGGACGCTTCAGCCGAACGTTTTCGTCAACGTAGTTCGTGAACCAGTAGGTGGAGCAGTAAACGCCCGCGCAGTAACCCGCTTTTTCAAGCGTGCCGCAGAAAGCCTCCACAAGGTCTGTGCAGAACGCCTTTCCTTGGTTGAATTGATCAAGCTCCTCCATGTCGAAGTAAACGGGGAATTCAAACTTTTTGCCTTTCATGGCTTTCAGGAAAGCCGCCGCCTCCGCTTTACCCTGTTCAACGGTAGTGGCGATGCTGTACCAATATGCGCCGACCATAAGTCCCGCTTTTTTAGCGTTGGCATAGTTCTTTTCCCACGTATCGACCGTGGAGGTGGAGTAGCCCGCCTTTATGATAACATAATCCACGCCCGCAGCTTTTACCTTGTTAAAGTCTATTTCGCCCTGATATCCGGAGACGTCAATGCCTTTCAAAAAGACGTTCACGCTTGAAAGCCCCGCCGGTTCGGGCTTTTCCGCTGTCGCAGCGGCGGCTTGCGCCGGGAGAGCGTTTGCGGCAGCAGCGGCTTTTTTGGTTTTCGCGCTAATGTTCGCGGCCGCGCTGCTGTATGTTCCTTTTACCGAGTACACTCTGAATTTGTAAGAGCTGCCGGCCGAGAGGTTCTTGACCGTGTAACTTGTATTGGAAGTCTTGCCGAGCGTCACCCACTTGCCGTCGGACAGATAGGTTATCCGGTAGCTGTCCGCTGAGGAATTCTTTTTCCAAGAGAGCTTTAC
Source organism: uncultured Clostridia bacterium (assembly GCA_947627465.1). Lineage (GTDB taxonomy): Bacteria > Bacillota > Clostridia > Oscillospirales > Ruminococcaceae > CAG-115. The sequence continues at coordinate 45,509 of CANQWD010000014.1, forward strand.
GCTGGTTTCGCCCGCCGATGCTGCCAACCCCGATACGGCGCTCGGCTTTGTCGTAGCGCCGACTTGAGTATATTTCCCGAGCTTTCCTTTCACGACCGCGTAAATTCTGAATTTATACGAAGCCGAGGCTTTCAGTCCGCTTACGGTGTAGCTTGTATTTGAGGTCGTGCCGAGCTTTTTCCATTGTCCGCTTATATATCTGCTTATCTGATAGCTGTCCGCGCCGTTTCCCGTCCATGAGAGGGTCGCCGTGTCGGAATTTGTCGAAGCGGCGGCGGATTTGACAGCGGCGGGAGTTCCTGCGGCGCTTGTCGTGCTTGCGCTTATCCTCGCCGAGCTGCTGTAATTGCTGCCCTTAAAAGTATACACCTTAAATTCGTGCGTCGTGTTCGCCGCAAGTCCCGACACCGTAAAGGAAGTTTTTGAAGTCCTGCCCACGTAGACCCAAACGCCGTTTTTGTACGTGTCGATTTGGTAGAGGGTCGCGCGGGGGCTTTTTTTCCACGACAGCTTTATGCTGTTTGACGATACCGAAGCCTTGAGGTTTGTAACGGCGGCGGGTCTGGTCTCCGCGGTAATGCCCGTATATTTGCTGAAGCCCGCGTCGTTTTTCGCGTAAACGCGCAGACGGTATTCCATCGCCGCGGAAAGCCCGGTCACGTTATAAGATGTTCCGTTGACGTCCGCCAGCTTTTCCCACTTGTCGTTTTTGTAAATGTATACGCGGTAAGATTTCGCGGATGTATTTTTGCTCCATGACAGAGAAAGGCTGTTTGCGGCTGCTGTTGCTTTAAGGTTCTTTACCGCGGCGGGCACTGCTGCGGCTTTGGCTGTTTTTACGCTTACCTTTGCCGCCGATCCGCGCTCTTTGTTTATGTACGCCGCTATCCTGAACGCATAGGATGTATTGGGCGTGAGGTTCTTTATCGTGTAGGAAGTTCTGCTGCCCGAAAGTGTTGTGACGGTCGTCCACGTGTTGTTTTTCAGAGTTTCTATTCGATAGGAGTCCGCGGACTTTACCGTCTGCCAGCTGAGCGCCGCGCTTGTGGATTTTGCCGAGGCTTTAAAGCTTTTCGGCGCGGCTATCTTTGTTTTGGCGGTGATCTTAGCCGAAGCGCCGAAAATATTTTTTGCGAACGCGAACACTCTGAATTGATACGAGCGGTTAGAGCTTAAGCCGCTTACCGTGCAGCTTGTCGTATCGGCTTTTGGGGTTGAAACAGCCGTCCACTCGCCGTTTTTCAGCATATCCACCTGATAGCTTGTCGCGATGTCGACTTTGTCCCATGAAATCGTAACGGCGCTCGTTGTTGTCGTCGCCTTAAGTTTTGTGGGAGCGGCGGGCTTTTTCGGAGACAGCGCCGCAGTCGGCGTGACTTTAAGCAGCGGGGTGTTTTCGCCCTTTACGGAAACCTTTGCCCAGTTTGCCGCAGAGCCGTTAAAATTCACGGCTTTTATCTTGGAACAGCCGTAGAACGTGCCGAGATTTATGATTTTAAGGCTTTTCGGAAGCGTCACCGTATTAAGCTTCACGCACAGCCTGAACGCGTCCTCGCCTATGCTTGTTACGCCCTCGGGTATGTTTACGGAAGTAAGCGCGCCGCATGCAAAGAACGCGTCCGCGCCTATGGTTTTAATACCGGCGGGCAGGGTCACGCTTTTAAGCGAAGCGCAGTTGGCAAACGCCATGTCGGCGATTGCGGTCGTGCCTTTCTTGACCGAAACGCTCGTAATTGTCGGACTGCATTCCGCCAGAACGCTCCCGACATATTTCAAATTGCCTTTTTCCGCCATATAAACGGTATCTGCAAACGCGCGTCCGCCCATATCTATGTACTGATTTCCTATGGTTACGCCGTTGGTTTTGAGCTTTGTGCTTTCAAACGCGGATTTTCCTATTTTTACGACGCTGCTCGGTATTTTGACGGTCGTCAGCGCGGTTTTATAGAACGCGTAAGAGCCGATGTTTTTTATTCCCGCGGGGAGCGTTATCGAGCCGAGCGACGTGCATTCCGCGAAAACGCCGCTGCCTATCGTTGTAAGTCCGCTCGGGATATTGACGCTTTTCAGCTTACTGCAATTCTGGAACGTCATCGAGCCTATATTCAGCAGTCCCTTTGGCAGAACCGCCTTTTCAAGGCTTTCGGCTCTGTAAAACAGCTTATCCGCAAGCCCGAGCGTTCCCGCCTTTACCGAAACGTTTACCGCGTTGTCATCGCAGTAAACGGCAATTTTGCCCGCGTATTTTATCGGTCCGCTTTGGCGGTCCAGCAGAGCCGTTCCGCGAAACGCGTTCGCGCCCGCGCCGATAACGCTGTCGGGCAGACTTATGCTCGTAAGCTCCTCGCAGTTCGCAAATCCCGCCTCGGCTATTCTCGTTACCTTTTTTCCGCTAAATATTTCCGGAATCGTGACCTTTCCAACGGGCTTGCTGCCCTTATAATTGTACCCGACTTCGTAGGTGCCGTCGTCGAGCAGCGTAAACAGCAATCCGTTTTTGGTTTTCGTATCGCCCGCGGCAAGACACGTTCTTGTTACATCTTCTTCCGCTGTAATTACAGCGGCGGTTTGGCTTTCCCCGAGCCGTACTGCCGCCGTTTCGGGCTGCGCCGCGCTTATTCCTATCGCGGCGGCCAGCAGCAGCGAGACCAATTTCTTCCCCATTTTTATCCCCCTTTTTGCTATTTCATCTTTTGTTTGTTTTTACTAATATGTATCATATTAAGCGCAAAGCCGGTGCCCGCATTTTCCGCGTTCATTTAGAGAAAGCGACCGAGCGCCGAATTAAGGCAACACCGCACAAAGACCGCCCTACGGGCTTTGCCGCCCGCTTGCTTGCAAATTTTCCGTCATTTTGTCCAAAATCTCCTCATAGGCGCCAGCCTTATTCGTCGATTTTGTGCAATCTGACGAAAAATTAGGCGACGCAATCGGACGACAATCTCTGTGCGGTGTTGCCTTAACGCTTTTTTATCCGAATTATGACGTAAACGCTATTGTGAACGTTCGTTCGCGGCGAAAATTCTGTCCAAAGTGTCGAGAAGTTTTTCGGTGTCGATCGGCTTGGAAATATGAGCGTTCATACCCGCCGCAATGGCTTCTCGCTTATCCTCGTCAAACGCGTTGGCTGTCATTGCAATGATAGGGATGGTGCTTCGCAAAGGATCGTCCAAAGCGCGGATAAGCTTTGTTGCCTCGTAGCCGTTAAGCACGGGCATCTGAATATCCATAAGAACGACTTGATATAAGCCGGGCGCGGAGTCTTTCACTTTGTCCGCGGCGATCTGTCCGTTTTGAGCAACGTCAACATCAAACCCCGCTTGGGTGAGAAGCTCGATCGCGATCTCGCGGTTCAGCTCGTTGTCCTCGGCGAGAAGAATATGTCCTTTTCGGCGTGGCTGAGTGTCCGAGAGCGGCTCGGATTTTCGGTTCGCAGTTTTTTCAAGCGTTCTTTTAAGCTCGGCGGGATTATCGGACTTGTGTTCGTCCTCCACCATTTTAAGCTCCAAAGAAGCAATGATAGTCGTCCCCTTGCCTTGAACGCTATGAATGTCGATCGAGCCGTTCATCATATCCACAATGCTTTTTGTGATCGCCATTCCCAGTCCCGTGCCTTGAATACCGCTCGCGGTGGTGTTGCGTTCGCGTTCAAAAGGTTCGAAAATGTGTTGGATAAAATCCTCGTTCATGCCGATGCCGTTGTCGCTCACTGTGAAAATGTAAACCGCGTGCCCGTCCTTTTGTGATAGAGTTTGCGACGCGCTCAGCGATACGCAGCCGCCCTCGGGCGTGTACTTCACGGCATTGGACAGCAAATTCAGCAGCGCCTGATTTAGGTGGAGACTGTCGCAGATGACCTCGTTGTGGCAAATGCCGTCGAAGTCCGTCTTGAATTTCAGGTGCTTAGCTTCGGCTTCGGGTCTTATCATATCGCACAGTTCATACAGAATTTCGGAGATTGAGCAAGGCTTTTCTTCAAGCTGCATCTTGCCGCTTTCAATGCGGCTCATATCCAGAACGTCGTTTATCAGGTTGAGCAAATGATTGCTTGACACGGCTATCTTGTTAAGATAATCCTCTACCTTGTCTATATTGTCAAGGTGCGATTGCGCCAGCGATGTAAAGCCCACGATAGCGTTCATCGGCGTGCGGATGTCGTGCGACATGTTCGACAGAAACGCGCTTTTCGCCATACTTGCGCGATTGGCTTGTTCAAGTGCGTTTTCAAGAAGGACTTTGGTTTCCATTTCGCTCCGTATTTCCTCGTCCACATTGCGAATACCGAAAACCACGCCCGAATGATCGATCTCGTAGCCGCTTTTCACGGCTTTTATTTGGTAATATTCGACGTCGTTTCCGCCGGGTACGCGGTAATTCAACACGAATACCCCTTTTTCTGCGATCTCGTTTTTAAGAGCTTTGCAGGTGCAGCTGCTTAAAACAAGCTCGCGGTCGGCGGGGGCGATATTTTTTTCGACGTAGCTTTTCATCATGTTTTTAAACGAAAACTTTCCCTTTAACGACTCGCCGAAGTTTTTTTCAGCGTCCTCCGTTATATAAAGCGCGTTCCCCAGTCCCGTGTCCAGATTGAAATAGAACACCGCGTCGTAATGCGCCGCAAGCGCTTTCACAAGCTCGGCTTGACGGTGTTCTTTTTTGGAGCTTTCTTTTTTTTGTTCTGTAACGTCCAAAAGATACCGCTGATAAAACAGCTTTCCGTTTTCGCTTACAAGCTTTACATTTCCGATTATATTGAGCGTTTCACCGTTATCATGGTGCACGGTGTATTCAATGTTCGCGATGTCGCCCGGCTCTTTAAGCTTCGCCATTTGCTCTGCCATTTTCTTCCTGTCCGCTTCGTCGACGGATTTGGCTGTATAGTAAAATCCCCGCTGTGTCATATCGTCAACGGAGCTGTAACCCAAAATCTTCAGCGCGGTCTTGTTAGCGTAGTAAACCACCTTGCCGTCCATGGAATGCCGCAGCATTCCGCAGTCTATGGAAGCGAACATATTTTCAAACATTTTGTTTTTATCCAAGATGTCGCGTTCAAACTCACGTTCTTTCGTAACGTCTATGGCGCAGCCCACCGTGCCCATTACGGAGCCGTCCATGTCGTAAAGCGCGGTTTTGTACGACACAAGATTGCGGCTGCCGTTTTGCGACGCAATAAGCTCGTCCGAAACTACCGTCTCTCCCGTTTCCATAGCTTTGTTATCCGAGGCTATGCAGCTTTCGTCGTCTTCTTCCACGCCCCAAATATACGCGTGGCGTTTGCCCAGAATATCATCGCGTGATTTTCCGACGGTTCTGCAGAATTCGGCGTTTACCTTTTCGTGCGCCCCGTCTTTTGTTTTAAACCACACAAGGCTGGGTATGTTGTCTATCAGCGTGTTCAGGTACTGTTCCGTCTGCCAATTGTCCTTTGCTTTTTTCAGACGCGTTTGCAGCGCCCGAAACCGAAACTCCGCTTCCGTATCGCTCATTGGCGTTTTCCATACGTCCGCGGTTTTCGGAAGATACTCCGATAATTTTTCCAAATCGTTTTCGCCGCACACCGCGATTACCTCTGCGCCGTCTTTTTTTATTCTGAAAAGCTCTTCCGGCGCGATGCCCGAAGTGTTTTTTTCGCCCCAATCGGCGATAATCACGTCCGCTTTTTCGATATTGTCCGTAAATTCATATTCAAAACCGTCAATCGACGGCAGAAGCTTTATTTTCTCAAAAAACGGAGCGTTTCCCGACATGCAAATTTTTGTTTTGCAGCGATACATACGCCCACCCCCTCGCATTTTGTCGATTTGCGCCTATACTACTTTTCCGCCAAAGTGCAGACAAAAACAAAACCTCAATGTTTTGCAATAATAAATGCGTTAGTCCGTACGCTGACAAAAAAATAGTATAATATGCTTACAACAGCCTCAAAAAACCTGCTTTTTCTTTTCGCTCTGCCCCGCGAAGAGCAAAATAAAAAACCGCAGTTTTCAGAAACACCCTTATATATTATCTTATATTATAACATATTTTGCATTTTTTTGTCAATAGTTTTTGACTTGCACGTCCTGTTTTCGACAAAATTTTTTGACAATTTTCATTTTTGGATGCGTTTTCCAAACAAACGGAGAAAACAAACACGGACCGTAAAAACGGTCCGCGCCTGTCTATTCAATTTTCACCGACAATTGTGACTTGATTTACAGCGTCTGCTTACTCGTTTGCTTATTCGTCTGCTTGCTTGATTGCCTGATCGTTTGTTTGGGCGTTAGCTTGATTGTTTGTTTGAGCGTTAGCTTGGTCGTTTGTTTGAGCGTCTGCTTCAGTGACTTGCGCAGTGTTTGCCGAAGCGTTATCGCCGGTGTTGACCGAATTGCTTGAATCGGTATCGTCCTCGGGCTTCTCGGGGAAGTCTTTGAACATTTGCGGCGGCTTGTATTCGGAGGTATCGTAAAACGTGACCTTTCCCGAACCCAAGTCCACATATATCTCATCGAGACCGTCTCGATAAGCGTCATAATCAATATCCTCGTCGTCCTCGTCGTCATCGTTGTATTGAGAATATTGCTGCATATCATGACCGCCGTTAAACGCGGCGTGTCCGTCGTTTTTCAGGCTTTGAGAAACGCCGCAGCACTCAACTTTGACTTTTCCCGAGCCGATTTCCGTGTAAAGATCCGCTTTCGTATCTTTGGGAACGTAAACGGAAAGCGAACCGCTGCCGAGCGTAATATTGTTTGTCGTAGGGCCCAATTTCGCAAATTCGACAGCGCCCTTGCCGCTGCCCATATCTATATCGCCGCTGCCCGTCATACCGCTTACATTGAAGCTGCCCGAGCCCATATCGATATTATAGGATTCGCAATCGGCGCCTGCGATCTTCACAGAGCCGGAACCGATATCCAAATGCATAAGTTCCGCGGAGAAGTTTTCTTTTTGCGAAAGCTCGAATATCCCGGAGCCTATGTCAAACTCGTTCTCCCGCGCCCTGATGTCCTTTACCATAAGCGTGCCGCTGCCCAAAGTAAGGTTCAGATTATCGTAAATCGTATCGGGAAGCGAGAGCGTAACCGTTGAATCTCCTGTATCTATTCCCAAAAACAGATCCTTATTGATGGTTATGTCAAAGCTGCTTTCAAACGGATCCATTTCCGCTTCGACATTTATTCCGCTGCCGCTTTTGCCGCTGTCGACCGAAACGGTCACATTGTTGTCGTCTGAAAGCGCGATATACGTTTTAACGTCCGATGTGTCTACGGAAAGACCGGTTATATACTGCACTTCGGTCAGCCTGAATTCCTTGCTGCCCAAGATTTTTTCATCTATCAAAGTTTCGACCGAATTACCGTCAAACTGAACGTTCACAGTTTCGGAATTGACATACCCGCTGTTATTGCCTCTGAATATCAAAACGGTGATACCGCCCAGCGTGAAAAATACCGCCGCCGTGATTATTGAAGCGATAAGCCCTTTTACCATAAATTCTCCCTCCTTTTATATATCGTAGATCGCCTTAACGTGGCGCGTTATAATATACCTTACAAGAGACATGGCGGCTTTGAAAAGCAGCAAACCAATGTTGAACACCGCCGTTGCGAGGGCGAAAAATCCCACCGTGAAAAATATTCGCGTAATGAATACGAACTCATAAAAAGCGCCGTTTCCGACCGCGCAATATACGCCCTGCACCGCGAGAGCGCCCGCGCCCGCGAAAACCGCCAGCACTGCCGCGCAAACTGCCGGCAATACCCACAGCCACAAGAGAACGTCCAGCACCACCTCAAAAGTAAGTTTTCCTTTGTTCACGTTTGGTTTCATTCCCGAAACGTCGACGAACTTATAACCGCCGTTCGTTTTCGCTTTCGTGAATTGCGGAGGAATGTCTCCGCCGCGCCGGTCTTTGCTTGTGTGCTTCCGATAGCTGTCGCTCGGTCGGAATTGCCGCGCCGCGTCGCCCACGGCTTTTCCCGCCTTGTTCATTGCGTCGCCGACGGCGTCGCCCGCTTTTCCCATAGCGCCTCCGACGGTCTTGCCCGCTTTGTTCATTGCGTCCTCCGCCTTGCCGAACGCGTTGTTGAGGGCTTTTCCCGCCTTATCGCAAACCTCGTCCACGGTTTTGCCTATCTTTTCAAAAGTTCCGCCTTTTGTGTTGGAAGCATTGCCGCCCGCGTTTGCGCCCGTTCCCGTTGAAGCGCCCGAGCCGCCGGAATTGGCAGCGCCGTTCGCGTTTGCGTTCTCGGAGGTTCCCGCGTCGGAATTATCGTTCGGGTGCGCGTTTGGAAATATCTCCGCGGAGGAGTGCTCGGGGGTGTACGAGCGAACGCAGTCCTCGTCCTGTTTAGAAACGCTGTCGCTTGAAGCGGCGAGCGACGGGTCTGCGGGAACGCTTCTTCCGGGCTTCGTAAGGCTCACCTTTTTGCGCTGAACATCCCGCGCCACCATGCTGTTTATCATAGAGCTTTTTATATCGAGACAGCTCCGCGCTATCTCGCGGATATTGCCCAGTTCGCGGCAGACCTCCTCCTCGGAAAGCCCGCGGCGCGTGCCTTCGGAGAAATGCTCCTCAAAATCCGACATAAGCTCCGTTGTTTCCTCAACGCCGAGCCTTTTCAGTTCCACGCCGAGCTGTTCAAAAAACTCCGCTTTATTTTCCGCTATCATCTTCGTATTCCCCTTTCAGAAGCTCGCTTACGCTTGCCGTAAATTCAAACCATTCCTCCGAGAGCCTTTGAAGCTCTTCTTTTCCCGACTGCGTTATTTTATAATATTTTCGCGGCGGTCCCTCGGGCGATTCCACAATATAGCTTTCGATCAGACCACTCTCTTTAAGCCGCTTCATCAGCGGATATATTGTTCCCTCGGTTATTTCCATACACTTGGAAATGCGGTTCACAAGCTCATAGCCGTAGCAGTCCGCGCGGCTTACCGCCGACAGCGCGCAAAGTTCCAGCGTACCTCTTTTAAGTTGTGAATTCATTGTCCCACCGCCCTTTGTTCGCAGAATGATACCACTGTTGAGTGAAGCGTTTTTTGAAACGCCTAATTCGTGTTGTCTTTATTATACCACACGGTACTGTGCATTGCAATATACATATTTGCCAAATAATTCGAGATATTTCGCTGCAAATTTGTTAAGACTTACAATGCTGTTTAAAATTCTCGTATTTTATGCCGCTCAAACCCGATAAAATACAAAAACCGCGCGGGAAAACCCGAGCGGCTGTAAACTGTATAAATAGTAATTTTTGAATTTCTACCCGCGAAGCGGGGGAGAACACGTTATTTTAAAACGATTTTTTTTGATAACGTTTAAATACGTTGGGTGGGGTCTATGCCGAGAGCGGATTTTATGCGGAGCTTTTCGCTGTACATAAGCTTGTCTGCTTCGGAAAGGATAGAGTCGGGGTTGCGCGGCTCTCCGGCGCGGCAAAGCTTCGCGCCGATAGGCACGTAAACCTTGTAGGGCTTGTGAGCGCTGCTGTTGTAGTTGCTGAGATATTGTTCCATGCTTTTTTCAAAATCCGCGATGCCCTTCTCGGTGATATGCCCGTATGCTACTTTGACGAATTCGTCGCCGCCGATGCGGAAGTTGTTTTCGCAGACCGCGCCGGGCATAGTGCATTCGTCAATGGCTCTGGCGGCGGTCTTGATGATCTCGTCGCCCTCAATGTGCCCAAACGTGTCGTTGACATATTTAAGCCCGTTCAGATCTCCGAGGATAACGGCGGTGTCCGAACCCGATTTAGCCGCCTGGTCGAGCATTCTCGAAAACATTGCGTTGAAGCCGTTGCGGTTGTAAAGCCCCGTCATGCCGTCGGTCACGGCGTCGATCTGCACCTTGCTGTAAAGATACCTCGCGTTGTTCAAACGCCTTACGGATTCTATAGAGGTTGAGATGTCGTTTATCCAGTAGTCAAAATCTTCTTCGGGAGTTTTCAGTTTGTCACCGAAAGTTATCGCAGCGTAGCCGAACACTCTGTCCTGAAAATGCAGCGAGCGCAGAATATAAGCCGCGGGACGGTCGCCGAAAAATGCGCTTGACGGGAACATATCCTTTATCGAAAACCGCTCTTGATTTCCTATCTTGCGAAAGACAGTGCCCTGAGAGTTGGAGTAGTGTTTGTAGTACACCACCATTTCGGACGTAAAATCCGTGTTTTTCCGGCTTTCGTCCAGCGAACGCATGGGGTCGTTCCAGCCGTCGCACATGCAAAAATACAAACCCTTGTAGTTTTTAAGATAGAAGCTGTATTCGTCAATGCATCTCATCATATCGTCAGCGTCGATCTTTGAGGTAAGCGTCTCTTTCATGGTGTTGTATTCCGAAAAGTATGAATCGCCATTGTCCATATCATCGCCGCACAAAGCAAGGACGTTATAGTCGTCTGCCTCAACGCAGCCGCAGGTGAGCTGGTAGTTTCTGATTACCTCGCAGGGCACCATTGTGACCTCGGGAACGGAGCCGCCGTTCATAAGTTCGATCAATCCCTCGCACGCCGCCTTGCCGACGGGTATTGTGCGGCGGTTTGTTGAGGAAATAAACGGCGCTCTCGAAACGTATTCCTCAAAGCTTGCCAGCTTTACGTCGCGCGGCACGCATATTCCGCGCTTCATTAAGCCTTTGTAAACGCCCTCACCCATAGGACCGCAGGCGCACACAATGGCGTCAGGCAAGCCGTTTGGCGCGTTTGTGATGAAGTTGCAGAACGGTTCTCCCGATGTATACCAGAAATCTCCCCAAAATATTCGGTTAGGCTGTATTTCCAAGCCGTGCTCGCTCATTGCCTCGCGAAAACCGTTAAGGCGGGCTATGGAGTGAGGGTGTCTTTCTTTTCCCGTCATATAAGCGATATCTTTGCAGCCGTGTACCTCGATCATGTGCGTTACCATTTCCTTTACAACGGCGGTGTCGTCGCAGTTGAAGCAAGGAATGCCGTCGTATTTCAGGTCGATCGTAACGGCGGGGATATGCTTTTCCCGCACGGCTTTCAGAAAATCGGCGGTCACGGTAGCGTCGCGGTCGTTGTACAGAATGGTATCCGGGACAAAGATCACTCCGTCAAGCTTATCGTAGTTTATCATTCTGAATATGCTGAGTTCGCCCTCGCGGTAGAGGTGATCGCTGCGCGGGTGAGTCGTTCCGAACACAAGAACGTTGCAGTCGTTCTCAAACGCAACTTTATATATGCCCTGAAGCAGACCGGCTTGATATTGCTTTGCGGGCTTGGACATTATCACAGCGATTAGTTTGCGCCGTTTTGCGGCTTCCGTTTCTGACAATTTGATCACCGTTTTCCTATAAAAAATCCTTTTTATTATTTTACCATAAAATATATACGTCTGTCAAGAGTTTTTGTGAAAAAATTATTCACGGCGTTTATGTGCCGATTTTGGTAAAGCCAAATATCCTTTCTTGCACAAATGTGTGAAAAGTGTTAAAATACATATTGAACAGTTATGTTCAAATATCTCCGGGAGGATACGAGCGTGTGGAAAATCACTAAAACCCGCACGACCGCCGAAAACGGCGAGGAAGTCGAAACATACGGGATCCAAATCGGAAACACCGTTATCAACGACGTCTCACCCTGCAAACATGAAATACAAGACTTTGTGCGGCGGCTGAATCGTCTTGGGGCTTCGGAAATTCACGCTTTCGAGCTGGTTGAGGATTTTTTGGGAAGATAACATTATAGGGGAGGTGATCGCCGCGCCGCGTTTTGCGGGGCGGTCGTTTTTTTTGAAGAAGTTCCGAGGCTCGTGAAATTTTCCGCAAACCCCTTGACTTATCTGCTTTATTATGCTAAAATAAATATAGCGTTAAAAAGCGGTTGAAAGCAAGCCGTAAAAAAGACGGGAAAACGGAGGAACGAAATATGAAAAACACCGAAAGCAATCTTAAACTGCTGTATAAAGCCATATTGTCGCTTAAGGACGAAGACGAGTGCAAGGCTTTTTTTGAGGATCTGTGCACGCCGCAGGAGCTGAACGCCATTTCGCAGAGATTGAGCGTGGCGAGCATGCTCACGGACGGCGCCGTTTATAATACGATAGTCGATGAAACGGGAGCTTCCACCGCGACGATCTCGCGCGTTAACAAAACGCTGAACTATCAGGCGGCGGGCGGCTATAAGATAGTATTCGACCGTATCAAGGAAAAGAAATAATGGCGGGCTATTCCGACTTTTCCGAGGCTTACGACGCTCTTACATTCAACGTGCCGTATGACGAGATAGCCGATTATTACGCGAAAATCCTGCGTTCGATAACGGGCGGCGCGCGGCTGCTGGATATGGGCTGCGGCACGGGCAGCCTTACGGTAAGGATGAAAAGCCGCGGCTTTGACGTGATCGGTCAGGACGCGTCGTCCGATATGCTTATGTTCGCCGCGGAAAAATCTTCCGAGATTTTATGGATATGCCAAAATATGGAAGAAACGGAACTTGCCGAGCCGGTCGACGCGATAATTTCAACGCTTGACAGCGTAAATCATCTGCCCGACAGATCGGCTTGGGAACAGTGTTTTCGCAAAGCCGCCGAGAATTTAAAGGGCGGCGGCGCTTTCGTGTTCGACGTGAATACGATCTATAAGCACAGAGAAATACTCGGCGAAAACACGTTTGTTTACGATGTGGACGGCGTATATTGCGTGTGGCAGAACACGTTTGACGAGAAAGACAACGGAGCGGATATCGAGCTTGACCTGTTTTTCGAGGAAGAGGACGGCACGTATTCGCGCACGGACGAGACGTTTCGCGAGACGGCGTTTTCCGAGCGGGAGATACGCGAAATGCTGAGCGCGGCGGGCTTTGAGACGCTGAACGTTTATGAATACTTAACGTTTAACGAGCCGACCGAGCAAAGCGAAAAATTGCTGTTTGCCGCGCGTAAGCTGTGATAATGTGATAATATATATTTATAATGTATATAGCAAGTGAGATCAAGGCGTAAATCTATTATATTTGAAATAAGGAGCTAAAATGGGGAAGATCGTAAGAGCATTGTCGGAGGACGGCGGGGTGCTTTGCTCCGCGATAAATTCAACGGATATAGTAAGAGAGGCGGCGCGGGTGCACGGGGCGTCTCCCGTGGCGGCTGCGGCGCTTGGAAGAATGACGACAGCCGCGTCGATAATGGGCGGAATGCTGAAATATGAGGGCGATACACTGACGCTCAGAATAAACGGCGGCGGTCCGTGCGGAACGCTGACAGCCGTCGCGGATTACCGCGGAAACGTGAAGTGCTGCGTGGGAAACGCCGCCGCAAGCGTACCGCAGAAAGCGGACGGCTCGCTTGACGTGGCTGGAGTTATCGGAAACGACGGAACGCTCACCGTTGTAAAGGACATGGGTTTGAAAGAGCCGTATTGCGGACAGATCCCGCTTCAGTCGGGCAACATCGCCGACGATATCACGGCATATTACACGATAAGCGAACAGCTGCCGACGGTCGTGTCGCTCGGCACGGTTTTCGGAGAGGGCGCGAAAATAGAAGCCGCAGGCGGATTTATGGTGCAGATAGTTCCGCCGATATCGGACAAGGCGGTCAAAGTTCTCGAAGAAAATATGCAAAATATGGAGTCTGTTAATAAAATGCTTGAAAACGGACTTGACCCTGAGGAAATCGCGCTGAAAGCTCTCGCGGGGCTTGGCGGCGATATTCTCGACAGTTGGGAAGCGCAGTATTATTGCGATTGTTCGAGAGAACGAACCAAAGGCATATTGATGTCGCTGGGTAAAGCCGAGATAGAAAGACTGGCGAAAGAACAGGAAAAAACCGAAGTTTGTTGTCACTTTTGCAATAAAAAGTATGTATTTTCCGCTGACGAATTGTTGAAAATGCTGAAAGAGTAAAAAATTCAAAAAAACCCTTGACATTTCGGGAAGAAATGTGTATAATATAATAGTCGCTTGAAAAAAAGCGGGAGTTGCTCCGAAAGGAGCGGTTTGCGGAAGTTTAGCTCAGCTGGGAGAGCATCTGCCCTACAAGCAGAGGGTCACAGGTTCGAGCCCTGTAACTTCCACCAAAATCGAGGCGCGTTTCGGCGCGCTTTTCGGTCCGGTAGTTCAGTTGGTTAGAACGCCGCCCTGTCACGGCGGAGGTCACGAGTTCGAGTCTCGTTCGGATCGCCAGTTGCGTTTAGATGATAGCGGTTGATTGCTGGGATTTGCCTCTGTAGCTCAGTCGGTAGAGCAAGGGACTGAAAATCCCTGTGTCGTTGGTTCGATTCCGACCGGAGGCACCAATAACCAACAATTGATCGCTGTTAGCTAACAACTAATGCGGATTTAGCTCATCCGGTAGAGCGCCACCTTGCCAAGGTGGAGGTAGCGAGTTCGAGCCTCGTAATCCGCTCCAGCGCAATATAATTGCGCGTCGTTTTCGGCGCTGTAGCCAAGAGGTAAGGCATGGGTCTGCAACACCCTGACCCCCGGTTCAAATCCGGGCGGCGCCTCCACCCGAAAGGGAAGTCCTTTTGGACGGGAAGTTAAAATTTTTTAAAAATTTTTTTAAAAACCCCTTGACAAGATCGTCCGAATGTGATATAATATTACTTGCGCTGAAAAGCGCAAAGCAAAAACAGCCAACCAATTAGTCGGAAGTCAGACTTGCGAGCGAGGCGAGACAAACGGAAGGTTGCGGAACCGTCACGGGATATCGGAGCGTGCGGAAAGTGGAAGATAGCGTGCGCGTGAAAAGAAGCGGGAAGCGAAACGCGAAGAAGTGAACGTGAGAGGTTCAAACGCAAAACGACGAGGGCAAAAGCCCAAATCGGCTCCTTGAAAATTGAACAACAGACGAACGAATTAACGAACCTTGTCGATTTCTTGTCGAAAGACGGAAAGA
>CANQWD010000015.1 GCA_947627465.1 uncultured Clostridia bacterium
TGTGTATAGCGACCCATTTTGCTTCCCCCTTTGGTATTGGATTTGTCGTTACTTCCATTATACCACAAGGTCAGCTCAATGGGTTGCTTTTTTTATTTGGTGTTGCACTTATATTGTAAATCTATAATATAATTCTTCGAGCATAGCTCGATAGTCTACCTTAATGTCATCAATGTCTTTCTTTCCAGCCGTGTATGTGATTTTATGTGCAGAAAAATTGCCAACTTTGCGAAATGTATCAAACTCATTTTTTATCCTTGAAAGATTCAAAGTTTGATTATTTACAGCATTTTGCACAATTTTATCCAGCATCAAATACCCTTTGGCATCTTTGCCCTTTATTTCGTTATCAATACCGAGTTTCTGATATGACAAAATCAACAGTATTTCGAACAATCTTCTCATTAAAACTGCGGCTGCATCATAGTAGTTATTACCATAGCAGCAATTAATTTGCTGAATCAGTCTATCCAAAAAAGTGCGCTTTTTGCAAAATTTAAATTCATCAATTAATTCATTGTCTGACTGAATGGTTGTTGTATCATCCCATAATGCTGAATATCTCTGATCATATTCCTGAAGTGTTGTAGGAACAAATTCAAGTGATGTTTTCAATCCCTTGGGAACACGCATTATTTTTTTGTCCAACAACCCCTTTTTCACTCTGCTAGTGTTTATTGAGCTATATCCAGCATCTGAAAACAACTCATTAATGCCTTTTAAATCGAATGTAGATTCGTTCGTTGTTTTATAGTGAAAATAGCAAAGAAGCCCAGCACGTTGTGTTTGATTCATCTTCTCTATCTCTGTTGCGTTTATAAAATCAAGTAATTTCATATCTCAATCATCTCCAATTATTTTGCAAATCCCTTATAGCTCCCAAACCCCAACATATAAACCGCCATAGCCGTAGCCAGATCGCGCGACCCAATCTTCTGCTTATCCGCAATCGCCCGCAATTCCTCAATGACCGTATCGTGCGGCACTATTGTTCCCGACAGCTCGTCCACGGACTTCTGAATGACCTCCGGCAACACCATACACATCTGGTAAAACGCGTCCTCTTGCCCAGTAACGAGCGCATAGAACTGATCTATGCTCACACGCCTAATCAGCTTATGCCCGACCTTTTTACCGTCAACGGTAGTTTCCCACTTGATATTCTGGGAACGCTTCGCGATTGCTTCCACCAGAAAACACGCACAGTCGTCATCGTTCAAAATCTGGTTTTGCATTTTGATGAACGTTTTTCCCGCCGACGCGGAGTTCATGGTGTTATGCTTATTTTTCATCTCAACATAAATCGTGTGGACTACGCCGCCATCGGGTAAGGTTATGCCGTCCGAATCTTCAAAGATAACATCCCAACCACCCTCATCACCGTTGTCGGGAACGTGACACTTGTCGATATAGTTGAAGATGCGCTGGTGGAAGTAGCCTATATCGTTATTGTTGGACTTATCACGCTGACGGAAAATCTCACTGTTGACGATCTGCTCCCAACTTGAACCGTAAACTGTCTTGTCAAAAATCAGCTTTACCGGGTCGATAAGGTTTGTTGAAACGCTTTAGATCAAAGGACTCCAGCTTTTCGCCGTATTTCTCAATCGTAGCCTTAACGTGCTTGGTAAAATCATCTTCTGAAATAAAACTCAAATTCCACATCATAAATCCTCCAAAGCTGATTTTATCTTCAAAGCTATTTCGTAAGCCAAATTCACAGGAACGGCGTTCCCGACTTGCTTGTATTGAGAGCCTATGCTGCCGCAGAATTTCCAATCATCGGGGAAACTCTGGCAGCGAGCATTTTCTCTTATCGTAAACGGACGCGCCTCCAACGGGTGACATCTGTCCGTCTGTTTCTGGCTCGGAGATGTAAGCACGGTGAGCGACGGCTCGTCCAAACTCAAACGGCGCAATATCCCCGTTCTGCCGCCCTCCATATACCAGCAGCTTTTCATATATTCCTTTGCAATATCTTCGGGAATATCTCTCCAATACCCTCCCGGAGGAACAAGTTCAAACACCTTTCTCTTGTACTCCGAATAAGGCGTTCCCTCGCTTTTGGGGCAATCAAGCAGAATATCCCGTAAAACGGGCTTGTACTTGTGTGGTGTTGGAAATTCAAAATGAACCTTTTTCGCCAGATCCTTGCGTATTCCGATTGTGATCAAGCGTTCTCTCTTCTGAGCAACACCGTAATCCCAAGCGTTTAGAACCGCCTTTTGAATGACATAACCCGCGCTCTCAAAAATGTCCAAAATCGTTTGATATGTACGCCCTTTATCGTGAGTAAGTAACCCGCGCACATTTTCAAAGAGGAACATTTTCGGCTGAAGCTGTTCCAAAAATTTCGCGTAATGGTAGAAAAGCGTTCCGCGCGCATCCTCTAAACCAAGCCTTTTGCCCGCATACGAAAAGCTCTGACACGGAGCACCGCCTGAAAGAAGATCAAGCTCGCCACTCTTTATGCCGAAAAACCTCGGCAGATTCAAAGAGGAAATATTAGCTATATCATCGTTGATAACCCGCCATTTTGGGCGATTGAGTTTCAAGGTATCGGATGCGTCCTTGTCTATCTCGATAAGCCCAAGCGAGTTAAACCCGGCTTTTTCAATTCCCAGCGCAAGCCCTCCCGCGCCCGCGAATAACTCAATAGAGTTAAATTGTCTTTGATGGATAGGAGCAGTAAACGTAACATCTATAATATCGCCGACATTACAATTCAGCGCGGCGCAGATCTTCTCTATGCTTTCAAACGAAATGGGTTCATTCTTGCCCATACGCGCCATAACATTAAAACTGACACCCGATGCCTCTTTTAAATCGGTTTTGTTCATATCCTTATCAATCAATAATTTCCACAGCTTATTGTATGTAACCAAGATAACCCACCTCCTACATCTTGTGCCTAATATTTTCATTTACATCATATATTCTCCGGTTTGTCAAGGCATTTCACGAAATCGTTAGATAATTTTTCTAAATCGTTTACTCCCCCCCGCGTCAACTAAGCGGCGCGGGGTTGTATTCTTATCGTCCTTTCCGATGCAGTATGACCGGCTGCAAAAACTTCTCCAACTTCTCCCTAAGCCCAAAACTTTCTATGAACTCGATCACCCTATTGTACCGCTGTTTCAGCGCGTCCAACTCCTTTTGCATGGCAGGAAATGAACAACGCTCCACCCACGCATTGTGAACCCGTTCACGGAGGGTGCTATTCTCGTTGGACAGTTCTTCGTTCTTCTTTTTTAGCTCTGCGACCTCGGCGGTCAACTCACCCTCACGGCTCTCATCCGCGATCTGCTTTTTGGCAATATCTGTCAGCTTCTCGTAGTCCTCAGGCGAGATCGTGACCTTGCCGCCGAAGACTGTCTTGCCCGTTTCGATGTGGTCGATAGTATTTATCTTCACAACCTTTTCCACGCTCTTGCTGAGTATGTCCTGCTTTTCGGCAAGCGTAGCCTCCGTTTTGGCTTTGATGGTCTCCTTTTCGGTAATCTCGCTGTCAAGCTGCTCTACTTCGGCTCGTTTCTCCATACACTCCGTGCCGAGCTTGTCAAGGTCTTGCTCAGTGCGCTCGATAGCCTCTTTTCGCCATTCAAGAATCAGTTCCTTATTGCCTATTTCGCCATTCAAACGCGCGACCTCTTGCCGTTGGTTATCGGCTTTTTCTTTCAATTCTGCGTACTCCTTGTACTGCTCAACCGTCAAACTTCCGCGCGACTTTTCGGGAGCGGCAATCTCAATACCGTGTACCTTGCAGATGTTCTCCAAAACGGCTCGCTCGCTTTCCCGCCAACGGCTTATCGCGTCCTTACCCGAGTCGTAACCCATTTCTTTCAAAGCCTGTGCTATTCCATTCTGGGTGTCAACGCCTTGCTTGTAATGCCCGATCGGTATGTAGTCAATATGCAAATGTGGAGTAGCCTCGTCCATGTGAAGAACGGCGTTGAACACACGGAAGTTCGGGTTGCGCTCTTGAAAGCCGTTCATATACTCGGTCAGGCACTCGGCGGCGATAGCAGCGTCCGCCGAACCAACGCCCGTATCGTCCTTTGTGCCGATCTGAACAACGTCCTCGTAAAAGCTCTTACGCTTGTCCGCAGAAGTCACCACGCTCTGGGCAGGAGCGCGTTTGAAAACGTGTTCAAAGTAGCCCGACTTGATCTTCCTGTCGGAGCGTTTCTGCTTTGCGTTGTAACGCTCGACCGCCGCGCTGAATATATCATCATACGCAACATCAATCGGCTGCTCGACGAAGATGACGTTATCTTTCGTGCGAGCGCAGTCAACATTCTTCGCGGAAAACTTGCGATTGTTATGTGTAAGACTGCCCTTGCCTTGACAGTGCGAAATTGTTTTTGCCATAGTCATTCTCCTTTCTGTAATGGGTATAGCGTTCTCGCTTTTCTTACTTTCGTGCCGAAAGTAACGCCATAGTACCTTTGACAGCGATCTCCGCTTCGCTACGATCACTATCAAAGGTACAGGCGCTCTCCGAGGGGCAAGGGGGCGTTAGCACCCCCCTTGCAATCCCCCGCCTTTCGCGGCTCTACTACTTCATCGCCTATCCGAAAATCGGCACGGTGGAAAAGAAAAGACCGCGGGAACCGCTTTTCTTTTTCGGACTTGTTCTAATCGAACAAGCCGCCCATTCCATCACAGCGGTTGTCCTCGTAGAGTTCCGCGAACGTCATTCGAGGCTTGCGCGTTCTCCGAAAGGACGAGCGCGTCAGGAAAAGAAATGCTGCTTCCGCACCCGCCGTTAATACTGCTACTGCTATGATCATCTGTTTCATCAAATACTCCCTTCAAATTCCTCTGCTGCAACATTGTACCTTCCTAGATATCCGCAACCTTGCAACCTTCATTCGGCAGATACCAAAACCACGGCGTTCCCTCTTTTTTTGAGATCACTCCGAGAGCCTTCTTCGCGCCGTATAGCACACGTTTGCTTATTCCCATGAACCGAGCCTTTTCCACCAGCTCCGACTGCGCGACTTTGCCGTTCGCTAAACTCTCACGGAGAAACTTCTCCGCCAGCTCTGACTTGCTCTCATGAGAAAAGCCGCTCAGCAGTTCATCAATAGAAATATCATACTTGCCTATCCAACGGAAACCGCTTTCTTTGCTTAATTCAAACGCGATCGGCACACCCTCCGGCGCGAGAGAGGATTTATCCTGCGCCATTATTCTAATTTGCGGGTCATCACGCAGCTTACCGACAATGAGAACGCTCCGCGCCGATGCTTGGAAATCGATCGAACCCAAACCGCGATAAGAAGATTTACCGCCAAATGATCTGTTCAAATGCCCGATCAGCACAACTGCCGCCTTGTATTTTTCGGCAAGTCTGCCTATCGTTGACATAACCGTCCGAACCTCGTTTGCGCGGTTAATATCCACACGCGAACCGACATACGCTCGGATAGGGTCAAGTATCACGAGCCGCGCTCCCGTTTGGATAATTGCCTGTTCAAGTCGTTCATCAAGCATATCAAGAGGGGCTTCACTCTCGTCTATCACCTTGATTTGCGAGCAATCCGCGCCGCCAGATTCAAGCCGCGGCTTGCTCGTATCGGCAAGACCGTCCTCGGCGGTTTGGTAGATTATTCTTATCGACTCACGCGGAGAGCTGTCCTCGGACAGCTTTTCACCTTTGGATAGCAATGCGGCAAACTGCAACATTAACGTAGTTTTACCGCCGCCTGGGTCGCCCTCTATAATCGTAATCTTCCCAAACGGAATATATGGATACCACAGCCACTCAACTTTTTCAGCCCGAATCTCGTCCATTCCGATTATCTTCAAAGCGAGCTTGACATTTTCCGCGTAAGGTGGTATAATATTATCGTAACACATCGGCTGCCCCATATCTGCGCCAACAGATACGGGGCAGTCGTTTCTTTTTCCGTCATTCGCCCACCTCCTTAAGTTCACCCGCGCTGAACCCGTAGTATTTCTTTTCCAAATAGGCAACAGGGAGTTTTCCGGCAATAGTGATAAAACCCTGCGCCCTGAGTTCGCGGTTGCAGTCGCGTATGATCTCGTAAGCCTTGCCGCGGCTTATTCCCAATACCGCCTTTAGCTCGTCTGCGGTTATGTACTGTTTTTGCATATTCAGCACCTCTTTCTAAAATATATACGCACTTGTAGTGCATATTATCATTATATCACGTCTAATTATGAGTTTTCTGTTTATGTTGGAGAATGTGAGCGGCGTTGATTTTTCGATCAACGTAAAAAAGCCCGGCGAAAAGTGGGAGTGTTCGATAAATTTCGACGGGCAAGGCGCGAAACATAATGCCGACTTGTGCCTTTTTTTGGAACGTTGGGCTGAGGAACGCGAAAATTTCCGCACCTACTTTTTCCTCGCTTGAGGATTACTCCCGTTGGAAAGCGGAAACGCTCGCATACTATTCTCAGACCAACGTCGAGACCGCAGAGCCTTTGGCTTTAGATCTTGAAACGCGCTTAAAAAAGCGTAAAGAATATTTAGAAAACGAATTGAAAAAGAAAAAGTGAAAGGAGCAATTATGTCAGTAACAAAAGACCCGGCAACGGGGAAGTGGATGTCGCAACTCCGCGTGACCGACTGGCAAGGCAAGACCGTCCACAAAAAGAAAAGGGGCTTCCTTACTAAAAAGGAAGCCCAAGAATGGGAGTTCGATCTTCAGATACAATGCCGCCGCGCACTGGAAAGTATCGAAATGAAGTTCTCGGAGTTCGTCACGCTGTATCTCGCGGATATGGAACCGCGCTTGAAGCTGTCCACTATCGCGAACAAGAAAAATCTCATTGAAACCAAGCTGATACCGTTCTTCGGGAAAATCCCAATCAACGAGATCAGACCGACCGATATACGCAAGTGGCAGAACGGCTTGACAAGTTACCGTGACGAAAACGGTGCTCCCTACTCGCAAACATATTTAAAGTGCCTGCAAAATCAGATCACCGCGATATTCAACTATGCCGTGAAATATTACGATCTGCGCGAGAACCCTTGCCACAAAGCGGGAACAATCGGAAAGAAGAACGCCAATGAAATGCAGTTCTGGACTAAAGACGAGTTTGAGAAATTTCTTAACGCGGTTTCCGACAAGCCGCTCTCCCTCGCGATCTTTATGACGTTGTACTATACGGGTATGCGCGAAGGCGAGCTGCTTGCTCTCACTCCCAAAGATATAAATTTCAAAGCGCGGACGATAAGCATAAACAAAAGCTATCAGCGGCTCGGCAAAGAGGACGTGATAACCACGCCGAAAACTCCCAAAAGCAAACGCACGATCACTATCCCGAATGTCCTCTGCAAGTGCCTGCAAAAGTATATGTCGCACGTTTATGAACTCGGCGCGAACGACCGCCTGTTCAATGTGACAAAGCATTATCTTACAAAAGAAATGGTAAGAGGGTGCAAGAAGTCGGGAGTTAAAAAGATACGCGTACACGATATTCGGCACAGCCACGCCAGCCTTTTGGTGGAACTCGGTTTCTCGCCCAAGCTGATAGCCGACCGTTTAGGTCACGAAAAGATACAGACCACCCTCGACACATACAGCCACCTTTATCCGAATAAATAGAATGAAGTAGCCGACCGTCTTGACGAGTTGGCTACAAAAAACCCGTAAATTGTAGCCAATTTGTAGCCAATAAAATATAACCGCCCCGATAAGCCGCATAACATCACGGATTTATCGGGGCAATTTTGTGAATTTTAATTATTCCCACTCCTCAAATTCAACCGTATCCCCATTCTCGCAAATAGAAAAAACCGCACTGTAATGCGGTTTTTATTTTTATGATATTTATATTCTCTACGGTTTTCAAATTTTCGGTATCAAAACGGTATCGGAGATTTCAAGCGTATAAAAACTACAAACTTTTAAACACTTCAATATTCGAAAATTGTTCTCTCGCAAAATGAATAAGTTGTTCAAACGGGTTGGCCTTATAGTATTCGCCTAAAATCCCGTTAATGATAATATCGTTTGGAAAAGATATTTTATAATTGGTTCTCCAACCATCGCGGTAGCCACAACAGTTCCTTTCATCTTCAGGTTTGTTAGAGTATGCTACAATTGCCTCATAAGAAACGATCTGCCGCATCTTGATTAAATCCTCATCAGGTATCTCATATTTCTTTGTTCTTGCCATTTTGGTTTTCGGGTCAAAGACATTTGAAACAATTTCTTTATCTTCAAAATGGATTGTCGCCTTATACTGCTTTTCTCCCGGAAAAAGCGGCTTATGAACATACACTAAACACAACGGATATAATGACATAATAACACCTCGATCAAATATTATTCCCGCCCGGTAAACAAAAACGTCAGCCCCACATCGAACTCGCGGACAATGCGAAAAATGTCGGACGTGTTGAGCGGCGCAATCTCGGTCGGCTTTTTGGAGCGGTCAAACAGATCGGCTATTTTCTTTTCGGAAAGTTTTATAGCGTAAAGGTCATCGGGTGTTTTCCCGAAACGTTCAAGGTTAGAGATTACAATACGCGAGACCTGCACTTGCAAGCACCGATACGGCTTATTCGCCGCCGCGCGCCCCAAAATATCGAGAATTTGCTCGTTTTCGGTGAGTGGCGAGGGCTTGCTCTGCTCCGGTTCGAGGAGCTTTTGACCGTCAAGCTCCGGATTCAAATAGGTAACGGAACAGCCCATATATTTTGCAATTCTCGAAAGGCTCGCCGCGTCCAGCTCCACACCATTAAGAACACTGCACATCATATCGGGGTGCGCTTTCATTATATAATATACATTTGTTAAAGCATTGGCGTCGT
The DNA here is from genome assembly GCA_947627465.1 of uncultured Clostridia bacterium. GTDB lineage: Bacteria > Bacillota > Clostridia > Oscillospirales > Ruminococcaceae > CAG-115. The sequence goes on from CANQWD010000015.1 coordinate 8,795, forward strand.
TTGATATTTCAGGCTCCTTACCCTCATCGTCTTGAAAGAAGTAGTCAACAGTAACCTGAAAGTATCCTGCCAACTTTTCCAAAATATCTGCGCCTACCGTTGAACCGGTCTTCCATTTCTTCAAATTTCCCGTACTAATGCCGATTTCCTTTAAAACAGGGGTCGGCTTAACTCCTTTTTCATCACAAAGCTTTATAAATTGGTCATAAAACACAAAATATCCCTCCTAATTTTGTATATGTTTCACGAAATTGTAACAGCTCGCAAAATAAATGCACTGTCGCACTTGACAAATGCACTATAATGAACTATAATATAAATATCAACAATAAAGTGAATAAGTTACTATTCATATTATATCACAGTTGCACTAATTTGTCAAGGAAGTTTTTTATGACAAATAAAATTTTACTCAACGCGGAAGAAGTTGCCGAAATCCTCGGTATATCGAAGCCCCACGCCTACAAGCTCATCAAAGGACTGAACGACGAACTGAAATCGCGCGGCTACATCACGGTAGCGGGCAAGATTAGCCGCAAGTACTTCGAGGAAAAGGTTTACGGAGGTGAGCAGTATGCCCGTGTATAAGGACGAGAAAACAAATAAGTGGTTCGTTTCGTGTTGGTACACCGATTGGCAGGGCGTAAAGAAAAAGAAGGTCAAGCGCGGCTTTGAAACGAAACGCGACGCGCAGGATTGGGAACGGCAGTTCCGCTTGCAAGACAGCGCAAATCCCGAAATGACGATGAACAGCTTTATGGAGATGTACAAAAACGATGTTTCCCCCAAACTGAAAGAAAACACTTGGCTCACCAAAGAGAACATCATCATAAAGCACATTCTGCCGACTTTCGGTAATATGCGGCTTAGCGACATCACGGCGAAAAACGTCATTGATTGGCAGAACCAAATCCGCAAAGAGGGTTACTCCGACACATATTTGAGAACGATACACAATCAGCTTTCCACGATGTTCAATCACGCAGTGCGTTATTACGGACTGAAACAAAATCCCGCCTTTGTCGCGGGCGGAATGGGCGCGAAGCGGCGCGGAGAGATAGTATTTTGGACAAAAGAGGAGTATCTGAAATTCGCCGAGGTGATGATGGACAAGCCAATCTATTACTATGCGTTTGAGATACTTTATTGGTGCGGCATACGCGTTGGCGAGCTACTTGCCCTTACACCGTCCGATTTCAATTACGAGAAGAAAACGCTTCGTATCGACGAATCATATCAGCGGCTCAAAGGGCGTGACGTGATAACCTCGCCGAAAACCGAGAAAAGCAAGCGCATAATCAGCGTTCCCGACTTCCTCTGTGATGAGATCTCCGACTACCTAAAGAGCCTTTACAAGCCTAATGATGATGACAGAATTTTCTGTGAGCTGTCAAAAAGCTCACTCAACAAGACCTTGAAGATCGGCGCGAAAGCTGCGGGAGTAAAGGAACTTCATGTGCATTGTTTGCGCCATTCGCACGTATCGCTCCTGATCGATATGGGATTTACCGCACTTGCGATAGGGGAACGTATGGGTCACGAAACGCAGGAGATAACGCTGACTTACGCGCACCTGTTCCCCAGTCGGCAAGTGGAAATGGCTACAAAGTTAAACGAGATAAGAAAGGATGATGAATGATGTCGGCAAAGGTATATGACGGCAAAGGTCGTTTTCGCGGGAAGATCGTATCGTTCCGCTGTTCCGAGGAAGAAAACGCTCTGTTAGACGCGGCGGTCAAGCTATCGGGGCTTACCAAGCAGGATTACATAATCAATAAGATCACAAACCGCGAGGTAGTGGTTCAGCCGAACTCGCGAGTTTACAAGGCGCTCAAAGACACGCTTGCCGAGGTGCTTGCAGAACTGAAAAGAATTGATAGCGGCGGTGGGGTTGACGGTGATCTGCTTGAAATTATCCGTCTTATCAATATCACTCTTGACGGCGCGAAAGGCGGTGAATAAATGTCGGAAAAGGGAAAGACCGCTCCTTATGAGCCTACGGCAATAGGCTCGGAGCAGGCCTCAACTCACAATTCTATTATAGCACCAACGAGCGAAAAAGTCAAGTGGTTAAGTGACGAAAATAAGATCGACGAGCCTATGTTCTGCGAGTGCTTTTGCGAGCATCGCGAGCTGCGGTACTTTGGCGGAATTTTCTGTTCAATTGACGGAGAAGTAAATCCGGAAAGAATACGCGCCGAGATCTCCCGAACGCTCACGGAGAACGGCATAAAAAGCGGCATTGCGAATAAAACGAACGCGCTGTTTGAAATTCTGAAGCTGCACTGCCACGCCGAGCCGATGATCCCGCGCTTAGATGAAATTCATGTTCGCAACGGCGTAATCAAAGTTGACGGTCGAATGGGCGAACCGCCGACGTTCATTCCTAAAAAGCGTTTCTGCGTTAATCGGCTGAACATTGATTACGATCCCAAGATATGGGAACATCAATACTATCCGGGGAAGTTTATGGACTTTCTCTGCGGTCTGCTAGACTTCGAGGACATTCAGACTTTGCAAGAATATCTCGGCTACTGCTTAATACCGTCAACAAAGGCTCAAAAGGCGCTGTTCATCATAGGCAGCGGCGGCGAAGGCAAGTCGCGTATCGGGGTGGTGTTGAATGAGATTTTCGGCTCGTCTATGCTGTCGGGAGATTTTCAGCGCGTGGAGAACGACAAGTTCTTCCGCTATAATCTTCAAAACAAGCTCATAATGAATGATGACGATATGCAGCTTACCGCTCTCAAATCCACGGGCATTATCAAGAACATCATCACCGCCGAAGTGCCTATTGACGTTGAAGCGAAAGGACATCAGTCTTTTCCCGCCCTGCTCTACTGCCGTTTCGTTTGTTTCGGGAACGGCTCTCCGAAAAATCTCTACGACAAGACAAAGGGCTGGTCGCGGCGCTTGCTCATTCTCACTACTAAGCCAAAACCTGCAAACCGCGTTGACGATCCGTTCCTTGCGGAGAAATTCCTCGCTGAAAAGGAACAGATATTCTGTTGGATGCTGGACGGACTGCGGCGGTTGATCGCGAATGGCTACAAGTTCACCGAAAGCGAAAAGACCCGCGCTAACGCGGCGGACTCGCTTGCGGATAACTGTAATATCATCGAGTTCCTCGGCGAAGCAGTCGGGTTTGACAAGAGCAAGGTGGTTTCGAGCAGGCTGCTCTATTCGGTGTATGCGGATTGGTGCGAGGAAAACGGCTTGACGGCTCTGAAACGCGACAGCTTTATTAGCTGGCTTAGATCGAATGAGGGAGATTACCCGTTCCGCCACGGCAACAATGTCTATTCCGAGGGCAAGCGCGTGCGCGGGTTCGAGGGATTATTCATCAGAACTTGAAAAAAGGGTGTACAGAGTGTACATTCCGCATAACCGTGCGGTTTGATAGGTAATTTCAAGGCGTACAAAGGGTGTACAAAGATGTACGGAGATGTACAATGTACGGGCTTGTACATCCTCTGTACACCCCGTGCCGAGCGGTGAAGCCTTTTGCAGAGCGGTATGGCAAGCCCCTTGTACGCCTTGTACACCCTTTTGGGCACTCCGTTTATATTTTTTCTTTCAGCTTTGGAATTTTTGAAAGTGAGGTTTTTATTATGAAACAGATGATAATAGCAGTAGCAGCATTAACGGCGGGCGCGGGAGCTGCACTTCTTCTCCTGTCGCGCTCGTTTACTGGAAGAACCCGCAAGCCTTGTATGACGTTCGCGGAACTTTACGAGGACAACATCTGTAATGTAAGTGGAAGCCTGTTCGATTAGGCAGGTCAGAAAAAGAAAGCGGTTACCGCGTCTTTTCCTTTTTTTCAGCCGTGCCGATTTTCGGACGGGCAGCAAGGTGAGTAAGCCGCGAGAGCGGGGGATTGCAAAGGGGGTGCTAACGCCCCTTTGCCGCAAAGACTTTTGACACGAAGCGAGGAACGAGTGGAGTGTCAAAAGTAACTTTGCGTTGTTACCGTCACGATAACGATTTTATGAAAGGAGAACCTATGAAAAAGACCATAAGCATACGCATTGGCAAAGGCAGCATTTCCCACAATAACCGAAAGTTCGTAGCGAAGAACGTTGATGAAAAGCGCGTCAAAGATAATGTGATCCTGTGCTGCGAGAATCTTAAAAACGTTTATGATGATCTGTTTGGCGCGGCACTGGCGGAATACAACGCCAAGCAGAAAAGAAAAGACCGCCGCATTGAGAACTATCTTGACCACATCACGAACGGCAAACAAGAGAAGCCGTTCTATGAGCTTGTCTTTCAAATCGGCAATAAGGACGATACTTCGTGCGGCACTCCCGACGCGGAGATCGCGACGAATATTTTGCGCGAATATTATGATGATTTTCTGAAACGAAATCCGCACATCAGAGTGTTCAATGCCGTTATACATCTTGATGAAGCTACACCACATCTTCATGTTGACTTCGTTCCGTTCGCCACAGGGCAGAGCCGCGGACTTTCAACCCGCAACCCCCTGAACAAGGCTCTGGAGCAACAAGGCTTTTCCGCAAAGACTAACCTTGAAACGCCCGCAAAGCTGTGGACGGACTCGGAAAAGCAGCAGCTTGCCGAGATTATGCTCAAGCGCGGTATCGAGTGGGAGCAGCTAGGAACGCACAACGAACATCTTTCCGTCCTTGACTTCAAGAAGCAGGAACGCGCGAAAGAGGTCAAGCATTTGGAGAACGAGATCTCAAACAAAGACCTGATATTGGAGTGGCGCAAGGAAGCTATTGAGCGAACAGAACAAGACCTTGACAAACTCGGCTCAGAGTGCATGGAGAAACGAGCCGAGGTCGAGCAGCTTGACAGCGAGATCTCCGAAAAGGAGAACATCAAAGCCAGAACGGAAGCTACGCTTGCCGAAAAGCAAGACATTCTCAATAAAAGCGTAGAAAAGATCGTTAAGATCAATACTATCGACCACATCGAAACGGGCAAGACGGTGTTCGGGGGCAAGGTCACAATCTCGCCCGATGATTACGATAGACTGACCGATCTCGCGAAAAAGCAGATCGCTGCCGAGAATCGTGAGGGAGAGCTGACCGCCGAGGTAACAAAGCTGAAAAAGGAAAATGAGAAGCTGTCCTCCGAGAACAACACTCTCCGAGAGCAAGTCCAAGCTGCACGGTCTCTAAAATTTTCTTTTTCGGATCTGCAACGTGAACTTGAAACTCTTAAAGAACGCTATCGCAAGGTGATTGAATTTGTCGAAAGTCTTGGTTTAAAGGATAAGTTGGAGCGTTTTTTGCACTTTAAAAGCACAAGCATAAACAAACGACGCTGATTCTTCCACCAGAATTTAAACAAGTACTTACTTTTACGTCAAGTGCTTGCCGATTTACATATTGTTTAATGAATAACTCTCCGATATATGTAATATAATAATACTTACAGTAAAACCTTGCTAATATTAAACTCTGCTGTTTAGGGAATTTTTTGTTTTACTATTTGAGTAGCATTACTTTACAAAGGTTAGCAAGGTTTTATTGGAAGAAAACAGCAATTTTGGAAGGGAAAGTATGGAAAAAACGATAGCTCAAAATATGATTGATATTTTAACCTTGCATAGGCAAAAAAGTGTGTGGTATGGAGACATTAAAATAATAGAGGAATGTGCTATGAAATCAAATGTTCAAAAAAAGCACCCTCAAATAACCATACAATGTATATTGAATGCACTTGATAATTCAAAGTATTTTGAGAAAAGTTATATTGTTTCCGATCACACCGGTAAAAAAAGAAAGTATAGGTGTTTTACCATTAAATCATAAACTATTCTTGCTCAAGTTTATCAAATATTTCGATTAGTGGTTGTGCTTGCCTATTTGCTGCAATGTATTCGCTATAAGCCTTAAAAGCGTTTTGAATTAATTCCTGATAATAAACTATCCGAGCATTCAACGGCTTAATAATATTATCAACAATGGTTCTATTATCCAAGCTATCATTATTATCAATCGGACGACCTACAACAAAAAGTATTTCAAATGCAGAATTTTTGTAATTTAATTCATAAAGCGCTTTTTGCAATGCATCATGATACTTTTTCACCTGTTTAACAACCTCATCGGTTTTAATAATTCTATCTGCACGCTTCAGCTCAATTACTATATGTTTTCCTGCGCTTTGTCTATAGCCCAAATCCAAACGTGCATTTTTTTCTTCTAGCGTTAATGAGTCAATTTCGTGCTGTAGTGCCTTTTCAACTATGGTTTCCATGTATTCTGTATTCTCCACTCTCTCCCAGGAAGGGTCGAGCAGCCAAAGATGATTGAAAAGATGTTCCTGCACAACTTTCTCAAGTGCATTTTCTTCTGTGATATTTTGAAATTTTTTTACAACCTCCATTCTTTCTTTTATGATTTGATAGTAGAGAGTAGCCTCAATCTCATCCAATCCCGTAAAAACGTCTTTAAATATCTCGAAATTTTTGGCATCAATGCTATCAATAGCACTTAAATGCCGAGTATACTTAAATTTCTCAAACGCCAATATACTGTATTTGAGTATTTCGCGTTTTTTGTCATCGTCCGCAATAATCTGGTTTACCTTTCCAAACATCTTCCTGGCATATTGTTTATCATCCCCTTTTAAGCCACAAATCCATGTATCAATTACGGGAAGTAACTCCACTGCTTTCTGTTCGCCTGTTTTATTTCTGAGTTCGGTCCACTTTCCCTCTATATACTTTAATTGATTGTATACAAAATCTCTTAGTGCTGTAAATCTTTCGTCATCGTGTCTGTATTCTTGACGATTACTGGTTGCCATATCGTCCATATCATCATCGTCAAAAAAATCTGCATTGATCTCTCCTATTAAATATTTTGAATACAATCCGCCCTCAGAGTATTCGCCAAGAATATCTTCCTGCCCAAGCTTTCCTCTGACCAAAATAATAATTTTGTTTAAATTGTCGTCGCCTTCCTTTAAATCACCAGACGAGTTCACCGATCCAATCCACCCAGATATCCGGTAATTTTTTGCGCCGCATGAGACGATGTTTTCTAACGATTCAATATGAACAGCATTATTACAATAATCAGAGTATTTCTTACTTTCCTCACCAAAATACCAGATATAAGCCAACTTGTTGAAATAGCCCCTATCTTGAATAGTAACAGTTTCACCATTTACACGAACAGTAAAGTTAAACTCATCACCAATTATTCCAAAACGTCTGGCAACTCTTTTCTTAATATACGTTTCTGTTAATGTTGAGGTATTCTTTTTCAATTTTTTTAGAATAATCTTTGTTCCTGTTTCATTTAGTTCATTTTCAGTCGTATCAATTGGCTCGGGATTGTATGATTTAGACATGTTAGAATTATCATCCCTTATGGCGGCTTCAATTTTCTTGCTATCCATTCTAAACCCATTTATTTCGAACTCTCCATTCTTTTTCTGCTTTCTGGAGATTACATCTATCTCTTGGGCGATAGAGAACATAGAGAGCTTCCCTATTCCCTTTCTCCCCATATACCTGCGCTTATATTTAGGAGACTCTAACGATTCTTCCCTCTTTCTGTGACCTACATATAAGAATTTGTTGTTTATATCATAAATATCCATGCCGCAACCGTTATCTTCGATAATTATTTTATCCTTATCTATAGTAATATCGACTTGATTCGCATCAGCGTCCCAAGAGTTTGCAACAATTTCTGACAAAACTGCCGGAATATTACTGTAAAGGTTTATTCCAAGATGATTAAGAACATTTAAACTTAACGACATCGTGTACTTTTCACTCATGATTAATTTCCTCCTAATTCTATGCCGTGTTCTAACAAATGATTAACAATGGAAATGCCGATTATTTCTCCCAAACGTACCGGAACAGCGTTTCCAATGTGCCTAGCTATATCACTCATAACTGCCGGATGATCAGGATCAATAAAATCATACCAATCAGGAAAAGTTTGCAGTAATGCCCCTTCCCTCAACGATAATGCTCTATCTTGTTCGGGATGCCCATATCTTCCTGTTCCATAATTATGGAACTGAGTTGTTATTGTTGGACCAATCTGTTGCCATGTCATTCTGCCATAAACGGAACTGTATGTTTGCCCGGTTTCTCGTTTGTGACATTCACACCTCAATCTCTCTGGCCAATCCCTCCATGTTCCTCCGGGAACAGAGTGTTGAATTCGCTCAAGATTGATCTCGGATAACCCGGCTGCTCGGTGTAATGGATCATTCGGATCAGCTTCTCCCGCTGCAATCGGCGGAAGGTCACCGATAAAATCTTCAACATGAATGTTATTTCTATCATGTGTTGGCTCAATAATATTTATATCGCCCAAAATTGAGCCGACCAGTACAAACCTTCTACGTGTTTGCGGAATACCATAATCCGGACAATAGATAACTCTATAATCCGAATGAAATCCATTTCTGTTAAGTATCTCCAGGAACTCCCTAAACACATTTGTTTCTTGAATTTGCGGGACATTTTCCATAGAAACAATTGTAGGATGTACTTCTTCTATTAATCTGCCATATTGCAAAAGAAGATCATATTTTTCATCGTTGTGATTTCTGTTACCTAATTTAAATCGCATTTGTGAAAAGGGTTGACAAGGTGCACAACCGACCAATATCCTTGTTGCATCGGCAGCATATAAATCAACAATTGTTTCACCGTTTACATCGCGAATGTTTTGAAGATGATAATCAACCTCGTTATTATGTTCATATGTATATTGGCATGTAGGGTCAATATCAAAGCCCGCAATTACATTCAGTCCCGCATCAAGTAATCCGCGAGTTAATCCTCCCACCCCACAAAACAAATCCACAATCTGTGCTGGCATACTAATATCACCTTCTTCCCATTTAATAACTATTTCACGAATCTGATCTGCACATTCAACTTCAACATCTGTCGCCCATTATCCTCATATATTTTACCAAAGCCGTGCCTGCTTTGACTCGGAGTATCAAATCGAGTATTGTCAAACATATAGTTCATAAAGGCATTATGATTATAGATGTGATAGCAAACCACATCTCCGTCCTCCTTGACGATAATATAACCGCCCGTAGCTTCATAATCCCCTGTCCAAAGAGTACTGGGAACCATTCCGAGGGCAATGTTAGTCAACAAATTTTTAAGCTTATGCTTAAGATATACGCTGTTGTCAAGGGTATTAACTATACCGCTTTTTGCAACTATTTCGGTTAAGTCCGAAATCTTGTTGGCTTTTCCCTCATAGTAAGATTTAATCATTGCCGCAAAAATCTCCGTCATTTCGGACGTTACCATTTTAAGGTTAAAGTCAAAAACCTCGTTTTCCGTACTATCAAATTCAATGTCTGAACCAAGCAGGTGCAAATACTCGAATTTTTGCTTAAATAATCTAAAACTATTAAATTTTGTTATTTCGTCAAGTGAAAGCGTATGTCCTGTAATAGCGTATATTAAATTTGTAGTACCCGATGCATTAAACAATGTTGACGGACTGCCAAGCTGGGACTTGATGCTAAATCCAAAGGTATCATCACGTCCCAACATAATATCGTGAACCATCAAATGAATGTCGGCTTTGTCCTGCGATTTAGCCTTTAAAGACTTACATTTTATGGATTCGGCAAAACTCCAAACTTCGGGCAATGCGAAAGAACCATCGGAATCTTTCTTTTTCTGCTTTTGATTTTCAATTTCTTTTTTCATTCCTAGAAGCAGCTTGTTGGTTTGCTCAATAAAACTGCTGATTGGAATTGAACACATTACTTCTCCGGTTTCGGCATTGATGACCTTAACCTCGGTTTCTCGGCTGTATTCAAGCTTTGAGTCTTTTTCAGAACGTAGAACCTTTAACACATCATAGTAAATGGTAGGTATTTTATTCGTTTCTGCATCCGCAGCATACAGCTTGCCGTCTGCCAAAAGCTTAAAGAGCGTGTATAGCTCGCTCCATTCGCCGACATTACCTGTCATAACTTCTACTCCTTTATTCATTGTTGTATTATCTTGTTGCTCCAACACTGCCAACTGTTTTTTCATAAACTTCGCCATAACCTCCACCGCGGGGATGGTGACAGCGTTCCCGAATTGCTTGTACATAGACCCGTCCGCAAGCCTATCCGGGAAAGAAAATGTGTCCTCGCCCGTCTTTTCGTCAATAAAGGCATAATTGATAAACCCTTGCAGTTTGCCCCATTCACGCGGAGTCATCGCTCTAATGCCTTTGTCATTGAGCGGTGTTTGTTTTGAGGGAACTACCTTTCCCGCAACACCCTCTTTGGGGTCTATAACGAGATTACGCTCTTTACCGGAACCGCCGGTTGCCAGTATAGCGTTTGATACGGGATGCTCTATCTCGGGAAGATTAACGATTCTATATCCGAAACCGTTGCCTTTTCCTTCGTGACGCGCTTTGTGACGTTCCAATGTTTCAACGTAGCCTGAGGACAGAAAGTACTTGTCGTCCGCGTTCATTTCAAGCAGATCATTTAAGTCTTCATAGATTTTTTTCTCGCGCTTGTTTGGGAGGGCATTTGGCAGGCTGTCAACTTTATCTCCGAAATACTTTCTGCTAAATCCCATTATGTACACTCTCGGACGATTCTGCGGTACGCCGAAATTTCGCGAATTTCTCACGAAGTCCTTTGCCGTATACTCAAGTGTACCGTCCTCACTTTTGGTAACCCCGATCACTTTATAATCAAGCTCATTTATCAAGACACTGAGGATGGTGTGAAACGTTTGCCCTTTATCGTGTGTGATCAGATTGTCCACATTCTCAAGCATAAACGCTTTTGGCTCGGTACGCTTTATTATATCGGCAATGTCGAAAAACAGCGTTCCGCGAGTTTTGTCGAGAAAACCCTCTTTTTTACCGGCTCGGCTGAACGCTTGGCAGGGAAAACCGGCAAGGAGCACATCGTATTTTGTCTTTGCAACCTTGTCTTTAAATTCATCGGTGGTAATATCGTTTGTCGGGTCATCACCGTATAAGTGCTGATATGTAAGGCAAGCGTTCTTATCAATTTCGGCAGACAGCACATTCTTAAAGCACTTGGCTAATTCGAAGCCTTTGCGAATACCGCCTATACCCGCGCATAAATCTATTGTCTTGTACTTCTTGCCCATTGGTGATTACTCCTTAAACAGTTTGTAAATATTATCCGCAATTCGCTTAACCACAGGAACGCAAACGGTATTCCCGCATTGTTTGTAAGCCGCTTCAAGCGGTATGCCCTTAAACTTAAAATCTCTCGGAAACCCTTGAAGAGCCAAACACTCGTAGGGTGTAAGCTTACGAATACCAAAATCATCGCGGATTAACGGTACACGGTCGTGGTATGTTCCCATATTCGCCTTAAGAGTAGGCGAAAGCGTGTATTTATTAGTTGCAATGCCGCTGTCGTCTATGCGGTAGATACCCGTTTTATCGAGAATTTTTCGGTTGAGCGTGTCATAGTACTTATTCCCCGGCTGATAATAGAAAAAATCATCCTCTTTAAAGGAACGGTTCAGAATGTCCTCAATCCCGATAGTCAGCGGAATTTCCCCAGGGAACTCGAAACGGTTTATCATATCAAAATCCGAAAACGCCGCAATAAATGTGCGGTCGCGCTCTTGCGGAATATTCCCGTGCGTACTCGCTCCGAGAATGCTGTACTTAACAAAATACCCAAGCTCGGCAAGCGTATTGTAAATGGTGATGAATGTCCGCCCATTATCGTGGTAAATCAAGTTTTTGACGTTTTCAAGCAAAATAACCCTCGGCTGCATTTTTTCGGCTATACGGACAATTTCAAAGAACAGATTGCCCCGCTCGTCATTGAACCCGCGCTGATAGCCCATAATCGAGAAGCTTTGACACGGAAATCCTCCGAACAGCACATCTGCTTTCGGAACGTCGGTTGCATTAACGCTTTTAACATCACGCTCTGCAAGAACATTCGTGAAGTTGTTGCGATAAGTCATACAAGCAAACTTGTCAAGCTCGTTCGCCCAAATCACATCAAACCCTGCTTGTTTAAACGCGAGGTCGATACCGCCTATTCCCGCAAACAGGCTAACCGCTGTTGCCATTTCGAACCGCCTTTTCAATCATATCCGCACACTCTTTCAAATTTTTCTTTATGTCCTTGCCCCAAAAACGCAGAACCGTCCACCCCTCGGACTGTAAATGCTCCGTAACCTCCCTGTCGCGCTCCATATTTCTCTCTATCTTCGGAATCCAAAACACTTGGTGTGACTTGAAATCGTGCTTGCGTTCCTCCCAGTTGTAGCCGTGCCAGAACTCGCTGTCGCAGAACACTGCGACTTTCTTTCCAATGAAAACAATATCGGGCTTGCCGTAGATACCGTTGACGTTCTTTCGATAACGCAAACCGCGCGACCAAAGCTCTTTCATAAGCATTACCTCAATTTGGGAGCCTTTGTTCTTTACCCGCTGCATATTGTACTTTATTTGTTCGGGGGTTCTCTTATCCATAAACGCACATCCTAACTTGTACTCAAAGTGTACTCACCGTAGCCAATCCGTTGCCACGCCCAAACCTCGCCGAGCCGCTCCCCAAGCCACCTCAAAGCCCCCCGACATCATTCCCGTCTTTGGAAAAACGGTATCAATCGGGTATCAGTTTGCCATTTCAACTAAAATATTCCGCTTAACCGAGCCGAATTTCAAAGCGGGGTAGTTATTCCCACTCAATAGTAGCCGGCGGCTTAGAGGTAACGTCATAAACGACGCGGTTGATATGCCCAACCTCGTTGACGACGCGCACGGAGACCTTTTCGAGAACGTCATAAGGGATACGGGAGAAGTCGGCGGTCATAAAGTCGGAGGTAGAAACGCCGCGCAGAGCAAGAGTGTAGTCGTAGGTGCGCCCGTCGCCCATAACGCCAACGGAGCGCATATTGGTGAGCACGGCGAAGTATTGGTTAATGGAGCGGTCAAGACCTGCGTTTGCGATCTCCTCGCGGAAAATAGCGTCCGCGTCTTGAAGAATGGAGACTTTCTCGGGAGTGATCTCGCCGATAATGCGAATGGCTAGTCCCGGACCGGGGAACGGCTGCCGCCAAACCAGCTTTTCGTCAAGACCCAAAGTCGTGCCGAGTGCGCGTACTTCGTCTTTGAAAAGTAAACGTAAAGGTTCGATAATTTCTTTAAAGTCAACGTAGTCGGGCAATCCCCCGACATTGTGGTGTGATTTGATGACCGCCGCGTCACCCGTGCCCGATTCGATAACATCGGGATAGATAGTGCCTTGAACAAGATAGTCCACTTTGCCGATCTTCTTTGCTTCTTCCTCGAAAACGCGTATAAATTCCTCGCCGATGATCTTGCGCTTCTTTTCAGGCTCGGAAACCCCCGCGAGTTTTCCGAGAAAACGCTCGCCCGCGTTCACGCGAACAAAATTCACGCCGCTGTCCTTAAACGCCGCTTCAACCTCGTCGCCCTCGTTTTTGCGCATAAGTCCGTGGTCGACGAAAATACAGGTAAGCTGACTTCCGATAGCCTTAGCCAGCAGCTTGCACGCCACGGAACTGTCCACGCCGCCCGAGAGCGCCAGCAAAGCCTTTCCCGAACCTACTTTTTCGCGAATGTCACGAATTGCGGTCTCCGCGTATTGCTCCATAGTCCAGTCGCCTTTACAGCCGCAAACGTTGTAAAGAAAGTTGCCGAGCATTTGGAAACCTTGCTCCGTGTGATTTACCTCGGGGTGGAATTGAGTGCCGTAGAATTTCTTTTCGGCATTCTCGATAGCGCCGTACGGGCACTTCTCCGAGTGTCCGATAGCGCGGAATCCCTCAGGGAGCTGTTCTATGTAATCGTTGTGGCTCATCCAAACAACAGACTTGTCCTTCAGATCTTTAAGCAATGGGGATGAAGTATCAAATTCACAGTCCGTGCGCCCGAATTCTGCGGCGGAGTTTTCGTTCGCCGCGCCGATCTTGCCGCCAAGACCGTAAACCAGAAATTGAGCGCCGTAGCAAATTCCCAAAATAGGCACGCCCAACTCGAAAATCTCGCCGCTCATTCTCGGGGAGCTGTCTAGATAAACAGAGTTCGGACCGCCAGTGAAAATAATGCCCTTGGGATTTTTCGCGCGAATTTCCTCGATCGGAGTCTTGTAAGAAATAACCTCGCAGTAGATCTTGTGTTCGCGCACGCGCCGCGCGATAAGCTGATTGTATTGACCTCCGAAGTCAATAACCAGTACCAATTCGTGAGCCATAGTTTTCTTTTCCTTTCATATTAAGAACATATTATCATTTCAAACGGACGAGCCGCTTTTTCTTACTCTGACAAAAAAATTTTTCCCGAACATAAGTCCCGCAAGAAGCAAAGCCGCTCCGAGACCCGTGTAAAAAAACGCGATAAACACGTTCGGCACCAAATGAAGCGTCCGAAGAAGTATACCTCCGGTCATCATGACTGCCATTATTATAAACGATCTTACGTCGAAAAATTTTATAAAAAGCTGCTTTGTTTCGCCGTAACCGTCAATTCTCACCGTATGCTTTTTTACCAGCTTTCCGAAGATAAAGAACCAAAACACAAGAAAAACGGTAGCGGAAAGCAGAAAATTTATCACAGAAACATACTGGGGATATTCGATTATGCCGATCCTCAAAATATTAAAGCCCGCCGCCGTCCACACAAGGCAGGCGATCAGCAAAAGCGTGTTGTTTTTAACCATTGTATTCCCCCTTTGGTCACCCGCAAAACAACGTTTAACCGAACCAGCAGAAAATTATCCCTCGTTAGTCAGCAATCCCGTCATCTCGCCGACCATGTCGTTGATAGCGCTTACCTGATCGGCAACCTGAGCCGTATCGTTCGCGTTGTTTGCCGCCATTGCGTTTATTGATTTAAACATCTCGTTGGCGCTCCTGAAATTCTCGGCGATATCCTCATTGATGGAAATGGTTTTTGAAACGGTCTCGGACTGCTTGCTGTAAGAATCGTCCATAGCTGTGATAGTTTTTGCGGTCTCGTTCAAAAGCTCTTTCATTTCGCCCATACTTTTGAACATATTCTCGTAATATTCGGTCTGCGTTCCGAGCCTGCTGGAGTTGTCGTCGATTTGACTTGTAATTTTCGCAATATTCTTCTGAACGCGCGCCACGACCGCCTCAACCTCTTTAAGCGAATCGCGAGTACTGTTCGCGAGATTGCCGACCTCGGCGGCTACCACGGCAAATCCCTTCCCCGATTCGCCCGCTCTCGCCGCCTCTATGGAAGCGTTCAGCGAAAGCAGATTTGTTGATGTGGAAATATCGCTAATAAGCGACAGCGTTCCGCCGATTTCCGATACCGCGCCCGACAGCATTTTAGCTATCTCGGTAGTGGCGTTCATGGATCGCGTGACCTCGCCGTTGACCTTGTGCAAATCGTTTAAGAGCTGCGAATTTTCTTCGGATTTATCCAGAAGCTCCTTAGAGATCGTTTCCACCTTTTTCACGTTTTCGGAAACCTCGCTCTCCCAACGGCGCAGCTCGTTAAGGTTCAGCATGCTTTCGTCCTTTTTTTCGGAAAGCGCCGAGCTGTTTCTCACAAGCTCCGTGCTGGTTGCCGCGAGTTCCTCGGCGGAAGCGTTTTCACTGTCCGAAGCAACCGAAAGAATGGAACCAACCGCGTTCAAACGCTCCGAAAGAGTACGCACGGAGCCGAGTACGCTTGAGATCTTGTTTTCTCTGTTTTCCACCTGCGTGAACAGCTTGTTTGTGCGGTAGGTAACGAAAAGACACACAGCTAACAGCACTATGTAAACAATTCCGATAAATATCCAAGCTATCAAGGTAGTGTGCAGCTTATAAAATCCCGCAGGCGCGGCGATCAGCCCAATAACGTTGGCGACAAGCGTTACAGCCGCGTTTACGAGAAGCGCGTTTTTGTCATAGTACGCGACCAACAAAACCATCAGCACGAAATATCCGTGGGTAAGGCAAACGTAACCTTGGCTTTCTCCGACGCCGTCAAGAACGGTGACGATCGTGCCTATGATTGGCAAAATGCAGGCAAATATGTACCTTGTCGCCTTTCCGATCAGCTTACGAAGCAGAAAAGTAACGATCGCCAGCGCCGACATCAGCAATATAAGTAAATCCGACTTCTGCCCGTTTAAAAACAGCATTACAAACGCGCACGCCAAAATCGGCACGGCAAGATGAAAAATCAACATAATGATGTCTACCGTTTTATCGTCTCTTTTTGTTGAACAGTTGCTCATAATCAATATCTCCTAAAATATAAATAATATTTTGGCGTCCGAAGATATCGGCTCTCGAACCAAATATTTCCGGCAATACCGTTTAACTGCACTTAAACGCGCATATCAAGCATAGAAAGCGTTATTCCCGCAGGACCGAACCGCCTAAAAAAGTCGTTGAGTTTGTCTTTGGTTTCGGGAGTTTCCATAATTCTGTCGGAATAAGACAGCATTTGATACATCATAAAAAACATCGCGCGCACCGCCACGTCCTCGCCGTAATCAAAATACTTGTCGATATCCGCCGCCGCCGATTTAAGCTCGGTTATCTTGGGGAGCAAGACCTTGGGAACGCGTTTTTCGTCGCCGGTTATCTTCTCAAATTCCTCGGCGGCGCTTAAAAGACGAGCCTTTATCTCGTTTTCCATCTGCTCCATGGTAAGCCTGCCGCTTTCGCACAGTTCTCTCAGGCTCTTGCTTGCCCTTATGTAAATATCGCCCCACACAGGCTCTTTTGTAAGCGTGTCCCATTTCCCCGGCTTAGCGCTCTCCGCCGCGTCGTTTATAAAAACGCTGTCCGTTTGAGTAATCTTCGGCTCCTCCACCGTGCCGAATAATACGGCGTTCGGCGGCGGGTCGGACTGCGCGTATTCCGCTTTAGGTTCATCAGTCTGATCGAAAAACGGCGCGCTTTGGTCGTTTATCTCGTTCAGCGTACTCGATAGGAACATCATCATCTCGTCCGCGCCCATATTCTCAATGCGTTCGCGCATTTCCTTTTCGGACGGCTGAGCTTCTTTTTCAAACGCCTTGAGCGGGTCTTTCTGCGGCTTGGGAGCTTCTCTCGGAGCTTCCTCGACAAGGTTCGTCTCAAGCGGCTTTTTTTCGGGAATAAGCGGCGCCTGTTCCACAGCCGCCTGCGCTTCACGCAGTTTTTGCGGATCGGAGGGTTTTATCGTGCCGATCACGGGCACTCTGTCAACAACGCCGCTCATGACCTCGAGCTGTTTCGGCGGCTCGGACTGCTTCGGGGCTGCGGGCTTCGGTATCGCCTCGGCTTTTGGAATTGTATCAAGACTGGAATTTATCCCGCCGCCTTTGCCGCTTATCCAATTTATCCGCTCATCGGGAATGGGCGCGGGCGCGTAGTCCTCGGGCAGCGGCGCACGGTTTTCGGGAATTTCGATAAACGTCTCCGTAATAACGGGACTGCGGTCGTCAAAATCCCGCTCCTCCGACAATTCCTCGTCAAGTTTCCGCGCGATTATTTCCGCGTATTTCTCGGCTTGTTCGGTGCGCCGCTCGACAACTTGTTCGCGCTCTCTGCAAAGTTCGTCCAAAAGCCTTTTCAGTTCAAACTTATCCAGCGAGTAATCGCTTATCCTAAGTTCAAAGCCGTCTCCCGAAACGGAAAGCTCGTCGGCGAACTGATCCTCAAAGCTGCTGATGATTTGCAGACCGCCTATTTTTTTATACTCGATCTCGTGCGGCGCACCGTCGGTATTTACATACATTCTGTCGCCGAAGAACGCTATCCCGCGCGAACCGTCGCGCACGCTTGAAGTATCGATAAAGCCGATAACTCCGCCGCGCGGCGCGAACGCGCACTCGCTTTTGGAGCCGACGGCGGCGGGACTTATTTTTCTGCATTGCTCCTCAATATTACTTTTCAGCATTTGAAGCCGTTCACCTCTTTCATTGCTGTGACAGCAAGTCTTGTTTGATATTCCAAAGCTTCTGCGACAGATCGACGTGATATTTGTGCGGATTTTCAAACCGCAAAAGGGAATTCCACAGCGTTTTTATCTGTTCACCGCAATATTCTTTTATTTCTTCGATATTCGGCGAATTGTAAACGCGTTTCCCGTTTTTGAACACGAGCACTTGAAGCTCTTTCACGGTGTAGTCCGTCACGGTTTTGCGTTTCCAAACAAAATCGGGGTCGAAAAGCTCCAATGGCTTTGAGTCGTCGATTTTCTCATCGTGAACGCAGATAAGATCGGCGGTCGCTTTGCCGCATTTATCAAAAATTCTGTAAACCCTTTTGAAGTGAGGATTGGTAATTTTCACAACGTTCTCGGAGATTTTTATTTTCGGCGTAATTACTCCGTCCTCCTCAACGGCGCAGAGCTTGTAAACTCCGCCGAACACAGGCTCCGCCGAGGAAGTGATAAGCCGTTCGCCCACGCCGAAGCTGTCTATTTTAGCGCCCTGCAAAATAAGTTCCGTAATGATGTGCTCGTCCAAGGAATTGGAAGCGACTATTTTACAGTCGGGATATCCCGCTTCGTCCAGCATTTTCCGTGCCTCTATCGATAGATACGCGATATCTCCCGAATCCAGCCTTATTCCCACAGGACGCGCCCCCAGCGGCTTTAAAACGTTGTCGAAAGCCTTGATAGCGTTCGGCACGCCGCTCTTGAGGACGTTGTATGTGTCGACAAGCAGAACCGCTCCATGCGGATAAACGCGGCAGTATTCCTCGAACGCTTCAAGCTCGCTGTCGAACATCTGCACCCAACTGTGCGCCATAGTTCCCGTTGCGGGAACGCCGTAAAGCTCGTCGGTCATAACGCACGCCGTACCCGAACAGCCGCCGATATACGCGGCTCTCGCGCCGAGTATCGCGCCCGCCGTGCCCTGCGCTCTGCGCGAACCGAACTCCAAGATCGCTCTCCCTTGCGCCGCGCGAACTATTCTGTTCGCTTTAGTCGCGATAAGCGTCTGGTGATTTATCAACAGCAACAGCATAGTCTCGATAAGCTGCGCCTGAATAGCGGGAGCGCGCACGGTTACTATCGGCTCGTAAGGAAACACGGGAGTGCCCTCGGGTATCGCCCAAATATCGCCCTCAAACTTGAAATTCTTCAGATACTCCAAAAACTCCTCGGAAAAGATTTTTTTGGAGCGCAAAAACTCGATATCATTTTCCGAAAACCGCAGATTTTCAATATACTCGATAACCTGTTCCAACCCCGCGCATATCGCGAAGCCGCCGTTTTCGGGAATTCGTCTGAAAAAAACGTCGAAGTAAGCTATGCGGTTTGCATGCTTGGTCTTGAAGTAGCCGTTGCCCATCGTAAGCTGATAGAAGTCGCACAGCATTGTGAAATTTTGCTCGTTCATAGATCTCCCTCTCCGTTAAACGCCAACGTTTAAGGCTACACCGCACAATTATTGTCGAGCGGTTGCCTTAACACAAGTCTATTTTCTTGATAGCACCGTCGCGTATCAGCGCTTTATATGTTTGTCCAACCGAGATACGGTCGAAAAGCTCCTCGTCGATATCTTTCGTGTAAAGAATTTTCCCACCGACTATGCGGTAGTCTACGCTGAAAGCGGGGATAGGTCCACCGTCGTAATACACGCGCTCGGAAACGCGCTTGTTGACAATAACTATCCTGCGCGTTTTGCCCCCGAATAATACGGGCTCTTTGCCGTCTTTCTCTCTATGCGCGTTCACAACCGTAACTATCGGCATTACTATCAAAGTGCCGACCGCGACCGCGATAGCAATTATTCCGAAGATATAAGCGCCCATATCCGCACCCCCGCGCTCATTTAAAATTCAGCAGATAAATCAAAACGCCCTCCGCTATGACAGCGAAAACAATATCAATAACCGCCGCGGATATCTGTTCCTTGTCGGCTTTTTTTGTTTTGACGAATTGAACCAACAACGCGGCGGGTCTCCTCAAAAAGAACAGCGCGGCGAATATCATCAAAAAAATAATGACCGCCCCGCGAGAAAGCGAAAGCACGTCGTTTTCCTCAAGCACCCGCAGAACGACCGCCGCCGCTGCCGCCGCGCCCAGCGTTATAAGCTCCCACTTTTTAATGTTCCCGAAGCTCACAGCACGTCCACCTGAACGCTTTTCATCACTTCCAAAGCGGCGGCGTGCTTGTCCTTGTCGAACGAAGCCACCGCGCGGCTGTCCACGATGATTTGACTTTCGGGAAGCGCGGCTTTCGCCAAAACCACGTTGGAAATAACGCAGATATCGGTGACAAGTCCGCAGAACTCCACCGCTTCATAACGCGCTTCTTTCAGCTTCTCGGCGAATTCGAGCGACCCGAACGACGGCTTTTCGATAACGATATCGCCCTCGCGAACGCACTCGGAAATTCTCCCGTAGAGCTTGTGACCCTCTGTACCTTTAATGCAATGCGGCACGGGAAGTTTTCGCCCCTCGGCGGTGTTTAAGTAATCCTCGCCATGAGTATCAAGCGTGAAAATTATCGCGTCCCCGTTTGCTCGGTATTGATTTATCTTGTCCGCTATTATCGGCTCTAAAAGCTCCGCCCCCGCGAAGCCCAACGCGCCGCTCACAAAGTCATTCTGATAGTCCACAACGACCAATGCTTTCATTTTATCTCCTTATTTAGAAAAAATTTGCGAACCGCTCACTACGCTACGCTTCGTTCGCTAGCCAAGCTGTAAAAGCTCCGTTCCGCTTCGCTTCACTGCGCTTTCACAGCTTGCTTTCGCAAATTTTTATGCGCCGCCGTGACGTTGCTTTTTGCCGAACACTGCTTTCATGCGCCGCCCCATTAACTGTCAACTGCTCGTTATTTCTTTTTGCGTTGAAAATTCTTCGGCCAGTTTTCGATAATGCGCGTATGACCGCGCTCCACCGCCAGAGAATTAGGCGGCACTTCCTTTGTTATCGTAGAGCCTGCCGCGGTAGTCGCGTTCTCGCCGACTTTTACGGGCGCGATAAGGTTAGTGTTGCAGCCGATAAACGCGTGGTCGCCTATTTCCGTGCGGAACTTATTCACGCCGTCATAATTCGCCGTAACGCACCCGCACCCAAAGTTCACGCCGCGCCCCACCGTGCTGTCGCCGAGATATGTAAGGTGCGCCACGGCGGTGTTTTCGCCAATTTCGCTGTTCTTTATCTCCACAAAATCGCCAATATGAACGCCCTTGTGAATTACCGTACCCGGTCTTAACTGTGCGAACGGACCTATCGTTACTCCGTCCTCGACCACAGACTTCACCGCTTTAACGTTATCGAGCGTTACATTATCACCGACAGTGCAGTCCTCAATATGAGAATTAGCGCCTATCTCGCAGCCCTTTCCTATAACGGTTTTTCCTAGGATTACGGTGTTCGGCAAAATAAGCGTATCGCACCCGATCTTTATGTCCGCGCCGATTATAATGCCGTCCGTGGTGATAAAGCTGACCCCGTCGTCCATAAGCTTTTCAAAGACGTTTTGCCGAGCCTTTTCGTTCAGCTCCAGAAGTCCTTTGCGGGTATTCGCGCCGAGCACTATATCGGGATTTTCGCTCGTGAACGCCGACGCGTTTCCGATAATTTCCACGCAGTCCGTGAGGTAGAACTCGCCGTTCGCGTTATTGGTCGTCAGCTTCGGCAGCGCCGAAAGCAAAGCCTTTGAGTTAAACCAATAAGCGCCCGAATTAACCTCGCATATTTCATCTTCCGTCGGGGAACAATCCTTTTGTTCACGTATCGCGGTGAATTTCCCGTTTTCGCGGATAATTCTGCCGTAACCCTTTGGGTTTTCGATCTCGGCGGTTATGACGGTAACGTCCGCGCCGCTCGCCTGATGACACTCAAACGACTTTTTCAGCGTGTCCTCGTCGATAAACGGAGCGTCGCCGCACAGCACGCAAACGACGTCAGTGCTTTCGACAAGCTCCGAAGCCCGCTTTACCGCGTCGCCCGTGCCGAGCCGTTCTTCCTGAAAGTATGCCGATATCGTTTCCCCGCGCGAGTTCAAATATTCCTCGGTAAGTTCGCGCTTGTAACCCGTCACGACCCCGATCTTATCAAAGCCGAACTTGTTCGCCGCGTCCAACACCCATCCGAGCATAGGCTTTTTGAGCACCTCGCACAAAACCTTCGGGCGCTCGGACTTCATTCGTTTGCCCTCGCCGCCCGCTAAAATTACACAACCTGTGGTCATAAAATTTACCTCGCTTATTTATTGCTATGAAATTTCTGTTATATTATATTCTCCGAAAATTCTTTGTTCGTCTTGATTTTTCGGACGACCAAATTTTTCTCCAAAAAGGATTTTTTATAAAACGCGCTGCCGCTCTGCCTATCTCCGCGATAATCAAGATAACCTCGCGGCGCACGGTTCTTATGCGGATTTTCCGTGCCAAAGAAATAACCGTTTTCACGCTCGGCGGCAAGCTGAAATTCTATCTTCCCAAAAGTGAACAGCTCCCGTTTCTCCCCGAAAAACGCTCCGTCTGCTTAAAGCCGCGTTTTCGCGAGATCGCGCTCGGCGCGTTTATCGACACCCGCGCTTTGGGCGGCATTTTTATTTTCTCGGCGGTACTTCGCAGAATTTCCACGGTTTTAGGCGGCGAATATTCAAAAAAGATAATCGCCGCAATCGCCAACACCGCGAACGAGCTTGAACGAACCCTGAAATTCTTCCGCATAACTGTGCCGAAGATCGCGTTGACTGTCGCGGTTTTCGCGTTCAGCGCGTGGATATTCGCGTTTATCCGCAAAGTTATTCGGCTGAGCCGTTTTCGCGTTTCACGGAAAAGCGGATTTCTGTTTATCGACAGCGGCATTTTTACATTATATGAGCACGCGCTTGTCCTAAATTCCGCCGCCGTTTACTGCGACACCCTCTTAACGTTTTTAGCGAAACGCGCCCCGCTTTATCTGCGCGGCGTGATGATCTCGCCCTGCGTAAAACGCGAAAAACTCTCCAAAACGCTTAAAGCCTTATGCGGCTTGAAAATGCCGCCGCCCGAGATTTCTCCGCCGAAACGCGCCGCTCTCGGATATATCGCCGCGCCGCTTTTCTATATCGGGTTATTCGCCTCTGCTCTTATCGCGGCTTACTTTTTACCGTTTTCCGCGGCGCTGCTTAAGACCGTCCTATACTGCGGACTTTTCCTGAACGTTTATTCCGCCGCTCTTTACCTATTATATATGCGCCGCTCCAAAGCGGGATTCGCAAAGTTTTCCGCTCTTGCCGCTCGGCGCGGACGGCGGCTTTACACCGTCGTTTTCCCGACCGATGTTATTGACTGCGTCACGCTTTCGCAAAGCATTTTCCAAAAACGGAAAGGACTTTGCAACTGCAAGCTCTCGCTTATCGAACATCAAGCGTTCGTCGCGCGTCAACTTCCGATCACGCGCTCTTAGCGGTTCGCCCGCAATTCGCTCCCGCAGGGAGCGAATTTGCCGCCCAACGAAGCGCAGCGGAGTTGCGCGGCAGTTTTGCGCGAAGCGCAAAACGCGGGCGTACCGCGGCTTTGACGAGTGCCCCGTGAGGGGAACGCGGCGAAAGCCGCGCGACCCGAACGGGGCGCGAGGAAAAGCCTTCCCGCGGCGCATTTTCAATATGCAATATCCGCGCCGTCGTATTGGGTTTGGGCGGCGCTCCCGCCGTTTACCGCCCAATCAATGATATCCGAAACGGTTTTCGGCGTTACCGCTTCGGGCAGCGAGAACGGCAGAAAATACCGCTCCCAACACCCGCTTCTCTGCTTGCCTTGAAACAGTCTGCCCTTGCTTACCGCGTATGCTTTGGGGGCGTTCAACGTAATTGTCAAAACCAACGCCTTATTCTCGGAAATTATATGCAGAAACGGCGTTTCCCAAGCCCAATCGCTTGCACCTTCACTCACGCGAGTCCAATAATCGCGGTCGCCCGCGAGAACATACCAAACGTAATTCTTGCCGCCGCATGTTATCTTTCGGCGGCTTTTTGTCCTTACCCCCATAGCTTACACCTCAATATGCTTGATTAAGCTCGCGCATAACTATGTACATTTTGTTAACGCCGCGCTTTTTGAGTATTTCGGCGGTCGTGTGGTCGATTATCTCTCCAGGGTAGATAAGCGGAACGCCGGGAGGACACACAGACTTCATTTCCGCGCATATCTCGCCGCGTGCCGCTTCAATGGGCACCAGCTTGCGCGGCTTATACATTGCCTCCCACATCGGCATGCCCTCGGTGGCTTTTATCGCGGGATATGTTACAAGCGGCTGAGGATTTCGCATTAAAACGAACTTTATCGCCATTTCGGCGCGTTCGCAGTCTTCAATCGTCGAAACGCCCGAAAACATCAGCACAACATAGTTTTCGTCCGCCATCTCCGGCTCTACGCCGTTTGAGCGCAGCGCCGCCGCATACTCAAAGCCGCTCATTCCGCATTCGCGCGCGTTTATCGTAACGCGCAGCGGGTCGCTCTTTTTTAACGGTATACCGCACATTGCAAGATCTGCTTTAAGCGCTGCAACAGCCTCGCACGCGTTGTTTATCATTTGAACGTTTTGCACGATAAGTCCGTTAAAACGGTCAAGGCTCTCCAAAATCAAGTAGGAGGGACTTGAAGAACCGAACACCGACATAAATTCTTTTGCGCGCGAAAAATCCACGCCATCCGTAAAATGCAGATACGCACCACCCGTCAAAATGGGCAAGGTCTTATGAGCGCTTTCCACGCACATCAGCGGAAAACCCAGCTCCAACGGGTGCAGATACTCCGTGCCGAACTCGCGCTTGTCTATGAATTTTAGGTAGGAGCCGTGAGCGTTGTCAATAAGCACGGGAATATTCGGCTTTACAAACTTCCACGTTCCGCCGTAATAATCGATATTCGTTATAAACAAAGCGTCCGCGCCGACCAGAGCGCGAGAGTCGTATTTGACGTTCGCCGAAAGGAACTCGTCGGGATAAAGCCACTTGATCTTCAAGTGAAGCGCGGCGCAGGCGTTCGCAAAGGCTCTATGGGAGTAGCGGGAAGCCGCTATTGTTTTACAGCCTTGAGCCTTCAGCAGCGCCAGACCCGTTTGGATTGCCAAGGTGCTGCCGCCGCAGGAATAACAGGTCCTTTTCGCGCCGAACAGACTTGCCGCCATAGCCTCGCTTGCCGCGATAATACCGCCGCTCGTGTCTGTGTCGTATAGGCTGTCCGCGCCCTGAACCTCGGTTATGTCATGCGGAAACTCGCCGTTGTGCCCCGGCATGTGCAGGCGCAGGCGGTTATCGAGAGTGTATTTTTCCAGAAAATTACAAATCGGTGTATTCATCATAATAACATCGTTCCCTTCGTTATGACGATTTTGAATTGTATTGGTTTTCTCTATAGCGATCCACGAAAATAACGCTGCATTTCAATTAAACATTATAATGCGAGGCATGGGCTTAAAAGTACTAATGCTGCCTAAATTGCGTGGATTGCTATAATCAGTCACACCGCTATTCATCCGTCGGGACAGCAGTGTCGTCGGAATTGGCTTCGGAAGCGGAACTTTCGGCAGCGGAATCGTCTATGCGCAAAGTCTCGTAATCTATCTCAAACGCGTAATCTTCGCCCCACTCCTGCATTTTCAAGCTGTATTCGCGAAGCTTAAGCTGCTCAAACACATAATCTATGAAACTTTTTTTCGATTCATCGGAAACTTTCGCGTCTCCCGTATATACCATTATATGCACGCCGTAGTCGGTAACGCAAGTCGTTTTGCCGCCTATTTTTTCCGGAACGAACGCCGCTGCCTGAAACTCCTCCATATACCTGTTCGTATTCGGAATTACGGTGTAGCCATCGGGGTACATAAGCGAACCTTGCGCGTCGTCGCTGTACTCCTTGACAAGATCGTCGATGTCAGCGCCCTCGTCAAGCTTTTTCTCCACTTCCTCGCGCTTTGACTTAAGTCCCTCCGCTTTTTCCTCGCGGAGCTTGTCGGCTTCATCATCCTTACCGTCGTTTCGGAGAGTTTGAAGCTCGGTTTTTGTATCGTTGTCAAAGCCCAGCAATACGTGCTTTACAAGCCGCGAACCCTCGGGGAGCCAGATGTCGCTGTAGCCGTTATTCAGATACTTGTCGGGGTCGCTTTTGTAAAGCTCCTCCGCTTGTTCCACCGCGCCCTCGAACTCCTTTTCGGCGTCCTCGCGCGTTACGCTTTCACCGAGCTTTGTTTTCAGCTTTTCGGTTATCTTGCTGCTTTTTGCCCACCAATAAAGATCGTCGCGCGTCATTCCGCATTTTGACAACATTTCGTCAAGCATCTCATTGCCGCGCGTTTCCTTTTCCTCGTCGGAGAGGATAGACTGACTTTCCGCGGCGCTCGTTTCGCCGGACGTGTCGCTTGAAGCGCTGTCCGCTTCGCTTTCGGCTTCACTTGCGGTTTGGCTTTCGGCTCCGCTTTCACTTTCGCTTTGTGAAGCATTTGCTTCCTGCTCTGCCTCTTGTTCGGCTTTGTTTCCGAAATATGCTATCTGCTCCTTGATCTTTTCGTCAAATTCGTCGTCGACGGCTTTTTGCTCCTCCTCGGTGAGGTCGTAAACGCCAAGCTCTTTTGCCTTTTGCACAATTATCTGCTCATTTACCAGATATTGTATAATTTTTTCACGCTGCGTTTTACAAGTCTCGGCCACATTTTCCAATGTATCGTCGGTTATTCCGCTGTTCACCAAATAATATTTATATTCTTTACCGAACATCTCGTAGGTTACTTGCAATTCATCATCGGAGCCGCTTGTGGAATGCGCCACCACCGCATCGGGCTTCGGCTCGGAATTTGTGTTCACCTTTACTGAGCAGCCGCAAAGCGCGCCCGCCAACACAAGCGCGGTTCCCGCGCGTAACATTTTTGTTATTTTCGTCTTTCCCATTTTTTGCCTTTCTTTTGTAAAAATTATGTAAAAAATATTCTTCAGCTTGTAGAAAAAGTGTGTTTTTGTTTTCTCCCCCGCGAAGCGTTGGAGAGAACGCTGTTATAAAGCTCTTTTGGCACCGCAACAAATGAACCGGCTCACATAAAAAAGGTTTTTATACAGGCTGAAATATACTTTTCGGCATTTTTTACCGATAAAATACTTTAAGACAACATATTTTAACGACAAACATACCTTTATATCATTATAGCACAAATCCCAAAAAAAATAAAGACAAACTCGCAAATATTTCAAAAAAAGTAATGAAATTTTTTTAAATTTATGTTATAATATAAAAAACGTTGGAAACTTACAGTGAAAACATTAAAATTTCAATGAGCATTGCATTGGTAGTAAAAATATGTTATAATAGAATAAGATATCGTCAAAGCGCGGTTTTTCGGCTTTTTTCGATACCAAATGTAATATTACGCTGATAAATAACAGGGGGTTATGTTAAATATGGCTTTTAGAAAAATAGATGCCGCGAGATTTCTCGCAGCTGTGTTGGCGGTCACAATGACGCTCGGATTTACGGGCTGCAATAACGGCGACGACGATTCTTCGTCAAGCTCCGTTTCCTCCGGATCCGATGACGAAAACAAGATCGAAAACCACAAGGTGGGGTACATCTTCCGCGAGAGCGCTTCCGAAAGCGGCTTTGCGGCGCAGCTGTGCGAACAGCGCGACAGAGCCTCCACTCGTTCGAGCGTGGAGACTTGTTACATCGAAAACGTGACGCTTACCGACTTTGAGGGCGCTGTCAAGGCATTATCGAACGACGGCTGCACGGATATCGTGGCTTGCAGTCCGACTTACGCTAACGTTCTGAACGCCGTGGCGAAAAAGTATCTCGATCTGAACTTCATAAGCATCGGCGCAATCGACGGAGGGATAAATGTCAGCGCGTACTGCGAGGCAACTTATCAGGGCGCGTATGTGGCGGGCTTGGTCGCGGATTTCAACTCCTCGGCGAAAAAGATCGGCGTTGTGGTCGATCCCGGGCTTACGAGCGAGGTGGCTGTCGTGAACGCCGTGCAGCTCGGCTCTCAGCTTAATCAGGACGGCGGCTCTACCGTTTACACGGCTGCAGCGGAGAGCGACAAAGAGATAGAGCAGGCGATAAACGAGCTTAGGAAAAACGGCTGCGACGTTATCGTATGTTACACGAACTCGGCGCACTCGGCGGATTACTGCGAAAAGAACAACATCAAATTTATCGGCTGTCTCGATTACAGCGAGGAGGAAAACAAGTTCTCCAATATGATCATGTATTTCTATTGCAGACGTGACAGCTACTTCCTCGCGCAATTCAAGTCAATGAAGCTCGGTACTTGGGCAACGGACGCTTACATAGGCGACATGAGCAACGGCACGGTGAACGTCTCGCCCGCGCTGAAGAAGGCGGCGAACGACGGCACGCAGAAGCTTATCGACGCGATCGTGCCGTACATCACGGGCGGAACGGCTATCGTGTTCAAGGGACCGATCAAGGACGCCTCCGGAAACGTCAAGCTGCTTGAAACGGACGAACTTACGGATTCGCAGATACTCGGTATGAACTGGTATGTTGAACACGTTGAGGCGGTGGGCGACTTTAGGCAGGCACAAACCGAGATCAAGCCCAATCAATTTGACATCAAGACTTAAATACAGATTTTCTCCCCCGCGAAGCGGGGGAGAAGTTTTGTATAATAACCTGTTTTAAAGAACTTAATAAAAGTGCGCTCTCACCCGCTTTGCGGAGGAGAGCGCAAAAAAATTTTCTTTTATTGTTCCTTTTCATTGGATCAAACGAAGATATACGCGGACTTACCCTCTCGGTTATGCGGTTTCACGATTCCGCGCGTGCTGCGGTGACGTCGCTTGCCACGATGATATAATTTGTCACGCCCGAGGAGGACTTGCCTATTTCGTCAACGCTCACGCGCACAACGCGGTTCAGCTTGCCGTGCTTTATCCGCACGTCGCTTGTTTTCACTCCGGAGCCGAGCGCCGTTTTAAGAAGCTCATTCAAACGTTCGGGCTTATCGCGCGGCACGTCGAACACGCTGTAAAACTTATCGTTCGCGTAAGTTATCTCAACGGCGCGGTCATTCAGGCTCACAAGAGCAAGACCGTCATGAAAGTTTCGCACGATGGTTTCAAGCCGCTTTTGATCGTTGTATTTTTCGGTAACGTCGGCGACGATAACCATATAAACGCGCTTTCCGTTATCGGAGTTGTAAAGTCCGACTGTAAGATCGATAGCGGCGTTTTTGCCGTCGCTTTTTGTCACGCGGTACGGCAGGTTCACTATGCCGCCGCGCTTTACCGCCTCGTTTATCGTGTTGAGGTCGCCGTTTTGGATATTGGAATAAACCTTGTCGAAAATGTCCGGGTCGTCGGTTTTTTCAATGCCGATAGTGCTCCAAAAGCTATCGTTGCTGTAAATGATATGCGGCTCATGCTTATCGGAAACCTCAATGGTGAGAATTCCCGCGCCAACACGGCTCATCGCCTCGTCAACAAGCCTTTGATTTTCAAGAAGCTTCTGCCCTGTCCGCTTTTCGGCGTCGATATTGTTGGCTATCCCGATAAGGCGGGTCATACGGTCGCCCTCGAAAGTCCGCAGTTCGGTGAACCTGTACCAATAATACTTGCCGTCCACGCGGTTTTTCAGGCGAAACTCCTCGGTAGCTCTTCCGGGCATGCGTTCGGTGTGGAAAAGCCTTACCTTTTCGCGGTCGTCCGGGTGAGTGATACTTTCAAAGTTGTTGCCCTCCGTGATGTAATCGGTAACTTTATCCGTTTCAAAGCCGAAGATCGTCAAATCTCCCGCATAGAAAATGTCGCCCGTCACAAGGTCTATATCCGCGATAGCCGAACCGGTCGTTTTGAGCAGCTCGTCTATGCGGTTTTCCGAAAGCGCCATTTTCTTGTCGTTTTCGATCTTTTCGGTTATATCGTTAAAGGCTATGCAGATTATCGGGTTTTCTTTTGTGCCGCCGAGCGTTCTGTGAACGCCGTCCAGATAAAGCAATTTCCCGTTTCTGTCGCGGCGGCAAACAGTCGCGTGGACGGCTTTATCCGTGCGGAGAGCTTCAAGGCAGGCGTTTTGCGATATCTCGGCGTACTCGGGCGGCATCATATCCCAAATGTTGATATGTTCATCGCTGATATCGTCGGGAGAGTAGCCCATAATTTTTGCGTAGCCCTCGTTTACGCGGATAGCCTCAAGCTTGCCGTCGTACATCTCGTAAATGCCGAAGCCGCCGAACGCGCCGCTTATCAGCTTTGAAACCAGCGCGTTGCTGCCCAAAAGCTCGTTTACCTCTTTATTAAGCTCGTATCTTTCAATAACGGAGCTGTCGCCGCTTACCTTTTCAAGCGCGATGAGACGCGTGAACTCCTCCTCGGGAACGGGGCGCGAGAAATAATAGCCCTGAATGTAGGCGCAGCCTATGCTTACCAAAAAGTCGAACTGCTCTTTGGTCTCCACGCCCTCCGCCAGCATCGGGATATTCAGCCACTTGGACATTCTCGACACGGAGGTGACGATAGTTCCGACCTTGCCGTTCTCCTCAAAGCCCTGCATAAATTTCATGTCCAGCTTGAGGATATCTATCGGGATATCCTTGAGCGTATTCAGCGATGAATAACCGCTGCCGAAATCGTCCATAAGCACGGGATAACCATTTTCGCGAAGTCTGCCTATCGTCTCGAGAAGCTGCGCGGGGTTGTCGTTATACGCGCTTTCGGTGATCTCTATGCGGAAATATTTCGGATCTATGCCATAGCGGTCTGTTATCGAGCTTATGCTGTCGAACAGGTACGGGTCGTAAAGGCTCATACGCGAAATGTTTACCGATATCGGGAAATCGGGGTCGCCGTTTTCGCGGCGGCGTTTCATAAACTTGCAGACCTGTTCCAGAACATACAGATCAAGCTCCGCGATAAAGCCGTTTTTCTCGAAAACAGGCACGAATTTTCCGGGGCTTACCATTCCCTTGACCGGGTGATTCCAGCGCACAAGAGCCTCGGCGCTTGTGAAGCGCCCTGCTTTTATTCCGTAAACGGGCTGATAGTATACGCAAAACTCTCCGTTTTTCAGAGCGCGTGCGCTTTCGTCGCATATCTCCTGCTCCTCGATCATGGCGAGATGCATTTTTTCGTCGTAAAACGCAATGTGCTCATGGTAGCTGCCCGTTATCGAACGGCAGGCTATCGAAGCTCTGTCCGCCATGTTTTCAACGGACATCGCGCGGTCCGTTATAGTGTAAACGCCTATGTAATACTGAATGTCATGCGTTAAAACTCCGCTTTGCGAAACGGCGCTTTGTATCGTCTGCAAGACGGTCTGCGGGTGAACGCCGCGCTCGGAATAGGGTGTTAATATCATAAAGTTATCCGCGAAAAAGCGCGCGAAAATACCTCTTCCCTCAAACAGTTTCCGAATGGCTTCCGCTATCGTTATCAGCACCTTATCGCCGACGTCGCGCCCAAGCAAGTCGTTTACGACTTTAAAGGAGCCGATGTTCAATTTCATCAGCGAAAACTCCGACAGGGGATTTTCGTCAAGCACACGGCGGGCGTTACGCAAAAACGCGAGACGGTTAAAAAGCCCCGTAAGCGGGTCGAAATACGCGGCGGCGCGCAGCTCGTCCTCGAAGTATTTGTCCTTTGTGATATCGGTTATGAACGAATAGAGCTTCATTTTGCCGTCGTCCTCGCCGCGCATCATCTGGCAGCGCATTGAAAGCCATATTTCTTCATTCTTATTGGAAACGCACTTGAAATCGTATTTGAACTCGCCGCCCGTTTCGGGGATAGACAATATCTTTCCGCGCATAACTTCGACGTCGTGGGCGGATACGCCGCGACTTGGTCGGTCGAAGATCGCCGCTACGCACTCCTCGCTGCTTGAATAACCGAGCATATCGACCAAGCCTCGATTTACGAATTCGGTATAAAATCTGCCGTTCTTGCCGCGCTGTGAAAGCGAAAGCCCGCCGGGAGCGTTGTTGAACACGGTTTCCAGACGCTCTTGATTTTCACGTAGCCGACGGTCGTTATCCTCGGCGCGAAGCTCCTGTCGCTTTTCGGCGTTTATATCCAGGAACACGCAATAAAGCTCGGTCACGCCTTGCTTTTCGCTGATCCCTCCCGCGGTAATTCTTATCCAGCGGCAAGTCTCGGGGCGGCTCTCGTCGCCTATCGCGAACACGAACGTAAAGCTGTTCTCTTTTTTTGCTGTTTCGATAAGCTCATTAAGCCATTCGGGGCGCTTGGGCATTATAAACTGCATTGAAAATCCGTTGGGATCCATTCCGAAAAGCGCGGGCAGTTCACTGTTATAATATGTGCAGTCGGCGGTTTTGCCGTCCGTTTCGATTATCGCCACGCCTCCGGGCAGGTTTTCCATAAACGCGCTTAGGCGGCGTTCCGAGACTACCTCGCGTTTGAGCATTTCGTTTTCGCTGCGTATTTTATCAAGCTCGCAAAGGCGCAAAACGCTTTTTACTCGTCTGCGTATAACGTTCATGTCCTCGCCGCGCGACACAAAATCCACGGCTCCCAGCTCGTAGGAACGCTTCTGCGCGGACGGGTCGCTGTCGGACGTAACCACCACGACCGGTATTGTCCTTAAATATTCGTCCGCGTTAATTGTCTGCAAAACGTCGTAGCCGTCGGGCTTCGGCATTAGCATATCCAACAGCACCACGTCGGGCGGGTTTTCGCCGCGCATTATCTTCAGCGCTTCTTCGCCGCCTCTTGCCGTGATTATATTATAACTGTCCTTTAACATTTCGGACATAAGCTCTATATTATGTTCGGCGTCATCAACAATTAAAACGGTATAGCGTTTTTCCATAATTTGATGCTCCTTTTAATAGGTTCGGTTCTCAATTCGTTTTTTGGCATAGTTCCTATAATAATCTACTATAATTGTACAACAAACAGCGAAAATTGTCAATAGATATTTGTGAAAGTTGGATTTTTTTGTTGAAATTGCTGTTTTTTGCACGTTGTGGGTTGACGGTTGAAATTTTCCGCGGAATTTGATAAAATAGTGTAAGATTTACATTTCCTCCGCGTCAGTATAAATGAGAGAGGAAGTGACGTTATGACCGACGGCGAGATAACGAAGCTTTTTGAACTGCGCGATGAAAGCGCTGTTGCGGAAACGCAGAAAGCTTTCGGCAAGTACTGCGAAAAGATCGCGCGGAACATTTTGGAAAACGAACAGGAAGTTCAAGACTGCGTAAACGAGGTTTACTTTAAAGTTTGGGAAAGCATTCCTCCGGAGCGCCCGCGCAGTCTGGCGGCTTATCTTGCAAAAATAACGCGAAACGCCGCGCTTTCGCGTTATCGAAAAAACTCCGCCGAAAAGCGCGGCGGCGGAAGAGTTCCGCTTATCCTTGACGAGCTTTCGGAACTGGTGAGCGACGGCATGAGCGTTGAACAAACCTTCGAGCGCCGCGAGCTTATTGCCGAGATCAACCGCTTTTTGGAAACGCTGCCCGACAGGAACCGTCAAATTTTCATTGGGCGGTTCGTGCTCTGCGAGAGCGTGCGCGATATCGCGAAGCGCTTCGGAATGACCGCCAATGGCGTTTCCGTAAACATCAACCGCACCAAAAAACAACTCAGAAAACATCTTATTAAGGAGGGCTATGAATTATGAAAAAGGAAGAATTATTTGATCTGCTGGGAGAGGTGGACGACAACTTTATCGAGGAAGCGATGCTTGATGATTTCGACAACGAGCGCGGCGTAAGAGTCCGCCCCGGCAAGACCCGCGCAATGCCGCTAAAGATCGCGGCGGGAACGGCGGCTTGCTTAGCAGTGTTCGCGGCGGCGGGGCTTATTTACGCGAACCGCGGTAAGCTCGGCTTTGCGCCCGCAAGTTCCCCGGAAACTGCCGATACGTCTTTCGAAACGAGCGCCGCGTTATCGCCTGAGGACGACTTTATAAAGCAATGCAAAGCGGCTGTCACCAAGGAAAGCGACGCTATCAGCGGGCGCGACGACGCGGTATGGGAAACAAGAATGCTCGACATCGACTGCGACGGCTCAGACGAGCTTTTGCTACATCCGACCACCGACGGATATACTGTTCCCGATATCGGCGTTCGCGTATTCAAGAACTCCGCGGACGGAATACAAGACCTTGGCAGATTTGCCGTCAACTGTGACAAGCTGGAGCTTGACGAGATATACAAATCGGAAAAAGAGGGCGACAACAATTTCTACTACCGCTTCTCCCACAGCACCAACGCCGTTAAGCTCCTAACGATAGACGGTATACGGACGGTATCATTCAGCGAAATGTACCAAAAGCTTGTTGAGGAGGACTATCTGCAACTGGAGACCACTTATCACAAAGACGACGACCCCTCTCTTATGAGCTCCGAAAAGGCTTACTGCTGCCATGAGGAGATCGGCGTTGATGAACTTTTGCGAATTTGGGAACAGTTCCCGCAGATACCCGCGCCCGACACCGTTTATAAAAACGACCTTCTGCCGAAGATGTTCAAGGTGCTCAAAGAGAAGTACAACATCTCTGACGACCTCGGCGAGCTGCCATACCGCACCTCTTTGTTTTTTGATATTGACAGCGACGGCTCGGACAACGAGATTATTCTTAGGTTTGACGACGTCCCGCAGCTTAACGGAATTTATATTTTCTACGTCAACAACTCCGAACCCGAGCTTGTCGGAGATTTTGAAACAGGTGCTTCCGCCGAAATTTCCGATATTGGCGGCAAAGAACAATTTTGGTTCTACAGCGTGGAGACCAAGACCGAATTTGTATTCAAGACGATAGTTAAAAATTCGGACGGCACATTCACTTCCAAACCGTATCTCGCACAAATTTCCGACGAAAACGCAACTCACTATGAGCTGAAAGGGCAAGAAATATCCGAGGAAAAGTACAATGAGGAGCTTAGGAAATTTGTTCCCGACAAAGACGAGCAGCCCTATTTGGAATTCCGCTTCTGAGACCGTTTTAAAGCACCCCGCATAACGAGATCCCCCGCTCATTTGAACGGGGGATTTTCCACATAAAAACTCCCCGTTCAAGCGAACGGGGAGCAGGTGTTTTAATTACTCGTCGTCGGAAGCAGTCTCGCCGCTTTCGGAAAGCGCTCTGATAGAGAGCGAAACGCGGTTCTTTTCCTCGTCGATGTCGATGATCTTAACGTCAACAACATCGCCGACTTTCAGCACGGTGTTGATATCCTGAACGCGCTCGGTGGATATCTGGCTGATGTGGATAAGTCCATCAACGCCCGGAATTATCTGCGCGAACGCACCGAACTCCGTAATGGAAACGATCGTTGCCTTGATAACGTCGTCCTTTGCGTACTCCTCGATAAACTTCGTCCAAGGATTATCGTCGGGGTCTTTTGCGGAGAGCGATACTCTCTTCTTCTCCAGGTCGAAAGACTTCACGATAACGTTTATCTTATCGCCGACTTTAACAATATCCTTCGGGTGCCCTACTCTGTTCCAAGTGAGGTCGGCAGTGTGCACCAAGCCGTCCACAGCGCCGATATCAACGAACACGCCGTAATTCTCGATAGAACGAACCTCGCCCTCGAACTTCTGACCTACCTCGATAGTCTCCCAGAACTTCGCTCTCTCAGCCTCGCGAACCTCGCGGGTCGCCTGACGTATCGAGCCAACAACTCTGCCGCCGCGGTCGTTCGAGACCTCTATAATCTTGAACTTAACGCTCTTGCCCTGAAGCGTATCGAGCTTGCCGCCGCGCGGAACGCCCGTGTGAGAAGCGGGAATGAACACGTTGGTGTTCTCGTAATTTACGATAACGCCGCCGTTTACAACGCGCGTAACCTTGCCCTCGATAGTCTCGTTCGCCTGCTTTATCTCGTCAAGCTTTTCAAGACCGAGCTGAGCATCGACGCGCTTTTTCGAGAGAGCCGCCGTACCCACGGAATCGTCTACCTTAATGACAACAGCGTCGATAACGTCGCCGGGCTTTACGATATCCTCAACCTCTGCGGTGGGGTCGTTCGTAAGCTCCTCGCGGACTATGTAGCCTGTCTGCTTTGCGCCTACCTCAACGACTGCTTCCTTTTTGGAAACGCTTACCACAGTCGCTTTTACTCTTTTGCCGTTGTATAATTTGTTAAAAGACTGATCCTGCTCAAGCAGCGAAGCAAAGTCCTCCTCATTTTCATTATTATTTTTGGTGATTTCCTCGTTCATCTTATCATGAACCTCCTTAATGGTATGGGCAGGCGTTGAAGCCCCTGCCGTTATTCCGATGATATCATCGGCTTGCAGACCCTTTAAGATCTGCGGAGGAATTTCCTCTGCGCTTGTTACGAAAACCGTCTTGGCGTTCTTTTCGCAAATCTCGGCGAGTTTCCTCGTGTTTGAGCTGCTGCGTCCTCCGACAACTATCATCAGCGCAGCTCGTCTGCTAAGCTCCCGTGCGCTTTTCTGGCGCTGCTCGGTCGCCGTGCAGATCGTGTTGTGTATTTCAACGCGTGGAAACTCCGCCGAGATTTTTTGCGAAATCTCGGAAAACTCCCCGCTGTCGAAGGTCGTTTGAACTACTATACAAACAGGCTCGGCGGTCTTTTCCAGAACCGCTTTTAGCTGTTCCGCATTTTTTGCCGCGAACGTCTTGCAATTCGCGTGCCCCATTATCCCGATTACCTCGGGGTGGTTTTCATCGCCCAAAACTATCAGCGTTCCGTTTTTCGGCACACTTGCGGCAATTTTGTGTATTTTTAGGACGTTTGGGCAAGTGGCGTCGATCACTTCGGCGGAACACTTCCGCGCCGTTTCCTCAACAGCCCTCGCCACTCCGTGCGAACGTATCACGAGCGGTTTTCCGACGGCTTCCTCCGGCGTTTCCACCGCGTGTATGCCCTTTGCTTCAAGCTCTTCTATCGCGCGCTCGTTGTGGATAAGCTCTCCGAGCGTGAACACCTCGCCGTATTTTTCGGCGGCGGTCTCCGCAAGGTTTATGGCGCGTTTAACTCCAAAGCAGAAGCCCGCTTTGTCGGCTATCTCAATTCTCATCACTCAATATCGGGCGCGGCGGCTTTCAAATCCGCAATTCTGCCCATTATCTTATTGCTTATTTCGTGTATCGCGCGTTTGTCCGTAAGCTCGGCTTGGAATTCCTCTTTCGGGAGCATTTCGCCGATAGAGATCAGCGCGTTTCGGCGAAATTTCTTACGCCCGTACTTAACGAACACCGGGATAACGGGCGCTTTAGCCCGCACCGCGATTATCGAAACGCCGCTTTTCGGTCTGCCGAGCTCGCCCGTTTTGGAACGCGTGCCCTCGGGGAAGATGATGAACGTTCGACCCTTGTCAAGGCTTTCTATCGCCTTATCTATCGCGGCGAAATCTTTCGCGCCGCGCTTTACGGGGAACGCCCCGAGCCGCCTTATCAGCCACGCGAACAGGGGATTTTTGAAAAGCTCCTCTTTCGCCATAAACGTAAAGCGACCTTTAAAGGTAACGCCGATGAACGGCGGATCGTTGTTTGAAACATGATTGGACGCGATAATGCAGCCGCCGAGCTTTTTCGGGATATTCTCCCGCCCCACGACGGTTATCTTGAACTTGATGTGATAGAAAAGCCACGCCAAGCCCGTTGCCAGCTTATAGAAGAACATCAGCGCGCCTCGGTCTTTTCGGCGATTATCTTACACACCAGATCCACCGACTGCTCGAAATCAAGTCCCGATGTGTCCGCCAAAACAGCGTCCTCCGCTTGCTTGAGCGGAGCGGTCTCGCGGTGCATATCCGCGTAGTCGCGCTCGTTCAGTTCCCTCAGCACATCGTCGAACTTCACGTCCTTGCCCTTTGCGATAAGTTCGTCATAACGGCGCTTAGCGCGAATTTCCGCGTCCGCTGTGAGGAAAATCTTCACGTCAGCATTAGGAAGCACCACCGTGCCGATATCTCTTCCGTCCATTATCGCGGAGTTTTTCGCGGCAGTGTCTCTCTGGATATCGAGAAGCGCCTCTCTTACCGCGGGCACCGGTGAAACAGCGCTTGCCGCCATAGATATCTCCGGCAGACGTATCTCCTCGGAAACGTCCTCGCCGTTCAGGAAAACGTGCTGCGTTCCCTCGGTCAGCCGTATCTCGAGCTTGATGTTATCAAGCTGCGCGGCGATAGCGCCGGCGTTTTTCAGATCCACACCGTTCCTTACGCAAAACAGCCCCACGGAACGGTAAAGCGCACCCGTATCGCAATAAATAAATCCCAGCCTTGCGGCGGCGGCGCGTGCAATACTGCTTTTCCCCGCGCCTACGGGTCCGTCGATCGCGACGGCAATAGATTTAGCACTCAATTCTTGATATACACTCCAAACTGTTAAAATCGCAAAAAGGGTACAATAAGCCCTTTTTCAGACTTGCTATTATTATAACACATTTATATAGAAATTGCAAGGGGGGTTTTTAACTTTTTCATATATTTTTCACGAAAAGCGCGGCTGAACTTCCCGCGAGCCGCCCCGTCGAAAACGCTATCTGGAGATTGAAGCCGCCCGTATAAGCGTCGGCGTCGATAAGCTCGCCCGCGAAGAAAAGCGCTTTGCAAAGCCGACTTTCCATGGTTTTCGGAACAATTTCCTTAACGTTTACGCCGCCGCGTGTTACAATCGCTTCGTCTATCGGACGGAACGATTTGATATGCAAAGTCAGATATTTCAGCGCTTTCAACAAAGTTTTGCGCTCGGTTTTGGTGATTTCGTCAACATGCTTATCAAAAGGAATTCCCGTAAGCTCGGCAAACGGCTTGCAAAGCTCTCTCGGAAGCAATTTCCTCAGGCTTTCGGAGAACGGTTTTCCGCGCAAAGCTTCAAAATCGCGGAGAATTCGCGCGTCCAGCTGCTTTTCCGACAACGCGGGTTTCAGGTCGATTTCAAGAACGCAGCGGCTTTCGGCTTCGCGCGGGATATGCGCCGAAGCGCTTAAAACGGTCGCGCCGCCCACGCCGTCCAAAGTGAACGCAAGTTCGCCGAAGTCCTCGTAGATCTGCTTGTTATCGCAAATCAGCTTTATCGCGGCGTTTTTCAGCGTTAATCCGACGGCTTGCCCGACCCAAGTTTCAACCGTAACCAAAGGGCAGAGCGACGGGCGCGGCTCGATTATCGTATGTCCCGCCTGTCTCGCCAATGCGTAGCCGAAGCCGTCCGAGCCGGTTTTCGGGTAGCTTTTCCCGCCGGTTGCCAGAATTACCGTTCTTGCGCGAATTTGTCCGTTTTGTGTATTTACTCCGCAAACCGCGCCGTTTTCAATAACAAGCGAACGGACGTTTTCGCGCCTTATCTCTACGTTGAGTTCGCGAAGCTGTTTTTGGAGCGCGTTTACGATATCGGCGGCTTTGTCGGAGACGGGAAAGACGCGCCGTCCGCGCTCGGTTTTTAAAGGCACACCCGCGCTTTCAAAAAACGCAATAACGTCGCTCGGCAGACAGCGCGAAAACGCGCCGTACAAAAACCGCGCGTTATTCGGTATGTTTTCGAGGAGCGTTTGCAGGTCGCAGTTATTCGTGACGTTGCACCGTCCCTTGCCCGTTATCGAGAGCTTTCGCCCGAGTTTTTCGTTTTTCTCCAGAAGGAGCACACTCGCTCCCTGCTCCGCGGCGGCTATCGCGGACATCATTCCCGCCGCGCCACCGCCGACTACTATTAAATCAGTCAATGTTTCACCTTTCAATCCAAATGAAGCGAGTAATATAGCGCGTCAAAGATCTCGCTGCCGTCAAACCGCGAGTACTGTCCGTTTTCTTCGAACCGAAATCCGCACTTTTGCAGCACCTTTTTCGACGCGGTATTTTCGACTGCGTGACACGTTACAAAATCTCTCGCGCCCGCGTTCTTATACGCCCATTGTATCAGAGCTTTGGCGGCTTCGGTCGCGTAGCCTTGCCCCCAAAACGCGCGGTTGAGGTTGTAACCCAAATGATAGGCGTTGTTTCCGCTGTCGAATTCCACATCGCCCGAGCCTATGACCTTTCCCGTTGTGGCAAGCTCGAAACCGAAGTGATTTTCCTCCGCTTTGATACTGCTTATCCATTTCTTTACCTGCCCAACATTTTCATAAGGAGCATACGGCATAAATCTATTTACAACTGGATCGCTGAGCCATTCAAACGCGTCCTCCGCGTCGTTTGCCGTCAGCGGTCTTATGATCAGCCTTTCGGTTTGGAATTGGCGCATTGTTATGTTCTCCTTTAAACGTCTTTTTCATAGACTTTGTTTCTATCCCAAAGCTGTTCGAGCTTGCCGAAGGTCTGCTCCACGCGGCAGCGGTTGGTGGTAGAAACCGTGGCGATAAGCGCGTTGATAAGGCTCATAGGGGCTACCAAGCTGTCCACGAACGACACCATGTCCGAAGCCGCATAAAGCGAGGTGTGCGCGTATTCGGTGAGCGGGCTGCTTTCGCTGTCGGTTATCGCGATTATGTGCGCGCCCATCTCGCGGGCGAAGCGGCACGCTTCTATCGTGCTTGAAGCGTAGCGCGGGAAACTCATCGCGATAAGCAGATCGCCCTCGCCTATGTGTATCATCTGCTGATACAACTCGGCTGTGCCGACGGCTCCGACAAGCGTTACTTTATCCAAAATCAATCTCAAATAATAATACATAAAGTTTGCCAAAATACCCGAACTCATTGCGCCTTGAATGTAAATGCGCTTCGCGGCGACTATCGTCGAGACGGCGTTCTCAAAATCCTCGCGGTTTACCGCTTCAAGAGTGCGGCGAATTTTCTCGATATCCTGATTCAGCACGCCCGAAATGGGGTCGTCCGCGCCTATTCTGCTGCGCGTTACGTCCATTCTTTGAAGCGAGGTGAGTTTGTTCTTGATGTGGCTCTGAAGCGACCGCTGAAGCTGCGGATAACCCTCGTAGCCCAGTTCTATGGCAAATCTCACCACCGTGGATTCCGAAACTCCCACGGCGTTGCCGAGCTTCAGCGCGGTCATATACGCCGCCTTTTCGTAATGCTGCAAAATATAATTGGCGATAAGCTTCTGGCTTTTGGAAAATTCGGGCAGCTTATCCTCGATAGTTTTCAATAGATCCTCATTCATTTTTTTGACCTCCGCGAGAACGTTAAAACAGTTTTTTCTCTCTGTTTACCTATTATATAATACTACTTTATTTTGAAATTTTCAAGAGGTTTTGCAGAATTTTTTCTTTGAACTTGCAAAAACTGTGCATTTTTTTGCAGTTTTGGCTGTGTTATGATGTATTCAGCGGAAGGAAGAACGCCGATATCCGCCGACGGAAAGCGCGTTTGCGGGAAAATTTACAAAAGCGCGGCGGCTTCCGCGAAAATTTAATTAAGGAGGGAAGAAAAATGAATTTCAAAAGTTTGCTTTTCGGGAGCGGGCTTTCGGCGAAGAAAGCCGCGTATTCCGCTGCCGCTGCCGCAAACGAATGCGATACCGCGCGTTGGCTCGACATATACAACGGCGGCGGCGAATGGCGGTACACTCGCAAGGGCGGGCTTAACGGCGGCACGCGGCGAGTGGCTTCGCCGGGTGCAGCTCGGACGCTTTGTTCGGAGTTGTCGCGGCTATGCTTTACCGAGGGCACGGAGCTTTTCTGCGCAGACGGCGAAACGAACGCATATTTGAAGAAAGTATTGGACGACAACGGATTTACCGAACGTTTTCCCGTATTTTTGGAAAAAGCGTTCGCGCTGGGCGGCGGCGTTATCAAGGTTTACAGCGATAACGGCGGCGTTAAGCTGGACTTCATCGACGCGGACGGCTTTGTTCCGACGAAATGGGACGGCAGGGGTTTTTACGGCGGCGCATTCGGCTCGGAGATCACCGAAAACGGCAAAAGCTACGTTCTCGCGGAAACTCAGGAAGTCTCCGAAGCGGGGCTTACCGTCGAAAACAGGCTCTACTCCGCGAACGGCAAGGAACTGGAGCTTTCGGCGCTGTTTCCGAAAATGCGCGAGAAAACCGTTATCAAGGGGCTTTCAAAGCCGCTGTTCGTGTATTTCGGCACGGGCGCGGGGAAAAACCGCCAATGTCCGCCGCTCGGCGCTTCCGTTTTCGCGGACTGCGAGGACACGCTGAAAGCTATCGACATCGTGTTCGACAGTCTGACGCGCGAGTTTATTCTCGGCAAGAAACGCATTATCGTGCCGACCTACGCGGTGCGCGGCGAGTATGACGAAAACGGTGATCTTAAACGCTATTTCAACGTGAACGACGAGGTTTTTGAAGCTTTTTCGACGTCGGACACGGACGAGCTGAAGATTGCCGACGCTTCCGCCGAGCTGCGCGTTACGGAACACGTCGAAGCGCTTGACAAGCTGCTCGATCTGTTATGTATGCAGGCGGGGCTTTCCGAGGGCGCGCTTTCGTTCAAAAGCGGAACGCTGCGCACCGCGACCGAGGTCGTCAGCCGAAACAGCCGCACTTACCGCACGGCGCAGTTTTACAGGCGGCTTATCGCCCGCGGACTTGCGCGTGTCGCGGAGAACGTCTGTCTGCTCGGGAAAATGTCGGGCGAACTTTCGCAAAACGCTTGCGAGACCGCGGCGGTGCGCTTCGCGGACGGTATATGCGAGGACGAGAATACGAAAACCGAACGCGCCAAGGGACTTTTTACGGCGGGACTGATATCCAAAGCGCGTGCGCTTTCGGAAATTTACGGCATTCCGCTAAACGAAGCGAAAGCTATGGAAAAGGAGGACAACAATGAACGATGAAACGATCAATGTGACGGAGGAAACCGCGGACTACGTTCCCGAGATGGAGAACGAACCGACGGAAGAACCCGACAAAACGGCGGCTCTCGAAGCCGAAAAGCAAGAGCTTCTCGGCAAGCTAAAGGAGCTTGAGGCGGAGCTTTTGAGAGAGCAGATCAAGGTGAAGCTTCTCATTCTGGGAATTCTTCCCGAAAAGCTGGAGGACGGCGCGGCAATGGCTTACGGGCTATGCCTTGCGGGAAAAGAACCCGACGCCGCCGCCGAGGAGATAATCGCCGCCTACCCGCACCTCAAAGCGGTACGGCGCGAGCTTCCGCAATTTTCCGCCGAGAGCGCGGGAAGCGGCGACGGTTTTTCCGCTATCCGCAAGATATTCTCAACGAGATAATTACGCGTAAAAGCGCGGAGCGAACGGCGCAAACCGGCGGAGTTTACCGCATGAATATAAAAGGCGCGGCGGTTCGCTTTGGCTGACGGAGTTTCTCGGCGATACTAATACATATTTAATTATGGGGCGGGAGGGAGAGGTTTTACATAGCCGTTTTAAGGCCGGCGGCGCGGACTTTCGGGGTTACCGTTTAGCAAAGGCGCGGCAGTCGGCTTTCGGGGCGGCATTGAAGCAGCGAACATTTTACAATGAAAGGAAGTATTTTTATTATGGCAAATCAGGTTGAATACGCAAAGGTATTCCAAAAGGAACTTGACAAGCAGATCATCGAAGGCTCGACATCGGGCTGGATGGAGGAGAACGCTTCTCAGGTCATTTACAACGGCGGGTGCGAGATAAAAATTCCCAAGATCGCGCTCAAGGGACTGGGTACATACGACCGCACGGACGGCTACACTACCGACCCGATCACTTACACCTACGAGACCCGCGTGCTTTCAATGGACAGAGGAAAGCGTCTGCGTATCGACGCGCTCGACGTGGACGAAGCGGGCTTTGGACTGGC
Source organism: uncultured Clostridia bacterium (assembly GCA_947627465.1). Classification (GTDB taxonomy): domain Bacteria; phylum Bacillota; class Clostridia; order Oscillospirales; family Ruminococcaceae; genus CAG-115. Next base: position 52,320 of record CANQWD010000015.1, read on the forward strand.
GGCGGCAAACGTCGCGGCTGAATTCCAGAGAGTTAAGGTAATTCCCGAAATCGACTCTTACCGCTACTCGACGCTTTCCAAAAACGCGAAGATCACCAAAGTTTACACTCCCGACAAAAAAACCGTGCTCTCCACGCTGCTCGGTCAGCTCGGCGAAGTGCGCGAGGTGACGGGCGGCGAGGGCGAGCTTGTTATCGCGATGTCACGTCCCGTTTACGATATGATAATGCTTTCAAGCGAGGTCACTCACTCGCTGGACGTGGGCAGCTTCAATCAGGGCGAGATAGAGTTCAACGTTAAGACGATAAACGGCGTTTCCATTATCCCCGTGCCCTCGGCGAGAATGAAGACCGCTTACACGTTCGACCCCGCCGACGGCTTCTCCGCCGACAGCAGCGCAAAGCAGATAAACTGGCTTATCTGCCCGAGAACCGCGCCTATCGCGATATCAAAGACGGACAATCTTAAGATAATCGCGCCCGAACAGAACCAATTCGCGGACGCTTGGGATATCGACTACCGCAAGTATCACGATATCTTCATTCCCGACAACAAGAAAGCGGCTATCGCGCTTTGCACCGCTTCCTGATCGGATTATCCGAAATCTAACAATTCTGCGGGCGGGGCTTCCCGCCCGCTTTTTGATATAAGGAGGACATATAATGAACATTGTAATACACGATCTTGAAGAATACGTCGGCGAGATCGTCAGCGACCGCGAGGACGAAGCAAGACGCTGTTTGACCACTGCCCTCACCATCGTTGAAGCGCTTAGCGGCGGGAAAGCGGAAAGCGCCGCCAACCGCTCAAAGCGCACAGAGGGACTTATAAAACAGGCGGTTTTGCTGAAAGCGGCGGAGCTGTTTTCAACGGGCGGCGGCTCGAAAAAAAGCAGTGTCTCGCTCGGCGACCTTTCCTATTCGGAAAGCGAGAAAGCCGTGAAAAAAGCGGACACTTCGGAAACCATTATGCAGCTTCTTAAAGCCGCGGGCTGTTTCAGAGAAAATACCGCCGCGGAGGTGATAGAATGAACGTAAAACCTATTCCAAACGAGCTGCTTGGCGAGCAGATAGTCCTTATCGTTCCGACGGCAACCGGCACTGCGGAATACCTCGTTGAAAACGTCCGCGCGGAACGTTCCGAAAAAATAGAGGACAGCTCCGCCAAAAGCCCGCGCTGCTATGACGAGATTACGGTGTGGGCAGACTTTCACAATTCCAAATTGACGGGTATTCCCAATTTTACGGAATTGATCGAAACAAATCCCGAAACGTTATTTCCTGTCGGGGCGCTTGTACGCTATAAAAACGAGCTGTTCGAGGTCTTTGAGAGCAAAATTTACAAAGCGGGAACTCCGCACCACATCAAATTTAAGGCAAGAAAGACAGGTGACGATAATTTATGAAAATAACGATAGGCGGCGAGGTCTTTAACAACGTCACGGAACTTCATGCAAACCGCGAGGCTCGTCAAACCGAGATACGCTACAACACGCTCGGCGATATGCTGATAGATCTGGTGGCGAGGAAATACGCGCTTGAAGTATCGTTCGGGATAATGACGGAGAACGAACTTAAAAAGCTGCGGAAGCTCACAAACAAGATATTCGTTTCGGTTACGTTCAACTCGCCCGAGGGCGAAGTCACCGAGGAGTTTCATATCTCCGAAGAACCCGCCGCGCAGGTGAAGTCCGTCAACGGCATTAGAATGTACGGCGGCGTGCGGCTTATTATGAAGCAGAAGTGAGGTGTGAAAAATGGCAGTATCCGAAAAATTCAAGGAGCTGGCTTTGGCAAACGGCAGACACGTTTCCTGCAAAATAGAAGTCGGCGATAAAATCTACTACGACGACCGTATTCTTTATTTTAACCTTTCAGACGTTACGCACCCCGACTGGTTCACGATCGGCACAACGTGCTCGAACGAGTTCAGCTTTAAGGTGATTCACTACGAAAAGCCCGAGCTTCAAACCACAGTCAAGCCGTTTATCAGCTTCGACGGCAAAGAGTGGTTCTGTCTTGGGATATTCTATGTTTCGCGAAGATATGTGCGCGGAAAATACGCGACCTTTGTGTGCTACGACAAAATGAACAGTCTCGGCGTGCCGCTGTCCGACGAAATTACCGACGAGGAATTTTCAAACACAGACACTCTGCTGAACGCGGTCTGCAAACAGGTTGGAGTAAAATTCAGCGGCAATTGCGCGAAACACACGGCGTTCAAGCCCAAAAGCGACACTACCGTGCGAAATGTTATCGGATATATCGCGGCTCTGAACTGCGCGTGTGCGAAAATAGACAAAAGCGGAGAGCTGGTTTTCAAGGAATACAAGCAGGCTCCGAGCGAGGAAACTCAGCGCCTTTCCGTAAACAACTGCTTTCATGTCAACCGCAATATCACGCGGGCATTTATCGGCGGCATACGCGTGAACACGGGCACGGAAATGCTTCATTACGGCGAGAGCAGCGGCCCCTCGGTGGTCGATATTACCAATCCGTTTATGACGCAGTCCGTGTTGAACTCGCTAGGGAAGCAGCTTAAGCCGTTTCGGTTTTACGGCGCGGAAATCAAAATGCAAGGGCTGCCGTTTCTGGAAACGGGGGAATTTATTCAGCTTGAAAACAAGAACGGCTCTTTAACGCCGCTTGTCATAAGCGAGATAAAATATCATTACGACGGCGCGTTTACGGCGGAGCTGTTTTCCAAAAACAAGTACGTCAGCGACCCGCCCGTGGGCAAACAGGCGTTTGAAAGCGAGATCTCCAAGCTTTGGGAATTCGTTCTGGAAAATCACCCACAATAAATCACATGTTCTCCCCGTCGCCGTTGGCGGGGAGAACATTGCTTTTATAGTACAATTGACAGTGTACAATGTACAATTGACAATTAAGGGGCGCCGCTGCGCGGCGCGTATTTTAATCGGCGCGCGAAGCGCGCATACCTTAACTGTCAACTGTAAACTGTCAATTCGGCAGATGACTAAAAGTGATGCCCGTATTGTTTTTTTCGACAAATCCCGACATTTTGCGGGAACAAATCCAAAAGCATATTTTAGTCGGAGGGCGGTTTTGGGCGATTGTAATCGCGTTTCCAAATTTTTTCCAATTTTTGGGAATATTTTGGAAAAACCTATTGCAATAATTACCAAAAAATGGTAAAATATAATCAGACGAAAGAAAACACTGTAAAAACACACGGCTTTCGGCTGAAATGAAAAACAAAATTTGGAGGAATTTGAAATGGCAGACAAAATAAAAGTACTTATCGGAAACGACACCGCGGATCGCGGAATGGCTTGGGCGGGCGCTCTGAAAAACGCGGGAATGTATGCGATCACACGTCGGTGCGACGGAAACTCCGTGCTTAATTCCATAAAGTCAGAAGCCCCCGACGCGGCGGTACTGGAAGCGAAAATGCCGTTCTGCGACGCGGTGGAGGTCATTCGCAAGCTGAAAGTGGAAAAGAAATACGTTCCGAACGTTATCATCGTTTCGGGAACTCCCGACCCGACCTTGGAGCGCGAAGCGGCAGCTCTCGGAGCGTCGTTTATGCTTCAACCCGTCGATCCGCAGTTTTTGGTGACTAAGATAAACCAAATGTGCGGAGTGGCTCAGCCGCCAAAGGCTCCCGACGAGACAGATTTGGAATGCGCCGTTACCGAGATAATTCATCAAGTGGGTATTCCCGCGCACATCAAGGGTTATCATTATCTCAGAACCGCCATTATGCTTTCCGTAAACAACGACGAGATGATAAACTCGATAACAAAGCTTCTTTATCCTACCGTCGCGAAACAGTATGACACCACGTCCTCGCGTGTCGAGCGCGCTATTCGTCATGCTATCGAGATAGCTTGGGACCGCGGAGACATAGACGTGCTGACTAAACTTTTCAGCTACACCGTACACACCTCAAAGGGCAAGCCGACCAACTCGGAATTTATCGCTCTCATCGCCGATCATCTGCGTTTGAAATTTAAGCAGAGCAGTCAAAAGAACGCTGTCGCGGCGGTTTATCACTGATAGATTTGCAAAAAGAGCATTTTCAGACGGTCGAGAAGTCCTCAAATGCTCGAGTGTTTGCAAGCAACCACCCTGAAGCCGCGCCACGGCTAGCCTTAATGGCTTCCGTAGCGCGGCTGACGACGCAGATGAGGGTTTCTCGACCGTCTGCTTGTCATAATGTTAAATTTCTCCGCATAGACTTGTACAAAAACAACACGGAGGAAAATTATGAAAGTAAAAAAAAGTTCAATGAAGCTGACGCTTGTGCTGATAGGCTGTTTTATAGCGCTCGCGATCTGCGCGCGGATAACGGAGCACGCTCTGCCCACGGCGGCAAGCGCGTCCTCGAAGCCCGTGATCGTACTTGACGCGGGGCACGGCGGAATGGATTCTGGAGCGGTGGGCGTTACGGGTGTTCTTGAAAAAGACGTAAATCTGTCGATCGTTTTGGCACTTCGGGATATGTTTGAGATGTCGGGTTTTGACGTTGTTTTAACGCGCGACGAAGATATCTCCATTTACGACGCGGGCGTTGAGGGCATACGCAATCAGAAGCTCAACGATATGGATAACCGCCTGAAAATAATCCAAAAATACCCCGACAGCATTTTCCTGTGCATTCATCAAAACAACTTTACTGATCCGCAATACTCGGGCGGGCAGATGTTCTACAACAATAACAATCCCAAAAACCGCACGCTGGCTCAAATTATGCAAAACAAATTTGCCGAGCTTCAGCAAGGCAACGAGCGCGAGATAAAGCTCACGGGCGAGGAGCTTTTTCTGCTGAAATCCAACAAAAACCCCTCGCTTATGATAGAGTGCGGTTTTCTTTCCAATCCCGAGGAGGAGCAGCAGCTCTCGACTTGGGAATATCAGCAGAAGGTCGCGTTCACGATCTACGGCGGCGTTATGGAATTTCTTGACGCGACCGCCGAACAGTCCTCGGAATTTGAAGAGGCGAGCGTTCCCGAAAGTATTTCCGAGGAAGTTTCCGAAACGCCCGATAACGCTTCGGATATTTCCGAAAGCGCCGCGGATAACTCGGCGGCATAAAGTCAGTCAATGAATAAAACAGCTCCGTAACAGCATAAACAAAGTGTCCCCGCCGAATTTGGCGGGGACATCACAGTCTGTAGAAAAAGTCGGTTATAAATACAGCCAGCTAATTGAGCGTGTTAGGGGGAAGAGGGGGAGGGAGAGGGGAAAAGGGAGCGCGCGAGTGAACGCTTCGCGTTCACTCTCACACAATATGCTTTGCGGACTGTCGTCCGCAATTCGCGCTCCG
>CANQWD010000016.1 GCA_947627465.1 uncultured Clostridia bacterium
GACACCGATACTGACACAGATACGGATACTGACACAGATACGGATACCGATACAGACACGGACACCGATACTGACACGGACACAGATACTGACACAGATACGGATACTGACACAGATACGGATACTGACACGGACACAGATACTGACACGGACACAGATACTGACACAGACACTGATACAGACACAGACACCGATACTGACACAGATACGGATACTGACACAGATACGGATACCGATACAGACACGGACACCGATACTGACACAGACACCGACACTGATACAGACACGGATACGGATACAGACACCGATACTGACACAGACACTGATACAGATACAGACACTGATACAGATACAGACACCGATACTGACACTGACACTGACACGGATACCGACACAGATACTGATACGGACACTGACACCGACACAGATACTGATACGGACACCGATACAGACACCGATACAGACACAGACACGGATACTGACACGGATACTGACACCGACACAGACACGGACACCGATACTGACACTGACACAGATACCGACACAGATACTGACGACGATGATAATATTCCGTCTAATGTAGGTGACACCGATACAGACACTGACACAGACACGGATACCGACACAGATACTGATACGGACACTGACACAGACACGGATACGGACACAGATACTGATACGGACACCGATACAGACACAGACACGGATACCGACACAGATACCGACACAGATACTGATACGGACACCGACACAGACACAGACACGGATACCGACACAGATACTGATACGGACACCGATACAGACACTGACACTGATACCGACACAGATACAGACACGGATACCGATACAGACACGGACACAGATACTGACACGGACACCGACACAGATACTGATACGGACACCGACACAGATACTGATACGGACACCGACACCGACACAGATACTGATAGTGATGTCGATATTGAAGACGATGAAGTTCCTCGTGGCGTAATACCTCCGGATAGTAGTGTAACTATAACCGATGATGACGTTCCGAGAGGACCCAATCCGTATACCGGCGTTGCCGATTCTGCCGGCGGGCTTGGGTTAGCCGCTGCCGGAGCCGCGATTGCTCTTGGATTAGCAGCTAAAAAGCGCAAAAACAAAGACGAAGAAAAATAATTAAGTTATGCAGCCCTCCCCGTGTGGGAGGGCTGTTTTTTGTTGGAGAAGAATTATGGAACGAAATTACCCAAAGGTTTATGTAACCCCCAAAGCCGAGAAGTCGATACGCGGCGGACACCCATGGGTTTACGCGGAGGAGATCACAGAAATTAAAGGCGAGTTTGAGAATGGCGGTTTAGTCGATGTCTACTCGCATAAAAGTAAGTTTTTGGGAACAGGATATATCAACAACAATTCAAAAATTCGTGTGAGGATTTTTTCACGAAACGCCAATGAAAAGTTCGACAGAGCTTTTTATGAACGACGAGTTCGTTACGCACTGGAGTACAGAAAAACAGTAATGGCTGAGGATTTTTCGTGCTGCCGACTGATTTTCGGGGAAGCGGATCAGTTTCCCGGATTTACCGTTGACAAATTTAACGATATTCTTGTAACGCAAGTGCTGTCGCTCGGTGTTGAAAAGATCAAGGATATGTTGTATGAGATTTTGGCTGAAGAATTGGAGAAAATGGGTGAGAAGATCTCGGCAATATACGAGCGTAACGATGTTAAGATCCGTGAGCTTGAGGGAATGGAGCAGTACAAGGGGTTCTGGAGCAAATTTGGCGAAGCGGCGGGTGTTACGGAAATTACGGAAAATGGGATCAAATTCACCGTTGATTATGTAAACGGGCAGAAAACCGGCTTTTTCCTAGATCAAAAGTACAACCGTACCGCCATTCGCCGCATAGCGAAAGGAAGAACCGTGCTCGATTGTTTCACGCACACGGGCGCGTTTGCGCTGAACGCAGCAGCAGCCGGAGCCAAACTTGTGAACGCTGTCGATATTTCTGCGGACGCGATTGAAATGACAAAAAATAACGCCAAACTTAATGGCTTGACGGAGAATATGCAGTTCACTTGTGCGAACGTTTTCGATTTGCTCACCGAACTTTACAAATCGGGGAACAGTCCCTACGACTTTATCATCCTAGACCCGCCCGCGTTCACAAAATCTAAGAGCACGGTCAAGGACGCGTTTCGAGGTTATAAGGAAATCAATCTTAAAGCAATGCGCTTGCTTAAACGCGGAAGCTATCTCGCGACCTGTTCTTGTTCGCATTTTATGACAGAGAGCCTGTTCAAGAAAATGCTGCACGAAGCAGCAGCTGACGCGGACGTTTCTCTGCGCCAAATTGAGCAGCGGCAGCAGTCGCCCGACCACCCGATCTTGTGGAATGTTCCCGAAACGGATTATTTAAAATTCTTTATCTTTCAGGTGGTATGAAAATATATTTTTTATCGTATTAAAAATTGCTTTGAAAAAAACAGGAAAATAATATTACGGGCGCGGAGTTTTACCACGCTCTCTTCTTTTGCGACGTGGGAAGTTTGTTGATATTATAGTAATCCACAAAATTAAAGCAACAGTTGCTATTAAGTCCCGTCTCTCATTATAACGTTTAAATGAATCGCAGCGAAATTTTCGTGGATTGCTATAGGAAGCCGAACTATAGGTGAAATGCAAAATTAAAGATCTGCAAATATAAGAAAAGCCCGTTTACCAAAACGAGCTTTCAAACACCAAAACAAACCCGTTTGCTAAAGCGGGTTTGTTTATTTTAAATTTTCAATCAAACGCGAACGTCGAGCAGCTGACCCTTTCCGTCGGGAGAGGGCATACTGTCGAGCATTTCAACGATACCTTCCATCGACTGCTCGGAAGCGTCCATAGTTTTCTTAAGCATACCGACAGTCAAGCCACTCTGCAAGTTGTCCATAGCCATCGACATTGCCGCCGACGCAATACTCATTTCCATAATGCAAATCTCCTCGCTAAAGTTTATATAATACATATCTGTACCGTCAAAAACAGAACAGGCAATAACGTTTTCGTTGTAAGTTTATTATGTTGTTCTTATTATACCACATATTGTTGCCTCTGTCAAGGGTTCTTACAAAATATTTTGAAAAATTTGCACATTTTTCTAAGAAAAACGCTTGATTTTTTGGAAAAAATGTTGTATAATATAATACAGAGTATTGAGACGTTTTAAAAAACGCGCTCATTATGCGAATAAAAAAGAGTAAGGAGCCTTTTTGATATGGAAAATAATATTCTCCTTGAAAGCGGGACTAACGAGCTTGAAGTGTTGGAATTTATGGTGGGAAAGCAGAGCTTCGGCATAAATATTGCCAAAGTAAATGAGATCATGAATTATCAACCGATGATTCCCGTGCCCGATTCTCCTCCCGAGTTTGAGGGCGTATTTACGCCGCGCGATAAGGTTATCTCGGTTATCGATCTACATAAGGTGCTGAATAAGGAAAGCGACGACCCCAGCCACGACTTGTTGATAATCTGTAACTTCAATCAGATGGACGTTGGTTTTCACGTTTCCTCGGTCAAAGGAATTCAGCGCATTTCGTGGGAGGATATTGAAAAGCCGCCGAGAATTTCCGGCGACGGCACAAACAATATTGCAACGGGTATCGCGAAACTTAGCGACAGAATTATCCTTATTCTGGATTTTGAGAAGATCGTGTCCGACATTAACCGTTCCGCGGTGATTGACGCCACGGGTGCGACTGCCGCGGACGAATCCAAGGCGAACAAACACATTGTTATCGCGGAGGATTCGCCGTTCCTCAACACGCTTATACAAAGCACGCTCGGCGACGCGGGGTATAAAAACATCGTGTCGTTTGAAAACGGCAAGGATGCGTGGGATTATATCAGCGGTCACAAGGATGTTGGCGGCGATATTCTTGATCATATTTCTTGTCTTATTTCGGATATCGAAATGCCTCAGATGGACGGTCATAATCTGACAAAACGCATTAAGGACGACGAGGTTCTTCATCGCATTCCCGTTTACCTGTTCTCCTCGCTGATAAACGATCAGATGAGAGCCAAAGGCGAGAGCGTAGGTGCGGACGCGCAGTTCTCGAAGCCGCAGATCGGCGCACTTATCAATTATATCAACGAGCATATTTAAAACAAACGCCCTCGCCGCGTGCGAGGGCATTTTTGTAATATTAGATATGAATTTTTCGGATATATCGGCAACCGACTCTTAAAAAAATAGATTATGAGGATTTCCTAGATGATGCGCAAACGATAAAATCTTTATAGAGGTAGATCAATGAACGCACAAGCATTTTGGAATGTTATCGGAAATTACAACAATAAAACGTGGATAATTCAAATAGTTTTGCTCATATTTGTAATTTCTGCATTTGTGTTATCTTATATTCGGAAAGTTAGGTGGCTGGCAAAATTTTCATTAGGTATTGCAAACCTGTTTATCGGCGTTGGATTTTTTTGGTTGTATGGAACGGAACCCGTTCAAAAGTTCTTTGCCTTGCCGCTATTTCTGCTTGTCGGAGTTTTGTTTTTATTTGAGAGTCGGCATAACAAAAATGATGATCTGAAAAAGCCGACCGGACCGCAGGCAATATTATTGTCGTTTTATTTATTGTATCCTTTTATTTCAATGATTTTGGGCGGTTCTTTTCCGCAGATGGTGACATATATTATGCCCTGCCCTGTAATCGGCCTGAGCATAGCCGTTTACGCGGGCTATGAAAGGAAAAATAAGATACTTCTCGCTTTGATGACTATTTGGGGATTGACCGGAATAAAATCAATATTTTTTAATGCTTATGAGGATATAATCCTGTTGATATGCGGTGTTTATGGTATTGTGATGTTTATAAATGAAATAAAGCGGTCTGATAGCATGAAATAGTATCAGCCCGAGCCGCCTGCTCAGGTTTCTTTTTTAAAAAAGGCTTGACTATTGCGCGGAAATGTGGTACAATATAATTTGATAGTTGTTATCAAATGATTTCGATTTGTTCCGTGTGCAAAAAAATCCTCATATGCACGGGATAAAATGGAGAGCAAGTAAAGAAAGGGTTGACTTAATATGACTAAAATAGACGTATTTTCGGGATTTCTGGGAGCGGGCAAGACCACGCTCATCAAGAAGCTGCTGAAAGAGGGCTACAACGGTGAGAAACTTGTGCTCATCGAGAATGAGTTCGGAGAGATCGGCATTGACGGCGGTTTTATGAAAGACGCGGGCATTGAAGTTACCGAGATGAACCAAGGCTGCATTTGCTGTTCTTTGGTGGGAGATTTCGGCAAGGCGCTTCAAAAGGTACTTGACGAGTTCTCACCCGACAGAATTTTGATAGAGCCGTCGGGCGTGGGTAAACTCTCGGACGTGCTGAAAGCCGTAATGAACGTAGGCAGCGACAAACTTGTGCTTAACAGCTACACCACCGTTGCGGACGCTACCAAAATCAAGATGTATATGAAGAACTTCGGCGAGTTTTATAAGAACCAGGTCGAGACTGCTAAGACTATCGTGCTTTCAAGAACGCAGAAACTCTCAGAGGAAAAGCTGGACGAAGCTGTCAAGATGATACGCGAACTTAACGAGCACGCGACTATCGTTACCACAAATTGGGATGAGATAAACGGTGCGCAGATACTCGCGGCAATGGAGACGGAGAACAAGTTTGCCGATGAACTTTTAAAGGACGAGGATATCTGCCCCGTCTGCGGACATTCGCATCATCATGATGATGAAGATGAGTGCTGCCACCACGATCACGAGCATCATCATGAGGACGGAGAGTGTTGCCATCATGACCATGAGCATCATCACCATGAGGACGGCGAGTGCTGTCATCACGACCACGATCATCATCATCACCACGCGGACGAGGTGTTTACTTCAATCGGTATTGAAAGCGCGAAGAAATTCACTAAGGAAGAATTGGAAAACGCCTTGGGGAAACTCTCGGGCGAGGAGTTCGGCACGGTTCTCCGCGCAAAGGGAATAGTTCCGTCGGCGAACGGCGGCGAGTGGTATCATTTTGATTTTGTTCCCGAGGAATACGAGGTAAGAACGGGCGCGGCGGATGTTACCGGAAGAATGTGCGTTATCGGCTCGAAACTTGTCGAGGACAAGATCAGAGCATTGTTTGGAGTGTAAAAATATGGAAATTCCCGTATATTTAATGACAGGCTTTCTGGAGAGCGGCAAAACGTCGTTTATTCTGGAAACCTTAAATGACAAGCAGTTCAGCCGCGGCGAAAAAACTCTTGTTATCGCGTGCGAACAGGGCGAAGTCGAGTTCGACGAGCGGATAATCAAGGCTTCAAAATCCGTGGTGGAGTATATCGAGGACGAGGAAGATTTCAACGCGGATAACCTTACCGCGCTTGTCAATAAGCACAAACCCACGCGCGTGATGTTGGAGTACAACGGAATGTGGAGTTTGCGCGATATGGCGCAGAAAGCGCCAAAGGACTGGATATTTTACCAGATCTTTATGTTCGTAAATCACGAAACGTTCGATATGTATATGAACAATATGAGACAGCTGTTATCGGATGATATTGCCATTTCTGACATTATTATCTTTAACCGCTGTGTTCCCGGACAAGTGGACAAAAAGCGTCTGCGCCGCGCCGTTAAAGCGTTAAATCCGCGCATAGATATGATGTTTGAGTACGTAAACGGCGAAGTTGAACAGGGTTTTCAAGGCGACGACGAAATGCCGTTTGACGTGAACGCCGACCCTATTGAGATCGTTCATGACGATTTCGGGCTGTGGTATATCGACATTATGAGCAACGCGCCGCGTTACAAGGGCAAAAACGTCCATGTACGCGGAATGGTGTTCAGAGCGACGAACGTTCCCAAGGGCTACTTCGTTATTTCGCGCCGCGCTATGACTTGCTGCGCCGACGATATCCAAGTTGTGGGAATACTTGTAAAATCGTCCGACGCGGACAAGTTCAAGGACGGAGATTGGGTAGAGGTCACGGGGAACGTCACCGCCGAGAAGCAGCAATGCTACAAAGGAATGGGTCCCGTAATTCTCGCGGACAGCATTCTCCCGACCGAGAAAGCCGAGAGCGAACTGGTTTACTTCAACTAAGGAGATTATATGACTTTTACCTTACAGGACGCTTTGCGCGTGAGCGAGGACGCGTCTCTTGACGGCGATTTCAAAACTTGGCTTACCGAGGTGTGGAATTTTTATGTTGAACCCGCGCGGCTCAACGTTTGGAGCACAGGCTATGAACTTATTGGCGTTTACAGACTGATACGCGGACTGTGTGCGCTTTACGGCGGGTTTTACAACGTGCTGAACGATTGCGGCGAGGATAACATCGCTGTGTGGCTTGACCTTGCCGACGATGATTACAAGACGATTTTTAGCGGTATGGGCTATCCCGAGGAATGCGGGGAATATCTTAAAGAACTTGTCGACAATACGATCTCCGAATATGGTTTCAACGAGGTTCGGAGATGTTTTGAGCAAGCGGGCTGTGACCGAGTTTTCGCGTCGCTTTACTACGCGTCGGAGTTCGAGGACTTTTCGTTCGACGACGACTTTGACGACGTTCTCGACAGTATCCTCAACGACGTGACCGCCGATAAAATGGCGGCTTACGAGTGGTTAAAGGAAATTCTCGGATAAAAGGGATGCGGATATGGACAAGTATTCTATAGTAAAAGCCGTAATAGACCGCGCCGACCCCGACGGCTTATTGGAGATCGGCGCGCCGTCGGATGAGTACGACAGCGAATCGAAAGAAATTGCAGATAAAATATCGGGTAACGATTCCGTTGAGAACATCGCCGTGACAGCCGCGAAAATTTTTTCACGGACGTTTAACGCGGCGTTTTCGCCCGATAGGTTTATGGAAGCCGCTGCGGAAATTCTGCGTGAGTTTGAAAGGAAAGGCGAATGTCAATAACTATTGAAAACGAGCGCCCCGAGGATTTTCGTATCGTCGAGGAGCTTACAAAACACGCCTTTTGGAACTTGAATGTTCCGGGGTGCACCGAGCATTATATCGCGCACATTCTGCGAAGTCACGCGGATTTTGTGCCCGAACTGGACTATGTTCTGAAGCTTGACGGGCAAATTATCGCGAACATTATGTATACAAAGTCTCGGCTCGCTGACGAAAATGGCGGCGAAAAGGCCGTGCTCACGTTCGGACCTTTAAGCGTGCTTCCCGAATATCAGCGGCAGGGTTACGGCAAGCGGCTTTTGGAGTACTCGCTTGAAAAGGCGAAAGCTCTCGGTTATGAAGCGGTCGTTATCTTCGGCAATCCTGAAAACTACGTCACAAGCGGATTTAAGAGCTGTAAAAAATACAACGTTGCCATTTCCGAGGGGGTATATCCCGTGCCGCTTCTTGTAAAGGAACTGCATGAGGGCGCTCTTGCGGGCAAATGTTGGATTTATAGGGAGAGTGCGGCTTACGATTTCGACCCTAACGCCGCCGAGGAATTTGACAAGGATTTTCCGCAAATGGAAAGGGAATACAGACCGAGCCAAGAGCTGTTTTATATTTACAGCAACTCGAAAATGAATTGACAAAAAGGAGAAATTATGAAACTGCGCTTTTACAATGCAAAGATCCTCACAATGGAGAACGAAAACATTATTGAGGGCGAGCTTCACACCGAAAACGACAAGATAACGTTTGTCGGCGAAAACGCTCCCGAGGGGAAATTCGACCGCGAAATAGACCTCGGCGGCAATCTCATTATACCAGGCTTTAAAGACGCTCATACTCACACGGCAATGACGTTTCTGCGTTCGTTCGCGGACGATCTGCCGCTTAACGATTGGCTCTATAATCAGGTTTTTCCGCACGAAGCGAAGCTCACCGAGGAAGCGGTTTATGCGTTTACTCAACTCGGAAATATGGAGTACCTGACAAGCGGGATTACAAGCTCGTTCGATATGTATATGAAGCTGCCCGCCTACGTTAAGGCTTGCACCGATATGGGCTACAGAAGCGTGCTTTGCGGCTCTATAAACGATTTCGGCGGCACCGTTGAGGGTATCGAGGATGAGTTTAACGAGTATAATTCAGGAAATCCGCTTATTTCGTATCAGCTGGGCTTTCACGCGGAGTATACGACCAAGCGTGAGATACTTGAGGGGATTGCCGCTCTGTCGCAAAAATATAAAGCTCCCGTGTATACTCACAACAGCGAGACCAAAGCCGAAGTTGAGGGCTGCAAGGAGCGTTACGGAATTACGCCCACGCAGCTTTTCGATAAGCTGGGTATGCTTGAATACGGCGGCGGCGGTTTCCATTGCGTGTGGTTCGACGAGCGCGATATGGAGATCTTCCGCGACAAGAACCTCTGGATGGTAACAAATCCCGCTTCCAACTTGAAACTCGCGAGCGGCGTTGCTCCTATCTGCAAAATGAGAGCGGCGGGAATGAAAAACTTCGCTATCGGCACGGACGGCGCGGCTTCCAACAACAGTCTCGATATGTTCAAGGAGATGTTCCTTGTCGCGGGTCTGCAAAAGGTGAAAGAAGAGGACGCGGCGGCGTGTCCCGCGTTTGAGGTTCTCGAAATGGCGACTAAAGGCGGCGCGCTCGCAATGGGACTTACCGACTGCGACGTTCTCGCCGCGGGCAAAAAAGCCGATTTGGCAGTCATCGACCTTAAACAGCCGAATATGCAGCCGCTTCATAATATCGCGAAAAATCTCGTGTACGCGGGCGGAAAACAAAACGTCAAGATGACGGTTATCGACGGCAAAATACTCTACGAGGACGGCAAGTTTACCACCGTGGACGCGGACGAGATTTACGAGCGTGTGAATAAGCTCACGAAGCAGATTTGCGGAGATTGACAATGAGAATAATCATAGTCAACGGAAGTCTGCGTAAAAACGGCGCGACCGCATATTTTCTCCACCGCGTTGAAAAAACGCTTGCGGAGCTAGGCGCGGAAGTTGTGTTTTACGACTTGACGGAGCAGAATATCGCGCTTTGCAAGGGCTGCTGTGCCTGCTATAAAGTCGGCGGCTGCGTTATTGACGACGACGGCGAGAGGATTTCCCGAGAGCTAAGAACGGCAGACGGAGTTGTTCTCGGCTCGTCCACGATAGCAAGCAACGTTTCGGCGGTTATGAAACTGTTTATCGACCGAGCGCATTTCGTTATCGAGCAGCTTTTGTATGGCAAATACGCGTTTTGCGTTGCTACTTATGAGAATTACGGCGGCGGCAAGGCTTTAAAGGTGCTTACCGATTTGGTGAAGCTGTCGGGAGCGGCGCTCAGCGGCGCGGTTGCCGAAAAGCTCCCGTTTAACAGCGCAAACGGCGGCAGCGAAAAAATCAACGAAAAAGCCGACAGGTACGCGCGAAAGCTGTTTTCGGATATTGAGAACCGCAAGCCTTACCGCGTTCAAAAAATGATACATAAGATCGTTCAAAACGTCGGCATAAAGCCGCTGATAAACCGCAAGGGCGACGCTTACGCGGCTGTCAGACGGCGTTGGACGGAATTGGAGTTGTTGAAATAACAAGAAAACGAAAGAGAGCTTAAACGTTATGGATTTGAAAAAATACTTCAAGAAATCCGAGCTTATCCCCGCGATAGTTCAGGACGTTGAAAACGGGGAAGTGCTAATGCTGGCATATATGAACGAGGAGAGCTTTCAAAAAACTCTCGAAACGGGCTATACGTGGTTCTGGAGCCGTTCGCGGCAGGAGCTTTGGAACAAAGGCGCGACCTCGGGGCACGTTCAAAAGGTAGTCGAGATATACGGCGACTGCGACGACGACACGCTTCTCATCAAGGTGGAGCAGACGGGCGCGGCGTGCCATACGGGAAACAGAACGTGCTTCTTTAACAGAATAAAGTAATGGGAACAGAGCCCATATTTGCGAGAAGAAGCATACGGAAATTCACAAAGCAAGTGGTGCCGATAGATTTTATCAATGAGATGATAAACGCTGCGAGAATGGCTCCCTCCGCGAAAAATCGGCAGCCGTGGCGGTTTATTGTGTTTGGCGGAGAGCGTAAGGCGGAATTTGAAAACCGTATGGAGCGCGGATTGCTTCGAGAGAAAACAGAACCTATCTTGCCGCGTTCGCATTTCGGCGTTCCCGATGCGAAAAACACTCTCAAAATTATGACAGAAGCCCCGCTGCTTATCGTTATCGTAAATTCCAACGGAAAATCGCCGTTTGTAGCTATTGACTGCGACGACCGTATTACGGAGATATGCGATTCGCTGTCAATAGGCGCGGCTGTTCAGAATATGCTGCTTACGGCGGAGAGTTTGGGCTTGGGAACATTGTGGATAGCCAACACCTGTTTCGCGTATACCGAATTGACTGAATTTTTGAAAACGGACGGGCAGTTAATTGGGGCGGTTGCGGTGGGTTATGCCGATGAAGCTCCGCCGTCGCGTTTCCGCAAAAGCATTGAGGATTTAGTAGAATACAGAATATAATTCTGTAATTAAAGTATAAGGAGAAACAACTATGAGCGAAGCATTCAAGGAGATGTACGACGTAATCGTCGACCGCAGAGCGAACCCGCAGGAGAAGAGCTACACCTGCTATCTGTTCAATCAAGGCTTGGACAAGATACTCAAAAAGTGCGGTGAGGAGTGTACCGAAATGGTTATCGCCGCCAAGAACAAGGACAATGACGAACTCGCCAACGAGATAAACGACCTGTTCTATCACGTTGCGGTGCTTATGGCGCAAAACGGTCTTTCGGTTGAGGAAGTAGAGCGCATTATGCGCGAGAGAAGCGCGAAAATCGGCAATTTAAAGCAGTTTCATACCAGCGACCATAACACTTAAAATTTCCTCCGCCTTAAACGGGGAAGTATGTGTTGGAAATATTTTGCAATATTTGGTGTTTTTGAAGAAAAAAATACAAAATCTATTGCAATTTTGTGGAATTTGTGTTATAATATTAGTAATGGGGATATTTCCCAAAAAATGTAAAGCTAAGGAGTAATTTATATGTTAGTTTCTGCTAAGGATATGCTGAACAAGGCTCGCGACGGCAAGTACGCGGTAGGTCAGTTCAACATTAACAACCTCGAATGGACAAAGTCTATTCTGCTTACCGCGGAGGAGCTTAAAAGCCCCGTTATTCTCGGTGTCTCCGAGGGTGCGGGCAAGTATATGTGCGGCTACAAGACCGTTGTCGGTATGGTAAACGGCATGCTCGAAGAGCTGAAGATAACCGTTCCCGTAGCGCTCCACCTCGACCACGGCTCTTATGAGGGCGCAAAGGCTTGTATCGCGGCTGGTTTCTCGTCTATAATGTTCGATGGTTCGCACTATCCTATTGATGAGAACGTAGCTAAGACTACCGAGCTTGTTAAGATCTGCAACGAGAAAGGTCTTTCTCTTGAAGCTGAGGTAGGCGCTATCGGCGGTGAAGAGGACGGCGTTATCGGCAAGGGCGAGTGCGCAGACCCCGCAGAATGCAAGAGAATTGCAGATTTGGGCGTTACAATGCTCGCGGCGGGTATCGGCAACATTCACGGCAAGTACCCCGACAACTGGGAGGGACTTTCGTTCACTACTCTCGAAGCCGTTAAGAAGGAAGTCGGCAATATGCCGCTCGTTCTCCACGGCGGCACGGGCATTCCCGAAGAGCAGGTTAAGAAAGCAATCTCGCTCGGCGTTGCTAAGGTAAATGTAAACACCGAGTGTCAGCTCTCTTTCGCGGCAGCTACCAGAAAATATATCGAGGAAGGCAAGGATCAGCAGGGTAAGGGCTTCGACCCGCGTAAACTTCTTGCTCCCGGCGCGGAAGCTATCAAGGCTACCGTTAAGGAGAAAATGGAGATGTTCGGCTCTGTCGGCAAAGCTTGAGATTTGTGAGGTGACTTATGATGACAGCTGCGATAGCATATGTTTTTTCTAGTGTAGGTCAAATTATGTCTGTTAAGGACGCCTATCTTTCACTGATTTCCTACTATAGTGCCTTGCACGTTCCTTGCGCAAAACAAAGGGCTGCAGGAGCTCTTGGTGGTGCTTCGCGTTCTGGATTTTATTGAATTGGTCAACGGAAATTGTTGGAAACGTGTTCGTTGAAAAAGTTTCCTTTAACTCAACATTACAACAGGGGCGAGGGTTTGCCCCTGTTTTGGTAAGAAGAGCTTATGGACTTTGTAATACTTTACATTTTTAGTATTTTGTTGGTGTTGCTCCCCCGCCTTGCTGTCTGCTGGGCAATAGTTGAGCTGATTTTGTTTATTCGGCGGGTCATCAAGGATAGCTTTGACGAACATAAAATGTTCAAAAAATCAGTGGTGTTTCTTATAGTTTCGTTTTGTCGATAGGCATAGCGTTTCTTTTGCGTTTCAGTTTTTTGAAGCTATCGCAAAGGCGTTTACATAGGGATAATGTAATTTAAGGAGAGAAAAATGGGAAGATTTTCAAACGGTTTGAATATAAAAAGCACTGATTTCGTGAACGCGTTCACCGAGCTTATGAAAAAGCGCGGTTTTGTGCCATGCGATGAGGGCGCGGCGGAGCTTTCGTACTTTGTCGAGCAAGGCGGAGAGTGGGCGGCTCTCGCTGGGGATGATTACACCGACAATCCAAGTCACTCGGAATCCGATTTGGCGCTTATTTCTCAAGAACTTAAAGTGCCCGCTTTTTCCGTTGAGGTAGTTGACAGCGATTTCGCGATATTGAAACTGAATGGCAGTGAGGTTATTGTGGGCGACGGCTCGGGTTATGGTATTGAGGACGCGCCGAACGCCGACAGAGCCATTTGGGAGCCTCTTCTCACGAGCGGATCTTTTGAGGAGCTAATGGATTTTTGGGAAAACGAAAATGTTTTCGTTGAAGACGCGCTTTGCAGTTCTGCCACGCTTTTCGGGATAGAACCACCTACGCTTATTGTGCCGGATTTCCGCGACTTTTCCGAGGATTCGGGCAACAAGAACATCACCGCGCTTTACTTTAGAAAAGTTTTAAAAATCGGGTTATAACCTAAACTTGCGAGGACAGTGAGCTGCCCTCGCTCAGACCGGCGAGAAACCCTCATCTGCGTCGTCAACGGCTTGTCCGGCAGCCATTAAGGCTAGCCGGCAAGCCGTTTCCTAGCATCTGAGGGTTTCTCGCCGGTCTGAAAATGCACTTTATCAACAAGCTGTCTTCGCCTTTTTTGCTTGAAATTGTAAAAAAATATCTTGCATTTTATTTCCAAATGTGCTATAATATAAATGATAGTATAAAATTAAAGAGGGAAAAGAATAATGAAAATAGCTGTAGTGGGCTTGGGGCTGATCGGCGGTTCTATCTGCAAGGCTCTCAAGGCGAACACATTTTACCATATAATGGGAATGGATAAAGATCCCGAGGTTACGAAAAAAGCTCTTGCGGCGGGCGCGATA
This sequence comes from uncultured Clostridia bacterium, assembly GCA_947627465.1. Taxonomy (GTDB): domain Bacteria; phylum Bacillota; class Clostridia; order Oscillospirales; family Ruminococcaceae; genus CAG-115. The sequence goes on from CANQWD010000016.1 coordinate 14,373, forward strand.
GACGAAGAGATAACCGTTGACCGCTTAAACGAAGCGAATTTGACGATAGTCGCCCTGTATCCCGTGGCGATAGTGGATTTTATAAAGGAGAACGCCGACAAGTTCCGCAAAGGCTCGATAGTAATGGATATCTGCGGAATTAAAGGCTACATTGTGCACAACTGCACGCCGATTTTGGAAGAAAAGGGCGTTATCTTCATAGGAACGCACCCTATGGCAGGCACGGAGCATTCGGGTTTTGATTACTCCACCGCAGACTTGTTTAATAAGGCAAGTTTTATCATTACTCCCACGGAGAACACACCGCAGATAGCGGTGGACTTGGTTTCAACGCTCGGCGCTTGTATGAATTTCGGACAAGTAGTAGTCGCAACTCCCGAGCAGCACGACGCTAATATCGCGTACACGTCGCAGTTGGCGCACGTAGTGTCGAATGCGTATGTAAAAAGTCCGTCGCTGTTCCGCGCGGACGGGTTCTCGGCGGGTAGTTTCCTTGACTTAACGCGCGTAGCGTACCTAAACGAGGAAATGTGGTCTAGCCTTTTTATGTGCAATAAAGACGCGCTGCTGTTTGAAGTCAACAATATCATAAACTCTCTTAGCGAATATCGCGACGCTATGGTTAACGACGATATCGATACGCTGCGTGAACTTCTAAAGGTAGGGCGCGAACGCAAGGAAAAGAGTATGGAATTTTACGGACAGGAGCGGAAGTGATGTCGCGGAAAAATGAACCCGGTATCGGTTATGTCGTATCGTTATGCGGTGTTATGAGCGGCTTGGCGTTGGCGTTGATGTTTATTATGGGAATGGTGCCCAGCTTTGAGTATATAAGCCCCGCGATAGGCGGCATTCTGATATGGACGATAAAAAAGCAGCTCGGTGTGAAATACGGCATGGTAAGCTATCTCGCGGTCGGCTTTCTGGGAATGCTGCTCGTGCCGAATTATGAAGCCACGATAATGTTTTTGTTTTTACTGGGCTATTATCCTATAATTAGAGAATATTTGCAGAAAATCAAGCCGAAGTTTCTGCAATGGATCGTGAAACTCGCCATTTTCGCGTTACCCTCCGTTGGAGCGTATACAGTGCTGATACACCTTATGGGGCTTACGTATCTTGCCGAGGATATAGCGCAATTCGGTTCTTGGGTGCTGCTTGCTTTCGGCGCGGCGGCATTTGTGTTGTACGATATATTTTTGGGGCTTTTTGAGCCGTTTTTCGATAAAATAATCAAACCCAAAATTCAAAAACGAATGAAATGAGGTAAACTTATGTCCGAAAGAATTCCGCAGCGCGCAGATGTCGCTGCTGATAACAAGTGGAAAATCAACGATATATACGCGACCGACGATCTTTGGGAAGAAGATCTCGTTAAAGCACAGGGATTTGTCGAGAAAATCGCTTCATACAATGGAGAATTGTGCAAGTCCTCCGAAAAGCTCTTGGAATATCTGCGCTTGGACGACGAACTGACCGTGTTGTTTGACAGTCTTATAAATTACGCGCAGCGCAAAGGCGACGAGGACACGCGCGTTGCAAAATATCAGGATATGTGCAGCCGCCTTGAGATGTTGTATGTAAGTATCGCGGGAGCGGCTTCTTTTGTAACTCCCGAACTGCTTTCGATATCCGATGAAACAATAGAACGTTTCTATAAGGAGCGGTCCGAGCTTGAGCTTTACCGCCGCTCTTTGGACAGAATACGCAGACGGCGCGAGCATTTCCTCTCCGAAAAGGAGGAAAAGATAATTGCGCTTACGGGGGAACTTTTGGGTGTTCCCGAGAACGTTTTCTCAATGTTCAACGACGCAGATCTTAAATTCCCCGATGCGTTGGATAAAGACGGAAACGCTCATCAGGTAACGCACGAGAGTTATATCCCGCTTGTGCAGAGCGAGGATCGGATCCTGCGAAAATCCGCGTTTGAGAGCATTTACCACACCTACAAGAGTTTTGAGAATACCTCAGCCGCCATGCTTTCCGCGCAAGTGAAGTCGCTTGTTTTCGCCGCGAGAGCGCGCAAATACAACAGCACTCTTGAAGCCGCGCTCGATGGAAACGAGGTTGACACAGCGGTTTACCGCAATCTTATTGACGCGGTTCATGAGAACATGGACGCCATGCACAGATATGTAAAGCTGCGCAAAAAGGCGCTCGGCGTTGAGGAATTGCACGCTTACGATCTTTATGTTCCTATAGTCGCGGGCGTTGAGGACAATGTGCCGTTTGAGACTGCCAAAAAAGAAGTTTACGAGTCGCTTGCGCCGATGGGCGAGGAGTACCGCGCCATATTTAAAGAGGGCTTGGAAAACGGCTGGATAGACGTTATGGAAAACGAGGGCAAGCGAAGCGGCGCGTATTCTGCGGGCGCTAAAGTTCACCCGTTCGTCCTGCTGAATTACAAAAACACGCTGAATTGGGAGTTTACACTCGCTCATGAGATGGGTCACGCGATACATTCCTATTTGTCGAATAAAAATCAGCCGACGGCTTACGCAGATTATGTTATCTTCGTAGCCGAGGTCGCTTCCACATGCAACGAAAGCTTGCTTATGCAGTATCTTTTGAAGAATACCGAGGACAAAAAGCGCAGGGCGTTTCTTGTGAACTATTTTCTGGAGCAGTTCAGAACGACGCTTTACCGCCAGACCATGTTCGCGGAATTCGAGTTGATGATAAACGAGAAAGTTGAACGTGGCGAGAGCCTTACCGCGGAAAATCTGCATGAAATGTATCATCAATTGAACGTGGATTACTACGGCGAGGACTTGATAGTTGACGAGGAATTGGATATGGAATGGGCGAGAATTCCGCACTTCTATTACAATTACTACGTTTATCAATACGCGACAGGATTTTCGGCGGCTATCGCGTTGTCGCAGCGCATTTTGAACGGGGGAGAGGACGCAGTGCGCGACTACCTCGGATTTTTAAGCGGCGGTTGTTCTAAGGATCCAATCTCGCTGCTTCGTGGCGCGGGCGTGGATATGGCTTCAAAGAAACCGGTCGAGGACGCTTTAAAGCTTTTCCGTGAACTTCTGGACGAGATGAATGAATTGTTGAAGTAATCCGGGAGATCGTATATGCAAAATTCCGACCGCAACAAAAAAATCAAGAGCATTTTAAATTCCTTTTCAAATCCCGCAGCGGTTATGGACGAGCAATTTAAATGCGTGTTCACCAACAGACCAAAGCTTATTCCGTTGGATTTAAATATGCTTGATTTATTTCAAAAAACAATATGTTTACCTATCAAATCGCCCAAAATCACTATGGGTATGATAAACGGCAGCTTTTACGGAGTTAGGATCGTTCCGTATGAGGAAGATATTTATATCTGTGAATTTTTTGATAAGGAATTGCTGTTTGATCTTATGGAAAACGCCAACGTTTTAAACGACGCGCTTCCGATCGTACACAGCGTAAGCTATAATACGTCGGCTCTGTGGCGGTGTTACTCCAATCTTTGCAGCAAGCTGGAAAGCGAGAAGTGCTATCAATTTTACAACTGCGCTTCCGAAATGAACAAGTATCTTACGGCATTGCTGTCTGTTTCACAGAATATCAATGAATATACTCATATGATGTCGGACGATTGCAAAGATCTGTCCGTGATCAATATAGTTCCGCTGCTGAAAGGTATGGTCGAACGCTGCAATTCGCTGATAAAAAAGTCGGATAGGTATATTGATGTTTATTTTGAGACGTACAGTATGTATATAAGGTCTCAAGTTAGATATGTGGTATGCGCGGTCACAAACGCGCTTCAAAACGCGCTGATGTATTCTCCGCGCGAATGTATCCCTCACCTTTTTGCTTATCTTGATAAACAAAACAGCGATGTTTGGTATTTGGAAATAGTGAACGACGGCATTGCAGAGGTTGACCATCAATCTGACAAACAGCTTTCGCTTAACTTTCCGCATCAAAGACTGGGGTTTGGGATACCGATAATAAAGCGGTTCGCCGAGCTTGCGGGCGGAGAGGTTACATTTAAGGATAACGGCTGCGACGAGAAAATACGTTTGATAATCAAGCTGCCATTGATACATACGGACTCGGAAAAGAAAGCGTCCGAAACCGTAAAAAGCAGTCGGTATGTGTTCTATAAAACCGATATTCCCGATATTATTGACATCAAAATGGCAGAGATCAACCATATCTTCGGTAAATAGGTTATTTTTGAACATTCAGCGTATTTTCACGCCGCTTTCATACTTAGGGAGTATAATCAGGAAAATACGTTTTCACGCAAGGAGGAACAGTATGTACAAGCTGCTTATTGTTGACGATGAGGAAAATATCCGCGAGGTTCTTAAAGAATACGCGGAGTTTGAAGGTCACGAGGTAGACGAAGCCGGAGACGGCATGAAAGCTATCGAAATGGCAAAGGAAAAAGACTACGATATCATTATTATGGACGTTATGCTTCCTCGTTTAGACGGTTACTCCGCCTGCAAGGAGATACGTAAATTTAAGCAAACGCCCATGCTGATGCTCTCGGCGCGCGGCGAGGAGTACGATAAGCTGCACGGGTTCGACGTCGGTATTGACGATTACGTCGTGAAGCCGTTTTCTCCGAAAGAAGTAATGGCGCGAGTAAACGCTATTGTAAAGAGAAATTCAATGGCGACAGGTTCTGTTGCTGCAGACGTTGAAAAGTTTGAGGGTCTCGAGATCAACTTCACGTCCCGCGATGTATTTATAGACGGAACGAAAGCCAATCTCACACCCAAAGAATACGATCTGCTGTTTTATCTTGTCCGCAACAAAAACATCGCGCTTACAAGAAACAAACTTCTTGAGGAAGTCTGGGGCTACGATTTCTTCGGCGACGACAGAACGATAGACACTCATATAAAAATGCTCCGAAACAACCTTGGACCTTATCGTAAGTATATTGTGACATTGCGCGGATTGGGATATAAATTCGAGGCGTGAGATGAATTTTTTCCGAAGCATTAAGGTTCGCGTTTGGGCGCTTTTTGAGGTCGTAGTTATCGCAATGCTTTCTTTTACGTATATTTTCCTTATCGCTATGTTCCCTAATTTCTACGAGTGGATGAAAACGTATGAAATAAGCGAGGCTTATGACAGGATAAGGACAAATTGGTATAACGACAACATTTCCGATATAATTAACCATGAAGCTGCTCAAAAAAAGATGTATATTGAGATATATTTTCCTGCCGCGGGTTTTTCATATAAGGCGGACAAGCTCGGCGGGAGTTCTTCGCTTGCCGTACTCGCGAAGAAAAATCTCCGCGACGAGGTGAGCGCGTCCGATACGGGAATAGTATACAAGCGCTTCCGCGATGAAGCGGAGGATAACTCCGTGCTGATGATGGGAACATATATCGGCGACAATAAAAAAGATCCTCAAGCTTATGTTTTTATATGCAACTATTTGCAGCCTATCGGTACAACGGTGAGCATTTTCAAGCGGCAATTTTTATTTGTCGGAATTATCATGATAATTCTCACCGTGTTCATGTCGGCTTTGTTTTCAAACCGTGTGTCGGAACCGATCATTAGAATAAACAAGTCGGCAAAGGAACTGCCGCAGGGTAAATTCAGCGCGAAAGCGGGGAAAAACGACTACGCCGAGATAAAACAGCTTGTCGCTACGCTTACCTCCGCTTCAAAGGAGATCGCAAAATCCGACGATCTGCGGCGCGAGCTAATGGCAAACATTTCTCACGATTTGAGAACGCCGCTTACGATGATAAAAGCTTACGCCGAGATGATCCGCGATCTGTCGGGTGATAATCCGGAAAAGCGCGAACGGCATTTAAAGGTTATTATCGAAGAAACCGACAGACTTTCTTCGCTTGTGACCGATATTCTGGATCTGTCGAAACTTCAAGCGGGCGTTACCGAAATGCACCTTGAAACATTCAATTTCTCCGCCAGACTTTCGGGAGTTATTTCTCGCTTTGACATTATGAAAGAAAACGACGGCATAATCATCGATCTTCAAGCCGAGGATGATATTTTGATCACAGCGGACATAACCAAGCTTGAACAGGTAGTTTATAATCTGATCAACAACGCGGTAACTTATACTGGCGATGACAATACCATTATTGTAAGACTTATGCGTAAAGGAAACGGAATGGTGCGTTTTGAGGTCGAGGATCACGGCGAGGGAATTTCCGCGGAAAATCTGCCCTACATTTGGGACAGATACTACAAGGTAAGCCAACGCAACAGTACGCATAAGCGTGCCAAAATGGGCAGCGGTATAGGACTTTCGATCGTAAAAAGCGTTTTGGAGCAACATAAATTTCCTTTTGGTGCTGAAAGCGAACAGGGAAAGGGAAGCACATTCTGGTTTGAAGCTCCCGAATATGTAGAGCAGCCTCCGGAAACGTCCAAGCCCGCACACATGAGAAAATTTATCCAGGATAAAAAGCACGATAACAAGAAGGAAACCGAATAAAGCGGATGAATTCGCCGCACGTTTGGCAGTTTTCAAACTCCATTCATCAATAAACGCACAAATCTCCTACCGTGAGCTATTGCTTTGCGATAGGAGATTTCTTGTATCAAATCGACAAAATTTATTGACAAATTCTCACGGAAATGTTATAATATTATAAAATAGATTTATTGTGTTTTTTCCGAAAAGGAGATAATTATGAATAAGTTCTTGAAAAAATCTACGGCACTTGCTTTGACCGCAATTTTATTGATTGCGGGCTGCTCCGGAAAGTCGGTATCCGAGTCCTCCGAAACGTTAGATGAAAGCGGCTCCGAAAACAGTACTTCTGCTTATTCGGAACAAAGCGTCTCCGATTCGATATCCGATAACGCAAGCAGTTCTGTTTCGGACGCAGCTTCAAGCGGCTCGGCGTCTTCCGACATTTCAAGCCCAGAAAGCGCGGCAAGTTCTTCCGTGCTTGAAAGCAGCAGTTCAACTGGTTCCGACAATCCAAACGAGGTTTCAAGCGATAACGGCAGCCCGAACGATGACAGCCCTAATAACGGCAGTCCGAATGACGATATCCCTAATAACGGCAGTCCAAACAACGATAGCCCAAATGACAACAGTCCAAACGACGGCGGTTTTTCCTGCTCATGGAGCGCCGACAATTCATGGGAGGAGGACGGTAACAAATGCGGCACCGTTGAACTTACCATAAAAAACAACACGGGCAGCCCCGTTACGTCATGGACGGCAACATTCAGCGTTCCAAGCGGATTTAAGATAACTACCGGTTGGAGCGGTACATACAGCGTCAGCGGTACGACTGCCAAAATCACGAACGCTGAATATAACGGCGAAATTCCCGTGGGCGGCAGCGTAAGCGTGGGATTTAATTACAGTTCCCCGACGGCTTTCACACCGCCGTCAACTGTTAATATCAACGGCACTGCGGGCAGCTCTTCAAGCGGCGGCGGAGACAATAGCGGAAACAATAACAACAGCAACGGAGGCAATGGCGGTGGAAACGGCGGCTCGGACAAAAATCCAAACGATCCCGCTCCCTCAAAGGATATTCAAAAACTCCTTGAACGCAGCGATAAAGCCGTTCAAGGAGATGATTGGCTGCATACGGACGGAAACAAGATACTTGACAAAAACGGAAAGCAGGTTTGGCTTACGGGAGTAAATTGGTTTGGTTACAACACAGGCACGAACACGTTCGACGGATTGTGGAACAGCCAAATGCGCGGTACGGTCAAAGCAATCGCCGACCACGGATTCAACCTTATACGCGTGCCGATTTCCGCCGAGCTGCTTAATCAATGGTCAAACGGTGAATATCCGCAGGCAAATTACAACAACGCGTCCAATCCCGAAATGAACGATATGAACAGCCTGCAAATATTCGATTACTTCTTGAAGCTTGCCGAGGAGAACGGTATGAAAGTAATGCCGGATATACATTGTGCCGAAACTAACGCTATGGGACACAATGTGAATCTGTGGTTTACGGATAAAATATCGGTTGACGATTATTATCACGCGTTGGAATGGCTCGCGGAGCGCTACAAGGATAACGACACTATAATCGCCATTGATCTTAAAAACGAACCGCACGGCAAACCCAACGAGGGCGCGGGCGCAGCGATTTGGAACGATTCGACCGACAAGAACAACTGGAAGCACACGGCAGAACAGGCAGCCGGGAAGATCCTTGCGAAAAATCCGAACGTTCTTATTATGATAGAAGGCACCGAGATCTACTCAAAAAACAACGGCAGCTATTCTTCAACAAACGACGCGGATTATTACTATAACTGGTGGGGCGGCAATTTGCGCGGTGTAAAGGATTATCCCGTCAATCTCGGGAAATATCAGGATAAGGTAGTCTATTCGCCGCACGACTACGGACCGACGGTCTACGAGCAGCCGTGGTTCAAAGGCGGCTTCGATTACGACAGCCTTATCGATGATTGCTGGCAAGACAATTGGCTTTACATTCAAAAAGACAATATCGCGCCGCTGCTTATCGGCGAGTGGGGCGGCTTTATGAAAGATCCGAACCTCAAATGGATGACCTGTATGCGGCAGCTTATCAGTGAGTATCATCTGAACCATACATTCTGGTGCTACAACGCCAACTCGGGCGACACCGGCGGATTGGTTCTTGACGACTTCACAACTTGGGATACTGAAAAGTATAATTTCGTAAAAGAGGTTTTGTGGCAGGAGGATGGAAAATTCGTAGGTCTTGACCACGAGATTCCACTCGGAGCGAACGGAATTTCCGTTTCGGACGCAAGCGGTCTTTAAATCTTATACCTTTTCCCCCGTCATTGTGGCGGGGGAAAAGCATTAAGAAATTCTCAAATTTCCAAGTAAAAAAAGAGGCAAGAGCAGGGGAGAAGTTAAACCTCATACCTCTGATCTCTTGCCTCAAAAGGAAAGGGAGCGGGATATTCTTAAAGCGTTTCGACCCGCCGTCCGCAAAGGAGCAGCTTAGGTGAACATACGCTCTAAGTCAAAAATCAAACCGCGTTCCGCGTATAACCGATTTCAGGTGTATCGGCTCAATTAAACGTTGAACAGCAGCTCGTCGTAAGTGGGATACGGCCAATATTCCTCTCCGACGATGGTTTCAAGCTCATCGGTAACGGCTCTTAAGGACTGCATATCCGCGAAAACTTCATCGTGATAGCAGCGAGCCTGCTTCTCGGCGTCCTCAACGCTCTGCGCTTTAACGATAGCGTCGGACAGCGCGTAAGCCTTGTTGCTAAGAGCGATAGTAAGCTCGTTTACCTTATTCGCAACGGCAAGTTCGACATCGGGCTTAATGCCGACGGCTTTCTTAGAAGCCGCGATATCCGCAACGTCCTTGCCGAATTTCATAACAGCGGGCAAAATCTCGGTCTTTGCCATATCCGCCGCCGTAAGAGCCTCAATATTGATAACCTTGGAATAGTTTTCCAAAAGTATCTCCTGTCTTGCGTGCAGCTCTATCTCGCTGTAAACGCCGAACTTCTTGAACAAATCGACGTTCTTCTTCGCGGTAAGGCAAGGGATTGCGTCAACGGTGGATTTAAGATCCAAAAGACCGCGCTTTTTAGCTTCAACGGGCCATTCATCGCCGTAGCCGTTGCCATTGAAGATTACTCTCTTGTGCTTCTTGATGGTCTCTACAAGCAGATCGTGAAGCGCCTTGTTGAAATCCTTTGCGCCCTCGAGTTTATCCGCGAACTCGGTGAGGGAGTTTGCGACTATGGTGTTCAAGATCGTGTTCGGACCTGCGATGTTGAGGTTGGAGCCGCACATTCTGAACTCGAACTTGTTGCCCGTAAACGCGAACGGAGAAGTTCTGTTGCGGTCGGTGCTGTCTTTCGGGAATTCGGGCAGCGAGGAAACGCCTACGTTAAACATCTGCTTACCCGAACCGGTGTACTCTTTTCCCTCTACAAGCGCGTCTACGACCGCTTGCAGTTCTTCGCCAAGGAATATGGAGATGATTGCGGGAGGCGCTTCGTTCGCGCCGAGTCTGTGGTCGTTGCCCGGAGACGCTACGGAAAGTCTCAAAAGATCGGAATACTCATCAACAGCCTTGATGATCGCCGCAAGGAACGTCAAAAACTGCGCGTTCTGCATGGGAGAACGTCCGGGGTCAAGCAGATTTTGCCCGTCGTCGGTGGAAAGGCTCCAGTTATCGTGCTTGCCCGAACCGTTGATGCCCGCGAAAGGCTTCTCGTGAAGCAGGCAAACCAAGTCGTGGTCGAGCGCTATTTTCTTCATCAGCTCCATCGTAAGCTGGTTCTGGTCGGTAGCTAGGTTTGCGGGAGCAAAAATCGGTGCGTTTTCATGCTGTGACGGAGCGACCTCGTTGTGCTTGGTCTTGGAAGTAATGCCGAGTTTCCAGAGGTGCTCGTCCAGATCCTCCATATAATCCGCAACGCGCTCTTTTATAGAACCGAAATAGTGATCCTCAAGTTCCTGTCCTTTGGGAGCGGGTGCGCCGAAAAGCGTTCTGCCCGTGAAGATCAGATCCTTACGCTGATCGTAGGTGCTCTTGTTTACAAGGAAGTACTCCTGTTCCGCGCCGACTGTAGCCACAACACGCTTCGTGGTGGTGTTGCCGAAAAGCTTCAAGATACGCAGAGCCGCGTCTGAAACAACGTCCATGGAACGCAAAAGAGGTGTTTTCTTGTCGAGCGCCTCGCCCGAATATGAATAGAACGCGGTGGGTATGTAAAGCGAGCCTTCCTTTACGAAAGCGTAAGAGGTCGGATCCCACGCGGTGTAGCCGCGGGCTTCAAACGTTGCTCTGATACCGCCCGACGGAAAACTTGAAGCGTCAGGCTCGCCCTTAACAAGCTCCTTGCCCGAGAATTCCATAATAACAGTACCGTCGCCCATGGGCGCAATGAAACTGTCGTGCTTTTCGGCGGTGATACCCGTCATAGGCTGAAACCAGTGGGTGTAGTGAGTAGCGCCCTTTTCAATAGCCCAGTCTTTCATAGCGGAAGCGACAACATCCGCTATGGAAACGTCAAGCTCCTTGCCCTCCGCGATAGTCTTTTTCAAGGTCTTGAAAACGTTCTTCGGAAGTCTCTGCTTCATTGTTTCCTCGTTGAAAACGTCGATACCGAATTGTTCAACAACGTTGAATTTTTCATCTGTTCTTTCCATTTTTGCTGTGATTTCCATAGTGTCCCTCTCCTTAACAAAAATTCGTAAACTAAAAAACGGCGTTTTGGTATAGTCTCCCCATACCGAAACGCCGTTGTTTCTTACAATTTATATTATAGCCGAAAAATCGTGTTTTGTCTATTGCTGTATTACACAAAACGAGAAAGAAATTTTACGCATTTTACGGCGCTTTGCACAAATCATCCGGCAAAAAATGCAATACAACTTTTAAATTTATTCTTAATTTAAGATTTCTGCGTTTCTTTTCGTAAAATCCTGCAAGATTTTTTGATTCTTAATTCAAAAAGAAACATTTTTTCGTCTTGACATTGCTAACTTTATTTAGATCTCTTTTTCGGACTTTATCGGTTCCGTTCATCGAGCCGTAACAGAAGCGTATCCGACGCATTTTGCATAAGGCGAGAGTTTTTTTGGAAATTTTGTGAAAATTTCGTTATAGACGTTGACTAAATCTGAAAAATGTGGTACAATATATAATGTATATTTATGAGAATATGAAAAGCAGGGTGTGTTGATGAACAAAGGAAAAGTTATCGTTTTGGAGGGATTGGACGGCTGCGGAAAATCCACGCAGCTTGATTTGGCTCTTGATTTTCTACAGAATAACGGAGTTGACTGCCGCAAGGTGAGTTTCCCGAACTATGACGCTTTAAGCGGCAAGATCATTCAACAGTATCTTGACGGTGAAATTCAATGTGATGGACGAAACGGCGCTTACGCAGCTTCCGCTATGTACGCGGTTGACCGCTATATCAGCTATATGACGGACTGGAAAAGCTTTTACGAGTCGGGTGGAGTTATCATCTCGGGGCGCTACACCACGTCAAATGCTATCTATCAGTTAACAAAACTGCCGGTTGAGGAGCATGAGCATTACCTTAATTGGCTGCGTGATTTTGAATATGGAAAGCTTGGACTGCCCGAACCCGATTTGGTGCTGTATCTAGATATGCCGGTCGAACTTTCGCAGAAGCTGTTGGATAAGCGTTATCTCGGCAACGAACAAAAAAAGGATATTCATGAGCGTGATTTGGCGTTTCAGCGTGAGTGCCGCAAAAGCGCTCTTTATGCCGCCAATCAATACGGCTGGAACATTGTCGACTGCTCCAACGGCGATTTCCCGCTGACTGTCGAAGCGGTTCACGAAAAAATCCGTTACGTTTTGAGGGGCTTGACAAATGCTTGAGTTTCGTAAAGTTGAACTTGCCGATAGATCCCGCGTTGAGGAGTATCTGCGAAAATCAGATTTTCGCGGCTGCGAATACACGTTCGGCAATCTTTTGATGTGGAGCGATTTTTACGGCACCGAGATCTGCTTCGGCGACGGATTTTGTTTTGAAAAGACAGGCGGCGGCGCTGATACGATGTTCATTTATCCATACGGCGGAGGAAGCGTTGAAACGGCTGTAACCCAAATTAGAGAATATGCCGCGCAAAGCGGTCTGCCTTGCCTAATTTGCGCAAATAAAGTCATTACTCAGGAAATTCTCCAAAAATTTCCCGATGCGAAAACCGAGTTGTATCGAGATTTTTGCGATTACGTGTATTCGGCTGACGATTTGAAAAATCTTAAGGGCAAGAAGTTCCACGCAAAGCGCAACCACCTTAACCGATTTTACGAGAACGACTGGACTTATGAGCCGTTAAGCGCTGCGAACATTTCCGAATGTCTCACTATGTGTGAGCTTTGGCGCGCCGAAAACGTTACGGACGGTTCTGAGGACGCAAAGGATAAAACAATCGAACTTGATGTCGTTAAGCGTTCGCTGAAGCTGTTCGATGAGTTGGGATATACGGGCGGAGTTCTCCGCGTGGATCAGGCGGTTCAGGCGTTTACGTTTGGGGAGAGGTCGGCGGCGGACACGTTCGTCGTCCACGTTGAAAAGGCGCTGCGCAATTATCAGGGGACGTATGCAGCGATAAACCGCGAATTCGTGAGATCTCTAAACGGACGATATAAGTATATCAACCGCGAGGAGGATACGGGCGCGGAAAATCTCCGCAAGGCAAAACTTTCTTACAATCCCGTGTTTTTGGAGGAGAAGTTTTTGATAACATTTTTGGAGTGAGCCTATGAAAATCGACAGCGTCGTTTTCATAAGATCGGAATAATTTTAGAACAAATCAAATTTTAGGAGGAAAAAACAATGATTTACATTTTTTTGGCGGACGGATTTGAGGAAACGGAAGCTATAGCTCCCATTGATATGCTGCGCCGCGCGGGAATGGATGTGGTGACTGTGGGTATTAAAAACGACGGCGTGAAAAGCTCTCATGGAGTTCCTGTGCTCTGCGATATGACCGATATGCAGGTTGAACTTGACGAGCGTCTGGAGATGATAATCCTCCCGGGAGGTATGCCCGGAACGCTGAACATTGAAGCTAATCCCGTTGTTCAAAAATCGATCGACTATTGCGTGGAACACAACATTCCGATAGGCGCGATTTGCGCCGCGCCGTCCATTCTCGGCAAGAAAGGCTTGCTTGACGGAAAGGAAGCGATTTGCTTCCCCGGCTTTGAGAAGTTTTTGACAGGCGCTAAACTCTCGGACAAAAAGGTCGTTACGGACGGAATTTTCACAACGGCGGCGGGCGCGGGGCTTGCTATTGAGTTTGGTTTGCGCTTGGTGGAAATACTCGGCGGCAAAGAAAAAGCCGACAGCGTTCGCAAGGCTATTCAATGCGCGAACTGAAACGGCAGCTCCGAAAAGAGCTTATTGCGCGGCGCAAGGCAATGAATGCGAGTGAAAAAGCCGCTGCCGACTTGGATATTTTCGAGCAAGTTAAACCGCTGCTTGACAAAGCAAGTTCGGTTTTCACTTACGCGTCAACGGATATCGAAGTCGACACTCGGCGCGTTATCGCGTACTGCATTGAACGCGGTATTCCAACGGCTCTGCCCGTAAGCGGCGACGAGGAACTTACATTCTGGTACATTGACAGTGCGGACAAGCTGCAAAAAGGACGTTTCAACATTGATGAGCCGCCGAAAACACATCCCGCCGCAGCAGACGTGAAAACGCTGTGCGTCGTTCCCGCTCTTTGTGCGGACGGCATGGGGCTGCGGCTCGGCTACGGCAAGGGATATTACGACAGATTTTTAAGCGGATTTGCGGGTTTGAGTGTTATTTTGTGTTACAAGGAGTTTAAGCGCGAGATTCCCGCAGAGCCGCATGACATCAGAGCAAACATTACAATTTTTAACAGATAGACGGAGGTCATTATGGACGAAAACCGCAGAGAAGACATCGAGGGAGAAGATAAGGAGTACATTCCGTACAGTGAGCTTTCCGAATTGAATGATAATGAGGAGCTTCTGAACGGGGAGCCTGAAGATTACGAGAGAACTATGGTTATGAACAGTATTCAAATACCCAAGCTCTCCGATGACGACAGCCGCGGGATAACGCCGCGCGACGAATTTACCGATTTGAACTCCGCGGACGATTTATCGGTAACCCGCACTATGAATTCCATAAGCGGAAACGAAGATCATGAGCCGAACGAAGCGCCGTCTGCGGAAAATTCCGTTAAAAAGCGCACTAAACGGAAAAAAATAAATCACACCAAAACTATGGGACAGGTGTTTTTGGGCGCGGTGATCTCTGTTTTTTGTTTGGGCGTAGGGATATTCTTATCAATTCAGCTGGTCGGAGCTATACGCGATGTTACTGGTATGGCAAAAACGCGTAAGGAGATTGATTTTGAGATCACAGAAAATATGAGTGTGGATCAGATTATCGACGAACTTCACGAAAACGGGATCATAGATATGCCAGCGCTGATGAAGATGTATATCAATTTTACAAAAAATCAAACGGGATTTTTAAACGGTCCTCATACCATAAATTCCGGTATGAGCTATACAAACATCATTAAAGCGCTTCAAACCGAAAAAGAGTTCACCGAAACCATTACCATTACTATCCCCGAGGGTCTTTCCGTTGTTGATATCGGTAAACTGCTTGAAGAAAACTATGTTTGCCGCGCTTCGGATTTTGAAACTTATGTTAAATCCAAGCAAAATCGTTTTGAGTTCGAGGAGGGCTTGAAATCCAATTCAAACCGCGTATTTATGATGGAGGGATATCTTTTCCCCGATACGTATGAATTCTATGTCGTAGATTATCTGAAAGATCACCCGAATTACGACACAAGCACATGGGCAAAACAGGCTGCCGATAAGATGATGAACAACTTTGACGACCACATTACCAAAAAGATGAAGACGCGTATGAAAGAGCTTAATATGTCGCTTGATCAGGTGGTAACGCTGGCTTCTATCATTCAGTGGGAGGGTAACGCGCCCGAAAATATGAACGTTATTTCCTCCGTATTCCACAACAGACTTAACGACCCGGATAACTTCCCTAATTTGCAGTCGGATACCATTTATACCTATATAGACAAGACAATAAAGCCGCGGACAACATCTTCAAACAAGGCGCAAATGCAGAAAATCGAGAACGCTTACGACACTTATAAGTGTACCGGACTTCCTGCGGGACCGATAAATAATCCCGGTATGGACGCGATAAACGCCGCGCTTTATCCCGACGAGACCGATTATTACTACTTCCTCGTCGCGCGCGACGGAACATTCTACTATGCACAAACGCACGAACAGCACGAGCAGAATATAATCGACGCCGATCTTCGTTGGGAACAAGAGCAGGGAGCAGAGGGCAATGATGTTGAGTAACAAAAAAAGGGCCGAGCTGCTGTCTCCCGCCGGAGATATGGAAAGTCTCATATCCGCTTTGGATTTCGGCGCGGACGCCGTTTATCTCGCGGGAAAAACGTTCGGTATGCGTTCGGGAGCGAAGAATTTCACCGATAAGGAACTTGTTGCAGCCGTGCGGACTGCGCACAAAAGAGGCGCTAAAGTTTACATTACCTGTAACACCGTTCCTTTAAACGGAGAAACGGACGAATTTCCCGAGTTTATCAAATCCGCGCAAGATGCGGGCGTGGACGCGGTTATCGCCGCGGATATCGGCGTTATCGCAATGGCAAAGGAATTTGCTCCGGGCATGGAAATTCACGCTTCAACGCAAACGGGCGTGGTAAATTGGCGAACGGCGGCGGAACTCTATAAAATGGAAGTAAAGCGCGTTGTATTAGCGCGCGAGGTCAGTCTTGAGGGAATAAAAGAGATACGCGCGAAAATTCCCGAGGATATGGAGATAGAGGTTTTCGTTCACGGCGCGATGTGCGTTTCATTTTCGGGGCGCTGTCTTATTTCGGAATATCTCACCGGCAGAAACGCCAATCGCGGCGAGTGCGCTCAGCCATGCCGCTGGGGCTACTATCTTATGGAGGAGACCCGTCCCGGACAGTTCTTTAAAGTATTTGAGGACGATGGCGGTTCGTATATCTTAAACTCGCGCGACATGTGTATGATAGAACATTTGGACGATCTCCTTGACGCGGGCGTTTACAGCCTTAAAATTGAGGGGAGAGCCAAATCCGCCTATTATACCGCGCTTACGACAAATGCCTACCGTTCCGCCTTGGACTGTGCTTTAAAAGGCGAAAAGCCGCCGAAATGGGTTTTGGAGGAAGTGGATAAGATAAGCCACCGTCCTTACTGTACGGGATTTTTCTACGGACATCCCAACGAGGGGAGCGGCTCTCAAGACCCGAACGAAGTCACTAACGGCGGACAATATTTTGAAAGCAGCGGATATATTCGTGAGTATGATTTTGTGGCGACCGTAGACAATTGCGAAAACGGCGTTATGTACTTAACTACGCGCAATTTTTTTAAGCTTTCGGACGAGCTGGAGATTTTGGCTCCCGAAAGAGAGCCGATAAAATTCGCGCCGAAAAAAATGTTCGACGAAGACGGTGGGGAGATTGATACCGCCCGCCATGCAATGCGGAAAATCACGATACTTTCGGATATTGTAGTTCCACCCCATTCTTTGCTGAGAAAACGCATAAATTGATCGTATGAAAGGAGTTCGCTATGTTTCGGTTCAAATTTCAGGATAACTCTCTGCCGATTGATGAACGGGTCAACGCTTTGCTTAAGGAGCTTACGATCGACGAAAAGCTGTCGCTTCTTACCTGTAAACAGCAGAGTGTGGAGCGGCTTGAAATAAAGCCATGCAAAATTGGTACAGAAGCCGCGCGAGGCATTGTCAGCCGCAGCGCATTTAACGATGAGGTGCAGTTTGGCGAAGCGGCTACGACTGTTTTTCCGGAGCCGTTTGGGCTTGCCGCATCATTTGATCCCGATTTGATGCACGAAATTGGCGTTATCGCTTCAACCGAGGCGCGGATCTTGAACAGAGAGGGAAAGTCATCGTTGTTTTTGTGGGCGCCTACGGTCGATCTGGAACGCGACCCGCGCTGGGGACGCACCGAGGAGGGCTACGGCGAAGATCCGTTCCTTACGGGCACTCTTGCGGCGGCGTATACCAAGGGCATGTTTGGCATGGACAGAAAACACGCGCGCACGATACCGACGCTTAAACATTTCTACGCGAACAATCATGAGGAAGAACGCCGATCCGATAATGCTTCTGTTCCTATTCCTTTAAAGCATGATTATTACTTAAAACCCTTTGAACACGCGATAAAAAAAGGCGCGGCAAAAAGCGTTATGACCGCCTATAACGAGATAAACGGCGTTGAGGCGATATGCAATCCCGAAGCCGGCGAACTCAAAAAAGACGGGCTGCTTTTTTCGGTAACGGACGGTTGGGATTTGATACAGAATGTTACGCACCACAAAACCGATGTATGTAACGCCGAAGTGCTTGCGCGTGCTTTCAAGAACGGCGGCGCGGATATAATAAACGACGACCTCGATGTAGTCGAGGCGGCGGCGCGGGAAGCTCTCGAACGCGGTTTAATATCCGAGAGCGATATAGACAACGCGCTTTTCGGCGCTTTAAAAGCCCGCTTTTTGCTTGGGGAATTTGACAGCGACTGCTCTTTTGACACGCTGCCGTCCAATCTTTTGTGCTGCGGCGAATATCAAAAAAACGCTCTCCGAGCCGCCGAAGAAAGTATAACGCTTTTGCGGAATAAACACGGAGTTTTGCCGCTCAACCCAAAGGAAAGGTACTCGGTGATCGGAGTTCACGCGGATATGAATTTTCGCGATTGGTACACGGGTTATTCCGAAAAAATGCCGACTATTCTTGACGGTATTACCGCGCTTGTTGGCAGAGAGAATTTAAATTACGAAACCGGAAACGATATTGTTGCGATACGCAATGCCAAGAACGGATTTTATTTCCGCGTCACCGAAGATGGTACGCCCGTTTGCGACGCGCCGCTCATCAACGAGCAATGCTTGCTGGAGCTTTTTGAATGGGGCGAGGGCGCGATTTCGTTAAAGTCAAAATATAACGGAAAATTTCTTTCGGACTGCGGCGTTATGAAGTTTTGCGCGGACGTGCCTTTTGGATGGTATGTCAAGGAAAAATTCTATATTGAGCGCCGCGGCGGTGAAATTTTGCTGAAAAATTGGCAGGGTCGTTATTTGCAGATAAATACAAACCGTGAAATTACTGTCTGCGACAAAATCAAACCGCAGAAGAACTCGTTGTTCAATATAGAGGTATTCTCATCCGGTCTCGACAGAGTGCGCCGCGCCATAATCGAAACGCAAAACACAATAGTTTTTTGCGGTAATTTTCCGCAGATCGGTGCGCGCGAGTGCTTTGACAGAAAAAATTTGCAGTTACCCGAAAGACAGCAGAAAATTGCCGAGGAGGTTTTAAAGTTCAAAGAAAACGCAGTTTTGGTGTTGGTCTCGGGATTTCCGTATTCAATAGCCGACGATTTTACGACGGTGCTTCACACAGCGCATGCCGCTCCCGCTATGGGTGCGGCGGTGGCAAAAACGCTTTTCGGAAAGCTTTCGCCTGCGGGGCGCTGCCCCGTAACGTGGTACTCTTCCGAGAATGAACTTGGTTCGATCAAGGACTACAACATCATCGCCACGGAGAGTACCTATCGTTACTATAAGGGCAAGCCGCTTTTCCCGTTCGGCTTTGGGCTTACCTACACCGCGTTTAAATATGGGAGCCTGCAGCTTAACAAGACCGAATTTAACAGCGGTGAGCGCGTTGAAATAACGATGGATATCAGCAATATCGGAATGTTCGGTTCGGATGAAGTCGTGCAGCTTTATGTAAAAGCGCCGAGATTTTCAAGCGCTGTTCCCAAAAAGGAGTTAAAGGCGTTTAAGAGAGTTCATATTGGCAAGTCGATGACGGCGTATGTAAAGCTCGGCTTTGATATTGACGAGTTGTCGATTTGGGACATAAACACAAACAGCCGAAAGCTTTTCGGCGGAGTTTACGAAATACAGATCGGCGCTTCAAGCGAAGATATCCGCCAAACCGTTGAGATTACCGTTAACAGCGAGGAGTATTTGGGAATAGACGTTACAAAACCCGTTCCCGCGGCGGCGTCTTGGGAATATGTCAGTGTGACGTTCCAATCGAGCAAGGCGCTTGAGGAATACGCGCTTTTGGAAGATTGGCAGAGCGGTTTGATTTACGAAAACTGTCGTCTGAACGGCGAGACAAAAGTTGAGATAGTTGCGTCAAATCCCGCGACGAGGACGTTTGTTACGATCGTCGACGCTCAAAACGGGAGCGAATTCGCGAAAATCGAGGTTCCGCCAACAGGCGGTCTGACACGTTTTGAAACGTTTACCGCCGATATAAGCATACCTATAGGCATGTATAATTTGAAGATCTCTGCGGGCAATATGATCAGCCTGCGGTCATTCAGATTTTATAAGGAGTAATTATGAATAATTCGGAAATTTTTCCTCATATAGACCATACTCTGCTTCGCGCCACCGCTGCGGAAAGCGAAATTGAGACGCTGTGTGAGGAAGCGCTGAAATTCGGTACGGCGAGCGTATGCATACCCGCGAGTTATGTGAAATCGGCGCACAAGAAGTTCCCGTCGCTCAACATCTGCACGGTTATCGGTTTTCCGCTCGGATATTCTACGACCGCCATTAAATGCTTTGAAGCGCAAAACGCGATTGAAAACGGCGCGAATGAAATTGATATGGTGGTTAACCTCGGTTGGGTCAAGGACGGGAAATTCAGCGAGGTTGAAGCAGAGATAGCTGCGGTCAAAAAAGCTTGCAGCGATAAGATACTCAAGGTAATCATTGAAACATGTTACTTAACCGAAGATGAAAAAATCGAGCTTTGCCGTTGTGTTACCAATGCCAAAGCCGACTTCATTAAAACGTCTACCGGATTTGGTACGGACGGAGCGAAAATTGAGGATATTCGGCTGTTTAAAGAGCATATTGGCGAAAACGTCAAAATAAAAGCGGCGGGCGGCGTGAAAACCAAAGTCGACCTTGAAATGTTCTTAAACGAGGGCTGTGAGCGGATAGGCACAAGCTCCGCGGTTAAGCTGCTGACGGCAAAAGAATAATGTGGACGGAAGTAAACGACCAAGCCGCTGTTAATATGCTTATGGATGATTTCGGCGGGTTTCACGACAGTTGTATAGTTTCGGTAAGCTGCATGAGCGGCGCGAATGTTGACGAAAACGGCGGTATGAGCGACGGAAACGCCGATGAGCATACTGTCTCGATGATATTTCACAGCCAATGGAAAAAGCCGTTGGAGTTGTTGTTTTCAGGCGTAAGAAAGTGCTGTATAACAGGCTTTCGCGAGAAATATTTCTGCGATATTTTCGGAGCAACTCTTGAATTTCGCACGGACTTGCTGGGAAAAACGCGCGACGACCGACTGATAGTCTGGGCAAATCGTGAAAATTTTGATCCGAAAACCTATACGGAAACATATCCGTTGGATAACGGTTACGAGGCAACTTATATAATCGCCGAAAAGTTAAAGTATCGCTATTTAAACAAAGAGGGTGAGTGAATGAAGCGAGTTTTTCTGATAGTTTTGGATAGTTTTGGAGTGGGCGAAATGCCCGATGCCGCCGATTTCGGAGACAAGGGCGCGAACACTCTGCGCTCCTGTTTTGAGACGGGGAATTTGAATGTTCCGAATATGCGAAAGCTCGGGCTGTTCAACATAGACGGAGTTGTAGTAGGGGAGAAGTGCGAAAATCCAATCGGCGCGTACCTTAAAATCGCCGAAAAGTCAAAGGGCAAGGATACTACAACGGGGCATTGGGAAATTGCGGGCTGCGTTTCCGAGAAGCCGTTCCCGACGTTTCCGAACGGATTTCCGCGCGAGGTTTTGGAGAAATTCGAGAAAGCGACGGGCAGAAAAGTGCTTTGCAACAAGCCGTATTCGGGAACAAAGGTTATCGCGGATTACGGCGAAGAACACCTAAAAACGGGCGCGCTTATCGTCTACACATCAGCGGACAGCGTTTTCCAAATCGCGGCTCATGAAAGCATTGTGCCGCCCGAAAAGCTCTACGAATACTGCCGTGCCGCGCGTGAGATACTAACGGGTGATTATGCCGTCGGCAGGGTTATCGCGCGTCCTTTCGAGGGAGAATTTTCCTTTACCAGAACGCCGCGCCGCCACGATTTCTCGCTTCTGCCGCCAAGGGACACCGCGCTAGACGTTTTAAAAAACGCTGGCAAGGACGTTATCGGAGTAGGAAAGATATGGGATATTTTCGCGGGCAAGGGATTGACCGAACAAGACCGTCAAATAGGCAACGACAACGATATGCGGATAACCTCGGAATACCAAAAACGCGATTGGAACGGACTTTGCTTTACAAATCTTGTTGACTTTGATATGCAGTACGGTCATCGGCGAGACCCTGAGGGCTATACAAACGCATTAAACGTATTCGATAAGTGGCTCGGCGAATTTATAAAAGAAATGAAGTCCGACGACATTGTGATACTTACCGCCGACCACGGCTGTGATCCGCGTCACAGCGGCACCGACCACACCCGCGAACATATCCCGGTGCTGATTTACGGCGAGGGAATAAAACCCGTAAATCTTGGCACGAAAAGCGGTTTCGCTGACATTGGGGCGACCGTTCTCGAGCTGTTGAACGTCAGCGGAAAAGTGGACGGTGAAAGCTTCGCGAAGTCGATATTGACATAGGAGCGTAATATGTTCCGATTTGAAATACAAGCCGCGCACCATAAAGACATTGCCGGCGTCTGCAAGATCATCACCCGTGTTATGAAAACCGATCTTTCTCAAAAGCAGCTGGAAGAAATGTACACGGAGATAATCGAGGATATCGGGCAGATAGTAATGATTGCCAAACACGCACGTGTCGTTGCGGGATATATTTGAGCGCGGCAATTAAAGGATTTTTCGCGCGGCTGCTACGCCGAAATATCCGAAATAGCGGTGCTGCCGTACTATCAAAGACGCAGCGGCGGAACAGATCTTGTTTACGGCGTTGAAAAATGGAGCGAGCAAATGCTCGTTCCCAAAATAATATGCGATTTAGGAAGCGAAAACGAGGGCGTATCGGAGCTGCTGAAAGGCTGCGGATTTACCGAAAAGCGTCTCGGCGCTTTTGAAAAAATCATTTTTTGAAAGGAAAAGAAAACTATGAGCGAATGTACACACGATTGCAGCAGCTGCGGAGAAAACTGCTCGGAGCGTCAGCAAGGACAGCCGGAGAGCCTTATTGAAAAACCGCATGAGCTGTCTCATATCAAAAAAGTTATTGGTGTTGTCAGCGGAAAGGGCGGCGTTGGAAAATCTCTTGTCACTTGTTTGTCTGCCGTTCTGATGAACCGCCGCGGATTTAAGACCGCCGTTCTCGACGCGGATATTACGGGTCCCTCTGTACCGAAAGCGTTCGGGCTTACCGAAAAGGCACAGGGAAATGAGGAGGCAATCTTCCCCGTAGTAACCAAAAAGGGGATTAAAGTTATGTCGGTAAACTTGCTTTTACCGGACGAAACAGACCCTGTTATTTGGCGCGGTCCGATCATTGCAGGCACGGCAAAGCAGTTCTGGACGGACGTTATCTGGGACGATGTTGACTATATGTTCGTGGATATGCCTCCCGGAACGGGCGACGTGCCGCTTACCGTGTTCCAGTCCATTCCCTTGGACGGAATTATAGTTGTTACTTCGCCGCAGGACTTGGTATCTCTGATAGTCGGCAAAGCCGTAAAAATGGCGAATATGATGAATGTTCCCGTAATCGGATTAGTCGAGAATATGAGCTACGCACTCTGCCCAGATTGCGGCAAGCACATAAACGTTTTCGGCGAAAGCCACATTGAAGAAACCGCAAAGAAATTCGGATTGAAAGTGCTCGCTAAACTGCCGATAGACCCTGAAGTCGCTAAATTGGTTGACAGCGGTATGTTGGAGCTTACCGAAACGACCGCCGCCGATCCCATTGCTGACGCTGTTGAGGAGTTTTGCAAATGAGTAAAGGTGATTTGGCATACGAAAACTTTTTAAAGGGCTATAACTGCACTCAATCGATAGCCGTTGCGTTTGCCGAGGAGTTGGGCTTAGATGAGCAAACAGCCGCAAGATTATCTTGCGGCTTTGGCGGCGGTATGGGTCGTATGCGCGAGGTCTGCGGAACTTTCTCGGGTATCGTTATGGTGTTGAGCCAACTTTACGGCTATTCCGATCCCAAAGACATTGCGACCAAAAAAGAGTTGTATGAGAAAATACGCATGCTTGCGGAACGTTTCAAGCAAGATAACGGCTCAATAATCTGCCGCGAACTGCTTGGTTTGGATAAAGCGGAAAAGTCCGCCGAACCTGCCGCACGTACTCCCGAATATTACAAGAAGCGTCCTTGCCCCGAACTTTGCCGTTATGCGGCGAACATTCTCGAGGAGTTTATCAAGGAGAACCCGCCTGAAATTTGATTGGCTTTTTTTATAAAACGGAATAAGTCACTTATAATCATAAATCTTTAGCGCGAGTTCGTTGTCATAACCGCACGAACGGAATTTTTCCGACAAATCTCCGCGGGTGATGTTACGGCGGAGCGTTTCGGCAATCTCCAAGTTTTGGCTGTGAATACGTTCAGCTTGTTCTTCGGTGAGAGCATCGCGTTGTTTAAAATTAAGCCGTTTGCCGTTCCGCGCTCGGGTATCGTATGCGAAAATAAAGTCGTATTTCTCCGAGCCGACAAAATAGTATTCCGTATCGTTCTCGCAGAACAGGCGCAGAATGCGGTTTGGAACTATTGTCAAGCCATCGTAATCTGTTGAGTATTTCAGCAGAGTGAGGTTTGAGGAAATTACGATATCCAGCCCCTGGTCGGGAAAACCGCTTGTTTCCTTATATTTTACGGTGTAACTTTCGCCAAGAGCGTTTGTTACTTTGTTTTCACCTTTAACATAATTTTTGGCTTCCTCGCTGTTTTCCTTTATAATTTCGACAAAGATGTTTCCGATACCCGCAAACATAGATAAAACGGGCGCGGATATTACGGTTACTATTGTCAGACATAATACCGATAACAGTATTGATGTCAGCATCCTAAGCAGCTTATCAAGCATTTGTTTTCCCTCCGATTATCGTTTTTCGATAATTACATTATAGCACGTCGTTTTTCGATTGTCAATAGTTTTTTATTGAATTTCGATAAATTGTGAAAATTTGTTTAAATTTGTCTTGACTAACCAAATAACTCTTGACATTTCGGGAAAAATATGTTATAATCCTAGTGTACAGATAGGAATACTTTATTCCATTATTTCACGCCCCGCTCGGCGGGGCGTGAAATATGAGAAGTTTGTATCCTTAAAAAAAGAAACAGGTGATAAAATGAACACAATATATGTTGATAACGCCGCAACCACCAAAATGAGCAAAACGGCTATCAACGCCATGATGCCGTATCTTGACGAGTGTTACGGAAATCCATCCTCGCTGCACACGGTGGGGCAGTTGGCGCAAGAAGCGCTTGTGAAAGCCCGCGAGGATATGGCAAAAGCTCTCGGAGCGGAACCGCGCGAAATATTCTTCATGTCCGGCGGATCCGAAGCCGACAACCAAGCGCTTTTGACGGGTGCGGAACGCGGTGCCCTCAAGGGCAAGAAGCATATAATCTCGCAGAAAACCGAGCACCACGCAATTCTCCACTCGTTAAGAAGATTGGAAAAGCAAGGCTTTGAGATAGAGCTTTTGGACGTTGACGAATTTGGCAACGTTACCGCCGAACAAGTAAAGAACGCAATCCGCGAAGACACCGCGCTTGTGACGATTATGACGGCAAACAACGAAATCGGCACGATTATGCCGATAAAAGAGATTGCCGCTGTTTGTCATGAGAAGGGCGTACTGTTCCACACGGACGCGGTTCAGGCTGCCGGGCACATTCCGATGAACGTCAAAGAGATCGGCTGTGATATGCTATCGCTTTCTGCGCATAAGTTCCATGGTCCGAAAGGCGTGGGAGCGCTTTACGTAAGTAAAAAGCTATTTCCGTCAACGCTTATTGAGGGCGGCGCACAGGAACGCGGCAGACGTGCGGGGACGGAAAACATAGCGGGAATTTCCGCTATGGCGGCGGCACTTAGCGAAGCTGTTGCCAAAATCCCCGAAAACACGTCTAAGCTCACAGCTATGAGGGACAGGCTTATTGAGGGTCTTTCGGAAATACCGCACTCGATACTCAACGGTGACAAAACCAACCGCCTCCCCGGAAACGTGAATATGTGCTTTGAGGGTATAGAAGGGGAGAGCATTTTACTTTTGCTTGATGCTAAGGGAATTTGTGCGTCTTCGGGTTCCGCGTGCACGTCGGGGTCGCTTGATCCGAGCCATGTTTTGTTAGCGATAGGCAGACCTCATGAGGTGGCGCACGGTTCGCTTCGTTTGACGCTCTCGGAGGAAAACACACCCGAGCAAATTGAGTTTATTATTAAATCGGTGAAAGAGGTCGTGGAGTATCTTCGCGGAATGTCACCGGTTTGGCAGGATTTACAGGAGGGCAAGAAGAAGTATGTTATACAGTGAGAAAGTTATGGATCACTTCACAAACCCGCGCAATGTAGGAACGCTTGATAATGCGGACGGCGTTGGAGAAGTCGGCAACGCTAAGTGCGGCGATATTATGAAGATCTTCCTTAAAATCGATAAGGAAAACGGCGTTGACACTATTACGGATGTGAAGTTCAGCACGTTCGGCTGCGGCTCGGCTATCGCAAGTTCGTCAATGGCTACCGAAATGATAAAGGGCAAGCCGCTCTCGCAGGCTCTGGAACTAACCAACAAAGCCGTTGTAGAAGCATTGGACGGACTTCCCGCACATAAACTGCACTGCTCGGTTCTCGCTGAGGAAGCTGTTAAAGCCGCTATCAAGGACTACTACGATAAAAACGGCATTGAGTACGATCACGCGAAACTCGAAAGCAAACACGACTGCGAACATTGCGGCGAATGATGATACTCTACCGAGAATTTTGACGGTCACACATAAAGCGGACACAGATTTTCTGCGTCCGCTTTATTTATATGGCAAATAGGACATCAAGATACTTGTCAAAGGCTTTGGGATCTGATTTTAACTTTTGTTTGATCAGATCCGCATCATGCTCGTTAGCCGCAGTTACTTCAATATAGTATTTCTTTTTTGCGGTAAATTCGTCTGTAATCGTAATGCCGACAGTGCAGGTTTCGTCCGCGTTTTTGATGTAGCGTACGGAAAGAAACGAGCCTTTTTTTTTCATTGCATCGCGCGTGTAAATGCGTACTGCCTCGCTAAACATCTTTTCGCGGACAGACAGTGGAAGTGAAGCACCCAAGTCCTTGGCGGCTTTAATGCCTTTCGGAGTGTTGGTGTAGAACTCCTCGCCGTCAACGTCGGTCTCGGCGCACAAATGTCCGCGCGCCTTATCCAGAGCTACCGAAAAATCAAAAAAGTTTACCGCGTCCTCAAGCGAGGTGATCTCGGCAAGCTGACTTTTTGAAAGAGGACAGCCTAATGAGTAGATAAGATAACAAATCAATACGCAAATGTCGTCAATATTATCAACACGTATTCTCGGAATATCCACAGTTATACCCCCAAATTCGGATTTTCAAGCAAAGCGGAAAGAAGCGCGATATTGAGCGCACTTTCCACGCACGGAACAGCGCGCTGCACCACGCAAGGATCATGTCTGCCTTTGATGATAAGTTCTTCCTCGGTCATTGTCTTGAAATCCACGCTATTTTGCGGTTGAGAGATAGACGGCGTGGGTTTAAAGGCAACTCTGAAAATTATCGGCATACCGCTGCTTATACCGCCGAGAATACCGCCGTGATTATTTGTGGTAGTCACGACTTTACCATCTTTGAGCGAAAACTCATCGTTATTTTCACTGCCGAAAAGCTCCGTACAATCAAAGCCGTTGCCGAATTCGATGCCTTTAACGGCGGGAATAGCGAAAACAAGCTGAGAGATGATGTTCTCCAGACCGTCCAGCATAGGCGAACCTATCCCCGCGGGAAATCCAACAGCGGCGCACTCTACAATACCTCCGACACTGTCCTGCGCCATTCGAGCGTTATTTATCACTTCACGCATTCGTGTTTCGGCTGTTTCGGAAAGGGTAGGGAAAAGGCGTGATTTTACAAGCTCCAGCTGCTCGGCGGTAACGTTCACAGAGTCAAAAGCCTCGTCGCTTACACCTTTAACAGAACGGATATGCGCTCCCGTAGCAACGCCGCGCGTTTCGAGAATTTGTCCGCAGACCGCTCCCGCAAAGCACAGGGGCGCAGTAATTCTCCCCGAAAAGTGTCCTCCTCCGCGATAGTCGTTCGCGCCGTTGTAACGCAGAAATCCCGTATAATCGGCGTGCCCAGGACGTGCGGTATGCGCTATATTTCCGTAGTCTCCCGAGTGTTGATCGGAGTTGTAAATCACCGCCGCCAAAGGCGTTCCCGTAGTTTTACCCTCAAAGATCCCCGACAAAACCTCGGGAATATCTTTTTCGTTGCGCGTGGTTGAAGTGCCGTCCTTTTTTGGAGCGCGCCGCGCCATAAACGCGCCGATCTTATCAAAATCTATCGGGATTCCACTCGGCAGATTGTCGAGCACTACCCCGATACCCTTGCCGTGGCTCTCCCCGAAAAGCGAGAATTTTACCCCGCCATTATAGCTTGATGACATATTTTCCCCTCCAAATCATTTGCTTTTGAATTCTTTATACGCTTTATCAATAAACTGCTTTATCGCATCATATTCTTTGTCTGTTGAGAGCGTTTCGTATATTTTATAGCCGGGAAGTTTTCCCAAATCGTTGAAATAACGGTTCTCGTCAGATTCGTAGTACCATGCGACAAAAGGACGAATTTCGTCCGAAACGTCCGAATCCCAGAATTTTCCGTCGCAGTAGTCTAAAAGATATTGCGCTCCCGAGATCTTGCCGCCGCGAACAAGCTCGCAGCCCTCCGGGTCGCTTTCCTCACCCTCAAAGCCATTTTCTATTATCCACCGCACAAACAGCCCGATGTGATCCGACGCGTAAAGGCAAATCTCGTTCGCCTGTTCCTCGGTAAGCTCGCCCAAAACGCCGTTACGCTCACGATACTCCTTTGCCGCGCTGTCATAGTGCCAATCGTATCTGTCGATAGACATAATATCACCTCATAAATATTTTTTAAAGGTGTAGGAAGTCTTTCCGTAACCCATTTTTTCATAGAACTTGTGCGCCTCGGCTCGTTTAAAATTGCTGCTTAACGTGATCACTCCGTAACCGTTCTTGACTGCGATATCTTCCACAAACATCACCAAAGCAGAGCCTATGCCGCTTCGTTGAAATTCAGTTTTGACGGCAAGTCCGATTATTCTCAGAAACTCGCCCTCAACTTCAAGCGAAAATTCCGTTACCGTTGAGATAAACCCGCAGACCTCGCCGTCCGTTTCCGCAACATAAACGCTGTAATTCCCACGTGCCATCATCTTTTTAAAGCGCTCTTGAACGCTGATTTCCACAATATCCGGATAATCGAGCTCGTTTTTGATAAGACCGTACACGCTCGCAATATCCGAAAATTCACATTTGCGTATTTTCATATTTCCGCAACCTCTCCACCGATTTTTTTGTATACCTCAAAGAAATTCGGGAACGATTTGCGCACGCACTCCGCGCCGTGAATAACAAGCGGATTTTCGCAGCGAGTAGCCGCGATCGCCATTGACATAGCTATGCGATGATCGTTAAACGCTGATACCTCGCCGCCCTTGAGCGCACCCACTCCCTCAATTTCAAGATAATCCGTTCCCGAAGTGACCTTGCCGCCAATCACGTTCAGACATTCCTCCATAGCCGCAAGCCTGTCGCACTCCTTAATGCGGAGCCGCGCAACGTTTACAATGCGGCTTGTTCCTTTGCTAAAGCACGCGAGAACGCTCAAAATCGGCACTAAGTCGGGAATATCAGAGCAGTCAAGCTCGAAAGGCTCACGCGATTTTACAAAATTCTCACAAATCCCAACTATCACCTTATCTCCTTGCACCGAGTTCTCATTTAAACCGCCTATATCAATTAAAGAGCCGAGCGCGTTCGCTACGTAAAAGAACGCGCTTTGAGAGTAATCGCCCTCGACGGCTCCCGAAAAAGGCTTTAAACGTCCGCTTTTAACTGCGTAACCATTCGCCGTTTCGGTAATTTCACAGCCGAAATTCCGTAAAACTTCTATAGTTATGTCTACATACGGTTTTGACTGCAAATGCGAAGTGATTACAATTTCACTGTCGCTGTCAATCAGCGGTAGTGAAAACAGCAGACCGGTTATAAATTGCGAGGAAACTCTGCCGTCTATCTCAAATCGCCCCGCCGTCAGCTTTCCCGAAACAGAGCAGGGGAGAGTACAGCCGCTTTCCGCCTTTAAGAAATCAAAAGCTGCCCCGTGCTTTGGAAGTTCGTCTGTAAACGGTTTTATTGGACGTTCGGGAAGCTTTCCCGAGCCGATAAACTCCGCGTTTATCCCCAAAGCACAAGCCACAGGAATAAGGAACCGCAAAGTTGAACCCGATTCGCGGCAATCCAAAACGGCTTTATCGGGAATTTTCGTTATTCCTTCAATTACCGCGGTATCGCCTTTGTAATCTATTTTAGCGCCCAACGCGCGCATGCACTCCATTGTGGCAAGAATATCGGCGGAAGGGGAGAGGTTGGTTATCTTTGAAGTTCCGTTTGCAAGCGCCGCCGCGATTATCATACGGTGAGCAACGCTTTTTGAAGGCGGCACGGTAACTTTTCCCGAAAGCTTTTTCGGAGTTATTTTTAAGTCCATTTCAGCCCTCCAAAAAATCTTTATACTCGTCAACCGACATTTTAACTACCTTACTTTCTCCGATATCGGTGCAGATAACAACATTCATTCCGCTTACAAGATGCTTTTTGTCGCCGAGCGAGATCTTATAAAGCTCGTTAAGCGGCGCGGGATCTGAAATCGGAAGTCCGCATTTTATAAGTAACGCGTCCAGCTTTTCCGCAACGCCCGTTTTGCACATTCCGCGGCGTTCCGCGATATGAGTAAACATACTCATACCGATAGCAACCGCAAACCCGTGAGTTAAACCCGTGTAATTGTAGTATTTTTCCAGAGCGTGTCCCAATGTATGACCGAAATTCAGCAGCATACGTTCGCCCTTTTCGCGCTCGTCGTTTTCAACGACTTGACCTTTAATGATAACGTTTCGCTTTATTATATCCACAAGCTCCGATTTGATATCACCGTTTGAAAGAATCTCGAAAAGATCCGCCGATTTTATCATTCCATGCTTTATAACCTCCGCCATACCGTCAGCGAAAAATTCGGGAGTAAGCGTGGAGAGCGTATCGGTATCGGCTATCACAAGCCGCGGCTGATGAAACGCGCCCACTAGATTTTTGCCCGCTTGGATATCCACGGCTGTTTTGCCGCCTATGGAGCTGTCCGCCTGCGAAACGACTGTTGTGGGTATCTGAATGAAATCTATGCCGCGCATATAAGTCGCCGCCGCATAGCCCGCCGTGTCTCCAACAACGCCGCCGCCCAAAGCCGCGATATAATCGGAGCGCGTGAAGCCGTGCTCCGCTAAAAAATCATAAATATCAAGCAGGGTAGAGTGATTTTTTGAAGCTTCACCGTGTGGAAAAACAAACTTTAGAGCTTCAATATCAGCGTCTTGGAGCGACCTCATTACGCATTCTGCGTACAATTTATCAACATTGTCATCGGTGATAACGGCGCATTTACCGCTTGGCTTTACTGCTTTAATGAATTTGCCCGAAGAGGCAAGCAGCCCGCTGTTTATCAAAATTTCGTAGCTTGTGCTGGCATTTACCATAACTTTTTCCATTTTAGTCCTCCATACTCTTAGAGAGTCTGCAAACACTCTCTGGACATATATATTTATTTTACCATATTTTCTGTTAAATTTCAAGTGGTTTATCAGATAAAAACCGTCAGATTTATTTAATAAAAATTCCCCCGCCAAGGGCGGGGGAAAATCAAGATATGTTAAAGTTCGATTATTTCTTTTTAAGGATAAACTTGCTGGTAAGGTTCTGAAGCTCTGCTGCCTGACCATTAAGCTCTTCACTGGATGCAGCGGACTGCTCTGCGGTAGCTGCATTGGTCTGAACTACGGAAGAAATCTGATCTACGCCGACATTTACCTGCTCAATCATAGAAGCTTGCTCCTTAGAAGCCGCAGTGATCTCGTCGATAAGCTTAACTGTCTGGTTTGTAACCTCAACAGATGTGTTAAGCGCTTCAGCAGTATCATTTGCGATATTGGAACCGTTCTCAACAGCGTCAATAGTCTGCTGAATAAGCTCTGTGGTGCTTTGAGCCGCCTCGGAAGATTTGGATGCGAGGTTGCGTACTTCGTCCGCAACAACTGCGAAGCCCTTTCCGGAAGCACCTGCTCTCGCAGCCTCAATAGCTGCGTTAAGTGCAAGGATATTGGTCTGGAACGCGATATCCTCGATAGTCTTGATGATATTGGATATCTCGTTGGACTTTTCGGAAATATGGTTCATAGCCTTGATCATATCCTGCATGCGATCATTGGACTGGTCGATCTTTTGACCTGCAAGATCCGCCTTGGAATTAGCATCTGCAGCGTTCTTCGCATTGGAAGCAACCTTTTCGTTAAGAGTTGCGATAATGCTTGCAAGCTCTTCGATAGACGAAGCCTGCTCGGTAGTACCGGATGCGAGAGAAGTAGCGCCGTCGGAGATCTGAGTTGCGCCCTGATTTACCTGAGAAGCAGCGATATTGATCTGTTCCAATGTATCGCTCAACTTATCGGACAGCATACCCAAAGCGTCTATAATCTTAACAAAGTCGCCCTTAAATTCTATGTTTCTGCGAACGTCAAAATTGCCGGCAGAGAACTCTTGACATATTCTGGAAATTTCTCCAACATAACTGTTCAACGAATTAATCGTACCGTTGATATCGTTTGCAAGACGACCAGTTTCATCTTCGGAGACGTGATCGACCTGAACGCTCAAATCGCCGTTTGCAACTGCCTCCATAACTGTGCAGGTCTTAATGATAGGCTTTACAATGCCATTTGCAGTAAGGATACTTGTAATGCTGCCAACAACGACCAAAGCAATCGCAACCCCAACCGTGATAATGATCGAGATGTAGGTTTCCCGCAGCCATTCGCTTTGAGGAGTTGTAAGACCTACAATCCAACCGTCTGTTTCGGGAATCATAGCGCATGCGCCATATCTTGCCTTGCCGTTGTTGTGGAACGTGCCGAATACGCCGGTATTGGGATCGGAAAGCGCAAGACCTTCCTTCTCAATATCTTTACGTCCGATCGTTTCGGGAGAACCCGAACCGTTCACGTTGTTAAGCTGCGATGTAACGCGCGAATAATCCTTGCTTGCGATATATGTACCGTTTCCGTCGAGCATATAAACGCTTGCATCGTCACTACCGCCTATTTTAATAGCGTTCGAGATGTCCGAAAGGAACTCCGCGCTAAGACCGGCATAAACAACGCCCACAACTTTACCGTCGTTAAAACCGCCCTCTTTAATAGGAGCCGCAAAATAAACCATCCATTCGCCGTTCACTTGCGTAGGAGACTGAACATACTCATCACCCGCCATACACGTTTTAAAGAGTTCGGACGCGGAACTGTCGCCGCCGTAATCGTGATTTTCGTTGAAATTAACGCCGTTTTCCGAAATAAAGCCGTAATCGGAAAGACCATAAGTTTTTGCTCTTCTTCTGAGCAATTCCTGCATATGCTCTTCCTTTTCTTTGTCGCCGTTTTCAACGTCTTTAATGTAGTCGCCGAGGTTCGTATTCAAACCAATCTCTTTAACGATAGCTTTGCTTCGTCCCAAACGGTTTGAAACGCGCACGCCTGACTGCATCGCGAGTTCAACAATCACATCTTCCGTACAGGTGTATGTGCTTCTGTAATTCATTACACACCCGAGAACACCGACAATGCCCACGCCGATAATTATCGGTATAAGCATTCTTGACAGGATCTTACCCTTTAGCGATTTAAACATAGTTGTTAAACCTCATTTCCTTATTTCTAAATTTTGCACAATAAATTGAACTAAACACCTAGTGCATATCTAAATTATACCACAAAATACTAAACTCGTCAAGATATTTTTTCATAAAATGCTTGTAAGATTTCACTAATTTTTTTACCTTTTTTTGTAGAAATAACATAATTTTTTTCAGTTTACTTATTTTTTTTTGGCTTTACATTTGAAAGAGGGTTGTTTTTCACAGCATTTTCCATTTGCGAATTAGAAACGTGCGTATATATCTGTGTGGTATTTAAATTTTCGTGACCTAAAACATCTTTAAGCACCCGAACATCAACTCCGTTTTGATACATTAAAGTGGCGGCGGTATGGCGGAGTTTGTGTACGGAAAGTCCCATATTATCCAAGCCGCAGCTTTTCAAAGCCTCCTCAACGATCTGCTGAACGCGGCGGTTTGATATCCGCGTTTTGCGTCGGCTGAGAAACAAAGCGTCGGTTTGCGCAGACATATCGCGGCAGCCTGCTGCTTGACGAATCTCGAGATCGCTCTCATTGGGAGCTACGTAATCGTTGTAAGCGGCTACGCAGGCATCATTCAAGTAAACAATACGTTCTTTATTGCCTTTACCGAGCACCTTTAAACTGTAAATCTCAGTTCCGTCCGGACCTGCGGTTTTACGGATATCCTTGAGATTTATCCCGACCAGCTCACTTAAACGCATTCCGCAGTTCAGAAAGAACACGATTATACAGTAATCGCGCTTTTGATCAGGTGTGTCAATATGCGTAAGCATTTCAAGAGCTTGCTCCAGCGTTAAAAATTTCGGCAGCGCCGGCTTTGGCGATGGCAGTTCCAGATTTGCCATAGGGCTTACTTCAAACAAATGCTTGTTATTCGTAAGAAATTTATAGAACTGCCGCAGTGCGACAGCCTTTCGATAACGCGCTTTTTGTTCATTGTTCTTTTCTTCTTTCATAAAAATCATAAACTGCTGAGCCGTTTGCAGATCGACCGAACAAATATCTTGCTCGGAAATATCGGAAATATCGATTTCCGAAAAAGCCGCGTCTTTATCCGCGCGTCCATTCTGAAGCTTGTAATACCTGAAAAAGGTCCTCAGATCGTTATAGTAATTTTTTACGGTAAGCTCCGAACGGCCTTTGACGATCTGCTCGTAGTAAATAAAATCTTGTATAAGTCTCGGCGCGCCGCTGTATTTGTTTTCTTTCATTTTTGCCTCCATTCTATTGCGTAAAATTTCTATTTTACGCAATTCACTATATTAAAGTGCAGAATGTTCCCTATTTAAATAAGTATACACCAACGGGCGGCAAATGTCAAGAACGTTTGCCGCCTTTGGTATTTCGGCGAATATACTGTTCAGAACGCTGTGTGTTCTCGCCGTGTCGGATATCCAAGACAAGTCGGCGGAACATCTGCGGCAAGAACTTCGTGACGAGGTCGCAGCACTCAACATAGCGAGTACACACATCACACATGTCGAAATGACAGCACATAGCGCACGGCGGATAATTAGCACCTGTATACACACAATGTGTCTTGCAGTCCTCAAAATTGCGGCATGCCCAATAATCACAAGTCAACAATTCTCACCGCCCAAAAAAGAGACACCCGGAGTAAAGAACTCTTTTGTTGTAAAATCGAAATCATCTAAATACAGACGTGCTTCATGGAAAACTTGACGATATACAAGATGTTGGCGTTCAATTTTGTTTTCCAAATTATTTTCATCACCAGAAGCGCAATAAGCATAACGCTTAAATCCGTTGAGATACTCATAATCAACATTATTATCTTTTATGTTTTCAGCAAGTTCTTTTTTGTAGCAATTATATTTAGGATTTTTTAAACGCTTCTCATTTATAGAATTCTTAACGATTTTATACACTCCAATAGCGCCGAGCTCGACAGAACATGTATACAAAGTCGCCGCACATTGAGCAATAAAACGCTTGGCACGAGCATAAGCGGAACGCGCGGGCGCTTTGTGAGGAAGTTTGAACTTTTCAGTACAGCCGCCGAGAAACTTTGCCCACCAGCGCTTAACAGGACAACGGGAAATGTTCTTGTTATTGCGGACTATGAAAGAACAATAATTATTGACAACTCCGCGCATATATTTACCGAAATCGACATCATCACGATCAAGGAAAGAGTTAAGCACGGACATAGCCGCAGAACCTTTAAACTCAAACTCACAGCGCGTCCAAGATGTGCAGTTTTCGGGCAAAGGCTCTTTTTTCTGAAGCTGTTCAGCAAGCTTATCATAAAAGCGGCAAAAAACATTACTTTTGCGTGAGCCAATATTTAAAGTGCGACCGACGACAGGAACGCTATCAACATTTTTAAGCCGCTCATTTAAAGTGACAGCGCCGTCAATAAAATCAACAACACGCGATTTTTTCGACATTTCCCCTTTTCGGTAACAATCTGAAACCTTTTTCAAGGTAATAAAGGGCTTTTCATTATTATAATGTATATCGTCCATAGCGTAATCAACGCGAGTACAGCAAGTTGTATAACCTTGAAAACACAAAGCACGCCATTCATAAAGCCAAGTACGCAAATCAAGCCGATATTTTGCAAGATACCGATTGAAATAGTCCAAACCCTGCGAGGACATTTGCAAACAAAAGCCTTGTGTATAAATGCGCTCGGGAGTACAGCCGTAAAGCGTAATATTTTCATAAGTCATTGCCCAATCGTAGAACAAACCGCCGCCGCGAGGTGTCATTTTTGCCATAAGCTCATTTAATAACAGACCATTCCCCAGACGACCAAGAAACATGTCATAATCAATCGTTTGATCGGACGGTCTGATAGTAAGCGTTAGCCAGTCAAATTTACTTTCCATATATAAATTTCCTTTTTTGAAAGTTAACTTTCAATGTTTAAAAGCCTTGTTCAAAGCTTTCTTCTGCTTTTTATCCGAAGCAATGAAATCAGGACTAAAATCCACAATACCGCGATTGGCAAGTATTTCCTCATCAGGAATATAATCGGCAGTAAGCATACCCTTTACCATTTCGCGAGTATCATATTTAGCACGCAGTTCGTCAGTTTGGACAAAAGCGTCATAGTCAATATGCTTAATCGGAAGAAGAGGATTATTGAACCATTTATCATACTGTTGTGCGTCATACTTCGTGCATGTAGTATAGCGGCTAAAAGGATCTCCGAAATAGCTATGACACTCAGTAAGAGTATCAGCGATATCGCGAAGCTGCTTATCAAGCAAGTTCCAGCGCTGAACAGTGCCGATAAGCATTATATGTACATGACGACACTGTAAAATTATCTGATACACGGGCTTCGGAACACTCTTTTTTGAACTTGCGAAATCACGGCTATTGAAGATAGTGCCTATCTCGTCTATGAGCACAATAGACTTATCAGGCAAATCTAAAATTTGATTTGCGTCCTTAAGAGGTATAATAGTTGTATCTTTAGGAAAACCTTTCAAAATTAGATTAGTAAGCACGGTAACGCCCCTATACTTACAGCAGACCTTATAAGCATGCCGCACAGCAGAAATAGTCTTACCACCGCCGAACTTGCCCGTATAAAGATGAAGCCCCCAGTAGCGGAACACTTTCCAACCCTTATCCCGCAAAAAGTGATAAAAATCGGCGGTAACATAACGCCAGAATAACGGAGCGTTCTTTATAGCGCACATAATAATTTTAAGCATTATTTATCTCCCTTCCTAAACAAATGGACAAACCATTTAGCAACGAAAACGAAAAAGCAAAAATTTCCCAGACCCGAAAGCCAGAAGAAAAGATCGCCGAGGTTATGGAGAGAAAACATATTATTTACCCCCTAAATGCATAATGTAGTAAATTATGTTGAAGATAGCATTAAGCACGAACACTGTCAAAAGGATAAACGGTACAACAGACGTGAGCCAATTAACTACATCTTCAAACCCCTTAAAAATGAAATAGCCGTAGAAATCGGATATACTCATCAGAATTTCCCCCTTTTAAAAAGACCGCGAAAAAACATAAAAAGTACGGGAATTGCAATCAAGAACAACAAGCCCTCGGTAACCGAATAATTAGTAAAAGGCTTATTGGTTGCACCGTTTACAGCTACCCATTGTTCGGTTGCCTTGGAAACAGTAGCGGCAAGCTGTTCATCACTATCCGCATAAAATGCTACAGGTCCGTCGGGAGTAATAAGCACAACATCTCCGATATTTGTTGTTTCGGACGTTGTAGCAGGCGGTTTAACGGGAATATCGGGAGTATCGGACGTTTCTTCCGAGGTCTCCCCTTCCCCGCTAGTTTCCTCATCATCATCTTCAGTAAATTCGGGTTCGTCGGTATCGGGTACGCCGTTATCATCTTCATCACGGAAAAACTCACGGATTTTCTTGCCGGCAGCGTTAACGGCTTTTCGCACAAGATATGTAATGCCGTCACGAACGACACGTTCAAAAACAGATGTTACAATCTCTCCCACAAAAATCATCTCCTAAACAAATTTAAAATACGTCTCAAAGACGCACCGAAAGAAAAGAAAAAATGTCCAAATCTAAAGCCGAAACGCACAACTACACCCCCCTACTGAAAAATTCTCCCTAAAAACCAAACAACAACACAAAAAAGCGCAACGCCGATAAGAAGCCACCAACCATTTAACTGCAAAGAACCAATTGTAAAATTCAAAGACTTATATAAATTAACAATTGTATCTATAATAAGTTTTCCAAATTCAGGGAAAAATGACAAATCAAAATTAAACATACAATCACCGTCCCAAAACACGCGCCCAGATAACCAAAACGAAGCCGACAACCAAAAGACCAATTATTTCTTTAGGCAAAAAACCGAAAAAATCACTCAAAAAACCTCGGATGCCGCTTGTTTGTGATAACGCTTCATCATAGTAACTGTCAAGATCACCTGTATCAGGCATTGAAAGAGTATTTCCACCGTTACCGCCAACGCCTATGCCGCCAGACACGTTAACATTTACATTTATATCAGGAACAGAGACATTTACATCAACAGTGCCGCCAACGTTCACATCTACTCCCCCGCTTACAGTTACCTCACCGCCTACATTCACGTTACCGCCTACGTTCACATCACCGCTACCACTACCGCCATTGCCGCCGCTGGCATTACCGTCACCGCCGGGTGTTCTGGGAAATGTATAATTGTTGGTTATATACGTCTTGATGTCCGTTGTGTCACCCGTGGAATTATCCGTGATATCGTAATCGTATATAGTATCGCCTGTAATCGTCACGGTAGTATTATCAGCTACACGCGATGTATCAATGGCATAAGTTGTACTGAACTGATCAGAGCAAAGGAAATAGCCGAAATCGCAAGAGCCTTTTAACGTATCATCACAGCCATTTTCATCATGTTCAGAAGATTTACAATATTCATAAGTACCGCCTAAACAATGCGCTATCGAACTATCATAATCAATAGATGTACTAACATCATTGTATTTTAAAAATTGAAAGGCATACTCGGAATAAAAAGAGGAAAATTGAGAAAAGTCAGGGGAAGACAAATAAGTAGAATAGTCGCCGCCTTTTATAGAAGTAGCTGCGTCAGAATAACCCGTAAAATAAATATAGCCGTTGGTACGGAGAGAAACACCGATAGAAACGCACGAAAAGTCGTAACCCTCATCATCATCAACTTGAAGTTCGAAAGTATCTATACTGCCGCCTATATCCGATTGATAATAAATAGGGTCGGTGTACCATGTATGCGAACCATGTGCGCCGCCTTTAGCATATATGTGATACTGATAAGGCGCATAATACATTACGCCCTCACGATATACATAAGCCTGTAAATAAAAGCCTTGTTCATAATCTGTACCGAAAAGCGTTTTCCCGTCCGAAAAGGCTTTCGGTGTCATGTTCCAACAGCCTAACTTTTTATCTTGATCATAGTTTTTAGAACGGTCTCGCCAACTGTATTTTAGCATGTCGGTGTTTTTTGGGTTGATGTTTTGATTTTGTTTCTCAACTTCCTTTTTGAAATCCTCGGCAGGAATTTGAGGATTACCCTTATCATCAATATCATAATCATCAAGATTAGTATCAAAAAGCGCGTCTACAAAATCGTCCAATCCATTAAACAAAGGGAATATCAAATTTGCCTTAAAATCAATTAACTCTCCACAATGTTCAAGATGAAAATCGGCAACATCCTTACCATATTTTTCCTCTAAATAGCTATAATCATTATCAGTAGTAATATCAACAAGAAGTTGAAGAAAATCTTCCTTTGTATAGCCAGATGGAAGTTGATTTTGATAAGGTTTAAATTTTGCAAGAACAGCCGCACGAGCTTTAAATCCCTCGGGAGTATCAGCATAAGCGGCTTTATTTTCTGCTATTTCATCAGCATATTCACCCACACTCAAAGCAAAATCCCAAAAATCCGACAAAAATTCAAACTCCGTTGCAACTGCCCAAGCTAAAACGGGGACAGAAAATGAAACTCCAACAAAACACACAACAAGAGCCATAATAAAAGCAATTATTTTATTTTTCATGTAATCAACTCCCAAAATGAACGTTATAAAATGGAAGTCGTTTTATTTTAATTCGCAACGACCAAACGAAAAAAGGGAGCGACATCAGCCGCCCCCAATCACCAATTAGCGCCCGCGACCGAATGCGGAAATTATCCTGCCGACAAGACGAGCGCCAAGCTTACAGAACGTAACAGACAAGAACGCAAGACAAATCGTGTTAGTAGAGCAGAAAGTAAGAACAGGCGAAACAACATCAGTGACAACAGAGCCAACACCACTAAAAACACCGCTAACGGTATTAGTAGTAACATCAGGATCCTCAGCCGCAAATGCAGATACCGACGGCACAAGAGCCGCAAAAGGTACAGCACAGGAAGCGGCTATAAACTTGCCTTTAGTGTTGAGATTGGAAAGCTTATCTTTAGCAGTCATTCCAACTTTTTTTAACTTATCAAACATGAAATCACCCCCTTTCCTAATTATCATTAGCCCTGAGCAAAACTCATCAACCCGCATTATAAAAGGGAAAACAAGCCAA
>CANQWD010000017.1 GCA_947627465.1 uncultured Clostridia bacterium
GGCAAAAATGACGGAAAATTTGCAAGCAAGCGGGCGGCAAAGCCCGTAGGGCGGTCTTTGTGCGGTGTTGCCTTAAAAATGCTCTTATATCCCCGCAGTGTTCATGATGTAATAAGGGTATTATGAAATTGACCTTGAAATTCTCTTTTAAATATGTTATAATAAAGGCAACAAACTTACAGCGAAAACGTTATAAGTTGATTGAGCATATCATTGGTATTGAAAATATGTTATAAGGCAACACCGCACAATTATTGCTGTCCGATTGCGCCGTCAGATTTTTCGTCAGATTGTACAAAGTTGACGCAGACGGGCTGTCGCCCGTCAAGGAGACTTTGTGCAAGATGACGGAAAATATGCAAGCAAGCGGGCGGCAAAGGCGTTAGCCGGTAATTGTGCGGTGTTGCCATAATAAGGCGGACTTTTTGCGGAGGAAAAGGAAAATGTCGGACACAATATTGGTAGTAGACGATGATAAATACATAAGCGATATGCTGTTTGATCTTTTGACGCGCGAGGGGTATAACGTTATCCGCGCGTTCAACGGAAAAACAGCGCTTCGCCTGATGACGGACAATCAACCCGATCTTGTGCTGCTCGATCTGATGATGCCCGAGCTTTCGGGAGAACAGGTACTTCCCGCAATTGAGGACGTTCCCGTTATCGTTATGAGCGCGAAATGCGATATCGACAGCAAGGTAAATCTCCTGATGTCGGGAGCGGCGGATTATATAACAAAGCCTTTTTCCACCGAGGAGTTGTTGGCTCGTATAAAAGTGCGGCTTCGCGACGCGGGAAAGCTCTCAGAAGGAACGCTTGAATGGCGGGGGCTGACGCTCGATATACCGACCCGCGAGGTGAAGTTCGCGGAACAAACCGCAAAACTTACCAAAACCGAGTTCGCCATTTTAAAGATACTTATGCAGAACCCCAAGCAAGTCATCACAAAAGCGCAGATACTCGACAGAATAGCCAACGAAACGCCCGACTGCGTGGAAAGTTCGCTTAAAGTTCATATCAGCAACCTGCGCAAAAAGCTACGTGAGATCTCGGGAACGGATTTTATCGAAGCGGTTTGGGGAATTGGCTTTAAGATGAGCGAGAAATAAATTTCGCCCCGTGATAAGCGGGGCGAATATCTTTACCAAATCTTAACTCTTTTCTTTACCGTTTTCTTAACCATTATGGTTTACAATATACTTGCAAACGAAAGGAGAATATGTTATGGAATATATTTTAACCACTAACGAATTAAAGAAAACATACGGCAGGTTTAATGCATTGAACGGACTTACGATGAACGTTCCGAAAGGTTCTATTTATGGATTTGTCGGAAGAAACGGAGCGGGCAAGACTACGCTTATAAGACTTGTTTGCGGACTTCAATTCGCGACGAACGGCGAGTTTACGCTTTACGGCCAAAGTTCCAGCAGCGCGGATATCAACAAGGCGCGGCGCAGAATGGGCGCGGTCGTTGAAACGCCGTCCATCTATCTCGATATGACCGCCGAGGACAACTTAAAACAGCAGTACCGCGTAATAGGTATGCCGAGCTTTGACGGTATAAAAGAGCTTTTGGAGCTGGTCGGGCTTCCGAATACCGGAAAGAAAAAGGCGAAGAACTTCTCTCTCGGTATGCGCCAGCGTTTGGGCATTGCCGTGGCTCTTTGCGGAAACCCCGACTTCCTACTCCTCGACGAGCCGATAAACGGTCTCGACCCGCAGGGAATCATCGAAGTACGCGAGTTGATTTTGAAACTCAACCGCGAAAAGAACATCACTGTGCTTATTTCCTCGCATATTTTGGACGAACTTTCAAAACTTGCCACGCACTACGGCTTTATTGATCAAGGCAAGCTGGTTAAGGAAATAAGCGCCGAGGACTTGGAAAAAGAATGCCGCAAGTGTGCGCGCGTTACCGTTTCCGACACGAAAAAGCTTGCACCCGTGCTTGACGCGGCGGGCTTGGAATACAAGATCATCGATGAAAAGAACGCGGATATTTACGGAGGGATCAGCATTACGAAACTCACCGAAGCATTGAAATACGCCGAGTGTGAGCTGTTCTCCGTAAATGAGCACGACGAGAGCCTTGAAGCGTACTTTATCAATCTTGTCGGGGGTGCATCAAATGATTAAATTATTAAGAGCCGATCTAACGCGTATGCGCAAATCGAAAAGCTTTTGGGTTTGCGTTATTCTTTCTTTTGCGTTATCGGTGCTGAACTCTCTGATTTTCGTGCCCGATATCCGCACCGCGGAAAATACCGCCAAAAATATTTTGGAAGGCACTTCCAACTCGCTTGTGCTGATAGCCGTTTTCATCGCGCTTTTCCTCGGCACGGACTACGCGCAAAACACTATCCGCAACAAAATGATCATAGGTTCTAACAGAACGTCGATTTACTTTTCAAACTTCTTAACCGTATCCTTCGGCGCGTTTATTATCTCGCTTGCGGGAGACATTCCCGAAGTCGCGGCGGCGTTTTTCGGCAAGTCTTTCGGAATGAAAGCGGAAGAATTCGCGTTCCAAATGTTTATAATAGTCTGCGCCACCATAGCGATGAGTGCGGTGTTTACTCTGCTCGGAATGCTTGTCACGGCGAAATCCGCGAACACGGCTATCTCAATTGTGGCAACGTTTGTGCTGTCGCTCGGCGCGGCTATCATTATGGATCTTCTCGCACAGCCCGAATATATGGAGGACTATGAAATCGATGATGACGGCGTTTTTGTGGAAACGGGAGAACTTGTATCAAACCCCGTGTATGTAAAGCCCGGTATAAAGCGCGATATTCTCACGGCGGTAAACGACGTTCTTCCCACGGGGCAGATTATGCAGCTCGAAACGGGCAGCCCGCACAATAAAGAGCTTATGCCGCTGTATTCTCTTGGAGTGCTTGCCGTCTCCACTGCTGTGGGCGTTGTTGTGTTCCGCAGAAAGGATTTGAAATGATAAAACTGCTGAGAGTCGATTTTGCGCGGCTTTGGAAAACAAAGGTGCTGTGGGTTTTAATGCTCGCGGCGTTTGCAATGGGCGTTTTCAATATCTTCTTTAACCTGCCCGACAATTGGGAGGAGCAAACCGCGCACACTCTTTTGCAGAATGGTATGCACTATATGATATTCGCGTCGGTTTTCGCTCCGCTGTTTTTAGGCACGGACTACTCCAATGGCACAATGCGAAACAAGCTGACGGTCGGCAGCAAGCGTATCGTTATTTACTTCTCGGAGTTTCTGACGGTAAGCACGGGCTGCTTACTTATCGCTCTTTGCGAGCTTGTTCCGATGATATTTGCGGCAATCTATTCCGGCAAAGATTTCGGAATGAAACAAGGCGAGTTCGCGTTTGGAATGTTCACGATATTCTGCGCGCTGGAGGCGGCGATCGGCTTACTTACGCTATTGGGTATGCTTATTACGCCCAAATCAAGGAGCACGGCGATCTCAATAGCGAGTGCGCTTATGATGCTTAACGCCTG
Source organism: uncultured Clostridia bacterium (assembly GCA_947627465.1). Lineage (GTDB taxonomy): Bacteria > Bacillota > Clostridia > Oscillospirales > Ruminococcaceae > CAG-115. Next base: position 3,483 of record CANQWD010000017.1, read on the forward strand.
TCAAATATTGCTTAACTTCTTAAATCAACCGGAAAATCTTGACGTTATGACGTTCACCGAGAAATGTGAATTTGTATCGACGGGCGCGGCGGAACCAAACCCCGATTACATCAAGCCCGGAATAAAACGCGATATCATGGCAATAGCATCGGATATTCTTCCTATGGGTCAAGTTATGCAAATTCAGAGCGGAACTCCGCACAACAAGGAACTTATGCCGCTGTATTCTATCGGAATTTTGGCGGTCTCAACGGCGGCGGGCGTTATGGTGTTCCGCAGAAAGGATTTGAAATGATAAAACTGCTGAGAGCGGATTTCTCGCGGCTTTGGAAAACAAAGGTGCTGTGGGCTTTAATGCTCGCGGCGTTTGCGATGGGCGTTGGCAATATCTTTTACCTGCCCGACAATTGGGAAGAGCAAACCGCGCACACTCTTTTGCAGAACGGTATGCACTATATGATATTTGCGTCGGTTTTCGCTCCGCTGTTTTTAGGAACGGACTATGTCTGCGGCGCAATGCGCAGCAAACTGGCGGTCGGCAGCAAGCGTATCGATATTTACTTCTCGGAGTTTTTGACGGTAAGCGCGGGCAGCTTGCTTATTTCCATTTGCGAGATCGTTCCGATGATATTTAAGGTAAGCGTTTTCGGCAAGACTTTCGGAATGGAAGCGGGCGAGTTCGCGTTTGGAATGTTCACGATATTCTGCGCGTTGGAGGCGGCAATCGGCATTTTCACGCTTATCGGTATGCTTATCACCTCTAAGCCGATAAGCGTTGTGTTATCAATATTGATAGGTATAAGGTCAATATCGACGGGAGCGCTTATAATCAACGTTTTGGATATCCCCGAGTTTATCGAGGACAGCGACGACCCGAACGCCGAGCCTATCCGCAGCGACAATTACATTGACGGCGCACTGCGCGACGTTCTTATTACCGCAAACGACATACTCCCCGGCGGACAGCTTGTGCAGCTTCAATCCGGGGAGACGCATAACGAAAAAGCGCTTCCGCTGTATTCTCTCGGAATTTTGGCTGTTTCGACTGCGGCGGGAGTGGCGGTTTTCCGCAGAAAGGACTTGAAATGATTAAATTATTACGAGCTAATTTTGCAAGAATGTTTAAATCGGCGGCTTTTTATATCTGCGCCGGCGGAGCTTTTCTGCTTGGATTGGGTTTGTCTGTAATTAACGGCTTGAGCGATCAAGCATGGCAAATAGATTGGTGTCCTCTAATCATTAAAGCCATGAAAACCGCGCCGATTTTTATTTCGGTATTTGTTTCCATGTTTTTAGGAGTGGAATATTCTGACAGCATTGTAAAAAATAAACTTATTATAGGCTTAGAACGTTCGGACATTTATGCGTCAAACTACATAGCGGCAGTCTGCGGCAGCGTGCTTATTACAATAGCGGAGGTTCTTCCTTCGTTGGTTTGGGGATTGCTCAGTTTTTCCCAAACAGGGTTTCCCGAAAAAGAGTTTTGGTCAGCTGCTTTGCTGTGCTTTTTCACGCTGATAGCCTACAGCTCGCTGATTTCGTTTTTCAGTATGTTTTGCAATAAAAAAGCGATAACCGTTGCTGTTTCGGTTTTGGTTACTTTTATATGCTTTTTCTCGTCAAAGGCGATAAATAAAATCGTCACCGACGAAAGCGATTATTACAACGACGTAAAGCCGTGGCTTATAGGCATTGACAAGGTTCTGCCGTTCGGAACGATTGAACGTGCCGCGGAAAACTATATGGATTATAAATACTTTTTCAAGTCCGAACCGTTTTACGCGTTCAGCACGATCGTAATATCCTCGGGTGTGGGAATGTTGGTTTTCCGCAGAAGGGACTTGAAATGACGAAATTATCTTCCCATTTGGAGAGCGAAAGCTTTTTGGCTATGTTGCTTACAGTCCGATTTTAGGCAGCGCCGCATTTGTGCAGTTTGTTTATAGACTTTTGCGGTCGTTTGTGTTATAATAAACTGTGGATAAAATATTATAACGCCAAAGGGGCTGACCGACGGACAGAGCCTGATGTTAGGGTGCGGTCTTTAGGCGGCGCATCCTTATGTTTTGACCGTGAAGCAGGGGAGATACGGACTATGAAAAAATACTTTACAACGGGTGAAAAATTTTTGTGGGGCTGTTCTGTTCTATTGATATTATCGGCGTTTTTGATTTTCGACCGCGTAAATTATTTAAACCTTGCCGCCTCCCTTATCGGAGTTACCTCGCTTATTTTCGCCGCAAAAGCCAGCCCTGTCGGACAGGCGCTGATGATCGTGTTCAGTTTGCTTTACGGATTGATATCGTTTGGATTTTCCTACTACGGCGAGATGATAACATATCTCGGAATGACATTGCCGATGTCGGTCTTTTCGCTTATCTCGTGGCTGAAAAACCCGTTTGACGGCAACAAGAGCGAGGTCAAAGTAAACAGAATCCACCGAAAAGAAACAGTGTTTATGTGCGTTCTCGCCGCTGTTGTTACCGTCGGGTTTTACTTTATTTTGAAAACGTTCGGTACCGCAAATTTGGCGCTGAGCACGCTTTCGGTCACTACGAGCTTTGTCGCCGTGTATCTGACGTTCCGCAGAAGTCCGTTTTACGCGGCGGGTTATGCGGCTAACGATATCGTGTTGATAATTTTGTGGATATTGGCGGCGCGGGAAAATTCGGAGTATATTTCCGTAGCGTGCTGCTTTGCGGCGTTTTTGGTGAATGATCTGTACGGTTTTATGAATTGGCGTAAAATAGAAGAACGTCAAAATGCGAAAATAAACGAGGAATAAAAAAGCGGCGCAAAGCAAATTGCTAAGCGCCGCGATTTTTTCACGTTCTTTGTGCGGTATCGACAACGTTTACTTGTCAAGACATTCCTTAAGGTATCGTAAAAGCTCGTCGTACTCGGTGAAAGCGGGATACTGCGGATAGTCGGACTTGATCTGATCGGTGGTGCGGAACAAAAATCCGAATTTAGACGCTTGTATCATACCCAGATCGTTGAACGAATCGCCGCCCGCGATCGTTTCAAAGCCGATAGACTGCAAAGCCTTGACGGTCGTCAGCTTTGACTTTTCACAGCGCATTTTGTAGCCCGTGATCTCGCCGCTCGGGGCAACGTCCAGCGAGTTGCAGAAAATCGTCGGCAGACCGAGTTTTTTCATCAAGGGTCCCGCGAACTGCGCGAACGTATCGCTGATTATGATGACCTGCGACAATGAGCGCAGCTTGTCCAAAAATTCTTTTGCTCCAGGCATTGGGTCGATCTTCTCAATGGTCGCCTGAATTTCTTTAAGCCCCAGACCGTGTTCTTTAAGTATTCCCAAACGCCATTTCATCAGCTTGTCGTAGTCCGGCTCGTCGCGCGTGGTGCGGCAAAGCTCGGGGATACCGCTCTCTTTCGAGAAAGCTATCCATATTTCGGGCACCAAAACGCCCTCTAAGTCCAAGCAAGTAATATACATAACCGTTTCTCCTTTGATTTTGTTTATTTTTCGTACAGCTCTTTCGTGTAAATTCACAATGTTTTGCTGAACATAAAATACAGTATAATTTTACCACATTTCTCCGCGTTTGTCAATCTGTTTTTCTAAACCGCATTGTTCCTTAAAACAGTTATTGTATATTATTCACAGATAGAATTGTGCAATTTTACTGTTGACATTGACATCTTTTTACTGTAAAATTAAAATAGCATATATTTTTTCACCGACACTTTAAATTGCACATTGGAGGTACATTATGAAATTTAAACGTATTTTGACCGCGGCAATGGCAGCTGTTATCTCACTTTCGTCACTTGCGGTTACAGCGAACGCTCAAGCCGCAGCGAACAACACCGCCGCTGTCGACGTCAGCGTTAAGAATGCTGCAAAGCTCGCTCAGCCCAAGGCTATGGCAACAAAGACCGCAAATTCCATTACGGTAAAGTGGAATAAAATAAGCGGCGCGGAGGAGTACAAACTCGGATATTCCACCGACAACAAGAAGTGGAGCTTTAAAACAACAAAGAAAACCACGCTTACGGTAAGCGGACTTAAATCGGGAACGGTATACTATTACCGCGTCGGCGCGATGATAAACGGCAAAGTCAGAAGCGATTGGAGCACAACGAAAACCGTAAAGACTATTGTCAAAGTGCCTGCCGCTCCGAAGAATATCAAGGCAACTTCAACGAGCAGTTCTTTCAAGATAACTTGGAGCAAAGTAAGCGGCGCGGATAAATACAAGGTTCGCTATTCGACGGACAACAAGCACTGGACGTACAAGACCGTCAAGGAATCCTGCACGGTGACGGGGCTTAAGGCAAACAAGAAATATTACTACAGCGTTTGCTGTGTAAAGAGCGGCAAGGACGGTGCTTGGAGCAAGACTGCATCGGTGACCACTAAGCAGAATATCGTTTGCTATAAAGGCACGAACATTCCGGATCTGGGCAAATTTGCTAACGCAAAGGTCGTTGAGAAAGAATCTGCCGACGGGCTTTACGGATATCTTTACAACGCGTCGGACGTTACCAAGACCGAAATGAACAACTATAAGAAAGAGCTTGTCAAAAAGGGCTTTGTAAAAGGACAGGACTTAGACGAGGACGGAGTGGAAGCCTCAATATATGTTTCCAACAAATACTATGTTGGCGTTGGATATGAGGTTTACAATGGTAAAAAGTATGCTGTTATAGTGTTTATGGATCTGGCAAAAATATAATAATAAATTTTTAGCGGCGGAGTTTTCCGCCGCTTTTTTGTTTTGCTGTTTTTCGGCGCAAATCTTGAATGTTAATTTGCGTTGCTTGTCGCAACGGGGTTATAATCACAAATGTTAAAATGCGTTGCTTGACGCGACGGGCGTTTTTCGGTATAATAGAGGTAACGATTAAAAGAAAGAAGGTTATTTCTAATGCTGAACGAAAATATTAAAGCGATAAGAAAATCAAAAGGGCTTTCACAAGAAGAACTTGCTGTCAAGCTGAATGTGGTGCGGCAAACGGTTTCTAAATGGGAGAACGGATTGTCGGTTCCCGATTCCGATATGTTGATCTCATTATCGGAAGCGTTTGAAACACCCGTAAGCGTTCTGCTTGGAGAAACTGTTTCCGAGTCGAAAGTTGACGACTTAAAAGCGATTTCCGAAAAATTGGAGGTCATAAACTTGCAGCTCGCACGAAGAAAGACAACGAGAATAAAAATAATTCATTGGCTGCTTATTTCGCTGTGTGCGGTCATTGTAGTGATTTTTGCGGTCTTATTTTTGTTAAAAAGCCCTTACTTGGGCTGGGATTACAACGAACCCGAAACCGCCGTTATGGGAACGACTTTTCACGCGTTTGAATGGCTGTTTGTCAGAGCGGCGCCGTTTATCCTTATTGGAGCGATCGTTGGAATTGTCTTGACGCGAAAGAAAGGATAAAATCGCTCTGCTTTGGGAAAACAGTTCGGATTTTAAAATTTCGCTTATCGGTTAAAATATGTTGATTATCCCGCTTTAAAGATTGTCCCTCGGACGCCGTATCGACAGCTACGCGTAATTATAACACGCGCGAACGGGTTTGTCAAGAAATTTTCGTAAGCTATTGACAAATTCAGAAGAACGTGGTATAATAATTGTGTAGCGATGAAGAGAAACAGTAGCAGAGCGCAGCTTTCAGAGAAACGGCGGTTGGTGCGAGCCGTAAAGCACAGCTTCGCGAACCCGTCTCGGAGCTTGCCGCGAAAAGCCGCCGCGCAGATTTTACGCGCGGAACGGAGAAACGGCACGTTTGCCCGCGTTAAGGGCGTTTGAGAGCGGTCTGTATCAATCGGCGATTGATACGCCGAATTTGGGTGGTAACGCGGACAATGACAGTTGTGTTCGTCCCTTGTATTGAGCGACAGCCGATACAAGGGGCGTTTTTGTTTTGAAATTCGGGGGAATATTAATGAAACGGAAAATATATATACCGTCCGACAGAGCCAATGAAACGATATGTCTGTATTTGCAGGATTGGGAATACTTTGATTACGGTAATTGCAAAAGACACTTGCAGGTTTTGTTTCCGTATAAAAACGGAAAAGACGAAAAGTATCCGCTCATATTGTTTATCCCCGGTTCGGCTTGGCATAAGCAGGAGATGTATAACGATATCCCTCAATATGCGGCTCTTGCAAAGAGAGGGTACGCGGTTATCGCAATGGAATACCGTGAATCCGATATTGCCGCATTTCCGGCACAGGTCGAGGACGTATGCAACGCTCTTAAATTTATACCTTCGATCGCGGATAATTTCCATATAGATATGAACAGAATCTATCTTATGGGAAATTCGTCCGGCGGACATATTGCTATGATGTCCGTTCTTTTTAATGCACATGGACTATGCGGCGCTCTCCCTAAAATTTCGGGGGTCATTGCTGAATGCGCTTCAACGGATCTGTTGATCTGCTCACGGCAGCCGCTTCCGTCGTGGATGAAAATTCGTCCGAGTGCCGTACTTCTTGGAGTTGACAGTATCGAGGGCAATGAGGAGCTTGCGAGAAAAGCTTCCTGTTCGGAGTATATTACCGAAGATATTGAGCTTCCGCCTGTTTTGCTGATACACAGCGAATTCGATCCGGTCGTTTCGGTAGAAAACAGCAGAACGCTGTATGAGAAACTTAATTCCGCAAAGCATGAGGTATATTACTACGAAATTGAAAAAAACAATATGCATGGCGGCGCTGTCTATTATGACAGTCGGATATTGGATATCATACAATCCTTTTGCGACGGTCATGCCTATGATAAATTTACGATATATTGATTTTTGCCGTGAATAACGGAATTTAAAGGAGGATAAAATGAAACTTGACAAACTAATCGGCGACAGATTTAAAGAGCGTCCCTCGGACTGCCAGATCGACAGCCACGCTTTAATGGTGCGCGGCGGCTACATCAAGTATGTGGCGAACGGAATTTTCTCGAATTTCCCGCCGCTGAAACGCGTAACGCGTAAGATCGAGCAGATAATCCGCGAGGAAATGGACGCTATCGACGGACAGGAGGTAATGTTCCCCGTGGTTATGCCCGCTTCTCTTTGGGAGGAAAGCGGTCGCTACACCTCTATCGGCAGCGAGATGGTGCGCTTTACCGACCGCAACCGTCAGCCGCTTGTGCTCGGTATGACGCACGAAGAAGCCGCGGTTCAGTTGGTGCGCGAGTATGCGAATACTTACACGAAATATCCGTTTATGATCTATCAGATACAAACGAAGTTCCGCGACGAGGCTCGTCCGCGCGGCGGTCTTATCCGCGTCCGCGAGTTTACGATGAAAGACGCGTATTCTTTCCATACCTCTCAGGAGGATCTGGAGGAGTACTACAAGCGCGCTCACAAGGCGTATGAAAATGTTTACCGCCGCTGCGGATGCGATAATGTAATTTCCGTAAAGTCCGACAGCGGAATGATGGGCGGCGCGGTGTCGCATGAGTTTATGATGCTCACTCCCATAGGCGAGGACAGCATAGCTATCTGCAAAAAGTGCGGCTACACAGCCAACGTTGAAGCCGCGCCCTCTATTATCGAAAACAAGCGCGACGACGTTTCCGAGGAACTCAGGGAAGTGAATACGCCGAATTGCCACACCATTGAGGAAGTCTGCGGTTTCCTTAAAACAGAGCCGCAAAAGTCCGCAAAAGCCGTTGTTTATCAGAAAAACGAGGACGATAGCTTTGTTGTGCTGTTCATTCGCGGCGATCTGGATGTTAACGAAACAAAGCTCACGAATTATCTCGGCTGCGATATCCACCCCGCCGTTATCGACGAGGAGTGCGGAATTGTCGCGGGATTTATAGGTCCGGTGGGTCTTAAAGTAAACGGCAAGCACGTTGTCCTCTTTGACGACAGCCTTAAAAATACAAACAATCTTGTTTGCGGCGCGAACAAGATAGATTATCACTTTACGGGTCTTGATTTGGAGCGCGACTGTCCCGAGATCGAGTATCACGACTTCGCCAAAGCGATAGACGGCGGCATTTGCCCCGAGTGTAAAGAACGCGCTCTCACTATCTCGCGCGGCATTGAAGTCGGAAATATTTTCCAGCTTGGCACGAAGTACACAAAATCAATGGGAATGACGTATCTCGACAAGGACGGCAAGGTACAGACTCCGATCATGGGCTGCTACGGCATTGGAGTTGGACGTTTGGCGGCAAGCGTTTGCGAAAGCTCTCACGACGATTTCGGACCGATTTGGCCTATGGCGATTGCTCCGTGGCAGGTTCATTTGTGCGCTGTGCGTTCCGACGACGAAAAGGTCAAAGCTGCCGCGGACAAGCTCTACGGGGACTTGCAGAACGCGGGCGTTGAAGTTATTTACGACGACCGCAACGTTCGCGCGGGCGTGATGTTCTCCGACGCGGACTTGCTCGGCGTGCCGCTTCGCGTGATAATCTCGCCGCGCAACCTCGACGAGGGCGTTTACGAGCTTAAATCACGCGACAAGACATTAGATGAAAAGCTTGCTCCCGAAAACGCGGTCGAGCGCCTTAAAGAGCTGATAGCTTCAATGATCGCAAAATAATTTTACCGAAATTTTCCGTGGAATAAACGCGCGGAATGCTCTCATAATAATTTCACAGCGCAAAGCTGTATTACCTTTGAAAGGAAGTATTATTATGGGAACCGAATTTGCAAACAAGCACATTGGCTGCACTATCCACAACTGTGCAAATCATTGCAGCTGCGATGATTACTGCTCTCTTGACAAAATCGAAGTCGGCACTCACGAATCTAACCCCACCAAAGTGGCATGTACCGATTGCCTTTCGTTTAAGGCTAAGCCCGGTTGCGAGTGCAAGTAACCTTTTGTAATTTAAGCGACGTCTTTACGGCTCTTCGTTTTTTTGCGGAGAGCCGTTTTGCGTTTGAACGTTCTGCCGCAGTATTCTTTGGTGAGCGCGATGACTTTGGGCGAGAGAATAAGCACCGCTATGAGGTTCGGGATCGCCATAAGCCCGTTGAGCATATCGGAAATGCCCCAAGCGGCAGTCATATCGACGCACGCTCCGATGACGGAAAACGCGATAAAGACAACGCAGAACGGCTTTCGGGACTTTTCGCCGAAAAGGAACGCCGCCGCTTCGCCGCCGAAATAGCTCCAGCCGATAACTGTTGAAAACGCGAACATTGCCACCAAAACGGCAAGAACCATTCCCGCGGGCTTGCCGAATTTTGCGGTGAACGCGCACTCCGCAAGCCCAACTCCGCGCAGCGGCTCGATTTTTGCGGATACAATACGCCCGCCGCGCTCCTCGCCGCAAATCGTCATAATGTTGGAGTAGGTGATCTCCCGAGGCATTTCGGCGCGAAGCTTCTCCCCGTGAACGCCGTAAACCGTGAGGTCTTGCGGAAGATCTGCTCCGCGTGTGATAAGACCGTCGCTTTCGGTGAGCTTAAAGTATTGCACCTCGGAGCTTACCGCGGGGATTTCCGCAGTAATATCAGGACGAACTCCGCTTACCAGCAGCACAAGCGCCGTTAAAGAACACATCACTATGGTGTCGAAAAATATCTCGAAAACGCTCCACATTCCGCAAACCACCGGTTCTTTAATGCTGCTCTGGGAGTGCGAGAAAACGCTTGTTCCAAGCCCCGCTTCGTTGGAAAAAACGCCGCGCTTAAAGCCCATTGAGATCGCGGTTTTCACAGCCGCGCCCGCAAAGCCGCCGCCCAACTGCCGCCAACCAAACGCCGAGCTTATTATCATTTCAAACGCTTTCGGAATGTTTTCGGCGCTGCTTATCAGAATGTATAAGCACCCGATTATGTAAAACCCCGACATCAGCGGCACGAGCTTTGAAGTTACCGAAGATATTCGCTTTATGCCGCCGAAAACTATCAGCGCGGCAAGAGCCGTCAGCAATACTCCGGTTACAAAAGTCGGTATGCCAAAGCCTGTTTTCAGAGCTTCGGCGGCGGAGTTCATCTGTGCGGCGTTGCCCATTCCAAATCCCGCCAAAACGCATAACAGCGCGTAAGCAACGGAAAGCGGCGCGGCAAGGAAACGGGTTTTCGGATTTTCGGAAAGCCCGTTTTTTATGTATTGCATTGCGCCGCCCTTGTATCCGTTTCCCGATTTTTGACGGTAGTGCAGACCGAGAACGTTTTCCGCAAAGCCCGTCATCATACCGAAAAACGCGCTTACCCACATCCAAAAGACCGCGCCCGCGCCGCCTATGGACAGCGCCGTTGATACTCCCGCGATGTTTCCCGTGCCGAGCGTCGCGGCAAGTGCTTGACACATTGCCGCAAACGGAGAAACGCCGTCCGCGCCGCCCTTGTCGCGCGAAAAAACGGTGCTTTTCAGAATGGCGGGGAATTTTCGCGCTTGAAAAAAGCCCGTCCTCACCGTGAAAAAAATTCCCGTGAACAGCATAAAACAAAGCATCGGTGCGCCCCATACAAAATTGTCGTTTATTGACGCGATAATATTCAAAAAATCACCCCTTGTCCCATAATATGCGGACAAGGGGCGGTAAATTACAGTGTTATTTTCGTTTCCTGCGCGATCGAGGTCTCTTTGGTTCGGTGATAGGCTCGGGCAGTTCTTTTTCTTGAGGGGTCGGATCGGGTTTTGTAGCCTCCTCGAAAGAGGCGGGCATTTTGCCCGGTTCGCTGGCGTGCTGCAAATAATCGTCCGAAAGCACCTCGGAATTTGCTTCGTAAACCTCCGTTTCGCCGGGAAGATTTTTCTTTTGAAGCTTGTTCTTGACATATTCCGCGAACATCATATAAAATACCGCGAACACGGGCGCGCCGAGCAGCATTCCGGGAATGCCGAACATCGCTCCGCCGACTATGATCGAGATCAGGACCCAGATAGCCGGCAGTCCCATGGTTTCGCCGAAAAGCAGCGGCTTTATAACGTTTCCGTCGAGCTGCTGAAGTACGAGCACAAAGATCGCGAACCAAATTACTTTCGGCGGGTCGACAAGCAGTATCAGCAATCCGCAGGGAATGGCTCCCAAAAACGGACCGAAAAACGGAATAAGGTTCGTGACCGCGCAAACTACGGCTATAAGCATCTGATACGGCATTCCCATCGCGAACATTCCAATCATCATAAATACTAAGATGATAAGCGAGTCCACAAGGTTGGATATAATATATTTTTTGAAAATGTCATTGCTGCGTGAGCAGCCGTGCAGAAAGCCTTGAGCGCGCATGGGCTTTAAGAACGCGCAGACGATCTTCTTCATCTGCGCCATAAGCCGCTCCTTGCTGAACAGCAGATAAATGGCAATGATAAAGCCCAGCAGGAAGTTCTTAAGCCCGACAAGGATATTTCCTATAAAGCCCGAAAGATTGCCTATAATGTCCTTCGTCATAGGTTCCAGAGAGCCTGCAATTTTGGACAGAAGATCCTGAAAGCTCTTTATCTCCTTGAAAATTGACTCCATCACCTCGGGCTTGCTTTCAAAAACGTTCGTCACCCACTTGTCAATTTTCTGAATGTAGCCGTCCATGTTTTCCGCCAGCGTCACGATACTCTTTGAAACGTTTGGTACGATAGCAACAGCGATGCCTGTTATGGCAGCGAGAAAAATAATGAACGTCAGTACGAGCGATACGGTTCGCGCTATCAATTTTCGTCTGCGCACCTTTTTTTCCATTGGGGCGGAGTGCTTTTCGAGAGTTTTGACCACCGCTTTATCGCCGACGGACGACTGTTGAAGCTTGCGCACGACAATGTTCTGTTCCTGCGGCATTTCCGCTTTATATTTCCCGAAAATTTTGTTTTCGAGCCACACCATAAGAGGGTTTAGAATATACGCAATGACGATGCCGCAGATTATCGGTGCGCCTATGCTGCCGACCCACGAAAACGCTTGTTTGAGCGTGTCGAAATTGTAGGTTAGCTTGATGAACAGTACTGCGAAAATTATCACCACGATGGCGTAGATCGCGATGGTAGTATATTTTTTGTTCCAATTTATCTTCATAATTTCACCCCGCCTAATTTTTTTGAATTGTTTTCCGAATTTTTTGTAAGAATGAAAGGTATTATAAACCGCCGCACTTATTAAGACCGACATTTAAGGCAACACCGCACAAAGACCGCCCTACGGGTTTTGCCGCCCGCTTGCTTGCAAATTTTCCGTCATTTTTGCCCAAAATCTCCTCATAGGCGCCAGCCTTATTCGTCGATTTTGTGCAATCTGACGAAAAATTAGGCGACGCAATCGGACGACAATCTCTGTGCGGTGTTGCTTTAAAGAATACCTATTTATATTTTACCACTTTTTTCCGTGTTTGTCAACCGTTATAATTATTGACGGGATATTCTCTGTTTAAACTTACATAAGCAGTGTGAGAAGCAGCGCGAAAATCAGCTTTTGATCGCATTTCTCGTTCATCAAAATTATGATGAGCGCGACGATCAGCAAAGCGTCTCCGTCGTCGAAAAGACCTTTGCGGACGGGCTTCGGTTGGGGTATGTCAGACTTTTCGCAGCGGAGGCTCTCGTTATCGCCGTTTTTGCGGTCAACGGGGCGTTCCTTTTCGTATAGCGCGGATTGTGTTGTGCTCCAAACCGTAAGATCACCTCCCGAAGATCACATAAGTTTTCCGAGCAAACCGCTGTCTTTTAAGACGGGCAGCAGCGAAAACAGTTTCATAAGCCTTATCGCCGAATCGATCTTTGCGCGGTTTTCCTCGCGCAAAAGCGGCTTTAGAGCCAGAAGAAAGCGTTCGTTGTCGTCGGGCTGATTGAGCGTTTCAAACAGAGAGAGCATTTTTATAAGCATTTCGGGATCGAGTCCCGAAAAAAGTCCCTCGGACTGTTCGCCGCTTGCTCCGCTGTTTTCACTGCTGTTTCCGCTTTCGCCGTTGTCGTCATCGTCGTCGGTCAACGCGCGGAGCAGCTCCTCAATATTGTCCATACGCCGCTCCTTTCCGCGTTTTGACGCCGTTTATTTTTCGTTCAGCATACGCATGATATCTTGAGGGTTGGAAGCGTTTTTCAGCTTTTTTACCAAGTCTTTGTTTGACAAGACCGCGCGCAGCTTTGCTTTGTCGGATTTTGAAAGACCCGCCGAGAGCGCTTTTACGTCGCCTTGCTCGAGCGTTTTCCGAAGTTTTTCGGGCGACGTGCCGAGTTTTTGGCTCGCCGAGTTTATCAGTTGGTTAAAGTTCTGTTCATTCATAATAAAAGCCTCCTAAAAATAAAATATGTAAAAAGTAACAAAAAATTTCCAAAACCCCTTTATTTTTTTTGAATTATATGATATAATTATAACTAAGTTATAAATAATTTTTTAGCCGCGTACCGCGGCGGGGGAATGCGCCCCAATCCAAAAGCAGCCTTGTCTGCGGAAAGGCAATAATTATGAAAATTTTAGTCGTGGCGGACACCCACAAAAACTTTAAGGCGCTTGATCTTTGCGTAAAGCGAAATCAAGACGCAGACATCATTATACATCTCGGCGACGGAGAGCACGAATTTGCCGATATTCGGGCAATGTATCCGCAAAAGGCGATGATTTACGTCGGCGGAAATTGCGATTTCGGCAGTCATGAGCAAGTGCATGTCGCAAAAGTCGGCGGTTATAAGATCTTTTGCTGTCACGGACACACATTTGGCGTTCACGACGGTTTGGAATATTTAGTCGCGACCGCGAAGAAAAATGACTGCAAGATCGCGCTTTTCGGACACACTCATCTTTACAGAACCGAGCGGATAGACGGCGTTTTTGTGATGAATCCCGGCAGTCTCAATTCTCCGAGAAACCATAACAAGCCCACTTTCGGCGTTATCGAATTGTCGCCGGAGGGCAAGATCAAAATGAACATAATGGCAATGGAAACCAAAGATCGGTAAAATATGGAAAACGCGATCTATTTGGACGAGGTGGATTCCACCAACAGCTACTTAAAGCGCCGCTGCAAGGAGTTACAGGACGGGTGCGCGGTAACGGCGCGGCTTCAGACCGCGGGTCGCGGACGGCGAGGGCATAATTGGGAAGCGAACGAGGATATGCTGCCGCTTTCCGTTTTGCTGAAAGACCCGCCCGAGCGCGATAATTTGACCGCGCGCGTCGGGCTTGCCGTGTGCGAGGCAATAGAGAGCTTGTATGCCGAAAACGCTCCGAAAGCGGGAATAAAATGGCCGAACGATGTGATAATAGGCTCGCGCAAGGTCTGTGGTATTTTATGCGAAAGCGTCTTTTTTGGTGACTGCGCCAACGTCATAATCGGCATTGGCGTGAACGTTTCGCAAAGCGCGGATTTTTTTGAGAAAGCGAATCTGCCGCATGCCGCTTCGCTTCTTATGCTTGCGGGAGAGGTTCCCGAGCGCGGGCGGCTCTTCGAGACGATCGCGGAGCGCGTGAAATTTCGCGCCGCAATGCCGTTTTCGGAATGCTATGATGAATATCGGCGGCGCGTGCTGAACTTAAATCGGCAGGTGAAGATAATCTCCCCGAACGGCGAACGCACAGCTGAAGCGGTGGACGTCGCTTCAAACGGATTTCTCGTCTGTCGCGACAAGGACGGCGAGTTCGAGGTAAGCTCGGGCGAGGTCTCGGTGCGCGGCATTGACGGATATTTATAGAGGAATTTTATGATAGAAAACGAGTTTAAGGTGATGCTCACCGAGGAGCAGTATGAAAGTTTGCTGAAATTGTACGATTTCAAAACGATCGTACAGACCAATCACTATTTCGACACGGACGATCTGCAAATGTCAGAGCGGCACATCACTGTGCGGGTGCGGGAACTTGATGGAAAGTTTTATCTGCAAATGAAGCTTCCGACTTCCGTGAACTACTCGCGCGTGGAGTTGTCGCAGGAGTTGAGAGTACTTCCCGAAACGCTTTCGGGAGAGGAACTGCAAAAGCTCTCGGGCGAGGAATGCCCCGATGTAAAGCGGCTTGGGGCGCTTACCACAACACGCGGTATTTGGAAATTCAACGGCGGCGAGGTCGATGTTGATAAAAGCGAGTATTTCGGAAAAACCGATTACGAATTGGAGATAGAATTTTCCGATGAAAATGCCGCGCGCGCGGTTTTCGCCGAAATTTCTCAAAAGCTCGGTATTTCTTCGGGCGCGGGCGTTTGCGTTGGGAAGATACGCCGATTTCTGGAGGAATTTAAGAAAAATAAAATTTCGTGAAATTGCACAAATTTCAATGCTGAAAATTGATGAATACGACATTGAAATTCGGTGGCAAATGTGGTATAATTATAATATTATTGTTATGGGCACCTCTAAAAACCGGTTTGAAAAGGAAAAATCGGGAGGGTATGTCGGCTGCCGGGAAAGCCGACGAAGCAAGGCTGTATGCCTTGCAAGGAGACTTGACGACGCAGACGGCGTGTCTTGCCGATTTTCCTCAAACAAGGTTTTTTAGAGGTGCCCTTTTGTAAAGACGATAAACGGTCAGAGTATCCGAAAGAGCGGTGCACAGAGAGCCGCGCGGCGGTGAGAGCGCGGAGATCGGGTTCGGGGAAGTGCGGCTGTTTGGTTCTGCAAAATGATTGCGAAGAACACGTCGGCGCGGGGAAGAATTAGTATCCGCGCACGTTTTCCGCGTTAAGGAAACAAGGAGGGTGTGATTTTTTTGAAAATCACCCGAAGCGAAGTGGAACAGCGTTTTTGACGCCTTCGCGCTGATTTTGGCGCGGGGGCTTTTTGTTTTTGGGGGGACGGTATGTTTGAGAAATTAAAGGCTGAGATAGAGTCGATAAAAGCACGCGATCCCGCCGTGCGCTCGACGTGGGAGGTTATTTTCCTCTACCCGTCGTTCAAGGCGGTGAGGAGCTACCGCAGGGCGCACTGGTTTCACACGCACGGGCATACGTTCATTGCTCGGTGGATTTCTCAGCGTTCGCGGCACAAGACGGGCATTGAGATCCACCCGGGCGCGAAGATAGGCAAGGGCTTGTTTATAGATCACGGCGCGGGCGTAGTTATCGGCGAAACGACCGAGATCGGCGATAACTGCACACTTTATCAGAACGTGACGCTCGGCGGTACGGGCAAGGACGTGGGCAAGCGTCATCCGACGCTTGGCAACAACGTGATGGTGGGCGCGGGCGCCAGAGTTCTTGGACCGTTTAAGATCGGCGACAATTCAAAAATAGCCGCCAACGCGGTCGTTCTCGAGGAAGTGCCGCCTAACTGCACTGCCGTCGGCGTGCCCGCTCGGGTCGTGCGGCGCGACGGCATGAAAGTAAACAACGGCGACCTCGACCAGATACATATTCCCGATCCCGTAAGTCAGCTTATTTGCAGGCAGCAGATGTACATCGACAAGCTGACGGCGGAGGTCGATAACTTAAAGAAAGAACTTCAGGAGATCAAGGAGGCAAAATAATGCAGATCTACAATACTATGACGCGAAAAAAAGAAGAATTGAAGCCCATAACCGAGGGCGCTGTGAAGATATACTGCTGCGGTCCGACCGTTTACAATCTTATTCACATAGGAAACGCCCGCGCTTTGTGCGTTTTTGACACTCTGCGGCGCTATCTGGAGTTTCGCGGCTACAAGGTGTTCTACGTGCAGAATTTCACGGACGTGGACGACAAGATCATCAAAAAGGCGAACGAGCTTGGAAAAACAGCTTCGGAGGTCTCGGAGAACGCCATTAAGGAATACTTCGTTGACGCGGACGGCTTGAACGTCCGCCGCGCCGACGTTCATCCGAAAGTTACCGAGTGCATGGATATCATTATTGACATTGTAAAAACGCTTGTTGACAAAGGTTTTGCCTACGAGGTTGACGGCGACGTTTATTTTGAGGTGTCGAAGTTCCCCGAATACGGAAAACTTTCGCATCAGCCGCTGGACGATTTGCAGGCGGGAGCGCGTATTGAAGTCGGCGAGAAAAAACGCGACCCGATGGATTTCGCCGTGTGGAAAGCCGCAAAACTCGGCGAGCCGTATTGGGACAGTCCGTTCGGAAAGGGCAGACCGGGCTGGCATATCGAGTGCTCGGCAATGAGCCGCCATTTTATCGGCGACACCATTGATATTCACGGCGGCGGCGCGGATCTTATCTTCCCGCACCACGAAAACGAGATAGCGCAGAGCGAATGCGCGACCGGCTGCACGCTTGCCAATATCTGGATGCATAACGGTATGCTGAACGTCGATAACAAGAAAATGTCGAAGTCGGCGGGCAACTTCTTTTTGGTGCGCGATATGGCGGCTAAATTCGGATACGAGCCTATTCGCTTTATGCTTCTGTCCGTTCAGTACAGAGGGCAGCTTAATTACACGGTCGAAGTGATCGAAAGCTGCAAGGCGGCTCTCGAACGTCTCTACAACTGCCGCGACGCTATGAACCGCGTAAAATCCACAGCTGCCGACGGCGAGGCAAGCGGGCAAACTCTCGAAAACGTAAAACAAGCCCGCGCGGACTTCATCAAAGCAATGGACGACGACCTTAATACCGCCGACGGAATTGCCGCCGTTTTTGAGCTTGTCAGAAAAATAAACACCGCGCTTGCCGATAAAAACGTCACAAAGGGAGATATTTCCGTGTATTTTGACGAATTTACGGCATTGACAAACGTACTCGGTTTGTTGTATAATAGTAATGAGGAAGAAATTCCCGAAGAGATAACAAAGCTTATCGAACAGAGAAAAGCCGCGCGTAAGGCTAAGGATTTCGCGCTGGCGGATAAGCTCCGCGATGAGATAACCGCAAAGGGCTATATCGTCGAGGAAACAAGACAGGGAACTGTCGTTAAAAAAGCGTAACGATTGCGAGGAAATGTTATTTTGAAAAGAATTTTGGCGGCGGTATTGGCTGCGGCGGCAATATTGACGTTTTCGGGCTGCGGTCAGTCAAAGCCCGAAAACGGAATGATGAATTATAACTTTAAAGAAATGAACGTCGATTTTATCCAGCTCAGTCCTCCGGAAGCGGGCGATAAAATAGCGGTGATCGACACGGATTACGGCGAGATACGCGTGGTTTTGTATGAGAAATACGCGCCCAAGACCGTGGAAAATTTCATAAAGAACGCGGAAGCGGGCAAGTACGACGATACAGTCGTGAAAGGTGCGCGTAACGACGTTTACTTCCTGACCGGCGGCTGGGAGGACAAAAAGGGAAACTATACGGGCAGAGATACCAACGACGAACTTATCACCAACGAGTATTCAGTCGATCTGTGGCCGTTTACCGGGGCGCTTATGGGCTTTTCCGATAAGGCGGGATGTTCGGACGCGCGTTGGTTCATAGTAAACAACGACGCGGAAACTCTCACCGCAGACGCGATAAACGAGCTTAAGGACAGCGTAAAAGAGCGCGAGGACGCGGTAGAGCGCGAAAAAGTCCTTAAAATGTTCGATACTTTTTACGAAACGGGCGGCTTTTTCGGTTTGGCGGGAGAGAACACGGTCTTCGGTCAAACTTATCTGGGGCTTGACGTCGTGAAAAAGCTTACGCAAATTCCCGCGGACGACGAGGATCTGGCAACGGAGACTGTCAAGATAAAGAGCGTTAAGATCTCGGAATTTAAAGAGGGCGACAAGACCGACGAATATCCGCGCCCCAAGCTGCACGACAAGGCGGAGCTTGACGCTGCCGCCGAGAGCGGTGCGGAAAGCGAAGTCTCAGCCGATAATTCGGGAGAATGATCGAAAGGAACGAAAGAATGAAGATAAAAAATACATTGATGTGCGGCGCGTTGGCGGCGGTCATGCTGTTGGCGGGCTGTGAAGAAAAGAATACAAGCAGTACCGCGCCAACGTCTGACAGCGGCAGCCAAGCGACAACGTCGGGCGGTAATTATACGGTGACAAGCGCTAAGCCCAAGGAGATCGAGGGTTTTGAGGGCAATCTGAAAGACGTTTCGCCCAAGAGCGGCGATCTTATCGCAACGTTTGAAATAGAGGATTACGGCACGATAAAGGCAGTGCTGTTTCCCGAGGCGGCTCCCGTGGGCGTGGAGAATTTCCAAAAGCTCTGCGATAAGGAGTTCTTCAAGGGCTTGAAGATACACCGCGTTGTGAAAAACTTTATGTTCCAAGGCGGCAGTACGAACGGAGACGGCACGGGCGGCGACGCTTTGGTGAACGACGGTTCGTTCGGCATCGAGACCGCTCAGAACGCGCGGCATTTTTACGGCGCACTGTGCTACGCCAACGCGGGCGGGCAAAATTCAACACAATTTTATATTGTGAACAACAAGCAGTCTGTGGACATTGATTCGGACTTGCCGTTGGACGCGATAAAATCCAATGTCGAAGGTAATTTAAAAGAGCTTAATGAAAACGCCGCGACCGTTACAAAAGAACAAGCGGACGCTTATTTTCAGCAGTATGTTCAATACAATCAGAATATGGCGGATTTTGTTGAAAATGCCACGGACGTGATCAAATCGCGTTACAAGGAAAAGGGTGGCACTCCCTCTCTTGACGGCAACTACACGGTTTTCGGACAGGTTTACGAGGGCTTCGACGTTATTGACAAGCTTTCCGCCGCGGAGGTCGCGGATAATGGTACCGGAGAAGTCAGCAAGCCCACTAAGGATATTATCATAAAGAACGTTACCGTTTCGGCTTTTGAATAATAAGAGGTGCGATTATGAAACTTAAAAACGCGTTGTTAAGCTGTGTTTTGGCGGCGGCTTGCTGTCTTAACCTTACAGGCTGCGGAAAAAAGGCTTCTAAAGGCAATATCGACGACGAGATCACATTTCAGGACGGCGATAAGATAGCGGAGATAACTATCGAGAACTACGGGACTATTTCCGCTAAGCTGTTCCCCGATATCGCGCCGAACGCTGTGAAGAATTTTGAAATGCTGTGTGAAAAGGGCTATTATGACGGACTTAAAATTCACCGCGTCGCGGCGGATATGTGTATCCAAGGCGGCTCTTTGAACGGCGACGGTACCGGCGGCACCGCGCTTGTTGACGAGAGCGGCGTTTTCCCGATAGAAACCGGCGCGGAAGCGAGGAATTTTTACGGCGCACTGGGCTATGCCGCTGATGAGACCGGCTCGAACGACGTGCAGTTTTACATAGTAAACAGCAAAAAGTCCGTTGATATCACGCAATATTCCGCAGATCTTATCAAAAATGAAGCCTCCACGATAGCAGAGCAGGAGGAGGGCTTGGAAGATACCGACCCCGCGCTTGAACAGTTAAAATATCAGGAGACATATCACACTAACCTTGCGGACATGATAGGCAAGGCTACCGACGCAGTTAAGACGAAGTATGCCGAAAAAGGCGGATATCCGCTCTGGGACGGCGGCTACACCGTGTTCGGTCAGGTTTTCGATGGATTTGACGTTCTGGATAAGCTTTCGAGCGTTGAAGTCATAACAAACAAGAACGGCGAGCTTTCCAAACCCAAGACCGATATAATTATCGAATCCGTGAAAATTACGGAGTACAAGGCTCCCGAACCCGAGCCTGAGTCTGAGTCCACAGCGTCTTCAAAAAAGAAATAATAAGTTCTTGCGGCTTTCTTGCTATTGGTTATAGTTTGAAAGCCGTTTTTTCGATATAGGTTGACAAAATCAGAATTATGTGTTATAATTATTAAGTGATTTTTTATTTCGAGGTACAATTCAATGAAACAATATCATTTTTACTTTGACAATGAAAGCTCTTTTGAAAAGGAACTAAACGAATTTAAAGAAAAGATCGGCAGAAAAAAGGCGGTCTTTCAGATATTCTCGGAGGTTTTATACAGCGACGCCGTAGCCGCCGCGAGAGCGGTTATTGAAAAGGTGTTTCCCGAATACCCTTATGTCGGCGCGTCAACGGGAGGTATAATAATCAACTGTCAATGCGGAAAAAGCATATCAGTGGCGGCTTTGGTGTTTGACGATCCGACTACGAACGCTCAGGTGTGTGAGTTTGATTTGTCGAAGATGTCTCCCGATGAAATAGCCGAACAGCTTGTGGATTATGTCAACGCGAACCTTTGGATAAAGGCTGTCGAGCTTTACTATCCTGTTCCGAAGGAGTCTACGACGAACTTTTGCGCTTTGATGTCCAAAATGCGCCCCGAGGTGCAGATAACGGGCGCTATAGTTTGCAGCGCGGACGTTACAAGCAGCGACTGCGCACTGTTTTCAAGCTGTTCGGACGGTTCTTCGGATTCGTTGATAGAGGCGGTGTTTTACGGCGGGGATAATTTGAATGCTTCGGCTATCTGTATTCAAGGCTGGCAGCCGTTGGGACGCGTGTTCACCGTTACAAAAGCGGACGGTGCGATCATTTATGAGTTAGACGGTATTCCCGCTTGTGATGTGTATAAAAAGTATCTGAACGTCGAGGGCGATGAGAATTTCTTCTTCAATACGCTTGAGTTTCCGCTTTACGCATTGTGCAATGGCGTGCCCGTGCTGAGAACACCGCTTTCCGCAAACGCCGACGGCTCTATTTCGCTAAGCAGCGATTTTGAGGTCGGCACCGAGATGCGCATTTCCTACGGAGATCCCGTGACTATCATAAAATGCATATCTAACGAAAGCCGTCAGCTTGACGATTTCGCGCCCGAAGTCATGCACATATTCTCCTGTGTGGCGAGAAAAACTTATTGGTCGTCGAAAGACCCTACATACGAGATAAGCGCGCTTGCTCCTATCGCTTCTTCTTCGGGCTTCTTTTCGCACGGGGAGTTTATGCGGGCAAACGGCGGACTTGTTCAGCATAACGTGACAATGGTTATTTCGGCAATGCGCGAGGGCGAAAAGAAAACTCACGAAAACCGTGTAAATATTACGGAAAAGAGCTTTTCCAACACCAAGATGTCGCTTGCTTCAAGGCTCGCAACGTTTATCGGGGTCACATCCGCCGAGCTTCAGGAAACCAACCGAAAGCTGCTCGAAGCGGCTGTAAGAGACGGTCTTACAGGTCTTTACAACCGCAAATCCATTCAAACGCAGATAGAAAATCTAATTAACCTCGGCAGCGAAAAACTTTCGCTTATAATGTTGGATATCGACAACTTCAAAACAGTGAACGATACATACGGGCACAACTGCGGCGATGAGGTCATCATAGCTCTTTCAAAAATCTTGCGCGACACTTCATCCGCGTTGAAAGGTAACGCTTCGGCGGGACGTTGGGGCGGCGAGGAATTTATGATGCTGTTGTACGGAGATGAAGCCGAAAATGCCGCCAAAACAGCGGAGAACATACGGAAAATGTTTTCGGAGACGGAATACGCGGATACGCCGCGTCAAACGATCAGCGTAGGAGTTGCGACCCAT
Source organism: uncultured Clostridia bacterium (assembly GCA_947627465.1). Lineage (GTDB taxonomy): Bacteria > Bacillota > Clostridia > Oscillospirales > Ruminococcaceae > CAG-115. The sequence continues at coordinate 25,682 of CANQWD010000017.1, forward strand.
AAAAAGGGCGAAAGCATTGACGCAATCTGTTCGCGCGTGGATTTGGCGCTTTACGCGGCAAAGGCACAGGGTAAAAATCAAGTCGTGGCAGTATAAAAAATCCCCCGAATTTCGGGGGATTTTTTTTCGTTAATGCCGCCGCTTTAGCCGTTTTCTTGAACAGCGCAAACCGACAACGGAATTGCAAACATAATATCGCACTCTTTCCGAAACAGCAAGCTCTTTTCTTTCGTTAAGGCAAGCTGCTCCTCGGGAATACAGAACAGAATGTCGCCGTAGCCGAGAAAGTTCGCCGGAGTAAAATCGCGGCAAAGCTCCGGCGCGGGTACTCGATAAAGCGTCAGACGCTCGTCTTTAAGGTAGAATTTCAGCCAGTTGTAGAAGAAATTCAGCAGAACGGGCGGCGGGTCGCCGTTTACGATGAGAACTCTTGGGTTCGCGTTATAAAGCGCTCTGACGTCCTCGGGGTGGTAAATATCAACAAGCTTTTCGCCGTTTTTGGTTGTGAAGAATTTTTTTGTCATTCTTGTGTAATAAGCACTGATAATAACGAACGGAGCGATGACCGCCATAACCATTGACGTGAAACCTAACGCCAAATGAACGCGTTCTCCGAGTATATACGCCGCGAAAAAGAAGAAGATTATCGAAAAGAACGCCAAAAACGCCGCCAAAGCCTCGTGCCCCGTTTTTCGGGCGAAGTTTATCGCAGATATTTTGGAGCGTATGATTTTCTCGGGATAGCCGTTCTCGTTTTGCGGAACGTCTCTTTTTCGCGTAAAACGCACGATAAACGGCGAAGCCGCTACCGCAAACAGAGCCGCGATAAACGTGAACACGATAACGGGATATTGCCACTCGCCGAAGTCATTCAGCGCGGCAACAACCAAAAACGCGAAGTCCGCAAGGAAAATTCCCCACCCGATAAGCTGCCAAAAAAGATACGGATGTCGTTGTTTAAAGTTCATATCACTCGCTCAATTTCTTTCGGATATATTCCTGAATAGCCTTGGGAGAAGCCGCGCCTTTAAGCGCCTTGTTCGCCTGCCCCATAAAGAACCCGAATACCTTTTGGTCGCCCGATTTGTACTGCTCCACGGGCTTTGGATTGTTTGCTATAATCTCGTCGACGACTTTTGCCAAGAGGTCGTTATCCTCTTTTATCCAGAGGTCGTCGCGGTCGGCGATGTCCTTTGCCGTACCGCCGTTCTCAATCATCTCGCGAAGAATGATTTTGCCGTTCGCCTGCGAGATTTTGTCCGTCTGCATAAACTCGACCAATTTCGCGAAGTCCGCGCCGCCGAATTTGAGGTTTTCCATATCCGCCTCGCCGCGGTTAATGCGGTTCATCAGTTCGCCGAGAATGTAATTCGAGACGGCTTTCGGATTGTTGTATTCATTTATCGCTTCGTCAAAGAAGTCGCATATCTTCTTGTCGCCGACGATGATGTCCGCGTCGGATTGTTTCAGCCCGTACTCGTTTACATAGCGTTCAACGCGCTGTTCGGGAAGTTCAGGGATAGAGTTCTTGATAGCTTCAAGCTCCTCTTCCGTAAAAATTATCGGCGGAATATCGGGGTCGGGGAAGTAGCGGTAGTCGTGTGCGTCCTCTTTGGAGCGCATTGCGGTGGTCTCGCCGAGCTGCTCGTTGAAACGGCGCGTCTGCTGAATTACGCGTTCGCCGTTTTCGAGAAGCTCCTCTTGGCGGTCTATTTCAACTTCAATTGCCTTTGCTATCGCTTTAAGGGAATTTAAGTTTTTAAGTTCCGTTCTCGTTCCGAGTTCCGTTGAACCTTTCGGCGCTATCGAAATGTTTACGTCGCAGCGGATAGAGCCTTGCTCCATTTTGCAGTCGCAAATGCCCGCGTATTGAAGAAGCAGTTTGATTTTCTCTACAAAAGCTATAACCTCGTCCGCCGAGTGGAAATCCGGCTCGGTAACTATCTCGATAAGCGGAATACCGCAGCGGTTGTAGTCCGCGTAAGAGAGGTGACGAGCGTCGTCGTGGACAAGCTTGCCCGCGTCCTCCTCTAAGTGAATACGGTTAATGCGGATAACTTTATCTTCGCCGTTTACGTTGATGTTAACTTTACCCGAAAGGCAGACGGGGCGCGGCATTTGCGATATCTGATACGCTTTCGGAAGATCGGGGTAGAAATAGTTCTTTCTGTCCCATTTCGTGAACCGCGAGATGTCGCAGTTCATCACATAACCCGCTTTTATAATGTACTCCACCGCCTTTTGGTTGAGTACGGGCAGAGTTCCGGGAAGTCCGCTGCAAACAGGGCAGCAGCGGGAGTTCGGCGAACCGCCGAATTCCGCGGAGCAAGTGCAGAACACTTTCGATTTAGTCAGCAGTTCCGCGTGTATTTCAAGACCCATTGTGGGAAAATAAACACTCATTTCAACACCCCCTTAAAGTTTTGCGTCAAGCGGCACAAAGCCGTTTTCCCAAGCGTCCGCAACTTGCAGTATCGTCTGCTCGTCAAAACGTTTACCGATTATCGACATTCCTATCGGGAGACCCTTGTCCGCGGTATATCCGCAAGTTGTGGAAATTCCGGGCAGCTTCGCGATGTTTACCGTTACCGTGCAAATATCAGCTTGATACATTTTAACGGGGTCGTTGTCCTGTTCGCCTATCTTGTAAGCCGGAGTGGGCGCGGTCGGCGTGAGAATTACGTCCGCTTGCTCGAATATCTTGTCGTATTGACGAATTATTTCTTGTTTAAGCGCGAGGGCTTTCTTGTAGTAAGCGTCGTAATAACCGCTGGAAAGCGCGTAGTTTCCGAGAAGAATACGGCGTTTAACTTCTTCGCCGAAGCCTTTGGAGCGGCTGTCGCGGATAAGCTCCTCGAACGTTCTGCCCTCGCCGCGATAACCGTACTTTATGCCGTCGAAGCGCGATAGATTGGAAGCCGCCTCGGCGCAGGCGATAAGATAATACGCGGGAATAGCGTACTTAAGGCTCGGCATGGAGCAATCAACGAGTGTTGCGCCTTGTTTTTCAAGCTCGTGAGCCGCGTCAAGAACGCATTTCTTCACGGTATCGTCAATGCCCTCGGCGTAAAATTCTTTCGGCAAAGCTATTTTCAAGCCGTTTATGGGCTGTCCGAGCTTTTCAGTAAAGTCGGGAGTATCGACCCGCGCGGAAGTCGCGTCGTGGCGGTCGTGACCGCAGATCGCGTTCAGCATTACCGCGCAGTCGCGGGCGTCGTTGCAGATCGGACCTATTTGGTCGAGCGAGCTTGCAAACGCCACAAGTCCGTAGCGCGAAACGCGCCCGTAAGTAGGCTTAATGCCCGTAACTCCGCAGAACGAGGACGGCTGTCTTATCGAACCGCCCGTGTCGGAGCCGAGCGCCGCGGGAGCCAAAGACGCCGCCACAGCCGCCGCCGAGCCGCCCGACGAGCCGCCCGGAACTCTTTCGAGGTCGTAAGGGTTGCGGGTTTTCGCAAACGCGGAAGTCTGCGTGGAACCGCCCATAGCGAATTCGTCCATAGAGGTTTTGCCGAGAAGCACATAACCCTCGGCGTTCAGCTTTTCAATAACCGTCGCGTTGTAAGGCGGTATGAAATTTTCGAGCATTTTGCTGGCGCAAGTGGTTTTAACGCCGTCGATACAGATGTTGTCCTTTATCGCGAGCGGTATTCCCGTAAGCGCGGTGGCTTTGCCCGCATCGATAAGCTTTTGCGCGTTTTCCGCGTCCTTTAACGCCTTGTCCTTGGTAACCGTGATGTAAGACAGCACCTCGCCGTCTTTTTCGTCTATTTTCTTAAAGTATTCTCCGCAAAGCTCGGGCGCGCTTATTTCTTTATTGTCAAGCGCCTTGCGTAAATCGCGGATCTTAGCTTTTTTTATATCCATAGTTGTCCTCCATTATTCAACGACTTTCGGCACGACATAGCAGTCGTCCGTGTGTTCGGCGTTCGCCAACAGCTTTTCGGTCGGGAACGATTTTTCGGGAACGTCCTCGCGCGTATCTCCGAAACGTATCTCGTTTCCGTCCTTGGTGTCGTCGTAGGTGAGGTCGAATGACTTTATCTCGTCCATAAGGTCGATGATGTCGCTCATTTCGCCCATAACCTTTTTCATTCCGTCCTCGTCGTAGTCGAGCTTTGAAAGCTCGCAGAGGTGCTCTATAGTTTTCAGTTCTACAGCCATAATTCGTTATCCTTTCTTAAAAATAACTATACACTAAATATTATATCCTATTTTTTCCGATTTTGCAAGGGCTTTTTGACAAAAACTTTAAGGAAGCTCCGATAAAATAGAAGCTTCCTTAAATAGTGGTTCAAATCGAAGGAAAAACTTGTGCGGTATTGCTTTAGAGCCGTTACTCGTTATTTTCAACAAAATCAACGTCAATATCGCCGTTGTTTACCGATACGGTAAGTTTTTTCGCGCCGTTTTCATTTTTCTCGGGGAGATTGCTTTTCCCCTTTTTAATACTGCATGATACAGAATAATCATCGTAGCCGCCGACTATCGTGCCAACGATGCTTCCGTTCTTGGCATTAAGAGCGACCGAGCTTTCGGCATTCAGTTTCTCAAATAGAATATCGCCGCCGTTAGAACCGAGCGCAGCACTTCCGACGTTTAACTGCGCGAGAGTATTATTTTCGTTTGTAGTGGAAATACTCAGCATTTCCAAATCTTCGCTCGGCACTTTAAGAGTTATTCTGCGAACGTCGGAGTGCGATTTTACTCCAATATAATCAGACCACTCCTTGCTTTCGGCGATTGTCATCGTAAGCGCTCCGCCGTCGGAAACGGAAATATCATACCGTTCCTTGCTACTTTCAAAACCGTCGATATGGACTTTGCCGTCCTCCGACGGTGACACTTCGACCTCTCTGTCGTGAACGTCAATGCTTACGGAATTTACTGTTTCGGCGGAGGTGTATGAGTATACTTCGTATTCCGCTTTGGTCTTTTTTGTGCAGCCTGTGAAGATCGCCGCGGTAAGCAGCGAGGATATTGTCAGGCAAACTGTTTTTTTCATTGTGTATTCCTCCTCAAAAAAAGCTGTTGCGTTTTGGTATTTTCTGTGTTATAATAATTATAAACCTTTGTGTTACACAAATGTCAAGGGGGGTAAATGAAAAATGATAGAATTTTTTTCAATCGGCGAAGCTGCCAAGAAAGCGGGCATGACGGGCGAGACCTTGCGGCATTACGACCGCATTGGTTTGGTAAAGCCAAGTCAAAGGGACGAGCTGACCAACTATCGATATTATACCGAAAAGGATATTGTGCTGTTAAATACTGTACATGCGCTCCAGCAGATGGATATACCTCTAAAAAAAATAAAGGATGTTCTTGAATATGATGATATCGGGAAAATAATTGATTTTCTGAATGACGCGGAAAATCGCGCCGACGAAAAAATAGCCTTGCTGGAGGAAAGCAAGACTATGATACGCCGAGCAAGAGCGGATTACGAGCGCAAGCCACATCGTATATTTGCGGAGAACGTGTATATTGAACGTTTTCCAAATCAGGTAATACTGCTCTCGGATATCTTGGAAACTCCTACGGTGGATAATCTTTGGAATTACCTTTCCCACTTTTACAATAAAGTTGGAAACGAGCTTTTTGAATTTGAGGACGCGGCGGGGATATACACCGAAAACGGAAAGTCGAGAATGTTCGCCGTATGCGCTAAATATGATCAAACGGACGGGCTTATAACGCTTCCGGCGGGAAATTATCTCTGCTTGGATTGTACCGAAAAAGAAAGAGAGGATAAGCTGAACGAACTTCTGAAAATCGCCGAAACGGAATATAACTCCCGCCCGAAATTCGCGGTGCAGCAAATAGTCGTAACGGGGATCTTGCGGTGGAAATATCAACTCAGAGTTTTCGGGACGGGAAGATTTAAGGCAACACCGCGCAATTACCGGCTAACGCCTTTGCTGTCCGATTGTGCGGTGTTGCCTTAAGCTGTTATAAATTTTATTTCCAAATTACTATTGACAAATTAAACCGAATGTGTTATAATAGTGAAAGTATTATAATCTTACTGTGAAAATATCCCGCCGGCGGGAAGAATGTATTTGCAAGGAGTTTTTGTTATGTCAGTGATAAAAAGAATTATAAGTTTGTTTTTGATAATCGCTTGCGTGGGCGCTATGGCGGGCGCGGGATTTTATACGCTGTCCGCGGTGGAGCTGCTGTTCCCCGAGCCGGATATGCTTTATATGTTTACGTCCATAGCCGTATACGGAGCGGCGGCGATATTGGTTTTGAGCATTATTTCGATAATTATGAACTGCGCGATGAAAGTAAAGCGCGGAAGCGGCGCTTTGGGATTGTTCGCGGTGATATGCGGCGTGTGCGGTGCGCTTTTGCTGCCGAGAACCTCGGCGGACGCCGCGTCAACGTTCGGTATGCTGTCTTTGGAGCCGCTTCTGCATGAAACTTACACGGATTACGTTATAAATTTTCTGGGACTTGTTGTAATTCTGTTCTCGCTTATCATAATGATAATGGCTATCGTGGATATGGTAAAAACGGGCAGAGGAGAATAATTTGAACGATTAAAAACCGAGAGCCGGGGAAATTTCCTCGGCTCTTGTTTTTTTATTCGGAACTTGTTTCGCTGTCCTCGGTGTAAACACCGGGGCAGACTCTGTTGAACAGTGAAAGAGTGGTGCCGTAGCGTTCGCGGTCGTCCGTACAGCCAACCGTCGAAGTGACATAGGTCTTGCCGTTATACTCGAACGCCGCCACAAGCGCACAGCCCGCGTTGTCCGTCATTCCTGTTTTCATTCCTACGGCGTATTTGCAGTAGTAGTCCGATTCGGGGTGAATGAGCTTGTTTCCGTTAGTCCATTCGATAAACTCTCCCGAGATGAACTGCGTGTTGTATTTAGGCGTGGAAACAAGCTCGCGTATCACGGGCACGGAAAGCGCGTAGCTTCCGAGCCGCGCCAGGTCGGCGGCGGTAGTGTAATGGCCGTCGTTGTCCCAGCCCTCGGGGTTTGCGAAATGACTGCTTTTCATGCCTATCTCTTGCGCGAGGGAGTTCATCAGATCTACAAAATACGTCACCGCCTGCTCGTCGGTAAGCTGAGAGGAGCTTACTTTACGCGCCGTGTTTACGGCGACGGAGTAAGCCGCATCGTTGCCCGACGGAAGCAGCATTCCCGCGACGAGGTCGTATAAAGTGAGCTGCTGCCCCTCGGAAATGAGACAAAGACTGGAATCGGGCTGCACTAGCGCAAGCTCCGTGCCCACCGTGCAAACCTCATCGGGGTCGAGATATTTCAGCGCCGTAGAAGCGGTGATAAGCTTTGTAAGGCTCGCGGGGGCTATCGTCACGTCGGAGTTCTCGCCGTAGAGCAGTTCGCCGTCCTCGACGCAGTAAAGCGCGTCGGCCTTGCAGAGCGGCGAGATAACGTTTGCCGCGGTCGGAGAATACGACGAGACCGATGAGCTTGAAGAACGCGGCTTTTGGGAGCTGTTCGGCGGCGCTGAAGTTATCGAGCTTGATTTGTTACTTGTCGACGCCGGACCCGCCGCCGAAGCGGGGGCTATAACAGGCTCGTCCGTTTTATGACCGCAGCCCGTAAGCAGAAGAACGCCGCAGAGCACGGCGGCTTTTATTTTTTTAATGATGTCCACCCTCTTTATCAATTGATAATGTATAATGGACAATGTATAATTATTGTTCGCGCTTCGGTACGCACACAATCTAAATCGATCGCGGCGAAGCCGCGCCGAAATTGTACATTTTCCATTATACATTATACATTATTCAAACGCCGCTTGTCAATGCTTTGGAACGTTTTTCACAAAATCGCAAGATTTTCCTTTGGAAATTATTTTCTCCATATCCTGCAAAAAAAATACTCGCATCAATTTGTAACGTGCTGAGTTGCGCTTGACTAACCATACGTTTGCTTACATATAATGTAAATAATGCTATTAAATGTAAGCAAAATGAAAGTTCTTCAAAAAAAACTTGCAAAATCCCCTTGACAAGTGTCGAAGCTTGTTGTATAATATTATTGTATCTTATTGGGAAAGGCACGCTTTAAAGCAAGTGTAAAAAAATCCCAATTGTGAAACTTTGCCGAGCGTAAACGCGCACGGCGGCTAAAAAGGAGTATGACTATGTTACAAAGAGAGGGAGCGACAAGAATTCCGAGCGGCTGCGCGATATCGGGCTTCATCAACAGAAGCGGCAGACGGACGAACGGCAGCGTCATCGTGAATTCGATAGCCTGTATGCACGAGCGTTCAAACGGCTTGGGCGGCGGCTACGCGGGGTATGGGATATACCCCGAATACAAGGATCAATATGCCCTGCATGTTTTTTACGATTCAAGCGAGGCGAGAATTAAAGCCGAGGCGTTCCTCGACCGCCATTTCGACGTGGTGAATTTGTCGAGAATACCCGTGCGAAAAAATCCGAGAATTACGGACGAGCCGCTTATCTGGCGCTATTTCGTAAATCCTCTGCCCACCAAATTGCAGGACAGCCAGCTTGACGAGCGCACGTTCGTCGCAAAATGCGTTATTAGGATCAACGACCAGATCGACGGCGCTTACGTTTTTTCAAGCGGCAAGAATATGGGCGTTTTCAAGGCGGTAGGTTATCCCGAGGACGTCGGCGACTTCTACCGCTTGGAGGAGTACGACGGCTGGGCATGGACAGTCCACGGACGTTACCCCACGAACACCCCCGGCTGGTGGGGCGGCGCACACCCGTTCTCGCTGCTGGACTACACGATAGTACATAACGGCGAAATTTCGTCTTATGACGCGAACCGCCGCTTTATCGAGATGTTCGGGTATAAGTGCAATCTGCTTACCGATACCGAGGTTATCACATACATTATAGATTATCTTCACAGGCGCTTGGAAATGCCGCTTGAGGACGTTGCGAAGGTTATCGCTTCGCCGTTCTGGAGCGAGCTTGAAAGCGGCAAGTTCTCTCCCGAGGACACCGAGAAATATCGTCATTTCAGAAATGTGTTCTCAAGTCTTTTGGTAACGGGGCCGTTCTCGATAATTCTGGGCTTCAACAACGGTCTTATGGCGCTGAACGACAGACTTAAGCTGCGTTCGATGGTCGCGGCGGAAAAGGGCGACACGGTTTATATGTCGAGCGAGGAATGTTCGATAAGAACGATGTGCCCAGACGTTGACAAGATCTGGAGCCCGCGCGGCGGCGAGCCTATCATTGTAACTTTGGATAAAGACGCGGGCGACACGAGGTCGCCAAGGTTCACCCAAAGCGGCGCAGGACGCGTCGCAACAGAGGTGAACCACGGGGAAAGGGTGTGATAACGTGGCAATAAATTATATGAACCCTCTTTTTGAGGTTATAAGAGATCCGGACAGATGCATAAAGTGCCGCGTTTGCGAACGCCAGTGCGCTAACGAGGTACATAAATACGATCCCGATCTGGATAAGATGATCTCGGATCCGATGACTTGCGTGGACTGTCAGAGATGTGTCTGTCTTTGTCCTACGCACGCCTTGAAAATTCGTCCGAACGAGAACCAATTCCGCGAAAACGCGAACTGGAGCCATCAGACAATGGACGAGATTTACAAGCAGGCGGACAGCGGCGGAGTTTTGCTCTCCGCAATGGGCAACCCGAAAGACTATCCCGTTTATTGGGATAAAATTCTGCTGAACGCTTCTCAGGTAACGAACCCGCCTATCGACCCGCTTCGTGAGCCCATGGAGACAAAAACGTTCCTCGGCAAGAAGTCGCAGAAAATCACTTACGATGAGAACGGAAAGGCGCATTACGAGAAAACTCCGTATCTCGAACTTGATGTGCCGATAATGTTCTCGGCGATGTCGTTCGGCTCTATTTCAAAGAACGCGCACGAAAGTTTGGCGAGAGCCGCAACGGAACTCGGTACTTATTATAACACGGGCGAGGGCGGCTTGCACGAGGATTTCTACAAGTACGGCAAGAATACGATTTGCCAAGTAGCTTCGGGACGTTTCGGCGTATTTAAAGGTTATCTTGACGCGGGCGCGGCTATCGAAATAAAAATGGGTCAGGGCGCGAAGCCCGGTATCGGCGGACATCTGCCGGGAATGAAGATAAACGATGAAATCTCCAAAACCCGTATGATACCTAAGGGCACGGACGCTATCTCTCCCGCTCCGCACCACGATATTTACTCTATCGAGGATTTGCGTCAGCTTGTTTTCTCGCTGAAAGAAGCAACTAACTGGGAAAAGCCCGTTATCGTTAAAATAGCGGCGGTTCACAACGTTGCGGCTATAGCTTCGGGCGTGGCTCGTTCGGGCGCGGATATTATCGCGATAGACGGCTTCAGAGGCGGCACGGGCGCGGCTCCCACGCGTATCCGCGACAACGTGGGTATTCCGATCGAACTTGCGCTTGCAAGCGTTGACGCGCGTTTGCGCGACGAGGGTATCAGAAACGACGTTTCGGTAGTTGTCGGAGGTTCTTGCCGTTCGGCGGCGGACGTTGTTAAGGCGATAGCGCTCGGCGCGGACGCGGTCTACATCGCAACGGCGGCGCTGCTCGCTTTGGGCTGTCACCTTTGCCGTTCCTGCAACACGGGCAAGTGCAACTGGGGCATCGCTACTCAAAGAGCCGACCTCGTTAAGCGCTTAAATCCCGAAATAGGTTATCAGCGGCTCGTTAATCTCGTAACCGCTTGGGATCACGAGATCAAAGAGATCATGGGCGGTATGGGTATCAACTCCATTGAGGCTCTGCGCGGAAACAGACTTATGCTGCGCGGCGTGGGTCTTACTCAGAAAGAACTTGATATACTCGGCATACAGCATGCCGGAGAATAAGGGGGCAGAGAGATATGAAAAAAGTTTATGTAAATGAGGATTGGTGTCTCGCTTGCCACCTGTGCGAATATTACTGCGCGGCGGCTAACAGCGGCGCGCCGAATATGATAAAAGCGTTCAAGAGCGGCAAAAAGCCCGTCCCGCGTATTCAAGTCGAGGAGGGCAGCGAGGTGAACTTCGCGGTGCAGTGCCGTTTTTGCGACGGAAAAGCCTGCGTTAAGGGCTGTATCGCGGGTGCGCTTTCGATAACTCCCGAGGGCGTGGTGGTCTGCGACGAAAACAAGTGCGTGGGCTGTTACACCTGCGTTTTGAGCTGTCCGTTCGGCTGTATCGTTATCGACGAAGAGGGACACCGTATTCAAAAGTGCGACCTTTGCACGAAAAATCACGACGGCGATCCCGCGTGCGTTCAGGGTTGTCCGAACAAGGCTATCGTATTTGAGGAGAGGTGAGAATAGATGAATTATGTAATAATCGGCAACTCCGCGGCGGCGGTCGGCACTATCGCGGGTATTCGTGAGTTCGACAGCACGGGAAACATCACGGTTATTTCCGACGAGAAGTACCACACCTATTCCCGCCCGCTTATCTCTTATTGGCTGGAGGGTAAAGTAACCGACAAGAATATCCTCTACCGCGACGCGGATTTCTATGAGAAGAACAACGTAACTCCCGTTCTGGGAAAGAAAGTTACGAAAATAGATACGGCGAACAAAACGGTCGTTCTTGACGACGGTCTTTCCATACAGTATGACAAACTTATGGTCGCAACGGGTTCAAAGCCGTTTGTGCCGCCTATGAACGGTCTTGATAAGGTGAAGTACCACACCTTTATGAGCTTCGATTCCGTAAAGGCTATCCGCGCGGAAGTCAAGGACGGCATGAAAGTGCTGATAATCGGCGCGGGTCTTATCGGTCTGAAAGCCGCCGAAGCGCTTTCCGCTTACAACGCGCAGACAACGGTCGTGGATATGGCGGACAGAATTTTGCCGTCTATTTTGGACGTTCGCGCGGGAATGAAAATGCAAAAGCATATCGAAAGCAAGGGCGTGAAGTTTATTCTCGGCACTTCCGCGGAGGAGTTCTCCGAGCACTCCGCAAAGCTGAAAAACGGCGTTACCGTGGATTTCGATATGCTGATAATAGCCGTCGGCGTTCGTCCGAACACCGAGCTTATTTCGGACGCGGGCGGTAAGGTAGACCGCGGCATAATCACGGATATGACGCAGAAAACCTCGCTTGACGACATTTACTCGGCGGGCGACTGCACGGTTTCTTACGACGCGTCCTCCGATACCAACAAGATACTCGCGCTTTTGCCGAACGCTTATTTGCAGGGCGAGGTCGCGGGGCGCAATATGGCGGGGCGCGAGTTCCGCTATGTAAATGCCATTCCGATGAACGCTATCGGATTTTTCGGACTTCACATAATCACCGCCGGCTCTTACGAGGGCGAGGAATATGTTGAGGAGACTGAGAATACATATAAAAAGCTGGTGTTCCGCGAGAACCGCCTCGTAGGTTACATCCTTATGGGCGACGTCAAGCGCGCGGGAATTTATACCTCTATGATAAAAGAGTGCATCGATCTGGGCGAAGTCGACGTGGAGCTTATGAAGAAAGCCCCGCAGATGATGATGTTCGGCAAAGCACGCCGCTTGGATAAATTGGGAGGTATAACGGAATGAAAATAGACGCAAGAAATCACAATTATACGGAGCTTAATAAGATAATCCGCGAAAGCACCGAGGAAAAGTTTGAGCTTGACCACGTTTTGGGCGAGCGCTATCTCGGCGCGGGAACTTCCGGAAAGGAACTTATTATTGAGGGTACGCCCGGAAACGCTCTCGGCGCTTACCTCAACGGCTCTAAGATAATCGTTCACGGAAACGCGCAGGACGCTATCGGCGACACTATGAACGACGGCGCTATCATCGTTCACGGAAACTGCGGCGATACGACGGGCTACGCAATGCGCTCGGGCGAGATCTACGTTCAGGGCAACGCGGGCTACCGCGTGGGTATCCACATGAAAAGCTACGAGGACTTGTATCCGATAATCGTTATCGGCGGCAAGGTAGGCGACTTTTTGGGAGAATATCAGGCGGGCGGCATAATAATCGTGTTCGGTATCGGCGCGGAGGACTGTCCTGTCGGCTCGTTCTGCGGAACGGGAATGCACGGCGGCGAAATGTTCATCAGAAGCGAAACGGCTCCGCAGGGTCTGCCCAAGCAGGTTTGCTGCAATGAAGCTACCGACGAGGAAAAGCAGTCGATAAGGCACTATGCGGAACGTTTTGTAAAGCATTTCGGCGGCAATGTCGACGAGCTTTTGCAGTCTAAATTCTGGAAGCTTACGCCGAACTCCAAATCGCCGTATAAACAACTGTATGTAAACAATTGACAATGTATAATTTACAATTGACAATTATTGTAAATTGAAGCGAATAATGTCAATTGTCCATTGTAAATTGTCAATTGGAGCGTGAGCGACTATGAAAATACTCATCAACGCCAAAACACCCGAGATCTGCGAGAGCATTGGCGCGGCATTAAGCGAATTATCCGCGGATACGGTATTTTTTGACGCCGGTGATCCGCAAAAAGCGGAAGATTTTGACGCAATAATCGTGTCTACGCCGTTATCGGGAGAATTTGGTTTAAACTACGTCACGGAGATCTCCAAAGAGACGAACGCCGCGATCGTTGTTTTGGCGCGCGCGGATATCGCCGAGGATGTTCAGAGCCGCATAAAATTTACGGGAGCGTTCGTTCTGGGAAAGCCGTTTCCGAAAAGCGTTCTGGCGCATACCGTAAAAATGGCGGTTCTGGCACGCGAGAATATAAATCGTCTGGAACAGGAAAAAAGCGAGCTTTCAAAGCAGCTTGACGACGTGAAGATCATCGACCGCGCGAAGTGCTGTCTTATCGAGTATCTTAACCTTACGGAAAATCAGGCGCACCGACATATTCAGAAGCTTGCAATGGATACGCGCCGAACCCAGCGCGAGATCGCCGAGGACGTTCTCCGAACATATTCGGGAATGACAAACGTATAAAACGCCGACCCTCGCGTTCGCGGAGGGTCGGCGTTATGTTTGGTATGATTTCACTATTGACAAATGAGCGGATATGTGTTAAAATTTAAGCAAGAGCGTCAGCAAATGTCTTGGCGAAAGGATGATTTTGTGAAAATACATAGAATTGCGGCTGTTATTTTAAGCGCGGCGTTTTGCCTGAGCCTCACCGCTTGCGGCGGCAAGTCGGATAGCGCTGTCGAAAACGCTGCCGACCGCGAGGAGCTTGTTTCAAGCTATTCGGGAGAAAGCTCGGCTGTTTCCGTGAATAATAATCAATATAATACCGCTTCGGAAACCGCGTCGGAGATATCGTCGGTAACTTCATCGGCAGATTCGGCGGGTTCAGCCGACGGCACATCAAGTGCGCCCGTGCTTCACACGCACAGCTACACTTCGAAAATCATCGAGCCGACCTGCCTGAAAAGCGGATACACCGTTTACACCTGCTCCTGCGGCGACCGATACACCGACGACCGCACGGAGCCTTTGGAACACAGCTTTACGCAAACGGAAACCGCGCCTACCTGTACGGAGAGCGGCTACACCCTGAAAACCTGTTCGCGGTGCGGAACAAGCCAAAAGGAAAACTTTACCGAGGCGCTGGGACATGACTTCGCGGCGGTTGAGACCGTGGCTCCGACTTGCATTTCAAGCGGTTATACCGTATATAAATGCAGCCGCTGCGAGTTTACTTACAAAGATAATTACACCGGCGCGTTGGGGCACGATTGGGAAGATTGGGCAATAACCAAGGAGCCGACTGACCATTCTTCGGGACAGAAGATCCGCAAATGTACGCTCTGCGATGAAACGCAGACCGAGGTCGTCGAGATGCTCAGCGGCTCGAACGATTATGTTTCGGAGGTCGTGAAGCTTGTGAACGCCGAGCGCTCGAAGCAGGGACTTTCGCCGCTTACCGCACGAAAGGAACTTAACGAGTACGCGCAGCTTCGCAGCAAAGAGATCGTAAGCAATTTCGAGCATAAACGTCCGGACGGTTCTTCGCCGTTGGGTTATGTCATGTCTTTGGACGGAGTTATGCGCGCGGGTGAGAATATTGCGTGGGGGCAAAGCTCGCCGGAAGAAGTCATGACTGCGTGGATGAATTCCGAGGGTCATCGGGAGAATATCATGAAGTCAACTTTTTCGATGATAGGAGTAGGCTGTTACGAGGCAAACGGACGGCGCTACTGGACGCAGATCTTCGCCGGATAAAAAATTACCAAAAAGTATAGACAAAACTAAAAAAATGTGGTATAATTATAAATAGCATGTTAAACTTACCGTGAAAACTTTGCAGCTTAAATTTATTTGTCATTGGTAGAGAAAAGGAGTGACGGCGAATGCCTATCGTTGCCGCGTTGAGCGTTGCCGCAGCGGGAGTTTTCTCCGCTTTGAAGATCTCTGATCCGGCGCAGCTGTGGATGTTCCCGGTGTCGTTTGCGGTTTGTTTGATCGCGTTTTCTCTGCTTTATTGGCTTTTGCTGTGGTTATGCTGCTTTTATATACCGGTGGGAAAGGAATACGAAAAGCCCTCGCGGTTTCATCTGTTTTTGCTGAACGCCGCGTATTGGTTCGTGTGTTCGGCGGCGCGTGTGAAAGTTCATGCGGCGGGCTTGGAGAAGCTCCCCGCGGAGGGGCGGTTCTTGTTTGTTTCAAACCACCTTTCAAGGTTTGACAATATGGTGCAGTGCGTTGTTTTGCGCAAAACGCCGCTGGCGTTTATCTCAAAGCCGTCAAACTTCAAGATACCAATAGGACGGCACTTGATGACGCGCTGCTGCTACATATCGATAGACCGCGACAGCCCCAAAAAAGCCGCTAAGTCCATTCAGAAGGCGGCGAAGCTTTTGGAAACGGGCGCGGCGAGCGTCGGCGTTTATCCCGAGGGGCACAGGGGAAGCTCTTACGATTTACAGGAGTTTAAGGCGGGGTGCTTTAAAGCGGCTTCAAAATCGGGCTGTCCCATTGTTGTCTCCACTATCTGCGGCACGGAGAAAATTCACAAAAACTTCCCTCTGCGCAGAACGGACGTTTATTTTGATATTTTAGAAGTAATCAAGCCCGAAGACAGGAAAACAACTGAGCTTGTTCCGATAATCAAGGAAATTATGCAGGACAATTTGAATAAATACAAGGAGCGTGGATAATTTGACGTATGTTTTGTTTAATCCGCTTGCGGATAACCGTCACGGTGAGAAAAATGCGAAAAAAATCGTCTACTTTCTTAAGTCGCTTAAGTCCGACGAGATAAAGTTCGTTGATTTCACTAAGATCGATCTGCTCGAATTTATCAATTCAACGCCCGAGAGCGATAAAATTATCATCGCGGGCGGCGACGGGACCATACATTTCATGATCAACAAATTCGGCGGGCGGATCCCCGAAAGACCGCTCTACTATTTCCCGACTGGCTGCGGGAACGATTTCCGCTCCGATGTCAAGGATAAAGTCGGAGACGATATAATAATGATCAACGACTATTTGAAAAATCTGCCGACGGTTTCCGTTAACGGCTGCAAGCGTATTTTGTTTTTTAACGGTATAGGCTACGGCATTGACGGCTATTGCTGCGAGGAGGGCGACAGGCTGAAAAAGCAGTCCTCCAAGCCCATAAATTACACGTCGATTGCTGTAAAAGGAATGCTGTTTTACTTTAAGCCCCGAAACGCCACGGTGACGGTGGACGGCGTGAAGCGCGAATACAAGCATGTGTGGCTCGCTCCGACTATGAACGGCAGATATTACGGCGGAGGAATGATAGTGGCTCCGACGCAGGACAGAATGAACCCCAAGCACACGCTTTCCACTGTTGTTTTTCATTGCAAAAGCAAGCTTAAAACGCTTATGGTTTTCCCGTCGATCTTCAAGGGAGAGCACGTCAAGCACAAGGATATGGTGGAGGTTCTGACGGGACGTAATATTACGGTCGAATTCGACCGCCCCACGCCGCTTCAAGTAGACGGCGAGACTTACGTTAATGTAAGCCGCTACACGGTCTCGGCAAAATCGGGCGCGGCGGATGTCAAAATTGAAGACTCCGCAAAATCTCACGTGTGATAAGACGGCTGCTTACGAAGAAACGTTCCGGGATTGTGGATTGTCTCCAAAAAAGACGGGCGAAGATTTTAAGAAATTGTGCAAAGTGACCGAGAGCGCTCTCGGTCATTTTTTTAGTCTGAAATTGTCGGGAGATTGAGCACGGGAATACCGTGAACAAGTATGTGCTTCAAATAATTATCGGCGTCGGTGATCGATATTATAAGGTTTATCATCAAAGTATAGACAAACATCGCATTATAACGGACTTTATTAAGGCAAATTTATATTTATACGTTGGCTTCATATTAGTTATTATGTAAAAGTGAGAAGTTGTGCACAAAAATAATTGCGGCAATTTGTCTAAAATCTATATTGTATTTTCGGTAAGAATATACTATAATATAATTGTATAGTTGTATATATTGTGAAAAAGTCGTGTTTTTTTACAGTATATGTCTTGAATATTTTGAGGAGGAATACATAATGAACAATAAGAAAAAACGATGTTTAGCCGCGGTGCTGGCTGTCATCATGTGCAGTTCGGTCACGCTTGAAGCCTTTGCGGACAATGTTCCCGCGGCAGTGGTCGGCATACAGGACAGCGTTTCCTCGGTTTCCGAGGAGGACGGCGACGTCGTCGAGGAAGATAAAGCCGGAGAGGACGGCAAATCGGACGAGAATGCCGCGTCTCCCGAAAAGGAGTTGTCTCCCGTTGAAACGGAGGTCAGCGCTCCAAAGTCCTACGCATACAGCCCGACAAGAATCCTCACGATCGAAAAGAACCCCGATTTGTTTACTTTCAATTCGTATGTGGACGAGGAGGGCAACGAAGATGCTTCAAAAGCGAACGAGTGCATCGTGTCGCTAAGCGGCTCTTACGATATCTCAAAATATGATACCATAGAGTTCCCCGATATGGATCCGGACGGTCGCACCGTAACAAAGATCGGTAATTGCAGCGGTCTTGAAAAACACAATCTTCTGAAAAGAATACGGATCCCGAATACCGTGACGGATATTGCCGCGCACGCTTTCAGCGGCGCTCCGGCAGACGCTTATGAATCGTCTTATCCCTCGTCGGACGCGATACATTTCGATTCGCTTGATACCGTCGAGTTTTACGGCGACGCGGGAATTCCCGTTCAGCTTGCGAACGTAGGCAACTATGCGTTTGCGGGTTCAAAATCTCTTGTAAACATCCCGATCTTGAACGATATGAGTTCTTTAAACACTATTGGTAACGGCGCGTTCATGGAGTGTATCGGTCTTGTTTCGGTGACATTGAACAGCAGTATCCTAAAGGTTGGCGAAGAAGCGTTTTACGGCTGTACTAAAATCAAAACCGTTAAGATCAACGGCGGCGAGTTTGCAATGAGCGCATTTGAAAATTGTTCCGCTTTGACCGAAGCGTCAATTAGCGGCAGCACGATATTGGGCAAACGGATGTTCAAATCCTGCTCGGTTTTGAAATCGGTCGAGTTCGGCGAAAGCGTAAAATTTGACAAAGAGGTTGACGGCGAGACCGAATACGCGGCAAGCGTGTTTGAAGATTGCCCCATGCTGACGGGCTTGGGCACGAAAACCGATATTCAGAATAAACAGATAAAACTTCCGGATTCCGTATTGCAAATTCCTGAAAGCACGTTTTACGGCTGTTCCGGTATGACGAAGGTCGTATTTCCGTCTAAATTGAATGTTATCGGAGAGAGCGCGTTTCAGGACTGTAAATCGCTTTACGATCTGCCCGAAATGAGATATAAAGTAAGCGAAAGCGCTTTTGAGGGCTGTACCGCCATTAAAAATCTAAACGTACAGTCGGGAACGCTCGGCAGCAGCTCGTTTGCCGGATGCACCGCGCTGGAAAATGTCGTGTTGTATGACTGCAAATTATGCGACAGTGTGTTTGAGGACTGCACCGGGCTTGTCAAGGCGACAATAGACGAAACCGTTTCATTCGGTGCGGTGATCGATGACTATGAATATTTGGGTACGGGCATATTCAGCGGATGCGAAAAGCTTACGACTGTAGGCACGCCCACCGGTACAACGGCAAATGTTGTTAAGATGCCAAATACGTTTGAAACAATACCCGAAAGCACCTTTGAAGATTGCACCTCAATTACAAAGGCAGTATTTTCGGATAGTGTTTTTGAGATCGGCGAAAGCGCTTTTGCCGGCTGTATTGCATTAAATAACATTCAGTTTTCGGACAGCATATCGAAAATCTACGACAAAGCCTTCAGCGACTGCACCGGATTGAAAAAGGTCTCCGTAAACACCGGTTCTATCTACGGCTCGGCATTTGCCGACTGTACTTCGCTTGTTACCGTTTCTGTCGGCGAGGACGTTGAATTGGTCGGAGAGTCTATTTTCGAGGGATGTTCCGCTCTCAAAAATCTTGGCATGATAGGCGGCAGCACTCCCGTTAATATCGATCTTTCTATGTTCAGAAGCATTCCTTCTTATACCTTTTCGGACTGTGCAAGTATTTCTATGGTAACATTCCCCGAGGATTTCTGCAGTATAGGTGAAGAAGCGTTTGCATCCTGCACCTCTATCAAAAGCCTTACGCTGCCCTCTAAAAGCAGCGTGGGAAGCGAGGCGTTTTACGGCTGTACGGGGCTGACGAATGTTAAACTTAACACATCGACGCTTTATGAAGCTGCGTTTAGCGGCTGCACGGCATTGAAAAAAGTTCAATTAAACGACGGCGCCGCATTGCTGGGTGAAAGCATTTTTGAAAATTGTACATCATTGGATACTTACGGAACCGATCCCGACAACAATCCTCAAAAGATCGTTTTGGTACCGGGTCATGTGCCGGTCGGGATCGCCGACGATTATATCGCTCAATTTATAAAGCAGGATACGCTCACGGATTTCGTTCCCAAGGCCACGTTCAGCGGCTGTACATCAATAAAGGAAGTCGTGACTACCGATACGCTTGAGTGTATTGACGCAAACGCTTTTGACGGCTGTATAAACCTTAAAAGGATAACAATGCCCGAATCAATCAAGGTAATATGGGGCGCATCGTTTGCCAACTGTACAAGTCTTACGGAATTTACCATTCCGAAAAATGTTGCGGGCGTAGGCGACAGCGCGTTTGAGGGCTGCACGGCGCTTAAGAAAGTTACATACCAAACCAATCTGCTGACCGAAATAAGCGAACAATGCTTCGAGGGCTGTACTTCGCTTGTAAACATTCAGATCCCCGAATCTGTTGTAAGCATTGAGAGCGAGGCGTTTTACGGCTGCACGTCGCTTCCCGAGATAGACCTCGAAAAGAGCGCGCTTGTAACAATAGGCAGTTATGCGTTTTCAGGCTGCACATCGTTTAAATCTGTGTATATTCCTCAGAACATAAACAAAATCGAATCTAGCGCTTTCAAGGACTGCACGGGTCTTGTAAACATCGTTGCCGATAGTTATGCAACGATCGAGGACAGCGTTTTTGAAAACTGTACTTCTCTTGAGGAAGCGATCATTTTCGCGAATACGATAGGCAACAGCGCATTCTACGGCTGCACATCGCTTAAAGATCTCTATCTTTCAGATTATGTAAGCGATATCGGCAGCAGCGCGTTCAAAGGCTGCACAAGCTTGACGTCTATCGAACTTCCTAAATATGTTGTAACGCTCAAGAGCCAATTGCTGTCGGGATGCACAAAGCTCAAATCCGTGCTTATTCAGGATTATGTGGCGCAGATCGAGGATGAAGTGTTCTACGAGTGCCCGTCCTCTATGAAGATAATTTATAAGGGTACCCAATCAAATTGGGATAATATCGTAAATTCCTCGTCTCTCAGCGCCTTTAAAAAGGATTATCAGCCCGAGTATATGAGAAACCCCGCGTCCGTTATCAATTTCAAGGTGTCGGGCGACAAGGAAAATAACGTTATGAAGCTTGCTTGGCTCGAAAATCCTTCCATTGGCGAAGAAGGCGGCGGATATAAGGTTTATCAGTGGAAGAACAACAGTTGGACTCTTATCAAAACATTAAACGGAAAGAGCTCCACGACACTTGACGTGACCGGTTATGATGACAGCGTTGACAATGCGTTCAAGATCGTGGCATTTGACGAGAACAATAAAGAAAGCAAGGAAGCGTACACCGCCCTGCTTATACCGATAAAGAATCTTAAGGCGGTATCGGTAGGTACGAGCGTAAGTCTTACTTGGAGCAAAAATCCCGTCGCGGCAGGTTATTATGTATGGCAGTCCGATGACAACGCTTCGTGGAGACGCGTTGCAGCGACTACGAATACAAGCTATAATATCACAGGGCTTACCGCGGGAAAAACGTGCTATTGCAGAGTTACCGCGTACCTCGGAAGA
Organism: uncultured Clostridia bacterium; assembly: GCA_947627465.1. GTDB lineage: Bacteria > Bacillota > Clostridia > Oscillospirales > Ruminococcaceae > CAG-115. The sequence goes on from CANQWD010000017.1 coordinate 46,949, forward strand.
AGCGAAAGTCCGAACAGCAACGTTTCCGTTAAGGTGGGCAGCACACCCTCGAAAGTCTCCGGCTTCAAGGGCGTTCCGAAATCCAATTCCATAACGCTTCAATGGAACAAAAAAACCAATGTTACGGCATATAAGGTTTATATGTGGCAGAACAATTCTTGGACTTTGCTTACCACAACAGCCAACAATAACGTTTTGACCTACACCAAAACGGGGCTTAATACCACCACGACCTATAAGTTCCGTATATTCGCTTACAACGGAAAATTACACAGCACGTATACGGAAATAAGCGTAAAAACATTGGATCCCGCGCCCGCAAAGGTATCGAACTTTAAGGGCAAGGCGAACGGCACGGACAGCATAAAGCTTACTTGGAGCAAGAATACTAAGGCGCTGAATTATAAGATCCAGTACAGCACCGACGGCAAGAGCTGGAAAAACGTTGGTACGACCAAGAATAACAGCACCGTTGCGTATACCGTTAAAAATCTCAAAGCGAGCACGGCTTATAAATTCCGCATATACGCTTGCGGAAAGGGTACGCAGAGCACGCCCGTGACTATTACCGTATATACGGCTCCCGTAAAGGTATCCGGCTTTAAGGGCACGGCAAGCGGAAGCAGCAGCGTAAAGCTCACTTGGAAGAAAAACACCAAAGCGTTAAATTATAAGATCCAGTACAGCACCGACGGTAAGAGCTGGAAAAACGCAGGTACGACCAAGAATAACAGCACCGTTGCGTATACCGTTAAAAATCTCAAAGCGAGCACACTTTATAAATTCCGCATATATGCCTGCGGAAAGGGCAGCACATTAAGCGCACCTGTAACTGTTTTGGCATATACGGCTCCCGCAAATGTATCGGGCTTTAAGGGTACGGCAAACGGAAGCAACAGCATAAAGCTTACTTGGAAGAAAAACACCAAAGCGCTGAAGTATAAGATCTTGCTCAGCACCAACGGCAAGACTTGGAAAACCTTAAGTACGACCAAGACCAACAGCACAACGTCGTATACCATCAATAAACTTAATGCAAACGCATCCTATAAGCTCCGCATTATCGCTTGCGGAAAGGGTGGAACGCAAAGCGCGCCTGTAACCGTTACGGTTAAGACCGCTCCCGCAAAGGTGACGGGTTTTGCAGCCAAGGCTTTGAACAAGAGCAGCGTAAAGCTTACGTGGAAGAAGTCCGCGGGCGCCGCAAAATACAAAATCACTTATTCCACCAACGGCAAAACATGGAAAACGCTCACAACTACAAAGAACGGCACGGTGGCGGCGTATACCGCAAAGAATTTGAAAGCAAACACCAAGTACAGCTTCCGTATAGTTGCTGTAAACAGTAACGGCGCGGCTTCCGGATACGTTACAAAAACCGTTCAAACCCCTAAGAAATAATAAAAGTTAACTATTCGGTCAACCTGTCCGGAAAAAACCAGGCAGGTTTTACCGATAATAATGAACAGGAGGTATTTCCATTGAAAAAGAAACTTATTACCGTTACCGCGGCTTTAATGGCGGCTGTGCAGATATTTACGGCAACCGCATACGCCGACAGCTTTTCGGACGCGGCTCAGAGCGCGGCGGCGGAAGAAGCGTTTGCGGCTGTTGACGACGTGCCGCTTAAGGCTTCAAGCGTGGCGTTTACATCCGAGAACAGTCTGCCCGAGGGAGAGTTAAACAACGAGGAAGCCGAGGAACGCTTTTTGGAGAATTTGATGTATGAGGATACGTCCGTCAACAACAGCATCAATCTCAGGGGCGCTTCTTATGGAAAAGGTTCCCTTACTTCCAAGCAGAAAAAGCTTTACGACGCTTTTTTGCCCGAGCTGAAAAAAGCCGCTTTGGGTAAGAGAAGCAACGCGATATTTACGTTGAAGGTCTCCGGATACAGCTCATTTTATACGCTGAACGCCGACTTTAAGGCTGCGCTTATCGCGGCAGGGCGTGATTATCCCGAATATCTTTATTGGTTCGCAAGCAGATGGTCAACAAGCGCCAATTACGCTCTGACGTCTTTTTCCGCAAAGCTTGTGGTATCCAAGCCCTACGCGGCTTCAAACGACTCTTATAAATTAAATAAGACTAAGATCACAAAGGCTCAGACCGCGCTGAACAACGCGAAGAAATTCGCGAAGAAGTGCGCCTCGCTTCCCGATTACAAGAAAGTCTACGCGTTCTGCGATGAGATCTGCAGATTGAACGTATATGACACGAGCGCAGTTGATAAGTACAATGCAAACAGCCAATATCCCACAACAAACTGCAACCCGTGGAATATAATCAGTGTTTTTGATAACGATCCCAAAACGAACGTTGTGTGCGAGGGCTACTCAAAATGCATGCAGTATCTTTGCGAATTGAGCGGCATTAAGTGCTACATAGCAACAAGTTATTCTCACATGTGGAATATAGTCGTTTTGGACGGCAAGAGCTATCACGTTGACGTTACATTTGCGGATACCGGCACGGGCGATAATCTTTCTCTCGTAAAGAAATATCATCCGTTTGTGCTTAAAGGCGCGTCGTCAAGCACGGCAAGCTATGTCAATGTTCCTTTCAAGGTTCCCGGATACGTGACTCAAACGACAAGCTACTATTATGACACCGACACCACGAGCATGCTTTCCGCGAAGATCCGCAAGGTCTCCACAAAGGATTACAAGCCCGTGACTGTTCAGGCGGTCAAAAACTTTAAGGCGGTATCCTCGCCCAGAAGCGTAAAGCTTACTTGGAGCAAGAACAGCACTGCGGATAAGTACAGAATTTTCTATTCTTCCAACAACGGAAAAACATGGAAAACCGTTGCTACCACAAAGAATAATAAAGTATTGTCATACACAGTTAAGGATCTGAAAAACCTTACAAAGTACACGTTCCGCATTCAGGCTTTAAAAGGTTCAAATAAAAGTAAATACACCACGGTGAACGCGACGACAAAGCTTTCCGCAGTGGCGGGTCTTAAGGCGAAGGCGGGCAAAACCAACGTACAGCTGAGCTGGAAACGCAACACTTCCGCGAGTAAGTATGTGATCTATTGTTCCGCAAACGGCGGTAAGTCGTGGAAAAAGCTTGCGACTACAAAAAACAACAGCGTTGTGTCTTATAACGCAAAAAAACTTAAAGCAAACACCAATTACGTTTTCCGTATTCAGTCCGTAAAGGGCAATTATAAGAGCGGTTATTCACAGGTCAAGGTTAAAACCGCCAAGAAGTAAATTGCGTTAAAACAAATAACGGCGGCTTGCCGAGAAGCGTGATAGCTTTCGGCGAGCCGCTTTTGTTTTTTTGTTGACTTTTTTTGAAAATTATGGTATAATAAACGCAGGGCGTTTATTATACGCTTATGTCCACGCGCATACGCTCACTTCGTTCGCTCCGCGCGGTAATGGACAACGCAACAAACTTACAGCGAGAACGTTATCGGTTATTTATGGAAAAGAGGCAATTATATATGTCAAAGGTAACTTGGAAAGGCGGCACGCTTTTAGCGCCGGTGCCCGCCGTATTGGTTTCGTGCGGTACCGTGGAGGCTCCCGCCGCTCTCACTATCGCGTGGACGGGAACAATAAACTCCGACCCGCCCAGATTGTATATCTCCGTGCGGCGCGAACGCAACTCATACGAGATAATCAAAAATTCGGGCGAGTTTTGCGTGAATATGATGCCGTCGACCGCGGTCAGGACGTTGGATTACTGCGGTATCAAGTCGGGAAAAAACGAAAACAAGCTCGAAAAGCGCAAGCTTACCGCGCTTCCGTGCACGAAGATCTCCGCTCCGATGATAGCGCAAAGCAGGATATCTTTGGAATGCAAGGTGTTCGACGTTTTGCCGCAGGGTTCGCACGATATGTTTTTGGCGGATATTCTCGCCGTAAACATTGACGAGGATCTGATAGACGAAAAGGGCAGGCTTATGATCGAACAGGCGGGGCTTCTCGCATACGCGCACGGCACGTATTTTGCGCTCGGCAAGAAAATAGGCAGCTTCGGATTTTCCACGAAGCAAAAACGCGGCAAAGAGGTCGCGAGGAAAAACCCGAAGAAGAAAAAACCGACAAAAGGAAATAAATAATGGTAAATATAGGTAACGATTGGGACGCGCTGCTCGCTGATGAATTCAAAAAGGACTACTACTTGCAGCTGCGGCAGTTTTTGATCTCGGAATATAAAACACAGACGATCTATCCGCCGATGAACGATATATTCAACGCGCTGAAAGCCACGCCTTACGCAGGCGTAAAAGCCGTAATTCTCGGACAGGATCCTTATCACGGCGCGGGACAGGCGCACGGAATGTGCTTTTCCGTAAAAAAAGGCACTCCTCCGCCGCCCTCTTTGCAGAATATATTCAAGGAGATACACGACGAATTGGGGCTGCCTATTCCTCCGCACGGCGAACTTACGGCTTGGGCGCAAAACGGCGTTCTTTTGCTGAACACCGTGCTTACCGTGCGCGAGGGACAGGCAAACTCCCACCGCGGCAAGGGCTGGGAGCTTCTTACCGACCGCGTTATAGAGCTTCTTGATAAGCGCGAGACCCCGATCGTTTTTTTGCTGTGGGGAGGGAACGCGCGCGCAAAGCACAAGCTTATTACCGATCCGAAGCATCTGGTTTTGGAGTGCGCACACCCAAGCCCGCTTTCGGCGTACAACGGATTTTTCGGCTGCGGTCATTTCATAAAGGCGAACGAGTTCTTGAAAAACAACGGGATAGAGCCGATCGATTGGAGAATTACATAAAATGCTTGAATACTGCGTTTGTCCAAAGTGCGAACGAATGATAATGCTCGACAGCGATTTTGACAGCGGATTTTGCTGCTGCTGCGGTACGCATATTTTATACAGCGAAGCCCGCGAGGAACTGCTGAACGGTATGCGCGCGTCTATTCCGGACGAGTTTGCTCTGGAAGCGGAGCTTTCAGAACTTATCGACGAGGATGACGCTTCGGAAAACGTCTATGGATTGGACGAGTGTAAGGAAAAACGCGCGGCGGCGCAGGAGTTTCTCGGAAAATGGGATTTCGGCGGCGCGTTCAAGGCGTTCTCCGAAGCTCTGGACTGGTATCCGAACGACTTTGAGTCGCGCTGCGGCTTGATGATCTCGGGTATTCTGCGACTTAAGGATACCGAAAACTGGGAGCGGTATCTTTCGGAGTGCATAGACAAAATACGCTCGCAAAGCGATTGGAATATGGCTCAGGAAGCCTTGAGATACGCGCTTGATGTGATAAAGAAGTTTCTCTCCAAGGGCGGGCGGTACGTTTCTCCGAGCTATACCGTCGGATTTTTCGAGAGAGTGACGCAGAGTTTTCCCGTCTTGAAACAGACCGCCGCCGAGATCCTCGCGCACTGTCTGAATATAGAAAACGCGCCGTTTACGGACGCGGCGCGGCTCGACCACGAAACGACAAGATTTGCCGTGGGAAGCTGCCCTGCCGAGCCGGATAAAAATCTTCGGCGCGGAATGCTTGTTGTAATGCGCTGTCATTGCGACAGCCGCGTTAAGGAATCGCTATGCAGAGCCTTGTATGTTTACGACCGCACGGTGTGGCTGAAAGCTCATGATATGGCTCGGATAAACGACGCAATAGATCTTTGCGAAGCCGTTACGAGCGGCGAATTTCCGCCCGCGGACGTTAAGATGGTTTTGAACGCGATCTACGATTTTCTGATGATGGGCGGTTTGGAACAGAACACCACCGAACGCGAAAAGCTGATGTTTTTGTCTACCGTTTACACGTTTGAGCAAATTCGGCGAATGAACCGTTTTTTCGGCGGTTTTTTGTTCTACAATAAACTTTACGCGGAAATTTACCTAAAACAGCGCGGAGCATCGCTCATTTCTTCGGAATACAAGAAGATCCAAGCGAAGATCGATCAGTTGTCCGATTGAGATGATACTAGGGCGTGTTCACATTACCGCTCAACGCCCGTCTTGCGGCGAATTTAGCGTTTTGCGCGTAGCGCATAATGCGCGCATTAACTTCGTCAAAAATCCTTGAAATACATACAGTATGTCTGCGGATTTTTTCCTCGTTTTGCGAAAAAATCGCTTCGCAATCCGAGCATTTCGGGTAATGTGAACACGCCCTAATTCCAAAGCGACGTATAGACATTTATTTGCTATCGCGCACCTGTCATCACGTCAAA
>CANQWD010000018.1 GCA_947627465.1 uncultured Clostridia bacterium
TGAAACCGCAGATATCAAAAATCCTGAATCTATGCGGATTTCAGTGAATCATTGCTGCGAACTACACGGATTCAGGTTTAATTATATCATACTTAAGTGTTGCTTGTCAACCGAGAAATCTAACACATTCACGGGCAAATGAGGTCTAATACTAATACCCGACAGAAAATAGACAATCTTTGCGGTCTGATTTTTGCAAATCTTTGTCTATTTTCAATCGGGAATTAGTATAAAAACCAACACATTTAACAAATAATACAACGTAATTTTGTTAATGTTTCATAAATACGCGCGTTTTATCTTGACAAAACAGCTCAAATGCTATATAATTGTACTAGTAGAAATAGAACAATTATTGCTAAAGAGGAGAACAATGGAACTTATACAACAAATGGATTTCAGCATATTGAATTGGATACAAGAGCACTTGAGGTGCGCGTTTCTGGACTTTATAATGCCGATGTTCACAGCGCTGTGCAACAACGGGGAAATATGGATAGTGTGCGGATTGGCGCTTATTATTTTAAAGAAATACCGAAAACAGGGCGTTCTCATGGCGGCAAGCCTCATTGTCTGCGTACTTATCGGCAACGTGGTTTTAAAGCACGCAGTTGCGCGTCCGCGTCCGTGTTGGATAAACGAGAGCTTCCCGCTGCTTATCGACAGCCCGTCGGATTATTCGTTCCCGTCGGGGCACACGTTAATTTCAACGGCGGGCGCGGTCTCGGTGCTTTTCGCGAACCGCAAATTCGGCTGTATCGCGCTTCCGCTCGCGGCGCTTATAGCGTTCTCGCGGTTATATCTGTACGTCCATTTTCCGTCCGACGTGCTTGTGGGAGCCGTTATCGGCACGGCAGTAACGATAGTTACGTTTAAGTTCGGAGGAAAATTGTACGATTTGATTACGGAAAATTTTGAAGAAAAACGAAAGGAGCCGCAATGATAAGTATTGATATAACAGGCAGAATACCGATCTACGAGCAGATCTACCGCGCGGTATGCGGTGAGATAGTTCGCGGTATTCTTAAAGAAAACGATAAAATACCGCCTTCGCGAACGCTCGCGCAGCAGCTTGGACTTAACCCCAACACGGTCGCGAAAGCCTATCAAATGCTCGAGCGCGACGGGATAATTTACACAGCGGCGGGAAGAGGAAGTTTTGTGGCTGCTTCAAACAACAAAATAAACTTTGCGCTGACAAAGGATTTTGAGGAAAAGGCGCGCGAGGCGCTGAAAGCGGGAGTGCCTGCCGAAACGCTTGTCGAAATAGTACAACGGCTGAAAGGAGAAAGTCAATGATAGAAATAAGCACCGCAAGTATGGTGTTCGCGAAAAAGGGCTTGGGCAAGGCAGAACCGAACGACGGCTTTAAAGCTCTCGACAACATATCGCTCACTATTCCGGATGGCTGCATTTACGGGTTTCTCGGCTCCAACGGCGCGGGAAAATCCACGCTATTGAGAATGATGTGCGGAGTTTACAGAACGGAGCAGGGCAGCGTCAGGATAGACGGCGAGGACGTTTTCGACAACCCCGTGGCAAAAGCGAAGATATTCTTCGTGAACGACGAGACGGTTCAGTTTACAAAGTTCACTTTGGACGGCTTGGCAAGATACTACGCAAGTTATTTCGACAGTTTTTCCTACGCGACCTACGACCGCTTGGTAACAAAGCTGCAATTGCCGCGCAAAAAGCGTATGAGCGAGTTCTCAAAGGGTATGAAGCAGCAAGCGGTCGTGATAATAGGGCTTGCCTGCAACACCAAATATCTGCTGCTGGACGAGGCGTTCGACGGTCTCGACCCCGCGATGAGAAAATTCATCAAGCAGATAATCGTCAACGAGCTTATCGACCGTCAGGCGACGATGGTGGTGTCCTCGCATAATATCGTGGAGATTAATGAGCTGTGCGACCGCGCTATGCTGATACATCAAGGGCAGATGATCTTCGCGGACGAGATAGACAACATCAAGAGCGGCTTCGGAAAGATACAGTTGGCAAGAAAGAGCGGCGCGGTAAGTTTAGAGGAAATGAAAAACGCGGGACTGACCGTTCTGCAATACAACGTTATGGGTTCCGTGGCTCAGGCGGTCGTGCGAGGTTCCGTGGAATGGATAAACGAGAAGATGAACTCTCTGGGCTGCGATATATGCGAGTTTATACCGCTTACTTTGGAAGAAATATTTATTTACGAATTGGAGGCGAGAGGATATGGAGCAAATATCATCGGTGAAAATTAATTCCAACAACTATAAAATAACGTTCCGCAAAATCGCGCGTGCTGCCGCTGCGGAGGTGCGCGTTCATAAGAAGATCGCCATAATAACGCTCGTGCTGTACGGCGTGGCTTTTCTGCTGTTCGCGTTCGACGGCTATATATTCGGAAGACCGGAGAAAATTGTCCCCGGCGATTTCGACACCTACGGGGAATTCGAGCCATCGGGCTGGGGCACGGCGTTCGCGATAGGCGGCATTGTCGTAAGCTTCTTTACGGCTCTGAACGTTTTCCGCGACGCGAACAATCAGCAGCTCTGCGACGTGGCGATGGCGCTGCCGATAAAGGCGGCCGAGCGCTTTTTCTCGAAACTTCTGTGCCTGTTTTATATCCAGACCGCGCCGCTTATCGTGTCTGTGCTTGGCGGCAACAGCTTAGCCATTATGTTCGGCGCGATGCGTTTTCACGGATATTTAGATCCCGAAACGCCGCGAACTCTGTTTTTGTTAACGCTCGCTCTGCTTGCGGCAAGCCTGTTTATAATGTCGATCGTAGTGCTTTGCGCTTGCTGCTGCGGCGCGGTCGCCGAGAGTGCGTATTTCTCGATTATATTGATGTTTATAACGAACGCGCTGCCTATTGCTTTTGTTGATAACATCATAGCGAACACCTCGGGTTTTTCACACCGTTACGGCTTGCTGTTTTCCTCGAACGATATCGGCATTAACGTGAAGTACTGGGGATTTTTGAGCCTGATCGGCAATGATGAGATGCAGACTATGCTGCAGTGCGGGATAAGCTGTCTTATTTCGCTTGCCGTAATGTTCTCCGCGATATTCATCTTTAAGAAGCGCGACGCGCGAACTGTCGGCACGCCGATAGCAAGCCGCGTGTTCTTCGAGATAATTATGGCGGCGGCGTGCTTTACCGTATTCATGCTGGGCGCTATGGGCGAGGGCGCGATGTGGGGCGTGCTGATAGCGGCGGTGGCGTATGTCATCGTAAATATCATAGTCACCCGCGCGAAGATAAATTTCAAGTCATTCTTGATATGGTCGGGAAAATTTTTGGCGACGCTGGCGGCGTGCACCGTGCTTATGGTCGCAATGGTAAAGACCGGCGCGTTCGGATTTTACAAAACGCGTCCCGAAACCAAGTATCTGGAGGGCGCGGTGTTTACGGTAAAATATACCGGCTACAACGGTTATTTTTACGGCTCCTCCAACAAGATAGCCTCCGACAAGCTTACCGCCGAGCAAGCGGACGAGGTCATGAAGATATGTCAAAAGCACATCTCGCATGGCATTATGAACGTGAACCCGTTTGACGTCATATTCGATCAAAGCGCCGAGACCGTGCGCGTGGAGGCATACAGCAACGAGTACTATACGCCATGTCCGCACCCGAGCTTCCAGTTCGACTACCATTACGATGACTCGCACTTTGCTAGGCTTAATGACGCGTTTTCACTGAAATATTCGCAGAGACTGCGCGTCAGCCCAAATGACGCCAACGCGCTTTTTAAGGAGTTGGAACAATTGGATTACTTCCATAAAATCGACCTCGACGATTACAGCTATTCGGAAACGGTGATCCCCGTTTGAACTTATTAAAGGCTCTGCGTTAAAGCGCGGAGCCTTTTTCACTTGACAGAATACTTTCAAAGCGGTATAATATACGTATAGAAAGGAACGGGTAGATATGAGATTAAAAAAAATAGCGGCGGGAGTATTGTGCGCCGCGCTCGGGATAGCGATGTGCGGATGCGGGAAAATTCCCGAATTGTCCGAGGACGTTACTCCGCCGAAAGAAGCGGCTGTGAAAACCGTCGATCTTTCCGAAAGCAGGGAGCTTGAGATAAACCGAAAGGATATCGGGAATACGCCTATGGGCGGCGACGGCACATGGACGGTATTCGTTTATATGAGCGGCTCCAATTTGGAAAGCGCGGCGGGCAAGGCAACCGAGGACTTGAACGAAATGCTCGCCGCCTCAACCGGAAAAAATGTGCGGTTTGTCGTTCAGACAGGCGGTTCGTCATTTTGGAAAAATGATTTTGTGACTGCGGACAAGCTCTGCCGATTTGAGATAAGCGGCGGCAAGCGTAAAGAATTGGCGCGGCTTCCGTCCGCTTCAATGGCTGACGGCGCGACCTTGCGCGGCTTTTTGAAATGGGGCGTTGAAAATTACCCAGCCGCCAAAATGGGCGTTGTGTTTTGGGGGCACGGAAAGGGAACTATTGGCGGCGTTTGCAAGGACGACCGTTTCAACGACGCGTTTTTGCAGCTTTCCGATTTAAATAACGCGCTGTCCGAAGTAAGCGAAAACATGACGGATAAATTCGAGTTTCTGGGCTTCGACAACTGCTATATGGGAACGCTCGAGACCGCCGATATCGCCGCATCTTATGCACGGTATATGATAGGCTCAGAGGAATTGGAGCCTGCGGGCGGCTGGGATTACACGGCTCTCGGAGATCTTTTGGGCAAGCAATCCGACGCGGATTGGAGCGTTATTTCCAAAACGCTCTGCGACGGCTTTTTTGAAGCAAACTCTGACAGCGAAATAGCCGCGAGAGCGACCGTTTCGGTAACGGAGCTTTCAAAACTGGACGATGTCATTCGAGCGCTGAACGACTATTCCGGCGAGCTTTGCGAAAAATTCAAGGACAAGAATGCGCTTTCAGAATTTCTGAACTCTCTGGAAAACGCGGAGCACTTCGGCGATGACAGCGGCTATGACGGCTTCGGAAACACAGTCGACCTTGCGGACTTTGCAAAAGCTGGAAAAACACTCTCGAAAAAAGCCGACGAATTGCTGAGCGCGATCGACGGCGTGACGGTTTATAAGAGAATGGGGGAGGAGCACCCCAACGCCTGCGGACTTTCGATCTATTTCCCGTTTCAGCCGAACGGCGCTGCGGAAATGCGAAAGTTCGTGGATCTTTCGGTTTGCCCGTACTATTTCGCGCAAACAGAGTTGAAGCTTCGCTCCGATTCTCCCGCCGCCAATCTTTCCGACTTCGACAAAGACGAGATATCACGTCTCTGGTGCGGCGACCGTAACGGCGGCTCTCATGAGCTGTACGCTCTTTTCGGGGAGGAGCTTGGCGAAAACAAGGACGACAGCCGCATAAGTTCGCTTATAGAATTCACCGAGGAACCGAAAATAAACAAAGCGTCCTACTCTCTCTCGATTAAGCCCGAGGCATTGAAAAATGTCAAAAGCGTGGGAATAAACGTTTTCAGCGCGCAAGCCGACCATAAATTCTACGGTCTCGGCACAAAAAACTGCGCCAAAGCCGATTGGAGCGGCGGCGAGTTTTCGGATAAGCTGAGCGCGAAGTGGTTTTTGCTGCCGAACAAAGAACCGCTGCCGACCAAGCAAAGCCCGAACGGCAGCGGTTACACCGACTACATTGCAAGAATAAGCGAAAACGGCAAAGAAGCCGCTCTCAACTTCACGAAAACCGAAAGCGGCGTTACGCTCTCGAATGAATGGCAAAACCGCGCCGTTTCCCCTTGTTATGACGTTTGCACTTACGACAACAACAAGTTTGCGACGGAACTCGGCGCGGAATATACGTTTGATGAAAAGCCGCAGATCCTTTACGGAAATTTGAAAGACGGCGACTACTATTTTCTGATCGCGGTCGTCGATATCTACGGCGGCGAGTACCACTCGGAGATCGTGAATTTCTCGATAAAGAAAGGGAAATTGATCTTTAATTAGCGGAAGCGATATCGGTTATCGCGCGTTTTACGAGCTTCTTGAACAGCGGCGCTACACGGTCGGCGGTCTCCTGAACTTCCTTGTGCGAAAGCGGATTGCTCGAAATTCCCGCGGCGAGATTGGAAATACATGAAATTCCGCAGACTTCCATTCCGCAGTGCCGCGCAGCTATCGCTTCGACGGCGGTTGACATTCCGACCGCGTCCGCGCCCAAGCGCCCGTAAGCGCGTATTTCGGCGGGCGTTTCGTAATTCGGTCCCGTAGTCTGAATGTACACGCCGCGCTGAAGCGGAACGCCCTCCGCGGCGGCGGAATTTTCAATGATCGTGCGCAGACGGCGCGAGTAAACCTCGCTCATATCGGGGAAACGGGTTCCCAGTTCGTCAATATTCGCGCCGATAAGCGGAGACGGCACGGAGAGCGAGATGTGGTCGGTTATCAGCATAAAATCTCCCGCGTGAAAGCTCGGGTTTATGCCGCCCGCCGCGTTTGTGAGAAACAGCGTTTTCGCGCCCATAAGGTGCATAAGTCTTGTCGGAAGCACAACGTCCCGAACGTCATAACCCTCGTAATAATGCACTCTGCCCTGCATAGCGACTATCGGAACCTCTCCCGAATATCCGAACACGAATTGCCCCTTGTGTCCAACTACCGTGGAAGTCGGAAAGCCCGGAATTTCGTTGTAAGGCAGGGTTTCTTTTACGTCCATTGTATCGCAGAAATCGCCTAAGCCGCTGCCGAGGACAAGCGCTGATTGCGGTTTGAAAGAGATCTTCTTTTCCACCGCCTCATAGCATTTCATCAACTTTTCGTAAACCTCGTTCATAGAATTTTCTACCTCCGTTAATTTGTTTTATTTGCAATAAAGAAAAATCTCGGGAACGCGAAAATTATCTCGCCGTTTCGCTGTTTTGGATATTCCTTTTCAAGCTCTTTTGAAATATCGGCGATAAAATCCGCGCCCTCGCGTTTGTCAAGCGCTGCCAGATAAGTACGCAATCCCGTTGAGCGGTACCATTCGATAACACTCTCAATACTCGGCATACGGTGATAATAAACGGTTTGCCACATCTCAAAATCGTTCGTAAGTTCGCTTAGGATATCGTGATATTCGGGAATTGTCAGCGTGCCGAATATCCGTTTTTCGGGGAATTTATCGCGCCACCTCGGGCTTTCGGAAACGCGTCCGATTATTTTGTGAATAGGCTCGTCAAAGTTCATTGGAATTTGTGCCGCAAGCGTCCCGCCGCTTTTCAAAAGCGCGAAAACCCGCGGAAGGAGTTCTCGGTGATTTGGCAGCCATTGAAAGCAAGCGTTGGAGAAAACAACATCGAATTTGCCGTGAAACGCGCTCAAATCGTCGTTCAGATCAAGTTGAACGAACTCCAAATCGGGATTATCCGAGCGGGCCTTTTCCAGCATATTTTCGCTGTAATCCGCACCGATGATATGCGCGTTGGGAAAACGTTTTTTCAGTACGCGCGTTGAGTTTCCCGGACCGCACCCGAGGTCGATGATCTCGCTCGGCGAGCCGCCGAGCCGCGCCGTCAAGTCAATAGCGGGTTGAGTTCTCTGAGCCTTGAATTTCAAATACTGTTCGCTGTTCCAATCGTTCATTTGCGTTTCGCTCCCATAAAAATACTTATTTCAAAACCGTATCGTGCTTTATACGCTTCACCTCGTCTTTAAACCACTTGCCCGTTTTCTTAATGCGTTTTATCGCTCCGCCGCCGAGCTTCGCAATAATGTCTTTACGCAAAAAGCACGCGAGTATCTCGTTGGTTTCGGTATCTCGGTACGACATCTTAAAAACGTCCGCGCCAATATCACGTTCTTCGTAAACGACGTTTCCGCTGCTTTCGCGGATAGGCGACATATAAGGTGTTTCGAGTATTATAACGGTTTGCGAAGCGCTGTAAGCGGTCTTTGCTATTGTGTTTCCCGCGGCAATCTCGGCGTTCAGAATGCCCTGTAAACACCACGAATGAAAAAAATCTCCCTCTTTCAAATCAGCCATTTACTTTCCCTCCCAAAACCTCGTACATTATGGTTACGCTAATTTTCCAAGTCCTCGTATATCCGCAGCGGAAAGGTATTAGGGTTTTATCATGCCGCCTTATTTTGCCGATAAGCTCTTTGCATTTCGGAATTTGAACGCGTCATCGCTTATCCCTCAGTTCAACGGTAAATTCCGTACCCTTTCCGACCTCGGACAAAACCGAAATATCGCCGCCGCAAAGTTCGACGATTTTTTTAACAAGAGGCAGCCCCAAACCGTTGCCCTTTGTCGCGTGAGAACTGTCCGCTTGATAGAACTTCTCGAAAATATGCGAAACAGATTCTTCGGGTATACCGCAGCCGCTGTCGCGCACCTTTACGACGATCAAGCCGTTTTCACGCTTTAAAGACGCTGTTATAGAGCCGCCCTCGGGCGTGAATTTCACGGCGTTGTCGAACAAATTGTTCCAGACGTGGGCAAGCATCGGCTCGTTCCAAAAAAAGCTTACCTCGTCCAATTCCATATTGATATCGATGTTTTTCTCGCTCCATTGCGGCTCAAGACGTATCATGCAGTCGCGGAGCTGCTCGTCAAGCGAAAACTCGGTCTTGTCGGTAATAATGTCCTTGTTTTCCAGATTTGTCATAAGCAGCGTGTTTTGCGACAGAACGGACAAATATTCAGTCTCATCCAGAATTATTTTGGAAAATTCGCGCTGCTGTTCAAGGGTAAGATCGCCCTCGTAAAGCTGCCGCGCGAAGCCGCGGATAGATGCCAGCGGCGTTTTGAATTCGTGTGAGAAATTCGAGATAAAGTCTTTTCGGAACATTTCCGTTCGGCGAAGCTCCTCGGTCATCTCGTTGAAGTCGGTGATAAGCTCGCGCAGCTCCGCGAACGAGAACCGCGTATATTTTACCAGCTCAAGATGAACGTCAAAGTCGCCGTTTGCCACGCGCCGCGTAGCCTTGACAAGCTCCGAAAGCGGCTTTAAGATAGTGTTGTTTATTACGAACGCCAACAGCGAACCTATGAAAACGCTCGCGATTATCGAACCGACAACTTGAACGGTATTGTTTGTGCCGCCGTATAAAAAACCGACGACTATCGTTGCGGTAAACGTCAAAATATCCGCCGCCAGAATAATTATCGCCGACAATATGGTAAGCTTCATTCCGATACGGTTTACCACGGAAAACGGGTTTTTAACTTTCCTACTCACTGTTTTAACTGTCCTTTGTACCCCAAGCCCCTTACGGTGACTATCTCGAAATCGGGGTTGTCCTTAAATCGCTCTCTTAAACGGTTTATGTGAACGTCCACCGTCCTTGCTTCGCTGTCGGAATCCATGTCCCAAAATTCGTCCATAATGCTCAGCCGCGTGAAAGTCTTGCCGGGATTTGACAGCAGCTTAAACAAAATCTGAAACTCCTTTCGCGGCAGAACCGTCGAAACGCCGCCGCGCATGACGGTGAACGAATCGTAGATAAGTTCCGTGCTGCCCACCGTCAGTTTCTGTTCCTCGCTTATTTTGCTGCGCCGCAAAAGCGCCTTTATTCTGAGCAGCATCTCCACCTCGTCCACGGGCTTTGTCATATAGTCGTCCGTGCCCAGCATAAACGAACGCCGCACGTCCTCGGCAGCGTCTTTTGCCGTAATAATCAGCACAGGTATATTGTTTCCGCTCTCGCGCAGAGCGCGGAGCGTTTCGTGTCCGTCAAGTTTCGGCATCATCACGTCAAGTATCGCGAGATCTATCCGGTTGTTTGCAATGATCTCCAACGCCTGTTCTCCGTCCTCCGCCGTGAACGTTTTATACCCGTTCTTTTCCAGCGTGAATTCGTACAGCCGCCTGATATGTTCCTGATCGTCCGCCACAAGAATATTGTACATAAACCTCACCTCAAGCTGTTTGCCGCCCATTCCGTAACAAATTCGGGAAAGCGTTCGCGCTCGAACGACAGCCTGTCCGAAACGGAAATTTCGGGCAAATCGTCCGGATAGATCGCGAAATTCGCCGCGTTCAGCATAGATAAATCCATAAGACTGTCGCCCGCCGCTGCGAATTCACTTAGACCGATACGCTTTGCCAAACGCTTTACCGCCGCCCCCTTGTTGAGCTTTTTCGGAGTTACATAAACCTTCGCGCCTGTATGAAAGCATTCGCACAACTCGCCCTTTCCATTTTCGCGGATATATTTCAACGTTTTTTCGGGAGAATTGCTTTTGGTAAAAAGGAACAATCCGTCCACCAAGCGTATTTCAAAGGAACGGTCGGGGTCGCGCTCCAAAAGCTCCCGAAAGGCTTTCATTTCGCGTTCGCATTCCGCATAGACCGCGCCGCTCCACAGCAGCCACTCTATATCGGGTTCGCCGTTTATAAGGAGCGTGCCGCCGTTGTCGCACAGCGCGTAAACGGGTTTAAAGCCGAACTTCGCGAACTCTATTCGCTTGTATTGCTCGATACTTCTGGTCGTCACCGGGAAAACATACCTCAATTTCGGGAACAACTCCGCCTGACGCGCCGTTATACAGGAAATAGGCTCGCCGTCCTTGTATTCGATAATCAAATCGCCGTCTTGTTTTCGCTTCGCGGAGAAGATCAGCGTGCCGTCCAAATCGGTAAAAAGCATTAAACTACTCAAACTTCCCAGCTTCCGAGATATTTTTCCTGTTCGGGAGTGAGCTTGTCTATCTCAAAGCCCCACGCTTTCAGCTTGCGTTCGGCAACTTTTCTGTCAATCTCTTTGGGAACGTTGACCGTCATATTTTCGCGCTTTTTCAGCTTGTCCGCGTTTTTCGCGATATATTCCGCGGAGAGCGCCTGAATGGCAAACGACATGTCCATGATCTCCGCGGGGTGACCGTCGCCCGCCGCGAGATTTACAAGTCTGCCCTCGGCTATGACGAAAACGGTGTTGCCGTTCTTTAATTTGTAGCCCATAATGTTGTTCCTCGCAAGATAGCTGTCAACGGCAATCTCGCGGAGCTTCGCCATATTTACCTCAACGTCGAAATGTCCCGCGTTGCAGCAGATAGCGCCGTCTTTCATATTGTTGAACGCTTCCTCGCCGATAACGTCCGCGCAGCCCGTAACGGTAACGAAAAAGTCGCCTATCTTAGCCGCTTCGCGCATAGGCATTACCTTAAAGCCGTCCATAACCGCTTCCATAGCCTTTATCGGGTCTATCTCGGTGACGATTACCTCCGCGCCCAAGCCTTTGGCGCGCATGGCAACGCCTTTGCCGCACCAGCCGTAGCCCGCGACAACGACCTGTTTACCCGCGACGATAAGATTAGTCGTGCGGTTTATGCCGTCCCAGACGGATTGACCCGTGCCGTAGCGGTTATCGAACAAATGTTTGCAGTCAGCGTCGTTTACCAGTACCATCGGGAATTTGAGCGCCTTTGCCTTATCCATGGCGAGCAGTCTGATAATGCCCGTGGTAGTTTCCTCGCAGCCGCCGAGAACGTTCGGGATAAGATCGGGGCGCTCGTTGTGAATAAGATTAACAAGGTCGCCGCCGTCGTCGATAATTATATTGGGCGCAGCTTCTATGACCTTTGAGATGTGCGCGTGATATTCCTCGTCCGTTGCCCCGTGCCACGCGAACACGTTAAGTCCGTCGTGAACGAGCGCCGCCGCCACGTCGTCCTGAGTGGACAGCGGATTGGAGCCTGTAACGTACATTTCCGCGCCGCCCGCGGCAAGCACCTTGCAAAGATATGCGGTTTTCGCTTCCAAATGCACCGAAAGCGCGACTTTCTTGCCCGCGAACGGCTTGTTTTCGGAAAACTCTTTTTCAATGCCGTTAAGCAGCGGCATATTGCGCTTTACCCATTCGATCTTGCGTTCGCCGCTTTCCCATAAATTGATGTCTCTTACTTCGCTCATTTTTAACTTCTCCTTAAATTTTACTGTTTATAATCAACAGCGGACAGCCAAAGGTTATTCGCATGAAACGGCGTTGTGCGCCGTTAGAGCTTGTTGAGTATCTCCCCGCACGCATCTCGTTTGCATATTTTCCGCCCGATTTAGTCAATTTTCCTTGAAATACATAAAGTATTCCTGCGAAAAATTGCCGTCATCGGACGAAAAATCTGCTGCGCGATCTGCGCACGTTGAGATACTAAACCGGCTCTTATACGATAACCGCCGGCTGTCGGCTGCAAATTGTCAAAGCACGCGGTCCAACAGTCCGCACGCCAGTTCAACATCCGTATCTCCGCGATGAAGATGCATAACGATCGGTTTGCCCGCTATCTGCGTGGAATTAACGCGGTCAAGATAAATTTGCGCCGAAGCGGCGCCGTTCGCGTCCGACATCACGTCGGGCAGTATCAATATCTTTTCGCCATGCTTCTCGCATGCCAAGCCGTCGTGAACATGGAACGGCAGCTCCTCTGTTGCGGGCAAACCCTCAAAATCTCCCTGAAGATAAATTCCCGAGGGCAGATCGTAAACATAAACATCGCCGTGGAGATCGGGAAACTCGGCGCCGCCGCGAAGCTCCGCTTTCAGTACGGGTCTGTCCTGTTTGATAAACGAGTATTTGCCGACCGTTTGTATATTCTGCATAAAAATCACCTCGCGACATTATATGCGCGACGGCTTGCCGCTATTCCCCAAAATCCGATGTTACGGCGCTCATTTGCGTATAAACAGGATCCCCAAGGTATCTTCGCCGCAATGACAAGCCACGGTGCAGCCCGCGTCGGTGGTATCGATCTCCTTAAAGCTCTTGTATTTCTTGATCTCGGCGGCGGCAAGCTCGGTGTTTTGGCGGGAGGTCGTGTGCGTTATGAAGATCAGATCCTCATCGGCTTCAACGCTTTCAAGACGGTCTTTAACGTAATTTTGAATCGTCTTTTCAATGCTTCCGCGGTATTTTTTCGCCACCGTCATTTTACCGTCCCGAACCTCAATACAAGGCTTTAGCTTCAGCAAATTCGCGCCCAATGCCGCGATAGACGAGCAGCGCCCGCCCTTGTGCAGATATTCGACGTTGGCGACGAAAAATGACGCGTCGACTTTCGGAATTATTTCGTCGAGCTTTTTAACTATCTCGTCCGCCGACAGCCCCTGCTGTGCCAGTTTAGCCGCCGAAACAGCCACCAGCCCCTCGCCCGTCGACAAATTCCGCGAATCGACAACGCGGACGTTCGGAAAATCCTCTGCGGCTATATTCGCGTTTTGAAAGCACCCGGAAAAATCCGAGCTTATCGTGATAACAACAAGTTCGTCATAGCCATTAAGCTGTTCGGTAAAAAAGTTTTTAAAATCCTCAACGTTCACCGCGGAGGTAGCGCATAGATTTCCCGTTTCGCGATAGTGCCGAAACACATCCTTTTGAGTGATATCAACGCCGTCCTTAAAAGTTTTGCCGTCCGCGTTCACATAAAGCGGCACTACGCTTATGTCATAGCGTTTTTTCAGTTCCTCCGACAAGTCGCAGACGCTGTCGGCGCATATTTTTACCATTAAATGAACCACCTTTCTTTTTTGAAGCCTGTTCGCATTACCGTTTAAGGAGGGTTTTCGGCGAATTATCCGCCGTTTGGAAAATCCGCCTCTTTCGGGTAATGTAAACATGCCCGGCATACAGTCAAGTGCCCGACAGCTTGTTTAAAAGTGCTTCAAGTTCCTCCTCAAGCGCTCCGTAAAACAGCGTAAACAGAATGTCGCAGCAGCCCAAAAGGAACATGTTTCTGTTGTTTACAGAAGCAAGCTCGGGCACGAAGCCGTATATGTAACTTTTATACCACTCCGCGTCATAAGCGGGAACAGCTCGTCCGAGCTTCACCATTCGGCGCGTCTCCTCAAAATCGTCGGTGATTATATTCTCAAAATTGCCCGCGCCCTTTGATATCACCATGTCATAGATCGTTTTTATCTGCTTGTCCGATAGCGAACCGGAGGGCGTTTTGACCTCCTTAAGCAGCGGCAGCCGAACCGCGAACGAATACACCATAAGCGACAAAACCCGCTCGTATTCCGGCGAGTTCATCTCACGGCAGCGGTCGCGATCCAGCTTAAGCCCCGTATTGGATAAAGCGGTGGTATCGGTGATGTTCTTCAAGGTGATCTTGAAGATGTCGCGGACGTTGATGTTATAGAAGTCCTTGTCGCCTACAAGATAAATATATTTTACTGCGTTGAATAATGAAACGCCCGCCTTAACAATGGTATCGGATATCAATGTGTAGGCGGTGCGCTCGCTGATAAATTCCATAATTTTCCTCCGAAAATATCCCTATCGCGGCGTCGTTCAATGCCCGAATTTCATATACATATTATATTATACACCATTAACGCGATTTTTTCAAGGTGTTTTTACAGATCAAATGAATTTTAGAAGCAAAGTAAGAAAAACTGCGATGTTTATTTTGTATAAAATTACTAAAATTCACAAAATCCCCTTGATTTATTTTGTCGTAAGTGGTATAATAATATCGTGCAGATCATTCTGCGGAAAAATAAAAAAATAAAACGCTGCAAACGGCGGTTTGGGAGTGTGGAAATGGAAATAGAAGATCTTAAGCTTACAGATGTTATCGAGACAGGGGCGCTGCGTTCGCTTATGGAGTCTTTCTCAATGGCGACGGGAATGTCCGCGGCTGCTCTGAATAAGGATGAGGAGCCGTCGGGTTCTACATACTGGTGCGGACAGCCGGATTTCTGCGCCAACTGTGTAAAGAAATCAACGTCGGGCGCTGAGCGCTGCAAGGCTCATATCCGCAAGCTGACCGAAGAAGCTAAGCACAGAATGCGCCCGGTTACGGAGATATGTCATACAGGCGCGGCTGAATTTGCCGTGCCGGTTGTGGTGCGCGGTGTGTGCATCGGAATGATAGTCGGCGGACAGGCTTTCACAAAAAAGCCCGACGATCGCAAGAACGCCTCCGACGCAAGAGCTTTGGGTATTGATTCCACGGAGTATTCCGCGGCGGCGGGCAGAATGGAAGTTATGTCGGAGCAGCGTGTTTCCGCTGCGGCGGAGCTGCTTTCGCAAATGATAAGCGAAATGGCGGAGTCGGGCTATATGCGCGCACTGTCGGCGCAGAAAGCTGCGGCTGCCCGTACTGATTTGAGCGAGGATAATGGGGCTTCGGAGTTTGGACAGAAGATAGACGCGGCTGTGAATGCCGTGAATTGTATTGAGCGCGACTGCGAACAAATCAAGGAAGCTGTTGCACGTTCCACAAAATCTGTGGACAGTACGGACGCTTTCGTAAAAACTATTGAAAACGCGTCCACTCAGCTTACGCTTATCGGTTTTAACGCGTCTATTGAAGCGAAACGCGCGGGCGCCGCGGGAGCGGGTTTCAACGTTATAGCGCAAGAGGTGCGTACTTTAGCCGAGCGCAACAAAAAGCAGGCGGGTGAAATAGAGCATACGCTTGCCGGCATCAAGAGATCTATGAATGAAATAAACAACCAGATTCGCACGCTCTACGGCGATATCGAAAACATCTCCGATTCTATGAACGAGATATCCTGTGCGGCAGCCGAAGCCGAGAAAGCGGCTATGGCTAACCGCCAAGAATGATCTGATCGATTTGGTAATAATTCACAAAAAGCCCCGTATTTTACGGGGCTTGTCGTTTTTCCTATTGATAAACTGCGCGAAATGGTGTATAATTAAAATGGTATGTTGTGATATGTGATGAATGTGTTAAAATTTGACTACGCTTCGTTAGCATATAAATTTAAAAAGGCGTTGAAATTTTGACCGGTCTTGAGTTTAAAGCGACCGAGTATTTAAAAACAAGATTTTGGATTTTTTTAAGGAGAAAAAATGTTTGACGGATTTATAAAGGCCGCGGCGGGAACGCCTAAGATACGCGTCGCGGACTGCGAATACAACGCGGACGCGATAATAGCTTTAATGAATGAAGCGAAAGCGAAAGGCGTGAATATTCTTGTGTTCCCGGAGCTTTGCGTTACGGGCTACACTTGCCACGACCTGTTTTATCAGAAAACGCTGCTTGACGGCGCGAAGAACGCGCTTTTGCGTATCGTAAAAGCGTCCGAGGGGTCGGATATGCTCGTGACGGTCGGCTGTCCGTTGGTGCATGATGAATTCGGCAAGCTGTATAACTGCGCGGTTGTGTTCCAAAACGGTGAAATAAAGGGCGTTGTACCTAAAAAGTTTCTGCCGAATTACAACGAGTTCTACGAAATGCGGCAATTCACCCCCGCGCCGCCAAACGATAAGACGTATCACCCCATCACTTTGGCGGGCAACTACCGCGAATTCGGCGCCGATCTTGTTTTCGAGTGTGCGGAAATTCCCGAGTTGAAATTCGCCGTAGAGATCTGCGAGGACTTGTGGTCGCCCGAACCGCCGTCCGGTAAATTGGCGCTTAGCGGAGCGACGATAATCGCGAACTTGTCCGCGTCTAATGAAACGATAGGCAAGGACTTGTACCGCCGCGAGCTTGTCTCGGGGCAGTCGGCGAGACTGCTCTGCGGCTATATTTACGCTTCGGCGGGCGACGGCGAGAGTACCCAAGATCTCGTTTTCGGCGGTCATAGAATGATAGCGGAAAACGGCGCAATGCTTGCCGAGAGCGAACTGTTTACCACGGGTTTGACGATAAGCGAGATAGACGTTCAAAAAATGGCTCTCGAGCGGCGGCGGAACACGTCGTTCCAAACCTTGAGCGCGGGCGGTCAAGTGATTTTGTTCAATATGGAGCCGCGCATTACCGAGCTTACACGCAAATTCGAGCCGCGCCCGTTCGTACCGTCGCAGGAGAACGAAAAAGCGAAGCGCTGCCGCGATATTCTCACAATGCAGGCGCATGGGCTTTCAAAGCGTATTGAGCACACGAATTGCAAGACGATCGTAGTCGGCATTTCGGGCGGTTTGGATAGCTGTCTCGCGCTGCTTGTCTGCGTGGAGGCAATGAAGTTGCTCGGGCGCTCGGCGCACGATATAATCACGGTGACAATGCCGTGCTTCGGCACTACAAAGCGCACGAAATCTAACGCGGAAAAGCTGTGCGGCATTCTCGGCACGGATTTGCGCGTTATCGATATTTCCAACAGTGTCCGTCAGCATTTCAAGGATATCGGACAGGACGAGAACGTTCACGACGTGACCTACGAGAACTGCCAAGCGCGTGAGCGCACGCAAGTCCTTATGGATATCGCGAACAAAGAGGGCGGCATGGTTATCGGCACGGGAGATTTGTCCGAATTGGCGCTCGGTTGGGCAACCTACAACGGCGATCACATGAGCATGTACGGCGTGAACAGCTCCGTTCCGAAAACGCTGGTGCGGCATATCGTATATTTCTACGCGCAGACTTGCGGAAACGAGGAACTGAAGCAGGTTCTGCTCGACATTTTCAATACGCCCGTTTCTCCCGAGCTTATCCCGCCCGAAAACGGCGAGATATCGCAGATAACCGAAGATTTGGTAGGTCCCTATGAGCTTCATGACTTTTTCTTATATAATGGGATACGCTGGGCTTTCCCGCCGAAAAAGGTGTTCAGACTTGCGAAAGCCGCGTTTTCGGGAGAGTTTGACGAGCAAACGATTTTGAAGTGGGAGAAAACGTTTTATAAACGGTTCTTTGCGCAGCAATTCAAGCGAAGCTGCCTGCCCGACGGCGTTAAAGTCGGTTCGGTGACGCTCTCGCCGCGCGGGGATTGGCGCATGCCGTCGGACGCTGTGGCGGCGCTGTGGCTTAAAGAGCTTGATGAAATACGGATTTAACGGGAGCGGATATGAACAAGTCTATCGAACGAAAGCTGCTGCACTTTTATACAACGGGCAATATCATGGAGGATTTTGAGGAAGCGCGCGCTCGGAAGATCAACAAAATACGCCGATATATCAGAGCATGCTTCTATATCCACCTCGCCGCGGCGGCGGTATGCATAATTTTAGCGGTAATACTCCGCGCGGGTGCGCTTGGAATAATCTCCGTATCGGTTTGCGAAGTGATATTGACATTTACGGCGTTTTTATCCGTCGGGGATATGACGGCGTTTAAAACGCTGCTTTATTGCGGCGATATTGCTTTTGCGGCGGCTATGTTTATTACGGGAACGTTCGGCGGCAGTAAAACGCCGTTCTATTTAATAGCCGCCGTGTCGGTCGTGACGGCTCTTACGGCTTTGGGAGCGTTCTTTGGGGCGGCTTTCAAAGAGTTTCTTGAGGATTTTCCGGCTGAACGGATAACAAGCGAACATTATACCCAACTTCCTAACCTAAGCGGTATTTCGGGTTCATATATACCCGAGCTGCCCGATATTCCCGAGGTTGAGGAAAAACCTGTCGAGATCCCGCCGCAGCGTAGCGAAACGCAGGAGCTTGCGGAAAAATTAAAGGAAATTCTTTGCAAACCCAAGGAAGAACAACAGCCCGAGGAGTCTAAGACGGAATTGGCGCAAACCGAACCCCGATCCGACCCCGCTCTCACCGCCGACCCCGCTCCCGCCGCGGAGACAATTCGATCTACGGAGGTAATTCAATGAAACTGCTGCTGATAGACGGAAACAGCATAATGAACCGCGCTTTTTACGGAATACGTTTGCTTACAAGTCCCAAAGGCGTGCCTACAAACGCGCTTACGGGCTTTATGAACATATATATGAAGCTTATTAAGGAAGAACAGCCCGACCGAGTTTGCGCGGCGTTTGATTTAAAAGCCCCGACGTTTCGGCACAAACTGTATACCGAATATAAAGGCACGCGCCACGCGATGCCCGAAGAACTTCAGGCGCAAATGCCGATAATAAAGGACATTTTACGCGCAATGGGCGTTAAGATAGCGGAAATAGAGGGTTATGAAGCCGATGATATAATCGGCACGCTTTCCCGGGCGGCTTATGAACAGGGCGCGGACTGCGTGATAATGACGGGCGACCGCGACAGCTTTCAGCTTGTGAACGAAAAAGTCACCGTGCGTTTGGCTTCCAATAAAGAGGACGTGTTC
This sequence comes from uncultured Clostridia bacterium, assembly GCA_947627465.1. Lineage (GTDB taxonomy): Bacteria > Bacillota > Clostridia > Oscillospirales > Ruminococcaceae > CAG-115. The sequence continues at coordinate 18,897 of CANQWD010000018.1, forward strand.
TACACTCCGGAGAAGATCTCGGAGGTCTACGGCGTTTTGCCCAAGGAAATGTTGGAAGTAAAAGCGCTTATGGGCGACAGCTCGGACAATATCCCGGGCGTTGCGGGCATCGGCGAGAAAACCGCGCTCGGGCTTATTCAAAAGTATCATAACATAGAGTATATTTTTAATAATTTACAACAAATCGACATAACAAAAGGCGTTCGAGCAAAGCTGGAAAAAGGCAAGGAAAGTGCGGAATTATCGAGAACTCTCGGCGAGATCTGCCTTAAAGCGCCCGTTTCGGAGGAACTTGACGATTACGCGGTACAGGGCGGAGACGATGGTGCGCTTGTCGGTATTTTGCGCGAACTCGGAATGAATGCCGCGCTGAAAAAGTTAGGTCTGGATGGCGTTACGGGCAAAAAAGTCGAGATATCGGCGGTAAAAGCGGCTCCCGCAAAACCCGACGGCGCGAAAGCGCACGCTGTCGCCTCCGATACCGAGCCTTACGATGAAAACGCGCTGAACGTTCTCATTTTGAACGACGAAATAACGGTTTATCGCGGTGAAAACCGCATTGACGGAGACGTTAAGGAACTTTTGGCAAGCGCCGAAAATATACACACGGAAAACGCAAAGGACTTATATACAAAATGTATAAAACTCGGAATAGAGCCGCCGCGTGTAACATTCGATATGACTTTGGCTGCGTATCTTCTTGACGTAAACGCGTCCGATTACGGTTTGGAGCGGCTTTGCGGCAAGTATTCGGTGGAATTTAACGGATACGAGCCTGTAAAGTCTCTTATCGAGCTGAACAAGACGCTTTTTTCGGAAATTTGTGCGCGGGGAATGCTGAAAGTTCTGCGCGATATAGAAATTCCGCTCTCGAAAGTACTGGCTTCAATGGAGCATTGCGGAATAGCGTTGGATAAGGACGCGCTGGAGAAATTCGGCGAGGAGATCCAACCGAGAATTACGGAGCTTGAAAACGAGGTAAAAAATCTCGCGGGACACGAATTCAATCTCGGCAGCCCGAAGCAGCTTTCGGTCGTGCTGTTTGAGGAATTGGGCTTGCCCGCGGGAAAAAAGCGCAAGACGGGCTACTCCACCGACGGCGAAACTCTCGAGGGCTTGCTTGATAAACACCCGATAATAAAGCCGATATTGGAATATCGAAAGCTGACGAAGCTCTACAACACCTACGTTAAAGGCTTGCAAGCCGCCGTTTCCGAGGACGGGAGAATGTACACGACGTTCAAACAGACGGAAACGCGCACCGGCAGAATAAGCTCCGCCGAGCCGAATATTCAGAATATTCCCGTGAGAACGGAGCTTGGGCGCAATTTTCGCAAGTTCTTTGTGGCGCGCGAGGGTTTTGTGCTCTGCGACGCGGACTATTCGCAGATAGAACTGCGCGTGCTGGCTTCGCTGTCCGACGACAAAGTAATGATAGACACGTTTAAACAAGGCAGAGACATTCACGCGGAGACCGCCGAAAGCGTATTCCGCAAAACTGCGGGACAGTCCGACCACGACTTGCGCCGCAAGGCAAAAGCGGTAAATTTCGGCATTGTATACGGAATAGGCGCGTTTTCACTCGCGAAAGATATCGGCACGACGGTCGCGGACGCAAAGCGTTATATCGATGATTACCTGGCGCATTTTTCGGGCGTTAAAGCGTTTATGGAAAACGCGAAAGCAAGCGCCGAAGCGGACGGTTACGCGGTCACGATGTTTGGCAGACGGCGCGAAATCCCCGAAATACTCTCCTCAAACAAGAACGTTAAAGCGCTCGGACAGCGTATCGCGATGAATACGCCGATACAAGGCACGGCGGCGGACATCATAAAGATAGCGATGATACGCGTTTACGATCGTCTGAAAGCGGAGCTTCCCGAGGCGCGGCTTATTCTTCAGGTTCACGACGAGCTTATCGTTGAAGCGCCCGAGGAGCAATCCGAAAAGGCTCTGCAAATTCTCCGTGAGGAAATGCAGGCGGCGGCTTCGCTGTCGGTTCCGCTTACCGTGGACGCTAAAAGCGGACGTTCGTGGTTTGAAACTCATTAAAAGGAGTCAATATAAGTTGTTTAAATACGAAACTCATCTGCACACCTCCGAAGTAAGCGCGTGCGCTTCCTCAACGGGCGCGGAAATGGCTCGGGCGCACAAGGCGGCGGGTTACGACGGGATATTCGTCACCGACCACTTCTTCAATTCCAGCACCACCGTTCCAAAAGACCTGCCGTGGGAACAGCGCATAGATCTCTACTGCAAAGGTTATGAAAGCGCTCTTGCGGAGGGCAATAAAATAGGGCTGGCGGTGTTCTTCGGGGTGGAATGGACAGTACAGGGCGCGGATTTTTTGATATATAATAAGGATAAAGAATGGCTGAAAGCAAACGAGCGCCTGTTAATGCGTTCGGACGAGCGCGAATTGTTTGACGAGGTGCGCAAAACGGGCGGCTTTATCGTACACGCTCACCCGTTCCGCGAGGCGGATTATATTCCGCACATCAGCCTTTACCCGCACCATGTTGACGCGGTCGAGGCGGTAAATCTGCGCAACAGCAATCCGCTTTTCGGCGGCACGCCCGCTTGGAACGAACGCGCTCAATCTTACGCCGAGATGTATGGGCTGCCCGTAACAAGCGGTTCGGACACGCATAACGCAAAAGAGACAGCGAACGGCGGAATACTTGCTCCCGAGCCGATAAACTCTCCCGAGGACTATCTTAGAATGATACGAAACGGCTCGATAACGTTTCTTAAGGGAGATTTCTAATAACAAACGGAGATAAACGACAACAAATGCCTAATAATTTTCAAACAGAATTGACCGACAAATTTGGTCTTGCCAAGCGTGACAACAATCCGCGCCGCGAATACCTGATAGTAAACAAATTTCAGTCGAAGCACTATCCGTCCGACCCGCGCGAAACGGCTCTTTATTGCGCCGAAATGGGCGAAGAAATGGCGCGGCTTTGCCCCGCCGGGAAATGCCTTGCCGTAGTTTTCGCGGAAACGGCGGTCGGTATCGGGGCGCTTGCCGCCAAAGCTCTCGGTGAGCGCTGCTTTTTGATAAGCACCACCCGTGAAAAGCTGCCGAATTGGTGCGGAAAGCTCTCTTTTGAGGAAACGCACAGCCACGCGCCCAATCATGCGTTTTGCCTGCGCGGTGACGTTGAGTTATCCGATTTTTCGCACATCTTTATCATAGACGATGAGTTTACCACGGGGAACACGGTCGCGGCATTGGCTCGGGAGCTTCAAAAGAAGTGCTCGGCGAAGATCACGGCGCACGCGTTTCTGGCAAGCCGCGAAAGCGTGAGATCTCTCGGTAATGTCGGAGTTGAGGTTCACGCGAGGTATACCTGCGGCAGGATAAACGCCGTTGATTTCCCGAAAGAATACGCTCCCGACGAGCCTAAACGCTCAAAAGCGCCCGACCTTGATGTCTGCTTAAACTCGATTTACGATATACGCTTGGGCGTAAATTGCGCCCGATATTTCGAGGAGACCGAACAGCTCTGCCAAACGGTTTTGGAAAAGCTTTCGGCGCTTTTGGGCGGCGTTAAGAGCATAGAGCTTATCGGCGCCGAGGAGTTTTGTTTGGCACCGATAATTCTCGGGAAAACACTTTCCGAAAAGGGTTACGAGGTACGGGTACACGGAGTTACAAGAAGCCCCATTCTTCCGAGCGATAACGAAAATTATCCGATAAAGAGCCGCGCTGTTCTGCAAAGCCTGTATGACAGATCGCGGACGGTCTACTTATATAACGAAGCGCCGTGCGACCTTTCAATTATCGCAGCGGACGCGGAAAACATCGACGAAGCGGCGCTTAACGCGCTTTGCGGAGCCTGCGGCGGCAGCAAGACCGCCGTGATACGATTTCGCGGCAAGGCTATGCGGACTTCTCTGAAAGAGGACGACTGCAAACTGCTTTTAAAGGACGTTACGGGAAAAATTTCGCCGATGAATTCAGCCGAACGCGCAAAAGAACTTCACGAGGGTGTTCACTATTGTGAGCTTCTCCCCGAGGAATATGAGCCGAGCACGGAATATATAAGGCTTTACGAAAAAGGGCTTAAAACGTGTGGGATTCAGACGGCGCTTGCGGTAAGGTCGGTATCCGAGCAGATACTGAAAGCGAAAGGCAGAAACGTTGTCATAGTGTCGCTGGCGCGTGCGGGAACTCCGATAGGCGTGCTGATAAAGCGTTATCTGGAGCGTACTCATGGAATTTCAGCGGCGCATTATTCGGTCTCGATAATCCGAGGGCGCGGAATTGATAAAACTGCTTTGAAGTACATTCTGGCGCGGCATTCCGCGAAGAATATACAATTCGTCGACGGCTGGACGGGTAAAGGCGCGATAACTCGTCAGCTTGCCGAAGCGCTTGCGGACCGCCCCGAGATAGACTGCCGCCCCGCCGTTCTCGCCGACCCCGCGGGAGTTTGCGAGATTTACGGCACGCGCGAGGACGTGTTCATTCCGTGCTCATGTTTAAACAGCGTGGTTTCGGGACTGTTCTCCCGAACGGTTCTGCGGAACGATCTGATAAACGGCGGCGATTTCCACGGCGCGGTTTATTTCGATAAATTCCGCGAAACGGACAGAACTTACGATTTCATTAACGCAATAGAACGGGAGTTCGCGGACTTGCCGCCGTACTCTCCGACAGAGTGTTTGCCGCCGACAAACGAGGGCTTGAACGAAACGCGGCGTATCGCTGAGGAGTTTAACGTCGAGGATCTGAATTTGGTAAAGCCGAGTATCGGCGAAGCAACGCGCGTTTTGCTAAGAAGAACGCCCGAGATAATTCTGCTGAACTCGCTTGCCGACACGCTGACTTCTCACCTTGCGGAGCTTGCCGGAGAAAAGGGCGTATCCGTGCGCGAGTACCCTCTTAAATGCTACAAAGCTGCGGGCATTATAAAGAACTAACGGAGGAACATTATGACTGCATTCAAAAAGGCGGATATATTGCTGCCGAAGCTTGACGAAAAGGGAATGGAAAAGTGGGCGGTCGTCGCGTGCGACCAGTACACGGGAGAGCCGGATTATTGGACAAAGACAGCCGAGACAGTCGGAAACGCGCCGTCGACGCTGAAACTCATTCTTCCCGAAATATACCTTGAAGAAAACGATTGCGAACAGCGCGTCAAGAAGATCAACGAAACGATGAGGGATTACCTCGCCGACGGCCTGTTTGAGGAATACAAGGACTGCTTTATCTTAACAAAGCGCGTTCAGTCGGACGGCAGACTCAGAGCGGGCTTGGTGGGCTGTATCGACCTTGAAATGTACGATTACAATAAAGGAAGCAAATCTCAGGTGAGAGCCACGGAAGCTACCGTCGCTTCTAGAATACCGCCGCGCGTCAAGATACGTATGAACGCTTCTCTGGAGCTTCCGCATATCATGATACTTATAGACGACCCTGAAAACACCGTTATAGAGCCGCTTCTCGCTAAGGATTTGAAAACGGTCTACGACTTTGAGCTTATGCAGAACGGCGGGCATTTGTCGGGAGCTTTGGTAAACGGCGAAAACGCGGACGGCGTTCTTAAGGCATTGGACGCGCTTTTGGAAAAAAGCGCCGACGGACTGCTGTTCGCAATGGGCGACGGCAATCACTCGCTTGCCACCGCTAAGGAGTGTTACGAGCAAAAAAAGCGTGTTTCTTCTCCCGACGCGGAGCTTGCGCGTTACGCTTTGGTCGAGATAGTAAATCTGCACTCCGAAGCGCTGGAGTTTGAAGCTATACACCGTGTGGTAACGGAAGTCGATACGGACAAGCTTACGTCCGAAATGACAAAGGCTCTCGGATTAGAGGATAACGCCGCGCAGAGCTTCACCACGATAATCGGCGGTATAGAACGCAAATTCGGCATAACAAAGCCGACTTCAAACCTCACAGTTGGTTCGCTTCAAATGTTTCTTGATGGCTATTTAAAGGAAAACGGCGGTAAGATCGACTACATTCACGGCGAGGACGTAGTAAAATCGTTGTGCGAAGCGCCGAACACCATCGGTTTTCTGCTTCCGAGTATGACAAAGGACGAACTGTTCCCGACCGTTATCAAAGATGGCGCGCTTCCGCGAAAAACGTTCTCAATGGGTCACGCGCACGACAAGCGTTTTTATTGCGAGGCTCGGAGAATATCGAAATGAAATGGCTTGAGGATAACGAAAAGCAAAGATATAAAGTGCTGCGGCTCTATGAACCTTCCGAGGGGAATTTGCCCGCGCTGACGTTCAATCCGCTGAAAATATCCGACAAACCCGATTGGAACCCCGCGCCCGAGGATTGGAGCTGCTGTTCCGAGCCGCTGCGCGTTTATTTCAAGGACTATAAACGGCTGCTGAAAAGCTACTTTGCGCTGATGTTTCCGACAAAGGACGCGTTTGACGGCACTCCCGAACCTGTCTTTGACGAGCTTTACTGGAACTGGCTCGGTGCGGAAGATTGGAACAAGGCGCTTTCGGCGATACGCCGGGATATGCCGAAATTTTCTCTCGAGGAACGTGAGTTTTACGAAGCGTTTCTGAAATGGTTTGATGAAGCGCTCTCGCTTTCAAATATAATTATTGCGGAATCCAATTTATAGGTGATATTATGAAATACTTTACTGATAATTTCGAGCGGCGCGGAACGTGTTATCACGAGTTCACGCGCGGCAAATGGGACGGCAAAACGTTCTGGAGCGACAACAGTCTGTACCTCCGCGACGATTATTTAAGCGACCTAAAGCTTTACGAGTTGGTTTTTAAACCCTCGTTTGACGAGCAGGGCGAAAAATTCAGTCGGTGGGGGGCTAACACGGTGACCCGCGCTCTTTGGGACAGCATTCTCTGCCGCGCCGAGGACATTGGCGGCGAGATATGGAATTTGTTCTGCGAGATAACGGCGTTTGCCGAAAAAAGTCTGTCCGAGGACGGCGAGTTCTCGATTTTGGGAATTTAACAGGAGGCGCAGATGGAAACCGTATTGTTTAAGAAAACCGTAACAAGGACGCGCTTGATCGCGGGCAGCGAACAAATTACCGTCACGCTTTTCACAGACAGGTTGGAGCTGTTTATACAAAACGCGGTATCAACGGATATGATTGTTGCGGAATTTGCTGCGGTAGAGCGATATTGGCTTGACGAATCGCGGATACGTATTTTCGGGGCGTTCATTAAAAACGGGGTTGAGAAAGTTTCCGAAATGATGTTGGAATATCCGCTTCCAACGATCGAGATCGTAAATGTTCTGTATCTGTTCGTGCCGACGCGCGTCCGTCAAGAGGAGGACTTAGCTTTTCGCCGCAGACTTCAAAGCGGAATTCTTGACGAAAACATTCCAAAGGGCGTCATTCACTTTGAATTCGGAGCGGGCGTGAATATTCCGTCCGACATTTATGTGAACCGCTGCGTTATCCGCACCGTTCCCGTCGCCGCCGTTTTGAAGAAATTCACGTATGATCTTTATCTGCCATACGACAAATACGAGATATACGTTGATCTAAACGACAATGACGCTTGTGCGGAATCCAACAAGCTGATCGTCACGCTTTCGCCGGATCGCCGCGAAATAAATCTTTCCGCGAAACCGGGGTTGGTCAATCTCAAATTAAAGCAGCTTTAAGGAGGATATATGGAGAACGCACAATTTTTCAAAAGCATCGTAGATCAAGACAGCGCCCCCGTGGTTATCTGCGATTTGGAGAACACGATAATATATATGAACCCGGCGGCAAAGGAGCGCTACAAAAAGCACGGCGATCTCACTGGCAAAAGTCTTGCGGACTGTCACAATGACAGTTCCAACGTGAAAATGCGGGAGATCATTGAGTGGTTCAAGGCGGATAAATCGCACAACAGGGTTTACACGTTCCGAAACGAAAAGGAAAACAAGGATGTTTATATGATAGCTCTGCGCGATGACAGCGGCAAGCTTATCGGCTATTATGAAAAGCATGAGTACCGTACAAATGAAAGTGCGGAAAAATATGATTTATATTAAATTCCCGCGGGGAAAATATTAAAGAAAGAGGTAAAGAAAATGAAAACAGTTATTTGTTACGAAACAAAGGACGAAAGCGTTTTGAAGCTTGTCAAGGCAATTGAGGAGAAGTTTCACGTTGATACCGTCGACGTAACCAAGACGCGCTCGGCAAATCTTTCGGAATACGAGCTTATCGGTTTCGCGTCCGAGATAGAGGACGACGGTTTTTACCGCGACATCGCGTCCTTTGCCGCGAATTGGATGCCGCGCGACAAGAAGATATTCTTCCTCTACACATACGTTGTAAATAAGGAAACCTATTGTGAGGAGATCGAGGGCACCGCGCACTTCAAAAATTGTGAGACGGTCGGAAAATACGGCTGCCTCGGCGGAAATGTGATCGGCGGCTTTAAGCTGTTCGGCGGCAAAACAAAAGTTCACCCCAACGACGAGGAGATCAACGGCGCACTGAAATTCTATGCGAAGATCAGCGGCGAGGAGTATAAAACAATTACAGAAAGCAAGCCCGAAAAACCGGAAAGCAAGATCAAGCTCGAAAAAAAGGAAAGTAAGACCGAGCCTGAAAAATTCGACAGCAAAGTCAAATCTGAAAAAACCGAAAGCAAAGTAAAAAAGGATAAGCAGGAAGAAAAGAAATAAAAAAACCGGTCCTTTCATTTGAGGACCGGTTTTTTCGTCGTTTCCTCCATTGCTTCACAATAATTTTCCAAGACCGCATAAATTCTCCGAAATTTCCAATAATAGGAATGAAAAACAAACGGAGGAAAAAAGCCATGGGAAATCAAAACGTCACACCTGCATTTTCAAACGAAGCCGCCGAAGCGCTGGGCTGCGCGATAACGATAGCGGGGCAAATGGGGCACACATATATTGGCAGCGAGCACCTGCTCTGCGCGCTGGCGAAAAGCACCGAGAGCGCGGCCGGCGCTCTTTTGGCGAGACAGAGGATACGTTTCCGCGATCTGATCCTGCAGCTTAAAGAGCGCGTCGGGATAGGAAGCAGCACAACACTCTCCGAAAACGACTTTTCGCCGCGTTTAAAAAAACTCCTGTTGAACGCGCGAAGCACAGCCGCCGCGCGAAGCGACAGCTATGTCGGCACGGAGCATATTCTACTCTCAATGCTCATAGACCGCGACTGCACCGCGTATTCAATGCTGTGCGAGCGCGGCGATAATGTTGCGAAGCTTTACAGCAACATCTCGGTGAAGGACTATGAGCCGCCGAAATTCGACAGTCCGCCCGCGCCGAAGAAATCGGCCGCCAAAAAGACCGAAACCGCAAGATACGATCAGCGGCAGCAAGCGCAGCTAACGCAGCTTGCAAAGTATGGCACGGAGCTTACCGCCGAAGCGCGTGAGGGCAAGCTCGATCCGGTTATCGGGAGAGATACCGAAATAGAGCGCATGGTGCAGATCCTCTTAAGACGCAGTAAAAACAATCCATGTTTAATAGGCGAAGCGGGAGTTGGAAAAACGGCGGTGGTAGAGGGCTTCGCACAAAGAATAGCTTACGGAAGCGTGCCGCCCGAGCTTTCCGAAAAGCGGGTTTTCGCCATGGATCTGTCGTCAATGCTTGCGGGAGCCAAGTACCGCGGCGACTTTGAGGAGCGCTTAAAGGGCGTGCTCGATGAAGCCGCCTCAAACCCCGAGGTGATACTGTTTATCGATGAAATTCACATGATAGTCGGCACTGGCGCCGCCGAGGGCGCGATAGACGCGGCGAGCATTTTAAAGCCCCTGCTGTCGCGCGGGAAAATTTGCCTTATCGGAGCGACCACCACTGACGAGTACCGCCGTTTTATCGAAAAAGACAGCGCGCTTGAACGCCGCTTTCAGCCGATAACGGTTTTACAGCCTGATGAAGCGGGCGCGGTTTCCATATTAAACGGACTTCGAGGCAAACTTGAGGAGCACCACCACGCCGTGATAACCGACGGCGCGATAAAAGCCGCGGTCTCGCTTTCCGAACGTTATTTAAACGACCGCCGTCTGCCCGATAAAGCGATAGATCTTATCGACGAAGCCGCCGCGATAGTGCGTACCGAGCATTCCAACGCCAAAACGTCGCTGTTTCGCACCGTAAAGGAAAAACTTCCGCGCGAACGCGTAGTTGTGGACGAGGAGGACGTGGCAAACGCGGTCTCGGCAATAACGGGAATTCCCGCGGCGCGGCTCTCCGAGGACGAAAGCCGCCGTTTGGCGAATTTGGAGGATATCCTGCAAAAGCGCGTAATAGGTCAGGAAAAGGCGGTGAAACTTGTCGCGAATGCCGTTCGGCGCGGTCGTGCGGGACTTAAAGACCCCAAACGTCCGATAGGCTCGTTCCTGTTTCTGGGGCAGACGGGAGTGGGCAAAACCGAGCTTTCAAAGGCGCTTGCCGAGGGTGTTTTCGGCGATGAGAAGCGGCTTATACGTTTTGATATGTCGGAGTTTTCCGAGGCGCATTCCATTTCCAAGCTGATAGGCTCTCCTCCCGGATACGTGGGCTATGAGGAACAGGGGCGGCTTATCAAGGAAGTGCGTTCACACCCGTATTCCACGGTACTGTTTGACGAGGTGGAAAAAGCGCATCCCGAGGTGCTTACCGTTCTTTTACAAATTCTTGAGGACGGCAAGCTTACGGCGGCAGACGGCAAAACCGCCGATTTCAAAAACACCATCGTCATAATGACGGGCAATATCGGCGCGGAAGAACTTCAAAAGCGTGCGCTGGGCTTCGGCGGAGAAAAGGGCGGCAGTACGGACGTTATGTCCGCGCTAAAAAAAGAGTTTCGCCCCGAACTGCTCAACAGAATAGACAACATCATAGTATTCGAGCGACTCACAGCGGACAATATGCGCGATATATGTTCAAAAATGCTGGTCGAGGTAGCCAAACGCGCAAGCCGCCGAGGAATTTCGCTGAACTTCTCGGAGAACGTAAAAAAACGGCTTTGCGAAAGCGTTTCGGAAGAAGATATGGGAGCGCGTCCGCTCAGGCGAAAGATCACCGCGGATATCGAGGATATGCTTTCAAAGCGCATTATCTCGGGCGAGCTTCACAGCGGAGTTACCGCCGAAGTAACCGAGCAGAACGGCGAATTTAACGTAATGCTTCTTCAAGGCACAAAAAATATGTGAAAAATTCGGGCGGCACGCAAAAATTAACGCGTGCCGCCCTTGCTATGCCGTCTAAAAAGACTTGACTTTTGATCGTGATATATAGTATAATAAACTTACGGTAAAAACTTTTGTAATATTGACAACATTGCTTGCCAATTAAATTCTTGGAAGCATTTAAGGCTACACCGCACAAAGACCGCACTTCGTGCTTTGCCGTCCGCTTGCTTGCATCTTTTAGGGTGACTGAAAGTCACTCGGTCATCTTGCACAAAGTTCGCTTGCAAGGCGTGATCTCCCCCTGTTGGGGAGGTGTCACGAAGTGACAGAGGGGCTGACCGACAGACCAGCCTTGCGCGGGTTGACCTTCGGTCAACTCTCTCACTTTGTACAAGGGTTGAACGAAGTTCAACTCGCTGACAGAAAAATCTGCGGCGCAATCGAACGTGGTCTCCCCCTGCGGGGGAGGTGTAGCGAAGCGACAGAGGGGCTGACCGACAGACCAATCTTTGTGCGGTGTAGCCTTAATTTGAACATCAATAAAAATGTTAAGGAGAACAACTATGGCTTTGGATATCAGGGAATGGCTGAGGGTACTGCTTGCGTTCGGACCGGCGAATTACGATATCTGGCGATGCATAGATAAAAAAGATATTATTGGCAGCTTCGGCAAATTTCTCGATAACGCCGAAAATCCGTATGCCGTGAAATACAAATCCGTAAGCTATATGGTATGCGAACAATGGCTTTCTTATTGTGAAAAAAATAATATCGGCGTAATATCTTTCGAGGACAAGCGATATCCCAAATTGCTTAAAGAAATCGCCGATCCTCCGTGCGTGCTTTTCGTTTACGGAAACGCGGAATGTTTAAACCGTCCGTCGGCAGCGATAGTCGGGGCGAGAAATTGCTGTGATTACACCCGCCGCGTGACCTCTATGATATCCGCCGAGCTTGCGGCGCGAAATATCAACGTGGTAAGCGGCTTCGCGAGGGGCACGGATACCGCCGCGCACACTGCCGCCATAAACGCGGGCGGCGTTACCGTTGCGGTATTGGGAAGCGGAATATTTTACGATTATCCCAAAAACACCATGGAGCTGAAACGTAAGATCGCGCAGAACGGCGCGGTGATCTCCGAACTTTTGCCCAATTCAGAGCCGGCGCGCGGGAATTTCAAGATACGTAACCGAATAATAAGCGGACTATGCAAATGTGTTGCAGTAGTCGAAGCCTCACAGATCAGCGGTTCGCTGAACACAGCCTCTCACGCCGCCGAACAGGGCAGGGAAGTTTTCGTTGTGCCGCCGCGTGATATCACAAGCGAAAGTTTTCGAGGTCAGACAAGCCTGTTGAGAGACGGAGCAGCCCCACTTTACGGCATAGAGGACATTTTCGATTATTTTGAAAATGATTGCTTTTTGTGATTTGCGTTTATATACGTTTTCCCCCGTCTTAGGCGGGGGAATGCGGTTTTATTCATTTTCCAGCATACTTTCCGCAAAGACGGCGTATCCGCGTGTGGGATCGCCCACCAGAACGTGCGTTACCGCTCCCGCGAACCGTCCGTTTTGGATTATGGGGCTGCCGCTCATTCCGCGGACAATGCCGCCCGTTTTCTCAAGAAGCTCGGGGTCTGTTATTCTGATAAGCATACCCTTGGAGCCGGTCAGGTCTGCGAGATTTATCCGTTCAATTTCTATCGAGTATTCGCGCGGCTCCTCGCCGTCCGTAGTTGTAAGGATTGAAGCTGCTCCCGTTTGAACCTCTTGACGGAATGCCGCGGGCAGTGTCTCGCCTTGAATGTCCCCGACGTATTTTCCAAAAACTCCCGTTGGCGTGTTTTCCGTCACCTCTCCGATGTCCAAGCCGGAGAGTATAGCGCCGCAAAGCTCACCCGCCGCACCTTTTTCGCCTTTCACCACGTCGAAAATGTCCGCTTGGGCGATCTCGCCCGATCTGAGCGGCACAGGCTCACAGGTCGTAGAGTCGCTCACCGCGTGCCCCAATCCGCCGAACGTTCCGCTTTCGGGGTCGATGAACGTCAGCGTGCCGATACCCGCCGCGCTGTCACGAACCCACGCGCCGATTTTCATAATGCCCTCTGCGGTTTTGGGTTCGACAGACGTTGATATCTCGCTGCCGCCGCGCCTGTAAATAATGTCCGCGCAGCCGCTGCAAAGCTGTATCTCCCGCGCGAGCTCCTCGTTGGTGAAAACTTCCGTTCCGTTTACGGAAGTGATAACGTCGCCCGATCTAAGCCCCGCGTCGTCCGCAGGCGAGCCGTCCTCGGCGGAGATGACCATAACGCCGTCCGACAGGACTTTTATTCCAAAGGGCTTTCCGCTGGGGATAACATATTTGCGTTCCTGCTCCGTAACGTTCGCGTTTTTTAGCGGAATGCCGCCCAAAAAATATTTCGCGCCGTTTCCCGAGCTTTTGAGAGCGGCGGGTGAAAATCCCGTGCCCGATACCGCCGCGCCCGTTTCAATGTTTATATTAACGGGCAGCGCGGCATAATAATAAGCGTAAAGAGCCGCGGCGCACGCCAAAGCCGCCGTGACCGCGCCCGACATAATTTTATATCGTACTTTTTTGATCATATTATTACTCCCGCCGACATTTTCCCCCAAAACAGCGGGGAAACGTCTTTCGATTATTTGCCGCTTTTTTCGCGACGGATATATTTTTTGCCCGCCGCCGAGGATTATAATTTGAAATAATCGGCGGATATTTTAAGGCTTCGGGGAAATTTTATCCGCGCAAAGCAAAGCCGCCGTTTTTTGAATTTCGGAAAATACCCCCTTGACATTTTCGCCAAAATGAGGTATAATATAAATTATGTATTTACTGTTTTTTGGAAATTTTTATCGGCGGCGATCTTCGCGCCGATCGACATATAAAATTTAAGGTACTTTGTTGAACGAGCGTCTCGGTTTTATAATGAACTTAAAACGCGCTTCTATGTGCAAAACGGTTTCGGAAAATATTGTAATGAAGCGCTGAAACGGCTGAATTTTAACTATTACGCAATTACGAAAAGCTGCCGCGGGTTTGCAGAAACGCTGTTTGACTGAATTTATACATCAAGAAAAATAAACGAACGGAAATTTACAGGAGATTTCTGTGCATTTTTTGCGCCGTTTTTTCGCTTATTCGGGATTTACCGTTCAAAAAGAGAAAGGACAAGGTATGGGATTACTCTCAAACAAGAATTTATTGACAGAAAAGGAAAATATTTCAAAAAAGCCGCAGCAGGGCGGCAAACAGTCCATTAAAAAGCAGGTGTTTAAAAACGAGCCGCAGCCGAGGGCTATGAGGAAATCGACCGCGCCCGTGACGATAAAGCCGCAGCAGACGGAAAAACGTCCCGTTCTCGGCAGAAACAATAACGAACGCCGACCGCAGTCTGCGCCGCGCAAACCTCGCGAGCCGCGAGAGAACAGAAGCACTCCCGTAAGATTTTTCGCGCTCGGCGGGTTGAACGAGATAGGCAAAAACCTGTATGTTTACGAGTGTGCGAACGATATGTTTATCGTGGATTGCGGTCTTGCGTTCCCCGACGAGGAAATGTTCGGCGTAGATCTGGTAGTTCCCGATTTCACGTATCTCGAAAAGAACAAGGATAAATTCCGCGGAATAGTCATCACTCACGGACACGAAGATCACATTGGTGCTTTACCTTATTTGCTTAAAAAAGTGAACGTTCCGATCTATGGCACGCGCCTTACGCTCGGACTAGTCGAGGGCAAGCTCAAAGAGCACGGATTGTTGTCCTCCGCGAGCCTTAACGTGGTAGAGCCTCGCCGCAACGTAAGAATGGGCTGCATGAGCGTGGAGTTCATCAGAGTAAATCACTCTATCCCCGATTCCTGCGCGCTGGCTATCCACACTCCCGCGGGCGTTATCGTCCATACGGGCGACTTCAAAGTGGATTACACCCCGATAGAGGGCGGCATAATAGACCTCGCGCGTTTCGGAGAGTTGGGCAACCGCGGCGTTTTGGCTTTAATGAGTGAAAGCACTAACGTAGAGCGCCCCGGCTACACCAAATCGGAGCGCTCGGTAGGCGAGAGCTTCAAGGGGCTATTCAGCAGAGCCGAGGGAAAGCGCATCATAATCGCGACATTCTCAAGTAATATCCACAGAATTCAGCAAATAATCGACGAGGCTGTAATTCACGGCAGACACGTTGCCGTGTCGGGCAGAAGCATGACGAACGTTATCGCGAAGGCTGTCGAGTTGAATTATATAAAGGTGCCCGACGGCACGCTCATCGACATTGAGGACGTGAACAAATACGAGCCCGAGGAACTTGTAATAGCGACTACGGGTTCTCAAGGCGAACCGCTTTCGGCGCTGTCGCGTATGTCGAGCGGCGACCACAGACAGGTAACGATAACTCCCAACGACTTTATAATCATTTCGGCGAACCCCATTCCGGGCAACGAAAAGTTCGTCACGAAAGTCGTGAACGAGCTTATGAAGCAGGGCGCGGACGTTATCTACGAAAGCATGTACGAGGTGCATGTTTCGGGGCACGCGTGTCAGGAAGAGCTTAAAATGATGATCTCGCTCACAAAGCCGAAGTTTTTCGTGCCGATACACGGCGAGTATAAGCACCTTAAGAAGCATGTTAAGTTGGCGGAGAGCATGGGTATTCCCGAAAACCGCGCGTTTATCGCCGATTTGGGAGACGTTCTCGAAACGGACGGCGTGGATATGAAGTTCACGGGCACCGTGCCGAGCGGTATGGTGATGGTAGACGGTCTCGGCATAGGCGACGTGGGCAGCGTGGTGCTCCGCGACAGAAAACATCTCGCCGAGGACGGCGTAATGATAATAGTAGCCACAATGGAGCGCGAAACGGGAAAAGTTCTCGCGGGTCCCGATATTGTGTCCCGCGGCTTTGTGTACGTCCGCGAGAGCGAGGAGCTTCTCGACGAGGCAAAACAGCTTATGGACGGCGTTATGGCGGATCTGTACGAGCGTAACGTCCGCGAGTGGGGCAACATCAAATCGGCAATGCGCGACGCGCTTTCCGAGTTCATCTATCAGAGAACAAAAAGAAGTCCCATGATCTTGCCGATAATTATGGAAGTATGAATACAATTGGCAATGTACAATGTACAATTGACAATTAGCGCTGCGCGCATTATTTAAAATTGCAGCGCGAAGCAAGGCGGACGCATAGCGTCCACACTCGCACCGAAATTGTACATTGTCAATTATACATTGTCAATTGTCTTTGGGGGTGGTGTGATGAGAAACTTTTATAAATCAAACGTGCTGTTGGCGGCGGTATGCGCGCTGATAATCATTCTTATAGGCGTTGATATATACGTTTTTCGTCACGAGCCGCTGATTTTCTGGGTAATGCTTCCGATACTTCTGGGCGTTTCGGGGCTGGCTCTCGGAAAGCTTTTGCAGATCCGCCAAAGCGAGTATTGGTACTTCGAGCAGCTTTCGGAGGAGATACGCGGCACCGATTCGATGTCGCTTATCAGCTTTCCGCTGCCGATCTGCGTGCTCGATTCAGACCGCTCCGTGATTTGGAGCAACGATTGCTTCAACGAAACGTTTTTTACCCCGGACGAGGACAGATGTTCCATAGACGAGGTAACGGATATGCCGCTGGAGCTTTTCGGCTCGGAGGGCAGAGAGATACGCTTCGGGGAGCGTTGGTTCCGCGTTTATTCCTCGCCGCATGAGTTTACCGTCGACAGCAGAATAACCGAAAAGCAGCTTTTCGACAAGGACGATCGCGTTGAGAAGATAACAATGCTCGTTTTCCGTGAAAACACCGATTACAAGCACTTAAAGGAAACGCACGAGCTTTCCCGCCCCGTTGTTATGATAGCAATGGTAGACAACTACGAAGAACTGCTGTCGGGCGCGAAAGAAAGCGACCGCGCGTCCGTCACCATTGAAATAGACAAGAAAATGGAGGAGTATTTCGCGGACAAGCACGCGGTGCTCCAAAAGATAACAGGCGACAAGTTTATGATCCTGCTCGAGGAACGCTATCTGCGCGAAATGATAAAGGACAAGATGTCGCTGATAAATCAAATGCATGAGATAATCGTGCGCGAGCGGCAGAACGTTACGATGTCGATAGGCGTGGGAACAACGGCGCAGTCGCTCTCGCAAAGCGAACGCTACGCCCGCGAAATGCTCGATAAGGCGCTTGACCGCGGCGGCGACCAAGCTTTGGTAAAGACGGCGTTGGGCTTCGACGCGTTCGGCGCGGTCTCAAAGGGCAAAGAGCGCACGGGAAAGGTGAAAATACGCCTTGCCGCCGAGGAGATCAAGAACCTCATAGTAACGTCCGATACGGTCTACATTATGGGACATTCCTACGGAGATTTCGACAGCGCGGGCGCGGCGATAGGTCTTACCTGCGCGATACGCAGAATGGGCAAGCCCGCTTATACCGTGGCTCGTTTCCGCGACGACAGCAAAACCAACGCCAAGGCTCTTTTCGATAAGTTTATGGACTATGATACGCCCGTGGTTATTGAGCCGAACGAAGCCGAACAGTGGATATCTCCGAAATCGGCGCTGTTTATCGTGGATACGCATATCCTCAAAAGACTTGAAGATCCGGAGCTGTACGAAATAGCTCAAAAGGACAGAGTGGTCATTATCGACCACCACCGTTTAAGCGCGGGAGCAATTACGGAATATGGCGTTAAGTGCCACGAATCCAACGCTTCCTCCGCTTCCGAGCTTGTGACAGAGATAATCCAGTACCTAAGCTCGGACGTGATCTTGAAGCCGCTTGAAGCCGAAGCGCTTTTGGCGGGAATAACGCTTGATACGCGCGATTTTGTTATGAGAGCCGGTGTCTCGACGTTCGAGGCGGCGGCGTATCTGAAAAAGCTTGGCGCGGACACCATTTCGGTAAAGAAGCTGTTCGACACGTCGATTGAAAGCAAGTCCAAGAAAGCACAAATAGTTTCCTCGGCGAAAGTATACCGCGGGCGCTGTGCCATTGCGGTGGTGGATAAAAATGATACGGGTCTGCGCGTGCTGTGTTCTCAGGCTGCCGATGAAATGTTGTATATCCGCAACGTGGACGCGTCCTTTACCGTTTATCCCATTGAGAACGGCTGGAGCATAAGCGCACGTTCTCTCGGAAAGGTGAACGTACAGGTAATTATGGAGAGCATGGGAAATAAAGTGGACGACGGCGGCGGACATCAAACCATGGCGGGAGCGCAGCTTTACGAGTGCACTGTCGACGAGGCTGTACAGAAGCTGCACAGCGCGATAGACGAGTACTTCTCAAACGCGCCGAAAAACGATTGACAATTGATAATGGACAATTGGCAATTTATGTGCGGCTTCGCCGCCGTTCGATTGTTCGCGGTTTGAGACGCGTCAGCGCTGAAATTCAAATACAATCAAAATCGCGCCGCAGGCGCACCGAAATTGACAATTGTCAATTATTATCATTCGATAATTTGGAGGTTTTATTATGAAAGTAATACTTTTACAGGACGTTCAGGGAACCGGAAAAAAAGGCGACGTGAAAGAGGTAAAGGACGGCTACGCGATAAACTGCCTTATAAAAAAGGGACTGGCGCAGGAGGCGACCGCTAAGAATTTAAACCTGTTACAGGGTCAAAAGGACAGCGCACAGCATAAAATAGACGTTGATATCGCCAACGCCAAGGACATCGCTTCAAAGCTGGAGGGCAAAACCGTTACTGTCACCGCGAAAGCGGGACAGAACGACAGACTTTTCGGCACGGTGACTTCCAAGGAGGTTTCGGCGGCGATAAAGCAGTCGCTCGGTCTGGACGTCGATAAGAAAAAGATCAATATAGCGATGAAAATAGAGGGCTTCGGCGACTTCTCAGCCGAGGCGAGACTGTACGCGGGCGTGCTCGCAAAGTTCACCGTAAGCGTAAAGCCCGCACAGTGATTTAGGATTTTAGGAGGAGCGTAATGGCGGATTACGATTTGTCGGGGCTTTCGCTGCCGTATAACCCCGAAGCGGAGCAGTCGGTCATAGGTTCGATACTGATCGACAGCGAGCTTGTGGGAGACGTATCGCAGATACTTCGCCCGCAGCACTTCTATGCCGATGTGAACAAGGGCGTTTTTTCGGTGATATACGACCTGTTCACGCGCAATCAGATGATAGATATCGTCACCGTAATAGATAAGTGCGTTATCCAAGGCGTTTTTGAAAACGACGCGGAAGCGAAAGGCTATCTTTTAGCGGCGATGAAAAGCGTTCCGAACCCTAAGTCCATAGCGAAATACGCCGCCATTATCATTGATAAGTATTTGCTGCGCAGTCTTATCCTCGCCTCAAAGGAGATAATCGACGCCGCCAACAGCGCGGAGTCCTCCGAGGACGTAATGGATTTTGCCGAGCAGAAGATATTCGATATCCGCGAGGGCGTGGAAAACAAAACGCTCGTTCCGCTGTCGTCGGTGGTTTACGACCAGTTCAAGGCGTTCTGCGATCTTCTGACGCAGTCGCAGAACAACGGCGGTAAGCCCGTAATGTCGGGACTTGGCACGGGCTTCGGAAACCTCGATGGAATGATCTTCGGGCTTAACCGCTCCGACCTTATCATTCTGGCGGCGCGCCCCGGTATGGGAAAGACCTCGTTCGCGCTGAATATCGCCGTGAACGTTGCGAAGAAGTACCGCGATAAATCGATCTGCGTTTTCAGTTTGGAAATGTCCAAGGAGCAGCTTGTTTCGCGAATAATGTCAAGCGAGGGTCAGATACCCACCGAGGTTATGCGCACAGGCAAGATCGCCGGAAATGCCGCCGACGAGGTGAAGCGCGTTTCGGGCGTTGTAAAAAAGCTTCAGGAATTGAACATCTACATTGACGACACGCCAGGCACGAACACGACCGCTATAAAATCAAAGCTCCGCAGAATGAAAGATCTGGGGCTTGTTATTATAGACTATCTTCAGCTTATGAATTCCGTGGGAAATTACCACGGAAACCGTGTTGCGGAGATATCCGAGATAACGCGTTCGCTGAAAATTATGGCTAAGGAACTCAACGTGCCCGTTATCGTGCTGTCGCAGCTTGCCCGCGGTACCGAACAGCGTCCCGACAAGCGCCCGCTGATGAGCGACCTGCGCGATTCGGGTTCTATAGAGCAGGACGCGGATATAGTAATGTTCCTTTACCGCAACTCCTATTATGACAAAACCGACCCGAACCAAAACGCCTGCGAGTGCATAGTGGCGAAAAACCGTCACGGCGAGACCGGCACGGTTTATCTGGGCTGGTTCGGCGAGTACACAAGATTTACAGAGGCTATCAGAAATGACCAAAACGGCGGCTGATTTTTTGCTTAAGGTAAAGTCCGCGATTGCGGAATATGATATGATGAGCGGCGCGGAACGCGTTTGCGCAGCGCTTTCGGGCGGCGCGGACAGCGTTTCGCTGCTGCTGGCTCTGCGGGAGCTTCAAGACGAGCTTGGCGCGGAAATTTGTGCGTGCCATTTAAATCACGGTTTGCGCGGTGAGGAGAGCGACGGCGACGAGCGGTTTTGCCGCGACCTTTTCGAACGGCTGAACGTTCCGTTTTATTCGGAAAAAATCGACGTTTCGGCTGACGTTTCAAAACACGAAAGCCTTGAAGAAGCGGCGCGAAGAATGCGCTACGAGTTTTTCGGAAGAGCGTTGCGGCATTTTGGCGGCGCGGTTTTGGCGACCGCTCATAACGCGAACGACAACGCCGAGACCGTCCTGCTGAACTTAACGCGCGGCACGGCTCTAAAGGGCTTGTGCGGAATACCTCCCGTGCGGACGTTTGGAAACGGCGAGTTTAAGGTAATAAGACCGCTTATCGGCTGTACCCGCGCCGAGATCGAGGATTATTTGCGTGTTAAATCGCAGAACTTTGTTACCGACAAAACCAACCTTTCCGAGGACTACACGCGAAACCGCATTAGAATGCGAATTTTGCCCGAGCTTGCCGAGATAAATCCGTCAATTGTCGGAACGATCGGCAGAATGACCGAAAAGCTCCGCGCCGACAGCGATTTTTTGGACAGCTTAGCCGAAAAAGCTTTGCGGGAAACGCGCGATGGGCGCGGCTGGAACGCGCTTAAGCTTTCCGAACAGCCGATGCCCGTAAAGTCGCGAGCCGTGCGGCAGATCTTAATAAACGGCGGCGTGGAGCCGTCGAGTTTGCGTATCGACACGGCGGTAAGCCTGCTCGGGAAGCGCTCGGCGCGGTTTAATCCGTGCAAAGACCGCTTTTTTACGATACGAAAGGGCGTTTGCTTTGTGGAAAAATCCGTTCAAAATTATGGTGCGTACAAGGAACGTTAAACCGCGGTATAAAGCCGATTTGAGCGTTTTTTAACGCTTTTTGAAATTTCAAAATGACAAAAAATCGCTTTGTTAAGCCGAATTTGTGTTAAATCGCCTTGACAGACTTTGGAGAAAATCGCGTGAAGTGCGGGTATGAAGCGAATAATCAAGAGTTTTCTAATGTAATTGATTTTGAGAAATTTGGATATTCCGCATTTTAAAGCCGATTTTCCGTTGAATTTACTTTTAACTTGAAACTTAACCGCCTTGCGAAATGCGATTACAAAGCCAATTTTACGCTTTGAAAAATTTTCCGAGAAAATTTCAGCAGAAATTCACAAAAATTTATTGCTTTTTTGTGAATTATGTGCTATAATAAATCCTGTATTGGAGGAAATGTCGATGTACACTCCCAAAGAAGTTGAAAAAGTATTGTTTACCAAAGAACAGCTTGATGAGCGCATAAAACAGCTCGGCGGGGAAATAACGCGGGATTACGCGGACAAAGAGCCGCTTTTTTTGGGCGTGCTTCGCGGCGCGGCGGTGTTCCTTGCCGATCTGATGCGGGCGGTCGAGCTGCCGCTGACTATTGATTTCATCAGAACGCAAAGCTACGTCGGCACGGAGTCGAGCGGAAAAGTCGAGGTCGATCTGATGAACATCGGCGACATTAACGGCAAGGACGTTGTTATCGTAGAGGACATCTGCGACACCGGGCGTTCGCTCACCGAGATAAACAAGGCGCTTAAAGCGCTGAACCCAAATTCGCTGAAAACCGTTTGTCTGCTTGACAAACCTTCGCGGCGCGTTGTGGATTTTCAGCCCGATTACACGGGTTTTGTTATCGACGACTTGTTTGTTATCGGCTGCGGCTTCGACTGCGGCGGAAAATACCGCAATCTTCCGTACATAGGCGTATACAAAACCGAATAGTTGATTTCAGCATGCCTTTTTGGCATTCTTAAAAAAATAAACCGCGGCTAAGCCGCGCACAATAATTATCAATTGTACATTTTCAATTGTCAATTATTTATGAAAGGTGGTTAAGATGAAGAAAAACAAGATGAGCGGCGTGATAATTTACGTTTTGGTCGCGGTGCTTCTGATTTTCGGACTGGTGTCCGTGCTGAATATGGCAACCAGAAGAAGCGGCGAGGGCGCGAAGTCCTATTCGGACGTTATCGCCGAGTTCGATAATTTGAACGTTTCTGCGTATGAACTCGATTTGGGCAAGGGTACGCTGAAATATGTTCTCAAGGGCGGCAGTCCGCAAAATTCCAAGGATATCCAGACCTATACTGTGCCGAACGTCAACGTGTTCTTAAACGATATCAACAGCGGATATACCAAGGACGGAAAAGCGGCGAATTACCGTATTCGCTATAATGAGGAAAACCCCGATGAAACGCTTCTCGAGGATTACATCAAGATCTCGGACAACTCGTTCTGGATGAGCTTTTTGCCCTATCTGCTGCTTATCGGCGTGATGGTCGTTTTCACGTTCATTATTATGCGTCAGACCACGGGCGGCGGCAAGATGAACTCGTTCTCCCGCGCGAACGTTCGTCCGCAGTCGGGAAAGAAAGTTACGTTTGACGACGTGGCGGGCGCGGACGAGGAAAAGCAGGAGCTTGTCGAGATCGTCGACTTTTTGAAAAATCCCGGAAAGTACCGCGAGATCGGCGCGAGAGTGCCCAAGGGCGTGCTGCTCGTTGGACCTCCCGGAACGGGTAAAACTTTGCTTGCGAAAGCTGTCGCGGGCGAAGCGGGCGCGCCGTTCTTCTCTATATCCGGCTCGGACTTCGTTGAAATGTACGTCGGCGTGGGCGCTTCACGTGTGCGCGATCTGTTTGACCAAGCTAAAAAGCACACTCCGTCCATTATCTTTATTGATGAGATAGACGCGGTCGGTCGTCAGCGCGGCGCGGGTCTCGGCGGCGGTCACGACGAGCGCGAGCAGACATTGAACCAGCTGCTTGTCGAAATGGACGGCTTTACCGAAAACGAAAACATCATCGTTATGGCGGCTACAAACCGCCGTGATATACTTGATCCCGCGCTGCTTCGTCCGGGACGCTTCGACAGACAGGTCGTTGTAAGCTATCCCGATATAAAGGGGCGCGAGGAGATACTCAAAGTTCATACCAGAAACAAAAATATCGGTCCCGACGTTAACCTTAAAACCATTGCCGCGACTACGGCGGGCTTTACGGGCGCGGATTTGGAGAACCTTGTCAACGAGGCGGCTCTGCTGGCGGCTCAAAACAACCGCAAGGCGGTAACGCGCGAGGACATCGAGGAGGCGACCATCAAGGTCGTTGCGGGTCCCGAAAAGAAGTCGCGCGTTATCACGGACGAGGACAAGCGGCTTACCGCGTATCACGAATCGGGTCACGCGATCACAACGTACTTCTGTCCGTCACAGGATAAGGTGCACCAAGTCACCATTATCCCGAGAGGGCAGGCGGGCGGCTTTACGATGCACGTTCCCGAAAAGGATCACAGCTACCGCACCAAGACGTTTATGGAGGAGAACATCATTGTACTGCTCGGCGGACGCGTTGCGGAGAAGTTGGTGCTTGACGATATCTCCACGGGCGCTTCAAATGATATCGAGAGAGCTACGAGCGTCGCGCGAGATATGGTAACGCGTTACGGTTTTTCCGAGAAGCTGGGTCCCATTCTTTACGGAAACGCCGATCATGAGGTATTTTTGGGTCGTGATTATTCGCAGGGCAAAAATTACTCGGAAAACGTTGCCAGCGAGATCGACGCGGAAATTCAGGAGATCATAGAGACGGCTTACGAAAAGGCAAAGGATATTCTTACCGAACATCATGATCTGCTTGAACGCAGTGCGCAGTATCTCATGAAGCATGAGAAGATCGACGGTCCGACATTTTATAAGCTTATGGCGGGTGAAATCAGCGTTGATGGCGACGAGATAGAGCTTAAGAACGACAAACCCGATGAGAAAGTCAAGACCGACGAAAAATCCAAAGCTAAATCTGAAGATAAGTCGGAAGACAAGGCAGAAGAAAAGTCTGAAGCTAAGACAGAAGAAAAAACCGAGAAAAAATCGGAAACCAACGAAGACAAAAAAGATTAAAATTTATCCGTCCTGCGGGAACGCGGGGCGGTTCGCTTTAAGGTGGAAAATTATGGCAGTTGAATACATAGACAAAGCTCCTACTTTGGAGGAATACAAGGAAATGCGCCGAGCTGTGAATTTTATGGTGCTGTCCGACAGAATAGCCGCGAACGCGCTTAACAACGCCTTCCACATCACGACTGTACGCGATAACGGGCGTGCAGTCGGTATGATTCGCGTACTGTCCGACGGTTCTTACGCAAACTTCATCACCGATGTTATGGTGATACCCGAGTATCAAAAGCGCGGCATAGGTCACGAGCTTATGCGGCGTACCGTGGATTTTATGAAGTCCACTCTCGAGCCGGGCGAGACTATCGTGCTTTATTTGATGAGCGCTATAGGCAAGGAGGGCTTTTACAAGCAGTTTGGCTTTAAAGAGCGTCCGAACGACGTTTGGGGAGCGGGAATGAGCCAATGGATAACAAAATCCGACGCGAATACTTGACACGCCAAGGAAAATATGTTATAATAGAAATAACGCAACAAACTTACAGCGAAAACGTTATTAAGTTGATATATCATTGGTACTGAAAAATGGTATAATAATGAAAACAACTATTTTAAAGTGAGGTAGATTATGGAAAGATTTTGCGAAAAATGCGGTTCTCTGGTAAGCGGAGACGTTAAATTCTGTCCGACATGCGGCGCTCCGCTGCCGGGTGCGGTCGATTTGGATAAACCTGCGGGTCAACCCCAAAGCGTTCAGCCAAATTACAACTATACCAATCAGCCGATGGGCGGCTACGGCGCGCCGCAATACAACAATCAGATTATTCAGCCGCAGCAGCAGAATATGACGATTGGACAGTGGGTAGGAACGATTTTGTTGTGCACTTGTCTTGGAACTGTGAGCTTTATATTGACTATCGTTTGGGCATTCAGTTCAAACACTCCCGAACCCAAAAAGAGCTTCTGCAAGGCGTATTTCTACGTGCAGCTTATTATGATCGGCGTGACAATTTTGCTTTGTATCATTATATTCGGTTTTATGGGTGTGGCATTGAATGATTTTATAAAAAGCGGCAATTTTAACAGTTACCGATTTTGATTTACGCTCGAAAATATGAACAAATCGTTTAAGAATTACATATCGGAAATCATCAGAGTATTTATTGGTGCGGCAGCGTTCGTGCTGCTTATTTGGGTGAATTGCAATTTCTTCACCGCAGGTACCGTTATCGGTTTCGCCTTGTTTGGCGGAACCGTTTTGCTGTGTATTTTTTGGAAGCCGTTTTGCCGGCTGTTAAAGAGAATTTGGAGTAAAATCGGCGGAAAAATCGCGCTCTGCGTTGTTGGGGTGTTTGCTGCGGTTTGCGCGGGGTTTTGTGCGTTTTTTTCCGTACAAATGGCTGTTTACGCAGAGAAGCCGCTTGAAGAACCGAGCGCTGTTATCGTGCTGGGCTGCCAGGTTCGCGGAGAAACACCGAGCCTTATGTTGGCGAGGCGCTGCGACGCGGCTTTTGAAGTCCTTGAGGAATTTCCCGAAGCGGTGTGCGTTGTTAGCGGCGGTCAAGGACATGGCGAGGACATCTCCGAAGCCGAGGCTATGCGGCGGTATCTTGTCGACAAAGGCGTCTCTGAGGAACGGATATTGCTTGAGGACAAGTCCACGAGTACCAAAGAAAACCTTGAATTTTCGGCGGAAATACTGAAAACTCACGGCATAGAAAAAGTAATTATAGCAACCAACGAATTTCATCAGTACCGCGCCGAAATTTACGCGCGCCAAAATAAACTTACCGCCGGACATCACTCAAACAGAACGCCGCGGCACAATCTGCTGAACTATTGGGTTCGCGAATGGGCGGCGCTTATGAAACAGTTGATAGTTGACAGTTAACGGTTATGTCAGGCACCGATTTCGTCAAGCGGCATAAAATGAAAAAGGGTAAAACACACAGCCGCCCCGCAAGGTGGCTCAGTTATCGCTGTTGCCCTTGAATAGCCGAACGGAGCGGTTTGACGAGATCGCAGGCGGCTGTTGAAATACCCAAAACGAGCCGATTTTCAAAATCGGCTCGTTGTTTTATTCGGTTTTCAGAGCGTTCACCAGTTCTTTAAAGTGTCGTCCGCGTTCCTCGAAGTTCCGGTAAAAGCCGTAGCTTGCCGAAGCGGGCGAGAGAATTACGCGCCGCTTCGCGACTTTAGCCGCGAGATTTACGGCTTTTTCCATATTTTCCGCTTCTATAACGCTTATGTCGTGGTTGGTGATAAGCTTGCCTATGCGCTTGCCGCTGTCGGGCATTAAGATCACGTTTTCCACAACGCCCGTGTTGAGGAATTTTCCGAGAACGTCATACGAAATTCCTCTGTCCATTCCGCCGAGAATAAGGCAGTCCGCGCCGTCAAACGCGTTTACTGCGGCTATCGCGGCTTCGGGGATAGTTGAAATGCTGT
Source organism: uncultured Clostridia bacterium (assembly GCA_947627465.1). Lineage (GTDB taxonomy): Bacteria > Bacillota > Clostridia > Oscillospirales > Ruminococcaceae > CAG-115. The sequence goes on from CANQWD010000018.1 coordinate 45,851, forward strand.
CGTTGATATATTCCACGCCGTTTATTACCGCGACGCGTTCAAGGCGGTGCTCCAAGCCGTTAAATTCGGGAAGCGAGTCAAGGCATTTTTCCATATCCCCGCCCGCTTTTTCGGCGGCGGCAAGCGCGACCGCTATATTATAGAGATTGTGCTTGCCGCAAAGCCGCGTGCGTATCTTATCGGAAGTTATTTCGGTATTGTTCAGAAAAATTGAGTGTCCGTCCGTCCACACGTCCGCTTCCTTGCCAAAAGCGCAGGATGCGATTTTACCCGCGCCCTCGACGGGAAACAGATCTGAATTTGCGAAAGCAAAGTCGTTTTCACCTTGAAAACGCGTTATATTGCGTTTTGCGTTGGCGTAAGCGTCGAAATTCACATAGTGGTCGAGGTGTTCCGGGAAAATGTTGAGCAGAACCGCGACATCGGGCGAGTGACGCGCGAACTCAAGCTGATGACAGCTCATTTCGCAGACCGCGACGGTTTCGGGGGTCATTTCCTCGAAGCGTTTCAGCGGCGGCACGCCGATGTTTCCGATAAGCATCGAGGGTATTCCGTTCGCCCGCAAAAAGTGATAGATAAGCGAGGATGTGGTGGATTTGCCTTTTGTGCCCGTTACCCCGATGATCTTACAGGGCTTTAAGCGCAAAAGAAGCTCGGTCTGCGTTAAGATCTTCGCTTTTGCGGCGGGGTTTAGTTTGTTTTTTACGATAACGCCGGGCGATTGCAGAATTATGTCAAAATCGGCGCACTCTTCCAAGTAATGATCGCCGCTGATAGGCTGTATTTCCGGGTCGTCAAGCTCCAAGGGGTTCATATCGGCAACGGCGATCTCGGCGGCGCAGTCCAATTTCCGCAGAAGTTCAAGCCACGTTTTTCCCTCGCGCCCGAAGCCGAGGATAACCGCGCGTTTATTCTCAAAAATCGGTTTCAGTTCTTCAATGTTCATCGTAAGTTCTCCCCGTTAGGCAATATTTTCAGAAATTTTTCGGGTACAAAATTGTCCTTGTCAAAATAGTTTTCCAAGTTTGTCGGCTCGTAATTCGGGAACAGCTCAGCAAACCGCTTCAGCAGCGCGGGAGTGTGCCCTGTTCGGTGTTCCAGAGCCATTTGCAGCGATAATCTCACCTCGTTTTTCGTGCCTACGCACTCAAACGGTTTATCCTCGCCGTCAAGCACAAGACCGTCAAATTCTTCGGTAAGCTCGGTTTTTTCAAGCATATCGCAGCCGAATATTTTGTGAAGCTGCTCGTCGTCCAAAAAAGCGGCGAGCAAAATGTAAACGTACAGGCACTTCGCGCAATTACAGCACCAAGTGTTCGTTTTTGAGCCTAAGTTGCAGCTTTGGAAGATAGTAAAATATTGCGGATATTTTACGAACTCGCGGGCGATTTGCCACTCGCTCCACGGTCTGAGCAGGCTGAAATATTCGGGGATCTTGCCGAATTCGCCGAAGCTTTCGCGGCAATATTGGCGGAAATCGCGCTCAAACTCCGTCGACTTGCTGTATTGGTGATTTATCATCGCGCCCTCGACATAGCTTTCGTTCGCGGAACTTTCATTGGACAGCGCAATATACCGCACGCCTTTCGCATAGCCGAAAAGCAGCGCAGAGAACGCCACCACCGCCGAAAACGGCGTGTGTCCGTTAAGCCAGCCTGCGGCGTTGCGCTCCAGGAGCGTTTTGTCGATAGTGCGGCGCGGCGTTGCCGCCTTTTCGGGCGAGATCCCCGCTGCTTCAACGCAGCCGAGCGTTGCGCCGCGCGCGTTAATAATATACGGCGTGACAGGCTCTTTCACGCTTTTCAGAAGCTCCAACGTTACCACGCTGTCCTTGCCGCCGCCGACGGGCACAAGCGTTCCCGAAAGCGGGCGCGTAAAGTTCGGTTTCGAGAGCGGTTCGGGCGCGTTTATTGTCATAAATTCCTCAAAGCTTGTGCGTATATCGTTTCGGTAGAAAAATTCGCCGAGACCGTTCCAGTAAAGCTTTTTCCACCAATTTTTTTGCCGTTCCGAAAGTCCGCCGCAGCGTATCTCAACAGTCGGGCAGCACGCGCATTTCCAATAGCTGACAAGCTCCGCCATTCCCAGAGAAAACGCGAGCGGCTCAAGTTCCTCAAGCGGCATTTCTCCAAGACCTAACGAGCTTTCAAATGTCCATTCGGGATAAAATTGATACTCGTCTATTGAAAAATGAAAGCGCAGATGATTTTCGCTGAGTTCAAAATCATGATATATAAATGTTGGGTGAGATTTGCGAAGTTCGTCAAATTTACTCATTATCGCTCCTTATTATGTCAATAATTTGTAGAATTATACAAAACCAAGCTGTCATTCCAATATGATCGGTTTGGCTGTGAAATCAATGCCGCAAGGCTGAGGGTTTTCAAAAGCCAACGAGTAAATATCGGTGACGCGCGCTTCAAATTCCGCTTGACGGTGCGCCTCGCGGGAGGTTTTGGAGAGCGCTTTAAGCGACGCGCCGATCGGGAGAACACAGTTTGCGGCAGAAAGTATATCCTTTCCGCGGGAATTCATTCCCAGTATACGAATATATGCGCTTTTTTCGCGCGATATTTCCTTTTCTATCCCCAAAAAAGCGCACAACACCGCGCGGCGTATCCTCGCCAGTGTATAGCGTTTGGTTTTTGTCATAAAGTAGATCCCCGAAAGCGACGTGCCGAGCCGCGAGGCTTTGTAAAGCCTGTCGCCAAGCCCTCCGGAACAGTCGGCGACCGCGTCGAAGTCTTCCGGCGAGAGGGTGCGGAGCTTAGCCAATATAGCGCGTTCCAGACGAGCGATGTCGGCGGTCGGCGCGTCGATTTTCGGCGCGTATTTTTCGTAAGCCTCGCCGTTCATTATTCTTCGGCGAATTTCCGAGCCGCTTAAAAACTCCGCTTCCTCGGAGCTGTCGTGCGCCGCGCCGTATCGCCGCACCGTAAAAGGCTCTATGGAGCTTCCGATGCTGTCGAGCACGTTAAGATACTCGATAGCCAGAGTGTTGTTCGGCGATGAGATCGTTTCGGCGACATCCTCGGTGTAGAATTGCAGTAAAGCCTTTTGCAGCGCGGCGGGATAGCTGTTTCCCTGTTTCAGCAGCTTGTCAAATTCTTCGCTGTGGAGAGTGTACTCGACGGCTCCCGAGGCTTCTTTCAGAGCGGCGATATTTCCGCTTTCGCTGCCGAAAGCAAGCATGTCCACGCAGCCCAGCGCATTTATGATCTCGACGGCTCCGCGGGCAAAACCCGCCGCTGACGTGAGCGAAAACCGCGCCGGAAGCTCCAGAACAAGATCCGCGCCGTTTTCCAGAGCCGTTTTTGCCCGGGTGAACTTGTCAAAAATAGCCGCGCTGCCGCGCTGTGTGAAGCTGCCGCTCATAACCGCCGCGACGTGCGTCGCTCCCGCCGCGTGGACTTGGTTTATCAGGTATTTGTGCCCGTAGTGGAACGGGTCGTATTCCGCAATGATCGCCGCTGTTTTCATAATTTCCTCCGAAAATTCGCGCTTTCAGAAATTTACCGTCATTTCTTTCCTCGCAGGTAAAAAACGACAGAAAAACGCTTTACTTTTATTTTACTACTTTTCGGAGATAAAATCAAGTGCTTTGCGGAAATTATTGCCAAGTGTAAAATATCAATGATACAGTAACTAGCCGTGTTGACGAAGCGATTTGAATTTTGCCAAGGCGTACTTTTGTACGCTGCGGAATTTTGCGGATAATCGTCTCCAAAAATATCCACTAAGCTCCGCTAAAGCGCAGAATTTGTCAACGACCGTTATCACGTAAGTTTCCGTGTGTTTGGGAAAATGCGGTGTTGCGGGCCACATGTGATTTAAGATCATGTCCCCCTCAAGCTCGGAAATCGAAAATCTCATAGAAGCGTTATAGAGCGCGATTTTCGCGTGCTCGGCGGGGTGGCGGTTTTGGATGCGCTCGTGCGTTTTGCGTTCATAGAAAAACAGGTCGTGGAGCAGCCCCGCGCGTGCCGCGGCTCTTGCGTTTAAACGGAAAAATCTGCACAGCAGATAGTTATAATACGCAACGTTCAGCGAGTGCTGAAGCCGCGACGTGCCAATGTGATGCGAAAAGTCGTTCAATTTACGCACGTCGCCGCAATCCAGCAGATCGACAACGTATGAGTAAAATTCCGCGTTTTCCGAAAGTTCTTTGCGCGATAATATTGCTTTTAACATTTAAAGATACCACCTAAAAATAAATCATTTATTTAAGCCTGAATCCGTGTAGTTCGCAGCAATGATTCACTGAAATCCGCATAGATTCAGGATTTTTGATATCTGCGGTTTCAA
>CANQWD010000019.1 GCA_947627465.1 uncultured Clostridia bacterium
TTTTCGGACTTCGATAACATCAGTCCTTTGCTTTTGATACGGAGTACTTATTTGGGGGAGTTTTGCTCTTCTCTATACAGTAATAATACTTATGAAACTAGCCACAAGGCTTATGTTTTCTTTAAACAATTTCATAAATTATATCCTTTCAATTTGATTTTAGTTGGAATTGATATCTTTATGGATTATTATAAAGTAAATGCTGTGTACATCTAAAGAATTGATATTACAAGTATACGTCTTGCCATCATCACCAGTGTAAAGTGGTTTTACAGGAACCATTTCATGTTTTCCCCTGTCATAGCCAAGTCGTTCAAGACATACTGATAAATGTGGTTGATTCTTATCATATTTCAAGCAAAATTTTACACCATTTTTACCATCGGGAAAAAACAACTTTCCAAAATTCATAGGTACAATTGTAAAAACTTCATCATTTTCTAGTGAATACTCTTCTACATTATAATAATGAAGTTGCAATTCATCACTTTGCAAGATTAACTTATTTATACCTACTTTAGAAAAAAAGTGGGATAATAGGACTTTTAATCGTGACGGAGATTGCTCCTGCTTTGGTAGGCTAAAATAAAAAGGACTCACTCGCTTATTGTATTCACTTTTAACACTAGTCCTGAGTGCCATTTCTGCGCGATGAACTTTTTTATTATTATACAAACAGTAAGTTTGATTATCATCAATCATTCCAACAGCATGTAAAAGAATTACATCAAAGAGTTCATTATGTTTTTTTATAAAAAATTTATGGATATATTCTATATCAGCCATACTTTTGTTTTGAACATTATTATGAATATTAAATTGAAATTCAACGTTTGAAATATAAGGCTTACACGATTTCCTCTGCTGTTCTGTTTTAGAAAAAGCTTCAAGACATAAAATGAAGTTAAGCGTTTGTATTCGTTGCTCTTTAACTAAAGAATATAATGATTCATATTTACCATAAAGTATAACAAGTTTTTGCAGAACAATTATAATAAATATTAAAAGAATAATTGCTAAAGCACCAAATCCCCAAGCAAAGCTATTAAATACAAGACCAACTGCAAGGGGTGCACTTGGTAAAAGAAAAGTTAGTATTGTAATTATGTTAGAACTTAATCCCAGAATTTCTTGCAATATTTTTTTCATAACATCACCTAAAATTCACACCATAGCTGTTTTTATAATGGATAAAATTTCTATATTTATTATAGCATATTTTTTTGTTTTTTTCAATCCCATTTTAGATTGCTTTGCATAAGCGGTAGAAATCTCGCGTGAATGGTAATAAAATCTGCGTTTTAGACAAAATATTGCAATATTATTTATGCAATTTTACATCACTCCAGCTTAAAGATATGTTCATATATGCACTTAAACATGACTTTACAAACAAAATAGGAGAAATCATAATTGTCAAGTTTTTCTTCCTGTTTTAGTCCATTCACATCCACGCTACCATGCCCATGTTCTCTGCTTTCCAATCCTCATCGAATTGTAATGACGATATATAACCACTTATTAGAGGAAAGATACACAACGATCGATGCTTACGGAAAACGAGAATTTCATAACATATACGCAAAAAACTGCGAGGAACTCTAAGAAAAGTTGGCGGCAATGATAGAGCACAAGGCTTACATCAAGGCAGAGAAAGAACGACTGAAAACGGTGAACGAAACATTATTGAGTGCGTTCAATAATTCGACCGCAGTAAACAAAGAAAACAGCCCCGCTCTAAAATAGGGCGGGTGGGCGTGTCCAAAACGGACCATCCGTCAAAACTGCCGTTTTGACAAATTTGAGATGTTCAGACTAAGGGGCGATTTGACTCCGGACTGCGTAAAGGTTGTATTACGCTACTTTTCAAAATCGGTACTCCGTGTTTCACGAGGTACCGATATAGGTGAGGATACAGATGAGTCCCCCCATAAATCACTTGTCAAAAATTGAGCCGCATAAAACAAAGAATACGTCGGCACATAAAACCACCGCACTAAAACGGTGCACCCTTCAAAACTACCGAAATGGAAGCTATAAAGATGAGGTAACAAAATGTTACGGCATATATAAAAATTAAACCGCTCTGCAAGCCTCAGATGGCTTAACAAAGCGGTTTGTGTGGTCGAGACGACGTGATTTGAACACGCGACCTCTGCGTCCCGAACGCAGCGCTCTACCAAACTGAGCCACGTCTCGATTATAGAATTTTTTCACCCCTAATTTGGTGTAAGTGGTCAAGTATGTGGTCAAAGAGATTTTTGACCAAAATTTTAAGTTGCCGAAAACGCTGTGACAGTGTAGTGTCAAAGGAAATATGCGACAAACGGCTCTATAACGCGCTCCAACGGTTCTATGCTCCCGAACGCAGCGCTCTACCAAGCTGAGCCACGCCTCGAAATATGGATTTTCCACCGAAGTGGTCAAACATGTGGTCAAATGGATTTTTGACCGAAATTTTAAAGTGCTGAAAACACCGTGACGGTGTAGTGTCAAAGGCAATGTGCCGCAAACAGCTTTGTAACGCGCTCCGACGGTTCTATGCTCCCGAACGCAGCGCTCTACCAAGCTGAGCCACGCCTCAATAACAGATAATATTATAGCACAAAAGGCGTAAAATGTCAAGGGGTTTTCGGAAAAAAGTTAAAGAAAGGGCACGAGACTTGACAAAAAGGCGGAGGTGTGATATAATATGTGTACACCAAGCCGTTTTCCGCGCGTTTCATTTCGGATGGAGCGTGAGCGGGGCGGCAAACTGCGCGCCGTATCGGTCAGCGTATCGTCGGTGGAGTTTTAGCGGGAGCAGCTGTTTCAGCACCCGCCGAAAAGGCGATGTGAGGCGCAATAGCCTTACACCGCATTTATGGGTTCGATTCCCAACCGGCTCAACACCGGTGCTTGGTTGCAAATGTGAACTGCCAATTCACATCAATGAAATCAAATTCATTATGGAAAAGTGCTCCGTGCCGCGCTCATTACGGCAAGCCGTAATGAGCGGTACCGCCGCCGCCTGTCGGGGGAAGATACCGCGCGGGAACGTTTGCCGCCATTTTCCGAGAGCTTTCGAGCGTCTTTGAAAACCGCGGCAAACCGCCTCGCACTCAATCCTACTGCCGCATCGTCGGTATAAGGCGCGGAGCATACGAGACACACGCACTTTGCGCGTTTATTATATATGATAATTGAGATTGAACATTACAAAGGCGACATTCGGCTCTGCGACGCGAAATATCCACGTTCAGAGCTTGCCGCGAAATTCGCCGGGATCAAGCGTATTTACGATAAAACGGAAGATAATTTCGCGGAGTTGTTTTGCAGAATGTACGGTTTTGAAAAGCTTTCCGAAAACGCCGCGAACGCGCTTCCGGACTATGTTTACGACCGTGATACGGGAAAGCTTTGCACACCCGAATATTGACGATAAAGGAGCCGAAAATGACGCTTTACAACTTGACTTTTCTTGACAACGATCTGGACGAGCGGTTCAATATCGGGTTCTTTTCAAGCCGCGGTAAAGCGGAGGAGATCGCGCGATATTATCGGCGGAGCGTGCGCGGATTTTGCGAGTACGACTGCTCTTATACGATAACCGAAAAAAACGTTGTCGGAAACGCGAAAACGGACAGCGTTTATATCGTTTACGGCTGGAACGAATACGACCGCGATATCGTTGAAAGCGACTGCTTCACCACGGAGCCGCTCGCGCGGCGGTCTTTGGCGGAGATGAAGTCGGTTCACGCACGTGAGGAGTGGTGCGTGGATCGTTATAGAATAGACGAATGTAAATGGGCAGATGGATTTGTGAGAGTATAGGAGGACAGATATGAAAGTGATAATAAACAATAATCAAAAGGGCTTGCTTTTCAAGAACGGCGTTTTGCAGGATTTTCTCGGCGCGGGAAAATACAACGCGGGCGGCTCTAAAAACATTGAAGTCCTTCCGCTCGACGAGGAGATATGCTCGAAAAACGCGACTATTTCTCAAATACTCACAAAAGTCGTCGACCGCTATAAATCCGACGACCTTACGAGCGAAGTCACCGTGAAGAACAGCGAAGTGGCTCTCCACTACGTCGACGGCGTATTCGCAAACGCGCTTACGGCGGGGCGGCACGCGTTCTGGAACGAAGCGGGCAAGCACGAATTTAAGGTTTGCTCGACGGAAAATCCCAAGATCACCGACATTCCCGCAAACATTGCGGCGCAGCTCGGGGCGGGGCTTGTTGTTGAACTCAACGTTCCCGCGGAAAGCAGAACCGTTGTGTATTACAACGGCAAACCCGCGGAATACCTCGAACCGGGACGTTATTTTTATTGGAACGGCGCGGTGAAGATCGCCACAAATACATACAGTATGCGCGTTCAGCAGCTCGACATTAACGGACAGGAAATCCTCACCAAAGACCGCGTGGGCGTTCGAGTGAATTTCGCGGCAAACTGGAAGATCACCGACTATAAAAAGCTTTCCGAAACTTATCCGAACATTACGGGAACGCTCTACACTGCCGCGCAGCTTGCTCTGCGAGACTATCTCGGCGGCAAGACCATGGATGAAATGCTCTCCGACCGCGAGAATATCGGCAGCGAAATTCTTGACTTACTCAAAAAGCGTACCGCCGATATGTACGTTGAAATACTTTCGGCGGGCATTAAAGACGTAATTCTCCCCGGCGAGATATCGCAAATTATGAACAGCGTTCTTGCCGCGGAAAAACGCGCTCAAGCGAACGTTATCACGCGCCGCGAAGAAGTGGCTTCAACGCGTTCGCTGCTCAACACGGCGAAGCTTATGGACGAAAACGCGACTTTGCGCCGCCTTAAAGAACTTGAATACATAGAGAAAATATGCGAGAACGTCGGCGAGATAACCGTAGACGCGCGAAGCTCTGTTCTTACGCAATTGGCGCAAATAATCGGCGGCAATAACGAATAAAATATAGGCAACACCGCACAAAGACCGCCCTACGGGCTTTGCCTGCAAAAATCTATTTGTAGGTATTTGCCGCCCGCTTGCTTGCATATTTCCCGTCAAGGAGACTTTGTACAAGGGTTGAACGAAGTTCAACTCGCTGACAGAAAAATCTGACTGCGCAATCGGACGTGGTCTCCCCCTGTGGGGGAGGTGTCACGAAGCGACAGAGGGGCTGACCGACAGAACAATCTTTATGCGGTGTTGCCTATAAAAAAACGGCGGCTGAAAAACAGCCGCCGTTTTCAAAACTCAAGCGCTTCGCCGCCCGCGAAATAAAGGATCCTGTCGGCGAGTATCTCGTCCATCATATCAAAACCCTTAAAGCCCGTGCAGTGGCACGCGTAGATTTTTTCGGCGCTTGAAGACTTCAGCGCTCTAGCCGTGGAAGTGACGAACTCGGGCGGAACGATAAGCGCCTTTGGGTTCTGCGCGGAGAAGTGAAAACCGCCTATCACCGCAAGGATCGGTATTCCGTGCCAGCGCTCCTCAACGGTCTCGAGCATATTCGCCGCGCCGCAATGGAAACAGCCGCCGACTAATATCAAGCCGTCCGCTTTGCGCTTTTTCGGGAAAATGACCGCAAAGCTCTCGTCGGAAAAATCGAACGGCGTTTGCTTTCTCGTGTCCTCGTCGTAGGTGAAATAAGTGCGGTCGGGATTGATATGCTTTTCCTCAAAACGCTCGCAGCTTGCGAGATAAAATCCCTCGCAGACCTCGGAGAAGCTGTTGAACAAAATCAGATTATCGGTGTATTTCCGAAAAAACGAGCGCCCCTGCCCTACCGACTGTTTAAAAAGTCCGCTTTTCTTGAAAACCTCTTTTTTGCCGCCCGCGCGGAGATAGATCTGCGCGTCGGGGTTCAGCTTCATCACCGCGTCTATGCCGCCCGCATGCGCAGCGTGATTATGCGTTAAAAACACCGCGCTGATCTCGTCTATCGGCAGTTTCATACGGCGCGCGTTGTCCACGGCTTTTCCCGAAAGCCCCGCGTCGATAATGTAATTTTTTCCGTTATACTCGACGAAAAGCGAGAAGCCGTCCTCGCTGAAAAGATTTTCGTCTACAGCTGTGTTTTCAATTAAAGCTACTATTTTCATTGATGTTTTCTCTCCCAAAGGTGATGTTTTTTTCTGCCGAGAAAAGCGGCGCGCCGAGATGAAACGGGTTTTACAGCGCGGCAACTTTTCCCATAAACACGATTTGCTGCGCTTCGCCGTCGTAAATCAGAAACGCAAACGGACGGTTCAGAAAGACTTCTTTTTTCTCACGTTCCACGTCGGGCATTGCGCCCGCGGCGTTAGGTATTGCCGCAGTGACCGCCGCCGCTCTGGTGCCCTCTTCGTCAAGTTCCAGCTTGGTTTTCTGCATTACCTCGGAAATGTAGATATGCTCGTCCGCGCTTCCCTGCATCGGCGTAAAATCCGCTTTTTCCTCGTCGAAAATATCCGAAAGTCCCGCCGCTTTCAAAGCGTCCGTCAGCGGGAACTCGCTCTCGAAATTCAGCTTCGGCATTTTCGCCGTTACATCGTATTTATCGGTTTCGTTCTTTAAAAGCCCCTCGATATCAAGACTCTCCAACGTGAAATCGCCCTCGTTTTTCGGCAAAATACCGATAAACTTCATACCGTTTTTGTACCCGCACGAAAACGCGGTCGCTTTATCGTTTTCATAAAAAACGCCGCAGCCTTTTACCATAAGATCTATGTCAACTATCGAGCCGTCCGCGTTTTTGAACTTTTCCTTTGCATTCGGCACTCTCCACTCGCTGCTCCACGCGCTCTCAAAGTAGACCGTGTTCACCAGAACCGCCGCCGTTCGATCCGAAAGGTATTCTTCGCTGATGATATTCGGTATCATTTGGTTGGTTTTGTCGTTTACCCAGCCGTTTATTTTTTCGCACGCGGCGGTTTTTTTAAGAAAGTCGACGCTTTCTGTTTCCGCGCCGAAATTGTCCGATATTTTCTTCTTGTAGTCCTTATTGAACTTGAGGTCTTTGCTCCACCAAAACGAGTTCGCAAGCTCAAAAACGTTTTTATATTTAGTCGCGCCCGTGCTTTTGAAATTAAAGTCCTCGGCGTGTTCCAGATAATCTGCGGCGAACTTCGCGTAATTGGTGTTGCCGAGATAGTTATCAAGAGCGGTTTTAGTCTCCCCCGCCGCCCCCGCTTCCAGCATACCGAGACACATATTCAGCGACAGCGGACTGAACATCGCCCGATCGTTGTCCTCGTACATCATATCGAAAACGCGCGCGGAATTTATAACGTTGTTGTCCGATATCTCTATCGGAGCGAAAGTTTTCGACAGCTTTGTCACCTTGCTATCGTTCTGAGAAGTTTGAGAAGTCTCGGAAATATTTGCCGCCTTTTCCGAGCACGCCGAAAGACCCGTTACCGATAATAATGCCAGAATACTTGCTATAATTTTTTTCATAATATGTTCCTCCTATAAAACCGGTTATTCATTCCCTTATTTATTAGACGAACTATCACACAAAACCTCACGGTCATTTTTTGCCGTGCTTTTGAATGTAAGCCTTGATAGCGCTGAAGCTCTCAACGCTCAAATCGTGCTCTATGCGGCAAGCGTCCTCGGAGGCTATCTCCTCGGGAACGCCCATAGAGGTAAGCCAATCCGTAAACAGCAAATGCCGCTCGTAAACGCGGTCGGCGATCTCGCGTCCGCTTTCCGTAAGAGTGATGTAGCCGTTTTTATCTACGTTTATACAGCCCTCCTCGCGGAGGTTCTTCATAGCAATGCTTACCGAGGGCTTTGAGAATTCCATTTCCGCGGCAATATCAACGCTGCGCACCTCTCCGTTTCTGTTATGGAGTATCAAGATGGTTTCGAGGTAGTTTTCTTTCGATTCAAAAATTCTGTCTTTCATAATGATCCTTTCAAACTTGCCGTTATTTTATCTTACGTTTTCAGCCGCGCCGAACGTTTACTTTTCAAGCGACAGCATTCGAGCAATCACGCTGCCGTTATAAACTATCGGATATTCACGCAGAGAGAATATAACGCCGTCTACGGGAGCGGTTATCTCCTGCTCGACCGTGCCCGTAATAGGGGTTACTATTTCTCCGATAAGCGAGCCTTTGGCTATCCAATTATTGTGCTCTACGCTCGGAATAAATATCCCGCCGTCGTTGGCGTGGATTACATGAATGGAGCCGTCCGTGGATATCATCGGGTGAGAAATGCCGTGCTCCTCCTCGCTCCACACTCCCAGCTTGTTCATCAAATTAAAAATTCCGCGCAGAAGCTGTTCGCAATACTCCTGATCTATCCGCTGCCCCACGCCCATTTCCACGACAAGCGTCGGGATATCCTCGGCGTTCAGCGTATCGGCAAGCGAGCCGTCGCCTGTAGCGCCGCTTTCATGGATCCACACCATATCCGTGTTCAGCATTTTCGCGTATCGGATAAGCTTTTCATCGCCGCCCGAGCGTATTCGCACCTGCGGTATCTCGCGAATAAAAATGTTGCTTGAATGTATATCTACGCAAAGATCCGCGCCGCGAATATCCTCAACAAGCGTTTTGGCGATCTTCTCCGCGAACGCGCCCGCGTCCGAACCGGGGAAAACCTTATTCATATCCGTGCCCGTTATCGGCACGGCGCGGCTTGCGCTCTCCATTCCTAATGGGTTCACGGACGGATAGATGTCCACCGTGCCGTGAAGATTGCTCATATTCGCGGTTATGTGTTTCACCAGCTGATAGCACACGTATTGTCCCTCAAGCTCGTCGCCGTGTATTCCCGTGACTATCGCTATGCGCTTCCCCTCGCCGCCGCGCAGAGAATTCTTTTTTATCGTAAGCTCCTCGTCGACGTTCAATTTACAGGTTACTATGTTTTCTATCATTGTCTCTCCCCCGTTCTCTTTTCTGCGCGCTTTGCCTTTTGACGCTTCGGAAAAGTCTCTCGCCAAACGCAAATGTGCCAAAATACTACTCAACCGATTTGAGCGATTCCACCATACTTACCTTTTTAAGCGCCCTTGTCATAATGAGATTAACTATCATCGAAAACGCCGCCGTTACCAAAAACGCCCACAAATAGCTTATCCCGTGAATATTCCGTCCGAACATCATTTCATCGATCTCGGCGGTTTTTATAACGAACATACACAGCGCGTAGCCCAGTCCCAAGCCCGCTGCCGCTCCCAGAAGCGTCAGTATAATGTTTTCGCGGAAAACGTAGCTTGACACTTCCAAGTCGTTAAAGCCCAATACTTTCAGCGTGGCTATCTCGCGGATACGCTCTGTGATGTTTACGTTGGTAAGGTTATACAGCACCACAAACGCCAGCGCCGCCGCCGAAACAATAAGCACCACCACCACCAGATCCATAATTTTCAAAGTATCGTGTATTTGCGTCAGCGACGAGGCGTTCATCAGCACCGCGGAGATATTTTTGTTTTCGAGCATCTTCTCCGTAAACGCCGCCTGCTCGTCATCGTCAAGGGAAATTCCGTTGTCGAAATAGATCATATTGTATTTCGGAAGCTCCCCGAAGATCTCATTATAATCATATTCCGAAAGGTAGAGATAATGCCCCGCGTAGTGCTCGGTTATCGCCGAGATCCGAATATTTTTCGTAACGCCGTCGCTTATTTTGACCGTTATCTCATCGCCCGCTTTCGCGCCGAGAAGCTTTGCGGCTTTTTCGGTGATCACCGCGCCGTTTTTCATCGAGACTTTCTCTTTTGACACGCGTTCGCGGAGGTCTACGAATTTCTCAAACAATTCCGCGTCCTCCACAGCCGTAATATATACTTGCGCGGTATTTCCCGAATATTCAAGATCGTATTGTTTTATCAAAGCGTGGGTGTATTCGGTGTCGGGTTCATAATCGGTAAGAGTATCGTAAACGCTCTCCAATTCAGACGGTTTTATATCGTCGCTGTACGCCATATAGCCGCTGTATCTGTAGATATCGTTGTACTGAAGATCGACGATATCCATAATGGAGTTTTTAAGTCCGAAGCCCGTCAGAGAAAGCGCCGTACAGCCCGCAATTCCGACCACCGTCATTATCATTCGGCGCTTATAACGAATAAGATTTCGCGTGCTCACCTTGGCAAAGAAGTTCATCTTGTTCCAAATAAACGGTATTCTTTCAAGCAAAATGCGCTTGCCCGCTTTTGGAGCTTTCGGGCGCATTAAAGAAGCGGGAGTTTCTTTCAGCGCGGCGGCACATGAGAAGTAAACCGTCAGCGCGATAGCCGCCGTCATGGAGCCTATCGACAAGATCAAATTCGGCGCGGTAAACAGGAAATGTATATCTTTAATAATATACATCATCGAGTAAGCGTAAATTATTACGCCCGGAAACAGGAAGTTCCCTCCGACCGCGCCCAATATGCCGCCAATGAGCGAAGCTGCAACGGCGTATGTCATATAGTGCCGCATTATCGCGCCCCGCGAATAACCGAGCGCTTTCAGCGTGCCTATCTGCGTGCGCTGTTCCTCCACCATTCTGGACATTGTGGTAAGGCATACAAGCCCCGCCACCAAAAGGAAAAATACGGGAAAAATAGCGGCTATTCTGTCAATTCTCTCGGCGTTGGAGCTGTACTCCGAATAGCCCGTGTTGTCGTCGCGCGAGAAAACATAATACTTTGCTTCCCCCGCGTCCTCTATTTTTTGACGTGCGTCCGCGAGGTCTTTTTCCGCGTCGGCTATTTTGGTCTCGTATTCTTTTTTGCCGTCCTCGTAGTCTTTAAGCCCCTGCTCGTAGTCCTTTTTCGCCTGCTCTATATCCTTAACGCCCTGCTCGTAATCCGCAAGCCCTTTTTCATAATCGGCTTTGTTGGTTTGAAATTCCGCAAGACCGCTTGCGTAATCGGCTTCGCCGCTTGTATATTTTTCATAACCCGAATTGTATTCCGAAAGACCCTTGTTATACTCGGCAAGCCCGCTCTCATAGGCGGCTTTGCCCTCGCTTATCGTTTTAACGTTTTTATTGTATTCGGCAAGTCCCGCGTTGTACTGCGTTCTTCCCGTTTTGGTCTGCGTCTCGGCCAGAGTGATTTGAGCTTCCGCGGCGGCGATCTGTTCCTTTGTCATAAACGGCTTTGTTTTTTCAAGGCTCTTCTTTTGCTTTTCAATTTCCGCTTCGGCGGCGGTAAGCTTTTCGTCTGTATCGTCAAGCTGAGCTTTCGCCTGAGCAAGCTGCACCTCGCTGTCGTCGAGTTCCTTTTTGGAGCTGTCAAGCTGCTGCTTCGCTTCGTCGAGCGAGGGCTTATTTTCGTCAAGCTCCGCTTTTGCGCTGTCAAGCTCCGCTCTCGCGTCCGCAAGCGTTTTCTCCGCTTCGTCAAGCTGCGGCTTTGCGTCGTCCAGCTTTTTCTTCGCGTCGGTCAGCTCTTTTTCGCCATCGTCTATCTCGGCTTTGCCGTCGTCGAGTTCTTTCTTTGCGTCGTCCAATTCCTTTTGACCGTCCGCCTTTGCTTTTTCAAGATCAGCCTCGCCGTCGGCTATTTCTTTTTTCGCGTCTCCCAGAACCTCCTCGTAACGTTCGGGACTGCGCCTTTCACCGAGTTCTTCCAATTTCTCGGATATCTCGCCGCGAAGCTCCTCATACTCATCCGAATAGCTCTGCATATCCTGCAGCCTGTCGGATTTTATGTAGATCTCGGTATACGGCTCCTGCGTAAAATGCTCCTCGGGAAGTATCATCATCGCGTCTATCGAGCCGTTTCCGATATTGGTCGAGCCGCGCTGAGTTATAGACACGTACATCGGAGTATCATACATTCCGACTATCGTGTACTCTTTATTTTTAAGCGGAAACTCCTCGGCGTTAGTCGTGTCCTCGAGCGTTATTTTATCGCCGACGTCTATTTTTCCGCTGAACGAATAACAATTCATCAAGATCTCGTCGTCCGCTTCGGGCGCTCTGCCTTTGGAAATGTCGATTTTATTTATGTCGTCGGATGTCTGCGAATAAACGCGCGTCAGCAGTTCCTTTTCGTTGCACCGAGCCGCCAGATCGGTATATTTTGAAGCGTAAGCCTCGTCAACACCGTCAATTTGCTTTATTTCGTTAAGGTCGGTATCCGTCAAACCGAACGTTGACAAAACGCGCAGATCGAACAGATTATGCGAATCGAAAAAATCGTCGGCGGAACGCCGCATATCGCCGCACGTTGCTCTTACTCCGCTGAAAAAACCCACGCCGATAGCGCAAATAAGCAAAATCGACAAAAATCTCCCCTTTGATTTCGTTATCTCGCGCAGAGTGTTTTTATTTGCCGCCCTCATCGACCTACCCCCTTTGCTTATCGATCACCATTCGATATTTTCCACGGGTGTGGGATTTTCATTGAGTGTCGTTTCGCTCACCTTGCTGTTTTTTATCTTTATCACCCTGTCCGCCATAGGAGTTATCGCGGTGTTGTGCGTTACGAGAATTACCGTCATTCCGTCCTTGCGGCAGGTGTCCTGAAGCAGCTTCAAGATCATTTTGCCCGTGTTATAATCAAGAGCGCCCGTCGGCTCGTCGCACAGCAGCAGCTTCGGTTTTTTCGACAGCGCCCGCGCTATCGAAACGCGCTGCTGTTCGCCGCCCGAAAGCTGCGCGGGGAAATTGTTTAGGCGTTCTCCCAAACCGACTTTTGTTAAAATTTCCTCGGCGGGTATGTAATCGTCCTTGGTCTGCGCGGCTATCTCGACGTTTTCTTTCGCCGTCAAATTCGGCAGAAGATTATAAAATTGGAAAATAAATCCGATATCAAAACGTCGGTAAAGCGTTAATTGTTTGCGGCTGTAACTGTCCACTCTCGAACCGTCCACCGAAATAATACCCTCGTCGCAGGAATCCATTCCGCCGAGCATATTCAGCACCGTGGTTTTCCCCGAACCCGAGGGTCCGACTATCACGGCAAGCTCGCCCTTTTCGATATCAAACGTCATGCCGTCGGCGGCGTTTATCGTCACCTCGCCGACATGGTAACGCTTATATACGTCCTTTAATGTTACAAAAGCCATATTTTACCTCCGCTTTTCACGCATATTCTTGATAACCGCCGCGATTATGAACACCGCCGCGCCGACAAGCGTTATAATAATGTCGGTCATAGTATCGGAAATCGGATTTGTTCCGTTCGCGATAGCCGCCTTGACAAGCTGCGCGTCTCCGCCGAGAAGATTATCACAGGTAAATTCCCACACTTCCCAAAGCGCCGCAGCGCCCGCCGCCGACAGAAAGATCATCAGATACAAAGCGCCCTTTTTTAAAGAGCCTCCGCCCAAACGCTTTATAAAATAATCCATAATAACCGAAAATACCAGCCCGAACAATCCGTGCATTATCAAGTCCCACGTGGGAATTATGCCGTAAAGCCAGATTGCGCTTCCAAGGTCGTTCGCGAGAAAAATATGCATCGCCGTCACCCAGCCGAGATAGACGGGCGGCTCGTTTTTCGTGAATTTCCCGA
This sequence comes from uncultured Clostridia bacterium, assembly GCA_947627465.1. Classification (GTDB taxonomy): domain Bacteria; phylum Bacillota; class Clostridia; order Oscillospirales; family Ruminococcaceae; genus CAG-115. The sequence continues at coordinate 13,416 of CANQWD010000019.1, forward strand.
TAAGCGGAAAAATCGCGGGCACGCACGCCGCCGCCATTATCTGCGGATACATCGTGAACCTTTTTTCTTCCCAAATCACGCTGTAGATCATCAGAGTTACAGCCCCGAGAATTACAGAAACGATCGTTGGCAGCCACTTTTTTTCTCTCATAATTTGCTCTCCAAAATACCGTTATACTGATCCTTGTTTTAACTGTTGATAATGGTCAACGTAAAATAGTTTTTATAATGTTGACACTTTTTTCAACTTTTAATATAGGATTAGTATAAACACCGCACGGGTATGTACGGTGTTATATAGTATAATTTTACGTTATTCGACCGAAAACTATGTGAAACGGCGCTGAGGTGTTTGTGAATTACTTTTTCGGAACAAGCTTTTCCTTGCCGCCCATATACGGACGGAGCACTTCGGGTATTTTCACAGAGCCGTCCGCTTGGAGATTGTTTTCGAGGAACGCTATCAGCATACGCGGGGGTGCAACTACCGTGTTATTCAGCGTGTGCGCGAAATATTTCTTGCCGTCCTTGCCGTTTACGCGTATCTTCAGGCGGCGCGCCTGAGCGTCTCCCAAATTCGAGCAGGAACCGACCTCGAAATACTTTTTCTGGCGCGGGCTCCACGCTTCAACGTCAAAGCTCTTGACTTTCAGATCGGCAAGGTCTCCCGAGCAGCACTCGAGCGTTCTTACGGGAATGTCCATAGAACGGAACAGGTCTACCGTGTTCTGCCACAGCTTGTCGAACCACATTTTGCTCTCCTCGGGTTTGCAGACCACTATCATCTCCTGTTTCTCAAACTGGTGTATTCTGTAAACGCCGCGCTCCTCGATACCGTGCGCGCCCTTTTCCTTTCTGAAACACGGGCTGTAGCTCGTGAGCGTTCTCGGCAGCGTATCTTCATCAATTATCGTATCTATGAACTTTCCTATCATAGAATGCTCCGATGTTCCGATAAGATACAGATCCTCGCCATCGATTTTGTACATCATAGCGTCCATTTCGTCGAAGCTCATAACGCCCGTAACAACATTGCTTCTTATCATGAACGGCGGCACGCAGTAGGTAAAGCCGCGGTCTATCATAAAATCACGCGCATACGAAATAACCGCCGAGTGCAGTCTCGCGATGTCGCCCATGAGATAATAAAATCCGTTGCCCGCGACTTTTCTTGCCGAATCAAGATCTATGCCGTCGAAGCTCTCCATAATATCCGCATGATACGGCACCTCAAAATCCGGAACTACCGGCTCGCCGTATTTTGTCACCTCGACATTTTCCGTGTCGTTTTTGCCTATCGGAACGCTCGGGTCGATGATATTCGGAATAGTCATCATGATCTTGGTGATCTTCTCGTCGATCACAGGCTCTTTCGCTTCAAGCTCCGCCAGTTCCTTTGAGAACGCCGCGACCTGAGCTTTCGCCTTTTCCGCCTCATCCTTTTGACCCTTTGCCATAAAGCCGCCTATTTCCTTGGAAATGCGGTTTTTATCCGCGCGGAGAGCCTCGGCTCTTTGCAGAGTTTCGCGGCGCTCTTTATCAAGCTCGATAACCTCGTCTACGAGCGGGAGCTTCTTGTCCTGGAATTTTTTCTTTATATTTTCCTTAACGGCTTCCGGGTTTTCTCTTAAAAACTTAATGTCTATCATTTTCTTTCTCCTTTATTCATCCATAAAATGCGCGACGATATCTTTCAGTTCGTCCGCGTCCTTAAAGCTTATCTGCAAAACGTTTCCCTGCTTGCTTTCCTTTACCTTGACCGCTGTTCCGAGAATATGCTTCATGCCCACCTCAATCTCTCTGTAATAATTCGACATGGGATCCGACCACTTTTCGGTTTTTTCTACCGACAACTCGCCTTTTTCTGCGCGGCGTGCTATCGCCTCGACCTGACGAACTGAAAGCTCCCCCTCGGAGGCTTTATGCGCCAGTTCTATCATCACGGCTTCATCCTTAATCTTTTTGAGAGCCTTGCAGTGCCCCGCCGAAAGACTTCCGCTGCGTAAAAGCTCCTGAACGGCGTTCGGCAGATTGAGCAGTCCCAAACTGTTCGTTATCGAGGAACGCGCCTTGCCGAGCGCTTTCGCGAGCTTGTCCTGAGTGATATTGTACTTGTCAAGCAATTCTTTATAGCCCAATGCTTCCTCTATAGGGTTCAGGTTTTCGCGCTGCAAATTCTCGATCATCGCGATCTGCATTGCCTGTTCTTCGGAAAGATCGTCGCGTATTACCACGGGAATTTCCGATAGACCCGCCATTTTCGCGGCTCTCCAGCGGCGTTCTCCCGCAACTATCTGATAAGCGCCGTCCGGCATTGAACGCACTATAAGCGGCTGTATCACGCCGTGCTCGGTAATCGAATCGGCAAGCTGCTGAAGCGCTTCCTTATCAAACGACTTTCGCGGCTGATCTTTGTTCGGCTCTATCTCGGAAAGCCGAAGCGTCTGCGCACCCTCGGAGCTTTCGCTGCCGTTATCGAAAAACAGGTCGTTAAAGCTGCCCTCGGTTTTCTTTTCATTTTTTCGTGCCATTTACTTTCTCCATTTCGCGAATTTTCGCAATGATTTCCTTTGCGAGTTTGTTGTAAGCGTCCGCGCCCGCCGACCTTTTGTCGTAATAAACTATGGGTTCGCCGTGGCTTTGTGCCTCGGAAATTTTCACGTTTCGCGGTATCTCCGTTTTAAATATTACTTTTTTATCGAACGCGTTCTTGATATCTGTTTTGATCTCGTTTGAGGACAGCAGACGCTTGTCCACCATTGTAAAAACTATGCCCATAATATTCAGCAAACGGTTGTATTTTTGCTTGACGTTTTTGATGCTATACATAAGCTGCGCCAAGCCCTCTCTCGCGAAGTGTTCGCACACCATCGGCACGATTATCGTATCGCACGCGGTAAGCGCGTTTACGGCAAGCACGCCCAGCGACGGCAGGCTGTCGATAATTATAATGTCGTAGTTATCGCGTATCGGCAAAATAGCCTTTCTCAGCTGCTGATTTTTTTGCGGCATTGCGGTCAGCATAGGCTCGGCGTCGCACAGCTTGCTTGTCGCGGGCAAAAGCGAGATGTTTTTGTATCTCGTTTCAATTATCGCTTCCTGCGCTCTGCACCTGCCCGTTACAACATCGTAGCTTGTAAGATCCAGCGTCTTTTTCTTTATTCCAAAGCCGGTCGTGGAGTTTCCCTGCGGGTCGAAATCAATTATCAAGGTCTTTTTGCCGAGATTTCCAAGACCCGCGGCAACGTTTACCGCCGTGGTTGTCTTGCCAACGCCGCCCTTTTGGTTTACGATACCGATTATTATTCCCAAAACGCTTCCCCCTTTATTTTATAATTCCTACTTTATTATTATAGCATACTTGTATAAAAAATAAAAGGGGTTTTGTCAAAAAAATGTTCCACGTGGAACATTTTCGGCAAGTTACACAAAACATTCCGCATGGAACTATAAGCAATTATCGGTAGTTATGTTCCACGTGGAACATTCAAATGTTTATTGGAAACTTTATAGTGTATTCGTAGCACGTTTCGGATTTTGTGGAAGTCACGTCGCATGGCACCTTATCCGTTTTTATACGTTTCAAAAGCGCGTTCAAAGAGTTCATATAACAGCGCGTGGGAGGCTTTATATCGAATTTGGCGCGGCGTTTCGGCGGCTTTTGCATACTGCCAAGCGTCTGATCGACAAGCGCTTCGGTTTGCTCAAGATTTAACCTCTTTGTAACGACCTTTTCAATGACTTTATCCCGCGTGCTCATATCGTCAATGCGGATAAGCGAACGCGCCTGACGTTCCGAAAGATTGCCCATAAGCAGCATTTGCCGTTCGCTGTCCGAAAATTTTAACAGCCGCAGCTTGTTCGCTACGGTGGACTGCGCCTTTCCGAGCCGCCGAGCCGCTTCTTCCTGAGTTAATCCGTAAAATGATATCAGCTTTTCTATGCCGAGCGCTTCCTCAAAATAGCTGAGGTCTTTTCGCTGAATATTTTCGATAAGAGCAAGAACTGCAGACTGCTCGTCGTCGACCGACATCACAATGCAAGGCACCTCATGAAGTCCCGCAAGCCGGGCAGCACGCGTTCTGCGTTCACCGCTTATGATCTCATAAACCGCTCCGCTTTTCCGCACGCAAATAGGCTGAAGTATTCCGTTTTCCTTTATGGATCTTGACAGCGAAAGCAGCGCTTCCTCGCTGAATTCGCGGCGCGGCTGCGCTTTGTTTGGAACGATCTCCGAGGTGGACAGCATTACAATCTGTCCCGTGGTTTTTTCTTTGGATTTAAAAAAAGTGTTCATTTTTACTCTCCTTTTTAGGGCGCCTCTAAAAACCGGTTTGAAAAGGGAAAATTGGTTGAGTACGTCGGCTGCTAGGAAAGCCGACGAAGCAAGGCTGTATGCCTTGCGAGGAGGTTTGACGACGCAGACGATGTGCTCTGCCAATTTTACCTCAAACAAGGTTTTTAGAGGCGCCCTTTATTTCTTTCCTGTGTTACCTTAATTATAACAAACATTGGGAAATATTTCCACGGGAAATTATCGGGCGAAAACGACACCTTATGATCAATAAAAACCAAAAAAAACGTTTTACAACGGCTTTTTTGTGATATTTGCGTAACTTCTGGGATATTTTGTCGGGGTTTGCGATATTTTTTTGACAACCGCAAGCCTTCTGCCGTCGCCGTTCGGGAGCTTATAATCCTCGATTATTTCAAATTTGCCTCCGAGAATTTTCACCGCGTTTTTTGCTTGCCCGATATCCTCATTTACAGATTTAAGCGCGATAAATCTGCCGCCGACTTTCACGAACGGCAAACAGAACTCCGTTAAAACGGGCATTGCGGCGACGGCTCTCGCAGTGGCGAAATCGTACCGTTCGCGGCGCTCTCGCCCAAGTTCCTCGCTCCGCGCGTGAATCACCTCGGCGTTTACTCCGATCTTCTCGCAAGCAAGCTCCAGATAAGTACAGCGTTTTTTCAAACTGTCGCAGAGCGTTCCGCGCAAATTCGGGAAGCAGATCAAAAGCGGCAAACTCGGAAATCCCGCGCCCGTGCCTACGTCAATAAAGCTCTCGTACCCTGATATCTTCAGCATATAAAAAGGCAAAACGCTGTCAATAAAGTGCTTTATCACCACGTCCTCGAACTCCGTTATGGACGTCAAATTCACGTTTTTGTTGTACTCAACCATAAATTCAAACAGCGTTTGAAACTGTTCGCGCTGCTTTTCGGTAATTTCTATACCCGCTTTTTTAAACGTTTCAATCATCATTGCCGCCTTTCCCCGCAAGCCAAATCAGCAGCACGGAAACGTCCGCGGGATTTACTCCCGAAATCCGCCCCGCCTGTCCGACGTTCAGCGGCTTGTGCTTGTTCAGCTTCTCCTGTGCCTCCAGCCGCAAGCCCTTGACGGTTTTGTAATCAACGTCCGCAGGAAGTTTCTTCTGCTCCAGCTTACGCATTTTTTCGATCTGCTCCAACTGTATTTTTATGTAGCCCGAATACTTCATCTCAATTTCAAGTCGGTTCACGAGCGATACTTTTAACTGCGGGCGCTCCGTATCAAAAGGCGCAAAATCCGCGTAAGAAAGCTGCGGACGTTTCAGCAGCTCATAAAGCCGAACGCCCGAATTAAGCGGTGTTGTACCTTTTTTTACAAGCATTTTATTGACTTCGGCAATCGGACGAATCGTGACCGTTTTGATACGTTCAAGCTCTCGATTTAACGCGGCGTTGTCCGCCTCAAAACGCGCGAACCGCTCATCGGAAACAAGCCCTATCTCGTGTCCTATCGGCAAAAGACGTTCGGGCGCGTTGTCCTGCCGCAAAATCAAACGGTACTCGCTGCGCGAAGTCATCATTCGATACGGTTCCACGCAGCCTTTGGTTACAAGGTCGTCGATAAGTGTTCCTATGTAAGAGGTCGCGCGGTCAAGTATCAGCGGCGATTTCCCAGAGATTTTCCGCGCCGCGTTTATGCCCGCGACAAGCCCCTGACACGCCGCTTCTTCATAACCCGACGTGCAGTTAAACTGCCCCGCGCCGTAAAGTCCCTCGATTTTCTTAAATTCCAACGTCGGCAAAAGCTCCAACGGGTCGCAGCAGTCGTACTCGATAGCATAAGCGGGGCGCATTATCTCGACGTTTTCCAAACCCTTTATCGTCCGCAGAAATTTCACCTGAACGTCCTCGGGCAAGCTCGAACTCATTCCCTGTAAATAATACTCGTCGGTATCCAGACCGATAGGCTCCACAAAAAGCTGATGGCGCTCCTTGTCCTTAAAGCGCACTATTTTATCCTCGATACTCGGACAATATCGCGGTCCGACGCCCTCAATTCTCCCGGAATACAGCGGCGAACGGTCAAGATTGTCAAGTATCACGCGGTGAGTTTCGGCATTCGTGTAAGTTACGTAGCAAACGCCCTTGTTTTCAAGTTTTTCCTCGTTATCGAACGAAAACGGCATTATCTCGCTGTCGCCGTCCTGTCGCTCCATAACAGAAAAGTCTATCGAACGCTTGTGAACTCTCGCGGGAGTGCCCGTCTTAAATCTCCGCATTGAAACGCCGAGTTTTTTTAAACATTCCGTAAGCTCTGTGGACGGAAGCACGTTATCGGGACCCGCCGAGTAATTCAACTCGCCGATATGTATTTTTCCGTTAAGATAAGTTCCCGTCGTGATTATGGCGGCTTTGCACGGATAAACCGCGCCGAGCTTCATTCTTACCGCCGTGACTTTGCCGTTTTCCACGTCGACTGTGGTGACTTCGCCTTGCTTTATAAAAAGGTTTGGAGTGCTTTCAAGCATTCGCTTCATATAAATGTGATACTTCACGCGGTCGCTCTGAACTCTAAGGCTGTGAACCGCCGGTCCTTTTCCCTTGTTCAAAATACGCGACTGGATAAAGGTCGCGTCGGCGGCTCTGCCCATTTCTCCGCCCAGCGCGTCTATTTCGCAGACAATCTGTCCTTTCGCCGAGCCGCCAATGCACGGGTTACACGGCATATTCGCGATACAGTCCAAAGACAGCGTAAAAATCGCTGTTTTCATTCCGAGACGCGCCGCAGCCAAAGCCGCTTCGCACCCCGCGTGACCCGCGCCGATCACGCAAACGTCATATTCTTCAAGAAAGTAATTCATAAAATCAACTCCAAGCTGTTTTGTTGCTGCCCGTTTCGAAGCTAAGCGGCGTAAGATGAGGGTAATTTTCCGCGTCCTCGTTATGTTTTTTTGCCCACGCCGTCATTGGAACATACAGAATTGCTTCAAACTCGCTCGTCCAAAGGATTTTGTGTTTTTTGCCCTTAAGCGATTTTTCGTAGAAATCCGCGCCGTTAATTAGAGCGACGCACCGCGAATACAAAAAAGTGTCGTCCGAATGGTCGTAGAATTTTCTCGCTTCGTTAAAATTCTTTTCGGTGTCGAGAGCGTAAAGCAATTCGCTCATAATGTCGTCAAACGAGAAAATTTCTTCGTCCGAAAGTTTTGACAAATGCTCGATAAGCGGCGCTAAGACTTTATCGTCATTGCCTTGGCTGTTCCAATCGCAAATTTCCATAATGTCGTCAAAAAATTTTTGCTTCGTCATATAACCTCCAAATGTTCCACGTGGAACATTAGCAAAAATTTTCCCGAACATTGGGTTCGGGAAAAATATTAAACTCATTCCTCGGAATTGTCGCCGTCGTTCTCATCGTCCTCAACAGGCTCGTCAACGATAACCTCCTCCGCGTCTTCTTCCAAAGACTTCGCGACTTCCTCCTCGGAAACGCTCTCGACCTCCTCGGTCTTTTCTTCCTCGTCGTGCGGTGTGCGCGAGAACGTCACAACTCGGTCGTTTTCGCCAAGCCGCATTACGTGAACACCCGAAGCCGTGCGCCCCATAACTCGGAGGTCGTTCGCGCGGATACGAATAATTACGCCGTCCGCGGAAATAAGAATAACGTCGTCGTCGGGACCGAGCGTGCGGATACCGATAACCGAGCCTTTTTCCTCGGAAACGGGATAGTTTTTAAGTCCGAGACCGCCGCGGTGCTGCAAACGGTAGCTCGAAACCGCGCACCGTCTGCCCATGCCCTTGTCGGTGACGGTGAGAATGGTCGCGGAATCGTCAAATATCTTCGTAACGCCGACAATGTAGTCGTCGCCGCGGAACTTTATCGCGCGAACTCCACGCGCCGTGCGTCCCATTACGCGGATATCGTTCTCGTCAAAGCGGATTGCCGCGCCGTTACGCGTAGCCGCCATAACCGTGCAGTCGCCCTCCGTAAGGAAGCCGCCCGCTATCTCGTCACCGTCGTTTAAAGATATCGCACGCAAACCGCCTTTGCGTATGTTTTTGAACTCGGAAAGCTTTGTGCGCTTGCAAAGTCCGTTTTTCGTAAGGCAAACGAAATACTTGTTATCCGCGAAATCAACGGTAGTCATCATCGCGGCAACCTTTTCGTCCTCGGAAAGCTGGAGAATATTCACGATATTCGTGCCGCGCGACTGCTTGCTTCCCTCGGGAATTTGATAGCACTTCAAACGGAACATATTTCCCTTGTTTGTGATAAACAGGATATTTTCGTGAGACGAAGCAATGAACATACTGTCCACAAAGTCCTCGTCGCGCTGTTTCATTCCCGAAACGCCGCGTCCGCCGCGCTTTTGAATATTGTAGACCTCGGCGGGCTGACGCTTGATGTAGCCCATTTTCGTGAACGTTACAACGCAGTCCTCCTCGGGGATAAGATCTTCGATATCCACTTCCCCGCTTACAGGCTCAATAGCCGTGCGGCGCTCGTCGCCGTATTTTTTCTTGATAACCGAAAGCTCTTCGCCGATAAGGTGTTCGAGCTTGCTCTTATCCGCAAGAAGTTCTTCCATATCCTTGATAATAGCGCGTTTTTCATTCAGCTCGTCCTCGACCTTGCTCTTTTCCATACCCGTCAAAGCGCCCAAGGTCATTTTTACGATTGCGTCCGCCTGAGTTTCATCAAGCGAATAAGTATGCGTGCTGAACAGTCCCGTCTGCGAAACGTCTACGTTCTTGAAGCGCTCAATAAGGCGCTCCTTGCCCTCGGGAATATTTTTACTCGTGCGGAGTATTGAGATGACCTCGTCAATAAAATCAATGGCGATCATCAAGCCCTCGAGGATATGCTCGCGCTCCTTTGCCTTGTCAAGGTCGAACTGCGTGCGCCTTGTTACGACTTCTACCTGATGATCAAGATAGCATTGCAGCATTTGCATAAGCGTGAGCGTTTTCGGTTCGCCGTTTACAAGCGCTATCATAATAACGCCGACGGTGTCCTGAAGCTGCGTATAGGAATACAGCTTGTTCAAAACAACGTTCGCGTTAGCCTCGCGCTTTAATCCGATAACGATACGCATACCGTTTCTGTCGGATTCGTCGCGGCAGAACGAAATTCCCTCAATACGCTTGTCGCGCACAAGTTCGCCGATATTAACAAGCAAACGCGCCTTGTTTACCATATACGGCAGCTCGCTGATTATGATGTCGGTGCGGTTGGTTTCCTCGACAATTTCAGCCTTGCCGCGCAGAATTATTTTTCCGCGACCCGTGTAGTACGCCGAGCGTATTCCGCTGTAACCCATTATGATACCGCCCGTTGGAAAATCGGGTCCCTTGATAACGCCCATAATTTCCTCAATAGTCACATCGGGATTATCGATAAGCATTAACAAAGCGTCAATAACCTCCGTGAGATTGTGCGGAGGGATATTCGTTGCCATTCCGACGGCGATACCGTTCGAGCCGTTCACAAGCAAATTCGGAAAACGCGACGGCAGAACGACAGGCTCCAACAGCTTATCATCGTAGTTCGTTTGGAAATCGACAACCTTTTTGTTGATGTCCGCTGTCATCTCATTTGAGATCTTCGCAAGCCGAGCCTCGGTGTAACGGTAAGCCGCGGGCGGGTCGCCGTCGACCGAGCCGAAGTTTCCGTGACCGTCGATAAGCGGATAACGCATTGAAAACGTCTGCGCCAATCTTACAAGCGCGTCATAAACGGAAGCGTCGCCGTGGGGGTGGTATTTACCGAGAACCTCGCCGACGGTGTACGCGCACTTGCGGAAAGGCTTGTCCGAGGTGTTGCCCGCTTCGTTCATCGTGTAGATTATTCTGCGGTGAACGGGCTTGAAGCCGTCGCGGACGTCGGGCAGCGCTCTCGACGTTATTACCGCCATAGAGTATTCGATAAACGACATCCGCATCGTTTCCTCTAAATCAATATTATTGAGCTTTTCCAAACTGAAATCTATATCCATTATTCCTCCGTATCTCTTTTACAGATTTTCTCCCCGCTCTGCGGGGAGAAAATCTAAAGTACAAAACCGCGTTTAATGTGAAATCAATTGCTTTCAAGTTTCTCTATAAGAAAATCGCGCAGCGCGTCCTCTTGGTCGGTCGTTAAACAGCGTTTCGGAAAGCAATATATCTGCCGCCTGTTGAAAATCAACAAAAGACTTTCATCGTTCTCCGCGAAATTCAGCAGATCATCGCCGAATTTGAAAACGGTTTTCAGCGGCGTGAGACTTTCCTTGTCCTTGTCCGCGTCTATTTCCAATTCGACTTCGTTCACTTTCGGCTTGATTATCGTTTCTATCTCGATCTTATCGGGATAAACGGCGCACTTGTATTCCTCGGGCGGCATGCCGTCGAGCGCTTTGATAACGCGATTTCGAGTGCGTTTTTGGTCGGTGGCGGTATAAAACAGCCCGAACGCGCAGAACGCAAGCGCGAAATACAGCGGAAGCGCGCCTTGATTGAATATCAAGCCGACTATTATCGCGACTAACAGCAAGCTGTACGCGACAACGGAAATATTGCCGCGTTTTTTGCCGTAACGCTTCTGAAAGGACTTCATTGCGCCGTCGGTTTCGTCGAGCGTGTTGTCGTAGCTGAATTCGGCTATCAGACCCGATCTTTCGGTCTGTTCCTGTTCCTTTTTTTCCGAGCCTACGGAATTTTGAAGCTCGTCCATTAAACTGCTAATATAAATCAACTCCGTTTAGTTTCTGTAAAAATATCAAATATCAAGATTTTCCGCAAGGCGTGCATTCTGCTCGATAAACTCGCGGCGCGGCTCTACCTTGTCGCCCATTAGGATAGTCATGATCTCGTCGGCTTTCGCGGCGTCTTCCACGGATACGCGAAGCATGGTGCGCGTTTCGGGGTTCATTGTGGTTTCCCAAAGCTGAACGGGATCCATTTCGCCCAAGCCTTTATAGCGCTGAACATCAGTTTTGCCGCCGTCCGCGCCAAGCTCGGCAATGTAATTATCGCGCTCCTCGTCCGAGAACGCGTAGCGCACCTGTTTGCCGCGTGCTACCTTGAAAAGCGGCGGCTGAGCGCAGTATACGTGCCCTTGTTCGATAAGCGGGCGCATAAATCTAAAGAAGAACGTCAACAGAAGCGTTCTGATATGCAGACCGTCAACATCGGCATCCGCCATTATTATAACTCTGCCGTAACGCAGCTTCTCAATGTCAAATTCCTCGGCAATGCCCGTGCCGAGAGCCTTTACTATCGGTAATAATTTATCGTTATTATACACTTTGTCGGCTCTTGCCTTTTCAACGTTCAGCATTTTGCCCCAAAGCGGGAGTATCGCCTGAAAACGACGGTCTCTGCCCTCTTTCGCAGAGCCTCCCGCCGAGTCTCCCTCGACGATATATATCTCGGTGACGTTCACGTCGCTCTCGGAGCAGTCGGCAAGCTTTCCGGGAAGTCCGTTGCTGTCCATTACGGATTTGCGCTTGGCTTCCATAGCCTTTTTCGCCGCGTCGCGCGCCGCTTGAGAATTCGCCGCCTTGTTGACTATTATCTGCATAGTCTCAGGGTGTTCCTCAAAATAGTAAGTAAGCTGTTCGCTCGCGACTTTATAAACCGCGGGCTGTACCTCGGGATTGCCCAGCTTGCCCTTGGTCTGCCCCTCAAACTCGCATTCGGGGAGCTTCACGGCGATTATCGCGTTTATCGCCTCGCGGATAGCCTCGCCGCTGTAACCCGCGAACGGCTTTTCCTCCTCGCCTTTCTTTGTCGGCTTTTTCTTCTTGTTCTTAGGGGATTTTTCAAGCTCCGACTTTGCGAAATCGTTTACTACCTTATTCAGAGCGCGTTTAAATCCCAGCTCGTGCATGCCGCCCTCGCCCGTATGAATATCATTGGCAAACGAACGAAACACCTCGCTGTTAAAATCGGTCGTGTATTGGAACGCTATCTCCACCATTATGCCGTTTTCCACACCGTTTAAGTAAATTACGTCGGGATGGAGCACCTCGGCGCCGCGCTTTTTGTTGAGCCACGAAATATACTCGCGGATACCGCCCTCATAGCGCATGGTCTCCTCGACTACGTTTTCGGGGTCGCGCAGGTCGTGCAGCGATATCTTCAAGCCGCCGTTTAAGAACGCTTTCTCGCGAAGTCTGTCGTTAAGCGTCTCGTAGCTGAACACCGTCGTATGGAATATCTCCGCGTCGGGCTTGAACGTTACTGTTGTGCCCGTATGGTCGGTCGTACCCGTTATTTTGATTTCTTCCTTATACTCGCCGCGGTCAAAGCGCTGAAAATGGACGTTCTTGCCGTCGTGTATCTCGACCTCCAGCCACTCCGACAAAGCGTTTACAACGGACGCGCCCACGCCGTGCAGACCGCCCGACACCTTATATCCGCCGCCGCCAAACTTTCCGCCCGCGTGCAGCATTGTAAACACCATTGTCGCCGCGGAAATGCCCTCGGCGTGGTTTATAGCGGTCGGAATACCTCTGCCGTTGTCTATTACCTTTATGACGTTATCGGGCAGAATAGACACGTCTATCTCGGTGCAGTAGCCCGCCAAAGCCTCGTCAACCGCGTTATCCACTATCTCGTATACCAAGTGGTGAAGTCCGCTCTCTCCCGTCGAGCCTATATACATACCCGGGCGTTTTCGCACGGGATCAAGTCCTTTTAACGCTTGAATGCTGTCCGCGCCGTATTCTCCGCTTTCAACGCGCGACACATCGTTTACTGTTTCTTCAGCCATATTTTTCTCCTCTGCTTTCAGATAACCTATATTATATATAGTATACCACATTTAGCCGAAAAAATCAAGTGATTTTGCCTTATTTTTGAAGTTTAGGATAAAATTATTATGTTTAATTGTAGAATTTTGGGGGAAAATCGTATGACGGTTCTTTACTTTACTGTGTGGGTGGAGAGAACGTCAATTAAAAGCGCTTTTTTCACAAAATGATGTAAGCCGCCTTTTTGAGGCGGCTTACATTTAAAAACAGAAAGGTAATTGTAAGGTTGTCTTATTAAAAATCGTCTTTTGTGGCGAATTCTTCTTCGTCTTCGCCCGTAATTGATTTGTGAGCGTTGGGACTTGTAAGCTTCTTCTCGGCGTACTGCGTCATAAGCTCTATAACGCGCTGCTTGTTCTCCGGAGGAACATAATATCTGTCATTATGAATATCTTCGGACACGATGTGGAAATCAAAGTAATCGGAATTGTCAAAGTCGGCTTCGGTGACAAAGCAGCTCATCATTTCCTTGACTATCGGATCCTCGCGGTCTTTATACGGAACTTCAATATGAATTGCATTATTAAAGCCGTTATAATCAATGTAAAAATACTGGCTTTCGGGGTCTATCTCTTGGTCTGCTCCGAGGAGCGATATCATATCAAGAGTGTCGGTGAAATCTTTTTGGATATTAAAGCTTCTGTGATATCCCATGTAATTGACTCTGTCGCCCACGATTTCGGAAAATTCGACTGTGCCGGCGATTTCCGCGCCGTCTTTGTACTTCTCCGCCGCTTCACGCTTTAGCACCTTTAAAAACTCCTCGGCGTCCTCAGGCGAGATGTCGGCGCTGATTTTTTCGGTTTTAACGGAAATGCTCCAATCGAAGTCGTAGCTATCCAGCTCTTCAAAAAAGTATTTGCTGTAGCCGCCGAGTTTTTTAATGATACTTTCAAAATCTATGCCGTGAGAATAATAATTCGAAATGTAATATTTGCGTTGTTTTACCTTGCCGCTTGACGTTTTATACTCGATAACGTCTCCGTATTCGTCATTATAACCGAATTGGTCGCTGTGAGTACCTATCTCATTGTTTAAAAGCTTGACGTATTGGGAAATGTCGTCCTTGTCGGTCAGCTTTATTCTTTCGTTGATAAGAAGGTACTCGTATTTCGAGCCGTCCTCCGAAATATAGCGGTTTCCGAACGAGCCGGTTTTGTCGAACAAAAGCAAAAGCAAGACCGAAAAGAGAATTCCGCCCGCTCCCGAAGCAATACAGCGCAGTATCTCTTTCTTATTCGGAAGATATATAAGGATATTTACAACGCATATTATCGCGCCGCATATCAAACCGTACAGAATATAATTGTCAGCTCTGTTATAGGCAAAGCCGAGTATCGACAAGCTTACGCCGATAGTTGAAACAAGGCTTATCGCATAATACATAGACTTGAACACGAACTTGCTGCCCGTTTTTTCGATTTTGCGGTTTTTGCCGATAAAATACGCCGCCGCGATAAGTGCCGCCGCCAGAATTATGTAAACTATAATGTAAGATGGTTTCAGCGAGATAAAATCGCATGACTTAGTAATAACTTCGCTCTGTTCCAGATATACATTGAAAAATTTTATTATTTCGTAAACCTCGCCGAACAGTCCTACGGGCGGCAGAAACGCCGTTACAGTGCCAACAACGCTTTTGACGTCCATACCCGTCGCGCAGGTCGCGAAAACGCCTACGATACCTCCGACAAACATCGGCAGACCGAACACCGCGATTATCGAAAACAATGTTGTGGAAACGACCTTGCCGCAGGAAGAAACGATTACGGCGGCGATAATGTAGGCAAAAGTGGTTATAATAAACAGGTTGAAGAACAAAGCCGCGCCATAGCCCGTAAAGTTTATGGGGTTCGCAATTTCGTTGAGTTTGCAGAAATCATTGTATTTTCCCTCGGAAGCGCCGAATATGCAGAGCGAAATTATTCCGGACGGAATGATCGGCGCAACGTTTACGATATAGCCACCGATAAAATCCGCCCAAAAGCGCTGCTTATAAGATATCGGAAGCGAGCCTATCGTATCGGAGAGGTTCTTTTTCGTGTAAAACGCAAACGATATCACGGCGCCATTTATCGCAAGAAACGGAAGAACGATTATCGCGAATATCGAGAAAAAAAATCCCAACTGATAAAAGCCCGTTAAAGTGCTTGTAAGACCCTTATTCATCGCAACGGCGAACAGCGGCAGCGCCAGAATATTCATAAGGCAGCAGAGCACAAAAAACGCCGAGTTTTGTTTTATCTTGTAAAACAGATAGGTTTTGAATAAGCTCTTACATGAGCTTTGTTCTGTCATAGTTCAGCGCCTCCATTTCGTAAATAAATATTTCCTTGAGAGACAGCGGGATAAGGTCGCAGACATTGGGGCTCTTTTCCTTGATCTTTTCAAGGGTCTCGTCGGCGCCGCCCTTTGCTATGATGTTTGTAAAGCCGTTCTTTTCCTCAATAAGCAGGATATCCAGCTCCGGGAAATCCTCTTTTTCGGGAAGCTTTTCAAATTTGCACTGCACCTTGTGAATGTTGCCCTTAAGCTCGCCCAAGTCCTTGTTGAACAGCATGCTTCCATGATGAAGAAGTCCAACGGTGTCGCAGTATTCCTCAATCTCGTGAAGATTATGGGAGCTTGTTACGACCGTCATATCATTATCGCACATCGCGTCAATTATCATTTTCTTGACTTCCGAGCGCATTGACGGGTCAAGACCGTCAAACGCCTCGTCAAGGAACAGATAGTCCGTTCCCGCGGCTATCCCGCAAATCACCGCCGCCTGACGCTTCATTCCCTTTGAGAAACCGCCGAGCTTTTTGTTGACGGGGAGATTTACAATATTGTTGAGCTGATTGAATTTCTCGTCGGAGAACTTCGCGTAAAACGTTTTGTAGAACTTCTTCATTTGAAGCAGCGTCATTCCGTTAAACTGCGAGGTCTCGTCGCTGATAAGAAGTATCTTCTGCTTTGTCTTGGCGTTGTCGTAGATGTCCTCGCCGTCAATGGTCACTTTGCCGCTGTCGGGCTTGTAGACCCCCGACAAAATTCGCAGCAAGGTGGATTTGCCCGCGCCGTTCGTTCCGAGAAGTCCGTAAGCGCAGCCTGTCGGGATTTCAAGGTTGAAATTTTCAAGCACCGTGAAATCCTCGTATTTTTTAGTTACGTTTTCAAATTTGATCATATCAATTCTCCTCTTACTGAACAGACAGCTCGTTGTGGCATTTTATAAATGCTTCAATCGCCGCTTTTTCGTTTTCTTTCCTAATGCCGTATTCCACAAATTGGTTGTTTAGGTCATGTATCCGGAACAGCTCTGAATATAATTCATCTTTGCCGTTCTCTCTCATTTCGATATACTTCAAAAATTCCTTAACGTTTGCGTTGTCCGAATTTGAGGTAAGGTTTTCACTGATAACCAGCCTAATGGAATTATCAACAGTTTTGCAGCTTACAAAATAGTTCTTTTCGCTGTTTACATCGGGCTGCGAATCGCCGTAGTTGTCGGGATTTTTCAGGAATTCTACCGTTTTTTCGTAGGTTTCGTAAATATTAAAATAGTTATCCCACGCTTCAAACTCTTCGCCGTCAATTCTGCTAAAATCCACCTCTCCCAGCGTTTTGATTTCACTGTTGTAACGACCGTCGTTTGCGTTGTAGTTGTTTTCAAGGTCGTATCTTAAAAGCTTCGCAAGCTCCTCCGTTTTTTCGGGAAGTATATTTCCCTGCGGAAAATTCGGATAGACTGCTTTGCCGTTTTCATCATAATCTGTTGGACGCAAATCGAATTTTGCCCTGATATTGGTGAAATCTTTGCTTTCCATTAACCCATAAGATCCCATGTCGGAAGATTTCAGCTTTTGCACGTTTCTGGTGAAATCTCTTATCGGATCGCCCGTATCGGTTTTTGGAGCGTTATAGTTTCTTTGAAAAACTTTTCCGCTGTTGAGGATATATTGTATTGTAAGACCTTCTCCATCATATCCCGAGCCTGTACTTAAGCTTGGTTCATCAAGAAGCTTTTTGTGTTCCTCAAAAACACCTTTTATCGATTCATCGGCGCGGTAGCAAGTTTCTCTTGCAAAATATTCTCCGGAGACGACGATTTCTTTAACGCTGCTTTCATTCGGAAGCTTTTTGGAATAGTTGAACGCGTTGGTATTTTTTATTGCCGTTAAGAACGCGAAGCACACCGCGAACGTTCCGACAAATTTCAGCACCGTTATTCCGAAGCCCTTGAAGCTCTTCTTTTGAGCAAGTTCAAGCGCTCCGTATACCAAAAACGAAAACAAAGCTATTAAAAATATGCCGACCACGCCTTCTTCCGAGTTGTACTTGAACGAAAACGCGCCGATAAGCATAACCGAGAGCGTGAGAGACAGCACTTGATGAACGCTCTCATAAACGAAGCCTTGACCTACCCTTTCCGCCTTGCGGTACTTTCCTATAAAATACGCGCCAACGGCAAACGACACCGTTAGAACAAGGTTTATAATAAGACAAATTGGTTGGTCTATCAGTGTTTCAGCGCCAAAATAGTTTTGTTCAAAGTCCATTTTTAACGCTACCAATGGTCCGAACGGCGGAAGCATTCCGATAGCGCTCATTATTTCCTTGGTGTATTCCGTGCCTATCACGAACGAATAAAAGAAATCAGCGTAGGAAATAAATATTCCGGGAAGCACGACCATCAGAATTACCGAAAATACGATTGATGAACTTAACTTTCCGCAAGCGGAGCTTACAAAAGTGGTCATTACGTATACGCCTAAGTATACGATTATTATCATAATTATCACTTTTATAAGCAAATACATCAAGGGTTCGTAATTTGAAAATCTTATGCTTTCTTTTAGACCTGCAAGATATTCTACGTCAGACTTTGCGCTGAGCGTGATAAGTAACGAGATACCGAAAAACGGAATATACGTGATGAAATTCACGAAAAGTCCGCTTAAAAAATCTCCCCAAAACCGCTGCGAATAAGAAACAGGCAGGCTGCACAAGGTATCCATTGCGGGGCGATTGTAATAGAGCTTCAGCGATCTGGCGGTCGTGACGATTATCATAATAACGGATATCGCCACTGAAAGAAACATAATCATTATAAAGAATTCGTAACTTACATCCGAATGCTCTCCGTCAAAATTCCGATTGGCATACTCCCGCATACCGGATATCATATTTTTAAAAATTATAGCCGGAAGTATCGTTGTAAGAAAATTCAAAACAGCGAAAACAAAAAGCTGCGCCCGGCGCTTTTTCAGCTTGAAGCCGAAATATTTTCCAAAACCGTTTGTTGTCATTAAATTCACTCCTCTTTGCTGTTATTGTTTATAATATTGTCTATGATCTCGTGCAGTTCTTTTGCGGTAAGTCCCTGTTTAAGAGCTTTTCTCACCGCCTCCGAAAAAGCCTCCATGCTCTCCCCCCTGACTTTATCAAGATACTCTCCGCGAGCGGCAACATAGCTTCCTTTCGCGGGTATGGAATATATTAAACCGCGCGCTTCAAGATTAGCGTAGGTTTTTTGAACCGTGTTCGGATTTATCGAAAGCTGCTTGGCTATTTCCCGAACGGCGGGCAGTTTTTCGTTTTCCGTCATCTGACCGTTAAGGATAAGCTCCGTTATTCGCTGCTCCAGCTGTTCATAAATAGGCGCGCCGCCCTGCAATCTCATTGAAAACATATATTTTCATTCCTCTGTATTAACTGTATCATCTAGATTAGTACAGTTGTATTATAGCATAGCTGTTTTGATTTGTCAAGTAGTTTTTTTAAAAAAGTATAAAAAAAATTCCCCGTTTAAATATGGGGAAAAAAATTTATTTTTTAGTCATCCGCGCACTATTTCAATTGACAATGTACAATGTACAGTTGACAATTGCGGTGGCGCGCAGCGGCGCACCTTAATTGTCAATTGTCAATTATACATTAAAATAGCGTTGATCGTTCGCGCGTTTGCGAATAGTATTGTTTGATACGTTTGAAATGTAGGTCTTATCGGTCGTAACTATAAAACTCTTAGGCATATCTTCCGATATATTTACAATTTGTGATCTTTTCTGACAGGAATTTAAGAAATCGGCGGTGGTTCGGCTCACCGAACATTCCTCAATATCAAATATCCCGATAATATCTTTAGAATAAACGGAAACTTCCCCTCCCAAAAACAAAAACACAGCTTATACCTCCCGTAATAAAAATAAGGCAGTCTACAAAATGTAAACTGCTTCTTATATTTGCGTAAATTCGCCGTTTTCGGTGCTCCAAGCCTTTCCGTTCGACAAAGCGGAAAGCTCGTTTATATTACAGCAAGTAATAAACACCTGCGATTTTTCAATATGATTTATAACGTAATCTCTGCGAACGCTGTCAAGTTCGCTTAAAATATCATCGAGAATGATAACGGGATCCGTTTTGTTTTTTCGGCGGATTATCTCCGCTTCCGAAAGCTTCAGCGCCAGAGCCACGGAACGAATTTGCCCCTGTGACGCAAACTCGCGCGCGGGCATTTTATTGATAAAAAAATTTACGTCGTCGCGGTGAACGCCCGTAAGCGTGTAGTGCAGCTTCATTTCCGCAGCGAGATTTTTTTCAAGTTCCGCGAGGTATTTTTTATACAGTTCGTCAATATTATTGAAATCTATACGTTGAGTTTTAAAAGCCGAGCTTTGATATTCCAAAACAAGCTTTTCCGAACCGTTTGTAAGCTCCGAATAAAGATCTGCGGCGCATTTTTTCAGAAAATTGAAGTATTTGAGCCGCCCGTAGGTCACGTTTATTCCCTCGGCAGTCAAAACCTCGTTCCATGGAGCGAGGAGATCCGCCGTTGCTTTTTTGTCTCCGTTATTTACGGAAAGTATATTATTGCGCTGTTTTAACCCTTTGTTATAGCGAGAGAGCTTTTTGAAATGCGTCTGCGTCTGCATTAAAGCAACGTCGTCAAGATAATCGCGGCGAAGCTCCGGAGCGCCCTTTATCAAATTTAAATGTTCCGGTATAAAAACAACATATTTTAACACCCCGTATAATTCCGCGGCGTCTTTCATTTTAATGCCGTTGTAAGTTATCGAGGCATTATTTTTACGGATAGTATAATCTATAATATTTTCACGTTCCGTAATATCGTCACGAAACGACAGCTTGATCTTCACTTCGGCTTTTGGATCTTGAACGGGCACAAACTGTGAAAAACGCGCTTTACGAAAGCTGCCGCCCAAACACACCGAAATAGCCTCGCAAAGGTTGGTCTTGCCTTGAGCGTTTTTCCCGACAAAGATATTCAAGTTCTTATCAAGATCAAGTTCCGCTTTACGAATGTTTCTAAAATTTTCGATCTCTATCCGCGTGATATACATTATTTATCGTCGGTTTCGCCGTTTCCGTTCGCAGCTTCGGCAGCCGCAGCCGCGGCAGCGCCTTCCTCGTCGAATACTACCTTATACTTCTTGCCCTTAAACTCGATTATATCGCCGGGCTTGATCTTCTTGCCGCGTTTTGTGCACAAATCGCCGTTTACGTTAAACTCTCCCAAATCGATGAGAATTTTC
Organism: uncultured Clostridia bacterium; assembly: GCA_947627465.1. GTDB lineage: Bacteria > Bacillota > Clostridia > Oscillospirales > Ruminococcaceae > CAG-115. The sequence goes on from CANQWD010000019.1 coordinate 34,030, forward strand.
GCCTTTGCGCCCGTTTCGGAAAATCCCGCGTACTTCACGAGCTGATCCAATTTAATGGCGGGGGTAATTATTTTTAGTTCTTCCATATTATGACCTTCCTTATAATAAACTGGTATTTTATTTAAGCCGCATGGGCATTATCAAAAATGTAAATTCGCTGCCCTCTTTCGGAACGATAAGCACAGGCTCTATACTTTTGCCTGTCATAACAAATTTTATCTCGGAGCAATCGCCCGCTTTTACCGCGTCCAACAGGAATTTTGTGTTAAGTCCTATGGTGAACGGCTCGCCGCCGTATTTTATATTGATCTGATCGTTATAAGAACCGAGCGCCGTCACGCAGCTCAATGTGAGCGTATCCGAAGAAAACTCGCACTTCAAGGGAAGCTTCACCTTTTCGCTGATAACAAGCATTCCGCGTTCGAGAGTATCTATCATATCCGAGCAGTTTATCTCAATATAGTTTGTGTTGTCGGTTTGTATATATTTATGGAAATCGAAAAATTCGCCGTTTATAAGTCTGGATATCATCGTGTAATTGCCGAACACAAACGATACCTGATTTTTTTCGATACTCACGGTAATATTTTTATCTTCCTCGTCGGAGAGTAAATGTGAAAGCTCGTCGAGCGTTTTTGCCGGAACGATAAATTTTGTGTTTTCATAAGTCAGCGGCTCACGGCGAACGGCTATTCTAAGCCCGTCCATTCCGACCACGCTCAAAACGTTATCCAGCACCTCAAACAAGCACCCCGTAAACACGGGCTTCGCGTCGGTGACGGCGCAAGCGTACTTTGTCTGAACTATCATGCTCTTTAAAATCTTCTGCGGCATTGTGAAGCCGTTTTCGATATTTGCTTGGGGAACTTGAGGATAGTCGTCGGCGCTCATGCACATGATAGACATTTTTGAACGGCCGCTTTTAATTGACGCCGAATTATTATCGTCTACCGAAATTTCAAGAGATCCCGACGGCATTTTGCGAACTATTTCGCACAAACGCTTTGCGTTAATGACTGTTCCGCCGTCCTCACCGTTCTCCACGCTTATGGACGTTTTAATTCCTATCTCCAGATTATAACCCGTCATTGAAAGCGAGTTGTTTTCAAGCTCCATTAAAATGCCCTCGAGCGCGGGAATGGTAGATTTTGCCGCCGAAGCTTTTGACGTCGTTAATATCGCCTCTAAAAAAATATCTTTATCGCAATTAAACTTCATATTATATATACCCCCGAAAGACGCAATTGACAATGTAAAATTGACAATTGACAATTATAGTGTTCGCCTGCGGCGAACAAATTTTTCTCACCCAAAAAATCATGATTTGTTTATTATAATCATAATAATAAGGGCGGTTGAATGGTTGAAAATTCGATTTTATGCTTTTGTACCGCCAATTTTCAACGAAAAAAATTTAACGCTGGGCGGTTGAATATATTTTAAATTGTTGAAAACTGCCGACGCTTTCAACGTTAGGTTAAATGCGGTTGAAAACTCGGTTTAAAATATCTGCCTAAACTACTGCCATAAAATCTCAATTTAAAAAATTTACTGATTGGTTTTAATGTTCTTGATAATATCCTCGACTACGGAACGGAAGCTGCTGTCGCGCTCCATTTCCTCTTTGACGGACTTTATCGCGTATACGACCGTTGAGTGATCGCGCCCGTTGAACTCTTTGCCTATCGTTTCATAAGGAAGTCCGGTAACATCCTGAATTACGTATATCGCCACCTTGCGCGCCTGCGAGATGTTCGCGGTGCGGCGCTGAGAACGCATCTCCTCGGGATCAATATTATATATCTTACCCACCTCGCCGATTATTTTGTCTATCGTTACCGGAATGGGCTGATGATCGGTGACTATGTCCTTTATCACATTCTGCGCCACGGTTATCGTGGGCTTAAGCTGAGACACCATATAAAGCGCGTTCAGCTTTGTTACAACTCCCTCTATCTGGCGAATATTGCTTTTGAGCTTTGTGGCTATGTAATCTATTACCTCGTCGCCTATGCTGAAATTCAGAAGCTCCGCCTTACGCTGTATGATAGCCAGTCTTGTTTCGTATTCCGGCGGCTTTACGTCGGCGATAAGTCCGCTTGAAAAGCGCGTTCTCAATCTATCGGATATCGACTTTATCTCCTTGGCGGGACGGTCCGACGTTAATACGATAACCTTATTCTGATTATAAAGCTCATTGAATATATGGAAAAACTTCTCCTCGGTCTGGTCTTTACCCGCTATGAACTGAATATCGTCTATCAAAAGAGCGTCGGCGCTTCTGTATTTTTCGTCGAACTCCTCCACGTTATTTGAGGAGATTGCGTGCAGAAACTCGTTGGTGAACGTTTCCGCGGGAATATAGATGATATTGATCCCGGGGTAGTTGCTTTGCATTTCGTTTTGTATTGCCGAGAGCAGGTGCGTTTTGCCAAGTCCCGAATCACCGTAAATAAAAAGCGGATTAAACTTTTCGTGCTGCTTTTTCGCAACGGTCTTTGCCGCTACAAACGCCAGGTTATTCGACGGTCCGACTATAAAGTTATTAAAGGTATAAGTTATTTTATTATTTATCGTTCCGATAGTATCGTTTATATTATCGGTGTTCATAAGCGTTTCCACGGAGGACTTGCTTGCCGCCGCAGCGGGATCCACGATTATTTCGCACTTCATGGGCACGCCAAGAATATTTTTCAGTTGTTCCTCAATATAAGGAACATACAGCGAATTGAGCGTGTCGCGCTTGAAATCTATATCGGTCGCCAAAACGAACGTGCCGCTTTCCATTTTTACGGGCACCAGAGGATCAAGCCAGATGTCTCTTGCCGTATCCGAAAGCTCATATTCCTTGACGCAATTATCGACAACGCATCTGTAAATATCGGAGAGAGAAGTCAAATCCATGTTTTTCACCATTCCACTACAAATAAAGCCAAAAAAATTAACTTTTAACAATACCTTATATAATTATACCATATTCCGCAAATTTTTTCAAGTTCTTTTATACAAAAATAACAACGGATTTTAACAAGTAATATGTGAAAATTCAACAAACAGGAAAAATCGGCTTGCACCAAAAGTTTCCGAGGCTCTTTTTTAAGGCTACACCGCACAAAAATTGGTCTGTCGGTCAGCCCCTCTGTCACTTCGTGACACCTCCCCCACAGGGGGAGATCACGCCTTGCAAGCGAACTTTGTGCAAGATGACCGAGTGACTTTCAGTCACCCTAAAAGATGCAAGCAAGCGGACGGCAAAGCACGAAGTGCGGTCTTTGTGCGGTGTAGCCTTAAGGGAACAATGAACTTTTAAACGTAGTTTTCCAAATTTTCAACATTTCATTGTTGAAAGTGTGAAATCAAATTATACAGAATGTAGAGTTAATGAAATTGTTGAAAACTTGGTTGAAAATGTGAAAAAACACCTTAAAACAGCCGCGATTTTGTGAAAAGTATATTTTCTGTGATGAAATTTTGATATTTTGGGTTATTTTTTTCTTTTTTTTTTTCAATTTGATATAATTTCGGAAGCTCGATTTTTGCGAATTCTTCGTTATTTTTGTTTTTTCTCTCATTTTTTTGTTGAAAACTTTTCAATTTTTTGAAAATTTTGAGTTTTTCGGACAAGTTTTCAACAAAAAAGTGAGGAAAACTCCTTGAAAATGTTGAAAACTCGGTTAAATATGTTAGAAAGCGGCTTTACTTCGTTATTTTTTTCACAGTTGAATAGTTTATAAGTTGTCCGTTTTTGTTATAAAGCATTTGAATGTTTGATGAATAACTTTTTTTCAACTTTTTATTTGTGGAATGTTGAAAGTTTTGCGGAGTTTTAAAGACTGCTTTGTTGGTTTAAATTACTGCATTCTATTGCCAATAAGTGGAAAATAAAATAATAAATATGTAAGTACTTGATTTATTTTCCTAAAAATGTTATAATATATTTATAATGTATATTATACAGTATTACGGTTCGGAGGCAGTAAAAATGACAGTTAAGACTTTTTCCATAAATCCCGAAAAAACGGCGTTTGTTAAAGCGTATCTTCCCGATGTTATTTCCGATATCGGATATTGTGAAAAACGTCCGTCCGTGGTGATCTTTCCGGGCGGCGGCTACGAGTACTGCTCCGACCGCGAGGGCGAGCCTATCGCTTTTCAGTATCTCGCGGCGGGCTATGCGGCGTTCGTGGTTACATATTCCTGCAATAAGGCGTTTCCCGCGCCGCTTATCGACGCGGCGTATACGTTCTGCAAACTGCGCATGAGAGCCGAGGAGTTCTGTATAGACCCCGATAAAATGGCGGTTTTGGGCTGCTCGGCGGGCGGACATCTGGCCGGGTGTCTCGCCACTATGTGGAACGACGTTTCGGTAGTCAAAACAATAGGCTGCACTGCCGAGGAGTTAAGACCGAACGCCGCCGTGCTCTGCTATCCCGTGATAAGCGGAGTTACTTCTCCGCACGAGGGCAGCTTTAAAGTGCTGCTCGGGGAGGATCCCACGCGTTCGGACTTGTCGCGGCTGTCGCTTGAGAACCGCGTAACTCCCAAAACTCCGCCTATTTTCATTTGGGCTACCGCGAACGACAATACGGTATCGGCGCACAATTCGCTTGTTATGGCGAAAGCGTGTATTTCCAACAAAATTCCCGTGGAGCTGCACCTTTTTGACGAAGGTCCTCACGGCATTTCAACCTGCGATAAACCGATAGCTCACAACGACAGTTACTTAAAGCCGCATGTTCGGCAGTGGGTGAATTTGTCGATTGAATTCCTAAATAAATATATGAACGTATAGATCAATTGACAATGTACAATTAAAAATTGACAATTTTTTTTGGAGAGCCGAGATGTTTGACAAAAAGGTTGTTTACACAAAAGGCGAAAAAGTTGCCGAGATAATAAGCGGAGTTGTGACAGTCGGCGCTGTCGGCGGGTATATCGCGCTGTTTGCTTTGGGAAAAATTTCGGGCGTTTCTATGATACTTATTGTGGTCTCGCTGATTTTGTATACCGCGTTTACTTTGTGTTCGGCGTTTCCCGGGTTTACGAATATAGCGATGAATCCGGAAAAATGCACCGAGAAAAATCTGCGGTCAATTCGGCGCGGGTGTATCGCCGCAAAGATTATTTTTGTCGGACTGATGTTCGCTATGTCGGCGGTCGACGCTATATTATAATAAGGTAAGGATAATTAAGTATGAGCGGCAGCTTGGGCGAAAAAATATTAGATCACTACGAAACGTTTTTGGGAGCTTATATCGGCGCGGAAAAATACTCAGATGAAAGCCGCAGTCTGCAAATACTCGGCTTTGACAAGGTTTTTGAGAACAGCCTGACTTTCGCAACGTTCGGATTGTCAAATTATGCGGACGATATAAACGCTCTCTGCGAAACGGTTATGAATGTTGACGGCGATTACGATAATTGCGCCGAGCTGTTGGCAAACGCTGTTTTTTATATCATTCGGCAAAAAATGGATTTTGGCGCAGGTATGTACATAAGCGGACTTGATAACGTCGTCGAGGGATTTTCCAAAGCGCACAATAAGTCTGCGCTGTATTTTACCCAGCCTTATGCCTTTCCCAATGAGTTTTCAAGGACGGGCGAGTGTAAAATATTCGACGCGTTCTTCATTACCGAGAGAGAAGCGGAGTTTATAAAGCAAAACGGCGCGGACGCGTTCGAGGACGTTTTGGAAGAGCGCGGGGCAGACGTTATCATGCTTGACAGACCTTCGGTGATTTAAATAAGGAAGAATTATGGTAGATATTGAAAAAATTACGGAGGACGTCTCCGAGTTCAACAAAAATTACGAGGGAACAAAGCTCAAAACCCGCGAGGAGTTGAACGCCTATATATCGGACGCGGATGATATTCTCGGGAAACACCCCAATCCCGAGGGCGAAGTACGAAAGATTCTTGGAAAGTTCTGCTCTCATTTGGGGTGTTTGGTGACGGTTTTCGGGCAGGATTTGGATAACGGCATACGGTACTATCACAAGTCGATAGAGCTTGACCCCGAAAGCTACGATATTCGGTGGGAATACTACACCACTCTAGAGGAAATAGTCGAGGACAACGAATACCGTACTCTCGAGTTGGTTCAAGACGCAATAGACTGTCTGACTTTCTGCATAGATCACTGCGATACTCCCGAGCTGAAAGAGGAGCATTATATACATTACCGCTACACGGATTTGGGTCGTGTTTATATGGCGGCGGGCGATTACAAAAAAGCGAAAGAGTGCTTTGAAAAGTCGCTTGAGATACTGCCGAACGACGCGGCGCGAAATCAACTTAACGCCGTTAAGAAAAAGCTGGGAAATCCCGTCGTGCGGTTTTTCAAAAGGTTGTTTTCGGGTTTCCGAAAGAAAGGATAACTCAAATGAAAGCGCTTTTGGTTATTGATATGCAGGAATTTACCGTCGGAAAAAATCACGCCAAAATGTTCAAATACGAACCCGACATCATCTCAAAGGTGAACAAGGTCATCAAGCAAAATGAGTTTGTAGTCTACATAAGAAATATTATGAAGAACAACTTTATAAATAGGCTCGCGCCCATGAAGTGTTTTGACGGCTCGCTCGAAGCGGAGCTTGCAGAGGGCTTGAAGAGAGTTTCGGAAAACGTCTTTGATAAGTACGCAGGCGACGCTTTCTCCAATGAAAAGCTTGGCGCGTTTTTAAAGAAAAACGGAGTTCGCGAGGTTGAGTTGGTCGGCGTGGACGGCGGCGGGTGTGTGGCGTTGACCGCTATCGGCGCGGTGAACGCGGGATTTAAAGTCACGCTGAACACCTCGGCTATCGGCACGGTTTTCAAGAGCAAGCAAAAAGTCTATTATAAAACTTTGCGTGAACTCGGTGCGGAATTTATATAAAAGCGTATTTCTCGGACGTTATTGAGTAAGGGGGTGCTGTAATGAAAATTGAAAAGCTTAGCTACACAATCGGTGAAAAAGCCGCCGAGACAGCAAGCGGAATTATCGCGGCGGGCGGCATAGCGGGTTTGCTGATAATGACAGGCTTAGGTCGTATCGACGGAGACAACGTTATTATCGCGCTTTGTGTGGGAATATTCTACGCGGCGCTTACCTTATGCTCTGTTTGTCCTCAGCACGCCAATCTTTTTACGCACCCCGAAAAGATATCCGAGAAAAGACTTCGCGCCGCGCGTAAGATCTGCATTGCCGCAAAGATAGTTATTTGCTCGGCACTTTGCGTTTTTCCGATAATCGGAATAGAAATACATAATTAATTTTTTTATAAGAAAGGACAAAAGAAAATGAAAAAACCGTTTGTAACAAAAGAACAAGTAGAGGAGATAGTGAAAACCTATCCCACCCCCTTTCACATCTATGATGAAAAGGGCATACGCGAGAACGCAAGAGCTTTGAAAGCCGCGTTTTCGTGGAACAAGGGTTTTCGCGAATATTTCGCGGTTAAGGCTACTCCGAACCCGTTTATTATGAAAGTGCTTCAGAGCGAGGGCTGCGGCTTCGACTGCTCCAGCTACACCGAGCTTTTGCTTTCCGACGAGGTTGGCGCTAAGGAGCACGACATTATGTTCAGCTCCAACGCCACTCCCGACTTGGATTTCAAGAAAGCGTTTGAACTTGGCGCTATCATCAACCTCGACGACTTCACGCACATTGACGTGCTTGACAAGCTGACGGGTATTCCCGAAACTATCTGCTGCCGCTACAATCCCGGCGGCGAGTTCAAGACGGACGGTTCTCCGAACGTTATGGACACTCCGCGCGACGCGAAGTACGGAATGACGCACGAACAGATAATCGAAGCGTATAAAATTCTCAAAGAAAAGGGCGCTAAGAAATTCGGCATGCATGCGTTTCTCGCCTCAAATACTTTGACGAACGAGTATTACCCCACTCTCGCGCGGATAATGTTCAAGGCGGCTGTTGAAATTAAAGAGAAGTCGGGCGTTGAGATCTCGTTCATCAATTTAAGCGGCGGCGTGGGGATTCCCTACAAGCCCGACCAGCCCGCTAACGATATTGCGGTTATCGGCGAGGGAGTTCGCAAGGCTTACGAAGAAATTCTCGTTCCCGCGGGAATGGGCGACGTGGCGATTTTCACCGAATTGGGTCGGTTTATGCTCGCGCCTTACGGAATGTTAGTCGCTACGGCAATTCGCGAAAAGCATATTTATAAGGAGTACATAGGCTTGGACGCGTGTGCCGCCAATCTGATGAGACCCGCTATTTACGGCGCATATCATCACATCACGGTTTTGGGCAAGGAAAACGCTCCGTGCGACTGCAAGTATGATATCACGGGCGGACTTTGTGAAAACTGCGACAAGTTCGCGGTTGACCGTATGCTGCCGAAAATCGAGCTCGGCGACTACATTGCCATTCACGATACGGGTGCGCACGGCTTCTCTATGGGCTACAACTACAACGGAAAACTGCGTTCCGCCGAACTTCTGCTCCGCGAGGACGGTTCGGTGAAACTTATTCGCCGCGCCGAGACCCCCGACGACTACTTTGCAACGTTTGATTTCGCAAATGGAGATTTCAAACTGTAACTATCGCTTTATTGATAGGAGGTACGTATGAAAAAGAGTTGTTTATCAGTTCTATTGATTGCGCTAATGTCCATGCTGATCTTTTGCGGGTGCGGTTCCGAAAATAACGGGATCGTCAATACCGCTTCTCAGACCGTTTCTGGCAATAACTCGCGGGCTTCCGATATAAACAGTTTAACGCCGTCCGCAAATTCGGACGGCGCGGGAGAACAAAGCACGGTCGGTTTTTTGGGAAACCTTTCCAAACCCGAAACGCCGTCCGCCGATATCGCGAATATGTCTTTGAACGTAAACAACGTGGATATCAACGTTCGAGAAGCGTTATACTGCACCGATTCCGGATATTCCGTATTTATTTCCGGCGAAAAAGACGGCGATTATTTCTTTGCGGCGCTTGATATGGTAAACGCGTTTACCGCGGACAGCTCGTTTTCACAATCCGATTTCGGGAATACCATGCAGATCACGGCGACTGTTTCCCGACCCGATTCTCAAGAGGTTTACTCCGGGGTCACTCCCAATACGATATCAAACGCTTCGGTTTCGATAAATGATATTTCAAACGGCGTTATGAACGTCTCCATATCGGGAACTATCAATACCGACGCGGGCGATATACCTTTTAAAGCTTCGGGTGCGGTCAAATCATCGACCAACGCGGAGATAATGAATATCATAAACGGGTACGGCGATATTTTAGGTACAAATAACGGCAACGGAAATAGCAACGGTTACGGTCACGACACAGATCATAATCACGGAAACGGCGGCAATCACCAATTATGTGCCGGCTGTAAGGGCAACGGCAAGTGTCAATTCTGCAAAGGCGACGGAACTTGTCATTCGTGTTTCGGAGGTATCGACCACTGCATTGACTGCGGAGGCACTAACGTCTGCACAAAATGCGGCGGAAGCGGAATTTGCAAATACTGCAGCGGAAACTGTTATATCAACTAAACGTAAAAAATTTTTTGCACGGTGGTGAACGGATTGAAGAAAAAATTATGCGTTTTATTGTCTGCGATATTATGTGTCGTACCGCTTAGCGGGTGTTCCCTCTCCAAAAGCGAACCCGCTAACGTTTATCTGCCCGAGAACGCGAACATAATTCATCCTGCCGCAAGTTCGTCGACTTCAAGCTCCGTTTCCGGCGGAAATGTAAATGAACCCGAAGAACTGCTGTCGTCCTCGTCAAATTCGGTAACGTCAAGCTCGGCGGAAACGCCGACGGTTACTCCCGACGAGCCGACGGAGCCTGTGGCTTTGATCGACAATTTCCGAGGTAAATGGTATTACAATCACATTTCCCGCAAGCGCAAGCAGGTCTATGCGCGGCTGTACAGCTGCGTGGAAAATAACGCTGAGGAATTCGACGTTTCCGACCTCGACGTTTCAAAACAGGACGTTTTTGACGCGTATTGGGCGTTCAATTACGAAAATCCGCAGTTTTTGACGCTGGGCAGCGGCTATGAGATAACTTTTTTAAATTCCAAGGTATCGAATAAGGTAAAAAGCGTTAAGATAAATTACGGCAGAACAGCCGACGAGGTCGGTCAAACGGAATTTGAAGCGCGTGCGGAAACCGTACTTGAGGAAGCGCGCGCCCAAGATTCCGATTACGAGAAACTGAAATATGTTCACGATTGGATAGTTGACAACACGGTTTACACTAAATCGGGCGCGGCTTACGAAAGCGAGGCGGACGGTCCGATAGTCTACGGACAGGCGCTTTGCGAGGGTTATTCAAAGGCGTTTATGTATTTCGCACAGTCGCTTGGATTTCAGTGTATTTGCGCGATCGGTTCGGGGCATCTTGAGGATCACATGTGGAATATGGTGAAGCTTGGCGGTACGTGGTACAATGTCGACGTAACGTGGGACGATCCCGTAAAATCGGACGGTATTCAAGAATTGTGGCATGACTATTTTCTTATAAACGACGCGCAGTTTCGGCTTGATCACAGGGTCGAACATCCACTCGTTCTGCCCAACGCACCCGACGGATATTTTCCATACGGCTATGATCCGGACGAAGAAAACGTTTCGGACGTTAATTGACAAAACCATAATGATCGCGGTGTTGAACGCTTTCGTTTGACGCCGCGTTTTTTTGTTATTTTCTTAAGGCAACACCGCACAAAGACCGCCCTACGGGCTTTGCCGCCCGCTTGCTTGCAAATTTTCGGTCATTTTTGCCCAAAATCTCCTCATAGGTGCCAGCCTTATTTGTCAATTTTGTGCAATCTGACGAAAAATTAGGCGACACAATCGGACGACAATCTCTGTGCGGTGTTGCCTTAAGGCAACACCGCGCAATTACCAGCTAACGCCTTTGCCGCCCGCTTGCTTGCATATTTTCCGTCATATTGCACAATTCGTCCTCGCAAGGCGTCAGCCTTGCTTCGTCCTCATTGTACAAGCGTTGAGCAAAGCTCAACCCGCTGACAGAAAAATTTGACTGCTCAATCGGACAGCAATAATTGTGCGGTGTTGCCTTAAAATATCACTTGACAAATGTACGAAATCGTACTATAATAGTATAAGTATGATTTCGTACAAAATAGTTTTATTGGAGATAAGAAAATGAAGATCTTATTAAATGAACAGCTTCGGCGGTTTAATTATACGGTCGGCGAACTTGACAAGATATATCACGAGGCGGCGCTTAAATTCGGGATATCGGACAGCGTACAGGCGGTGCTGTATACGCTGCGCGGCGAGGGCAAGCCTTGTCTTATAAGCGACATTTGCCGCTTTTCGGGAGTAAGCAAGCAGACGCTCAATTCCGCTCTGCGAAAAATGGAACGCGACGGCATTATAGTTCTTTCCGCCGTAAACGGAAAACAAAAATCGGCGGCGCTGACCGAAAAAGGCGAACGTTTAGCCGATGATACCGCCGCAAAGATCATAGAAGCGGAAAACAGAATTTTCGGCGCGTGGTCGGAGGAGGAGCGCTCGGAATATCTGCGGCTTACTCGGGTATTTTGTGAAGAATTGAAAAAAGAGGTCGACAGTTTTTGACAGGGGGAGAATATGAAAAAACAAATAGCTTTATCGGAACACTTCGATTACAAAAAACTGTTCCGTTTCACGCTTCCGTCTATAATAATGATGATATTTACGTCGATATACGGCGTTGTGGACGGACTTTTTGTGTCGAACATCGTGGGAAAGGAAGAATTTACTGCCGTGAATTTCATAATGCCCGTGCTGATGATATTCGGCTCGGTGGGATTTATGTTCGGTTCGGGCGGCAGCGCTTTGGTGTCGAAAACGCTCGGCGAGGGCAGACATGAAAAGGCGAACAGTTTGTTTTCGCTGTTGGTGTATGTTTCGGCGGCGGTCGGCGTGCTTTTGGCGGCGGCGGGTTACGCGCTTATGCCCGTTTTGGCTGACGCTCTGGGCGCGGAGGGTGAACTGCTCGATAATTCCGTGCGCTACGGCAGAGTGGTGGTGCTTGCAATGCCGATGTTTATGCTGCAAATGGAATTTCAAACGCTGTTTATTACTGCCGAAAAGCCGAGGCTCGGACTTGCCGCTACGGTCGCTTCGGGCGTGACGAATATGGTGTTGGACGCGCTGTTTATGGCGGTGTTTAACTGGGGACTTGTCGGCGCGGCTGCTGCTACGGCTCTTAGTCAGGTAATTGGCGGAATTATCCCGATAATATATTTTTCCCGCAAAAACACAAGTCTTTTGCGGCTGGGCAAAACGCAATTTAACATACGCGCCATTGGAAGGACCTGCGCCAACGGCTCCTCGGAATTCGTATCTCAAGGTTCTATGTCGCTTGTGAATATGATGTATAATTCGCAGCTCATAAAATACGCGGGCAACGACGGAGTGGCAGCTTACGGCGTTATGATGTATGTTAATCTCGTATTTCTCGCGATCTTTATCGGTTACAGCATAGGAACGGCTCCCGTTATCGGTTATCACTACGGCGCGAAAAATACCGACGAACTCAAAAGTCTGCGAAAGAAAAGCACGGTCATAATACTTTCCGCTTCCGTAATAATGTTGGCGGCTTCGCAATTGCTGGCGGGAACGCTGGCGCGGATATTTGTGGGTTACGACGAGGGCTTGTCCGAGCTTACCGAGCGCGGTTTCCGAATATTTTCGCTGTTGTTTTTGTTCGCGGGAGTGAATATTTTCGGTTCTTCGATGTTTACGGCGCTTAATAACGGGCTTGTTTCCGCGATAATATCCTTTTTGAGAACGCTTGTGTTCCAGATAGCCGCCGTGCAGCTTTTGCCGCTTATATGGAAAGTCGACGGAATATGGTTTTCCGTGGTGGCGGCGGAATTTTTATCATGCGTTATCACGATAGTTTTTATTATCGCCAAAAAGCGGAAATATCAATATTGACCGCGGAAGCTTTCACGCAAACAGAAAAATGCGCCCCAATGCTTTTGGGGCGCAAATTGTATAGAGGGCATTTCTAAGGCAACACCGCACAAAGACCGCCCTACTGGCTTTGCCGCCCGCTTGCTTGCAAATTTTCCGTCATTTTTGCCCAAAATCTCCTCATAGGCGCCAGCCTTATTCGT
>CANQWD010000020.1 GCA_947627465.1 uncultured Clostridia bacterium
GAGCAAAGCTCAACCCGCTGACAGAAAAATCTGACTGCGCAATCGGACAGCAATAATTGTGCGGTGTTGCCTTAAAACCGAACCTTAATTTGACTTTAATTTTTCGATTGGTTCAAGCGAACACCGAGAAGCTCTTTTCTGCGTTGTTATCGGCTTTTCTTTGATGTTATGATAAAATTATAACACCCGTTCCTTTAATAAACTTTAAACCGAACCTTAATTTGACTTTAATTTTTCGATTGGTTCAAGCAAACACCGAGAAGCTCTTTTCTGCGTTGTTATCGGATTTTCTTTGATGTTATGATAAAATTATAACACCCGTTCCTTTAATAAACTTAAAATCGAACCTTTAATCAACTTAAAATTTAAAATAGTACAAAAAAGGTCTGCTGCGTTTTTTGCAGCAGACCGAGATTATTCATTCTTATGCGGGAAGCGAAACCGTGATCGAGATAGATCTCTCGTCCCGTGTAGCCGCGCCTATTTTTCCCTTGTGGGCGGCAACGATAGCCGAAGCGATCGAAAGTCCCAAACCGTATCCTCCCATCTTGGAATTTCTCGACTTGTCCGCTCGGTAAAACCTATCGAACAAGTGCGGCAGACTCTCTTTGGGAACAAATTCCGCTGTGTTAAACACGCTAAATCGAATAAAGTTCTTATGTTTTTCCAGTGTAAATTCTATCCTGCCGCCGTCGTCGGAATATTTTACCGCATTATCCATAAGTATCGATATCAGCTGACGTATGGCTTTTTGATCTCCGTTCATGGAAAGCATCGGCTGTATATGCCATGAAAGACTTTTATTCTGCGTTTTCGACAATGTCCGAAAACTTTCCAACGTTTCCTCCGCTAGATCGGAGATAGGAAATTCGATTTTCTCGATTTGCGGCTGCTCCTCCATTCGGGAAAGCTGTATAAGGCTGTTCGTCAGTTCCGCCAGACGTTTCGTCTGCGATTGAATATCGTTCAGCCACTCGTTTTCTCCAATATCCATTTCCAGCACTTCCGCGTCGGCGTCAATGATTGTCAGCGGCGTTTTCAGCTCGTGTCCCGCGTCGGTAATAAACTGCTTCTGCTTTTCGTAGTTCTCCGAAAAGGGTTTGACTATTCGGGCGGAGAGGAAGAACAGTAAAAGCAAAACCGCTGCCAAACCCGCCAGTGATACTCCGCCGCATGTAAACAAAAAAGTCCGAAACGAACTCATTTCACGTCCGCAGTCCAAAAAAACAATATGGCGTTCTTCACCGACACCATAGACCTCATAACGATAATCACCGACAAACCCCTGCGATTTGCCGGAGCGAATGACCGATCGTGCGTAATCGGCAGCGGCTTCCGTATCCACTGTCGCAATTTTTCCTGTATTTACGGAAATGACGCTTTCGTCCGCCGCGAAAAACACGGAAAAATATCTTGATTCATAAGGCAACTCAGCCGAAAACCGCCGATCGCCCTTATGGGGTTTATCCCCCGAAAACGAATCCTTTCCCGGAGGATCGTTCACCGGAAATTTACCGTCGTTTTCAACTAAAATCGCCAGAACGCTGTTTGCGTCCGTCACGATTTTGCGATAGTTCAACACGCCCGCAACAGAGAGGATCACCGCAAGAACAAACAGCAAGGAAAGCATAGAGGCGAAGATCATCTTATGCCTCAGTTTTCTTATCATACGTCTTCCTCCAGTCTGTAACCCGCGTTTCGCATAGCTGTGATACGGATATCGGCATGGAGCGCGTTCAGCTTTTTGCGGAGATAGGAGATGTATACCCACACCACGTTGATCTCCGACTCGCTGTCATATCCCCATATTTTTTCCATAAACCGTTCGGAGGAGATCAAGTTTTTCGGATTGCTCATCAGCATTTCCATCATCTGAAACTCTTTATTTGCAAGCCGATAAGTTCCCGAAGCGGTAGACAACTCATACGTTGCACAATCCAAGGTAACATTTCCCACTTGTAATTTCGAGTTTGTCCGATCTGCCTGCGTCCGCGTCATAGCGCGTATCCGCGCCAACAGCTCCCGCGAATTAAAGGGTTTGGTAAGATAGTCGTTAGCGCCCGCGTCCAGTCCCAAAACCTTATCGTCTACTTCGGATTTTGCCGTAAGCAGCAGCACCGGAATAAGATTTCCATTTTTCCTGATCTCCTTTAACACCGTAATTCCATCTACCTTGGGCATCATAATGTCAAGAATAACGCCGTCATAATTGTCCGCTTCCAGATAATCCAACGCTTCCCGACCATCATAAGCCGTATCCACCGAATAATTATTTCTTTCCAATATCGCTTTAAGCGCCTTTGACAGCGCCTGTTCATCTTCAGCAAGTAAAAGTCTCATGTCCGCACCTCCTTTTCGTCCGAACGTTCCGAACGACACGTTATATTCATACCGATAACAACATTATAAAGCATATAGCTTAAATATACATAAAAATCTTAGCATTGATTTGAAAAATATTTTCAAAAATATACGTTAAACCGACGAATCAAGATTTATTCGTCTGCGTTTCACCCTTTTATTATACTACTTTTCTTCTGCTTTGTAAAGTTTTTTATAACCGCCAAATGACATTTTTAAATTGAACGTTTCATTTTTGGCATTTAACCGTTGGATAAATTCTATAACAGCCGCCGTGGAAATACTTGTGCAAAAATATAGTGTGAAATATATATATTTTTCCAGCGCTTTTTATGCAAAATACACAAAAGTTTAGGTTTTCTTGTAAATTTTGCAAAAACGCCCTTGACTTTTTTGTCAAGGTGAAGTAAAATATAATCGTGGTTAGCAAAAGCTAACCTATACAATTTGAGCACAGGTTAGCTTGCGATAACAAAATCGAGATATGGGGGTGCAGACTATGATGCCGTTAATATTAGCACGGACGGGCGAAGAAGTCACAATAGGCAAGGTTGGCGGAAGCAGTGAAACCAAGCGATTTCTGGAAAGTCTGGGTTTTGTGGCAGGCACGGAGGTAACGATCGTGTCCGAAATGAGCGGAGATGTCATTGTTAAGCTCAAGGACAGCCGCGTGGCGGTTTCCAAGGAAATGGCGCGCAAGATCATGATCTAAGGGAATCTGTCAAATTCAAACCATTGGCGAATATTGCATATATTGAGCGTTAAAATTTGGAGGGTTTATGAGTACATTACGAGACGCAAAAATCGGTCAGACAGTCACGGTAAAACGGCTGACAGGTACGGGCGCTGTAAAGCGCAGAATAATGGATATGGGACTTACCCGCGGCACAGAAGTGTATATAAGAAAGGTCGCTCCGCTGGGCGACCCGATAGAAGTCACGGTACGCGGTTATGAACTTTCTCTCCGCAAAGCCGACGCCGAAACAATTGAGGTCGGCTGATTTTTTCGGGGATTGAGTTAGCCTTGTATAATGCAGTTAGACAAAATTAACGTTAGAAAGGATACGCTGAAAATGGAAATAAAGATAGCGCTCGCGGGCAATCCAAACGCGGGCAAAACAACGCTTTTCAACGCGCTTACGGGTTCAAATCAGTTCGTGGGAAACTGGCCCGGAGTTACCGTTGAGAAAAAAGAAGGAAAACTAAAGGGCGAGAAGGATGTAACGATAACGGACTTGCCGGGAATTTACTCGCTCTCGCCGTATACTCTGGAGGAAGTTGTCGCGAGAAATTACCTTATAAACGAACGACCCGACGCGATTTTAAACATCATAGACGGCACGAATTTGGAACGAAATCTGTATCTTACAACTCAGCTCGCCGAACTGGGAATACCAATGGTGTGCGCCGTCAATATGATGGACGTTGTGAAGAAAAACGGCGACAATATAAACTTTGAACAGCTTTCAAAACGCCTCGGATGCGAGGTTTGCGAAATTTCCGCGCTTAAAGGCACGGGAATTACCGAAGCCGCGAAAAAAGCGGTGGACGCTGCAAAGTCAAAAGAAAAAATGATTCCGCAGCACACGTTCTGCGGCTGCGTGGAGCACGCTTTGGCGCATATCGAGGAAGCGTTTTTGCACGACCGCCCCGAGGAACAGCAGCGTTTCTTCGCCGTGAAGATCTTTGAGCGCGATGAAAAGGTTTTGGAAGCTTTGAAAATTCCCGAGGAGACTTTAAAGCATATCGAAGAGGATATTAAAGCCGCCGAAAAGGAAATGGACGACGACGCGGAAAGCATTATCACCAACGAGCGTTATATCTACATAGCGGAAGTTATTAAGGAGTGTTACAAAAAAAAGAAAAAGGGATTGTCTGTTTCGGATAAGATCGACAAAATCGTCACAAACAGATTTGCGGCGCTGCCGATTTTCGCTCTGGTTATGGTCATCGTCTACTACGTTTCGTGGACTTCCGTGGGAACGTTACTCACCGACTGGACGAACGACGGTCTTTTCGGAGACGGTTGGCATCTCTTTGGAATGAAGGGTGACCTTGACGCGGTAACCGAAGAATGGGCGGGCGAGAACGTCTTTACGGAAGAAGCGGGCGCGGTGATCGACGCAGCGGCGGCAAACTCCGACATCAAGGGCGCGGGCGATTTGCAGGACGCTTTCGCCGACAAGGATTTCGGCGCGTTTGAAGAAGCTTACGGCTCTTACCATGATGAGTTCTATAAATTTGCGGAATACAATGACGACTAGGAACTTGTCAATGCGGACGCGGAGAATGTCTACGATATAGACGCGGCGTTTGCGGCGGGCGCTCTGGACGAAGAGGGCGAGTTTGCCGCTCCCGACCCGTCGGAATACGGCGTTTGGGTGCCCGGTATTCCCGTGCTTGTTGAGCAAGGGCTTGACAGTATAAATTGCGTGGGTTGGCTTAAATCCTTAATCTTGGACGGCATTATAGGCGGCGTTGGCGCGGTTCTGGGCTTCGTTCCGCAAATGCTCGTGCTGTTTATTTTCTTGGCGTTCCTCGAATCGTGCGGTTATATGGCGCGTATAGCGTTCGTTATGGACAGAATTTTCCGCCGCTTCGGTCTTTCGGGAAAGAGCTTTATTCCAATGCTGATAGGTTCGGGATGCGGCGTTCCGGGAGTTATGGCTTCGCGCACGATCGAAAATGAGCGCGACCGCCGTATGACGATTATGACGACAACTTTTATACCATGCGGCGCGAAAATGCCGATAGTCGCGATGATTGCGGCAGCGCTGTTCGGCGGCGCTTGGTGGGTCGCACCCTCGGCATACTTCATTGGTGTGGCGGCTATCATTGTTTCGGGCATTATGCTTAAGAAAACGAAGATGTTCGCGGGCGACCCGGCTCCGTTCGTTATGGAGCTTCCCGCTTATCACCTCCCGACATTCGGCAACGTTATGCGCTCGATGTGGGAGCGTGGTTGGAGCTTTATCAAAAAAGCGGGCACGATCATCTTGCTCTCCTCGATACTTATTTGGGCCGGCAACTCGTTCGGTTGGACGGACGGCGCGTTTGGTTTCAGCACGGAGCTTGAAATGGAAAACAGCATTCTCGGCAAAATAGGTCAAGGCATTTGTTGGATTTTCGCTCCTCTCGGTTTCGGCGAACCTACGGCGGCTGTCGCAACAATTATGGGACTTGTCGCTAAGGAAGAGGTCGTCGGCGTATTCGGAGTGCTTGATTTCGAGGGCTTGTCGGCTCTTGCGGGTTACTCGTTCCTCGTATTTAACCTGCTTTGCGCTCCTTGCTTTGCGGCTATCGGCGCTATCAAGCGCGAGATGAACTCCGCTAAGTGGACGTGGTTCGCGATAGGCTATCAATGCGGCTTCGCGTATGCGGTATCGCTGATGATAAACCAATTCGGACTTCTGTTTACGGGCAGCGTCAACGTTATAGGCTTGATCTTCGCAATCGCGGTGCTCGCGTTTATGATCTATATGCTTGTAAGACCTTACAAGGAAAGCACAAAGCTTACTCAAAAGGTCAAGATTTAAAAAGGGGGCGCTCAATGATAGAATTCTTGACGAATTATGCAGGCTCGATAGCCGTGGGATTGATAATTTTGGGAATAATAGCGCTGATAATCTTAAAAGGCGTTAAGGACAAACGCGCGGGAAAAACCGTGTGCGGAGGCGACTGCGCTCACTGCGGCCAGTGTCAATATTCGCAGGGCAGTGATAAAAATTCCCGCCGCAACAGCAAAGATCCGTACCAATAACCGTTTAACATTCGTCTAGCACTTTGATAAAAATTCTATAGCAAATTATGAAAATATGCAAGCGGACAGCAAAGCGCGGTATTATTTGCCGCGCAGCAGAACGTCAGCAGTCGGCATCATATTGCCATGCCGGATACTTTAACGCTTGGTTTCACTTCGCAAGATTACAAAAAGGCGGCTATCGCACTTCTGCGATAGCCGCTTGTGCTATGTGCAGCATAAGTTACGATTTCACTCCCATAATTTTACAGATATGAATTTTCAAAAAGCTATTGACATTTCACGAACTGTGTGATATAATGAATAAAAAAGTACACAATGAGGTGAGAGTATGAACAAACGAATTTATGTTGCTATTGATCTTAAATCGTTTTACGCAAGCGTTGAGTGCGCGGAACGCGGTCTTGACCCGCTTGACACAAATCTTGTCGTAGCGGACGAGAGCCGCACCGAGAAAACTATATGCCTTGCCGTTTCTCCCGCGCTGAAAACGTTCGGCACGGGCGGACGGCCTCGGCTGTTCGAGGTCGTTCAGAAAATACGAGAAGTCAATCGTGAGCGCAAACGGCGCACACCCGGAAAGATGTTTGCGGGCAGATCCGTTTATTTTTCGGAATTGAAAAACAATCCGTTTTTAGAAGTCGATTATATTACGGCTATACCGCGAATGGCGCTCTATATGGAGTACAGCACGCGGATCTACGGCATTTATCTGCGGTATTTTGCCCCCGAAGATATTCATATTTACTCGTGCGACGAGGTTTTTATCGATATGACAAATTATCTTGAATTATATCAACTTACCGCGCACGGCTTGACTATCAAAATCATTCGCGAGGTGCTGTCCGAAACGGGAATTACCGCAACGGCGGGTATCGGAACCAATCTGTTCCTCGCGAAAGCCGCAATGGATATTGTTGCGAAAAAAATGCCCGCCGATAAGGGCGGGGTGCGTATTGCGGAGTTAAACGAAATGAGTTTTCGGCGGCAGCTTTGGGAACACCGTCCGCTAACGGATTTTTGGCGCGTCGGCAGAGGATACGCAAAGACGCTGGAGCAAAACGGAATGTTTACTATGGGAGATATTGCGGAGCAATCGCTTTATGATGAGGACAGTCTGTTCAAGCTGTTCGGCGTAAACGCGGAATTGCTTATCGACCACGCATGGGGTATTGAGCCTGCAACGATCGCGGACATAAAAGCATACAAGCCGCAGTCCAACAGCTTGAGCAACGGTCAAGTTTTACAAGAGCCGTACTCTTGTGAAAAGGCAAGAATTATCGTGCGCGAAATGGCGGACGACTTGTCGCTGTCGCTTGCGGAAAAAAATCTCGTCACCGACAAGCTCACGCTTACGGTAGGCTACGACGCTGAAAGCCTGACTATCCCGCAAATATCGGCGGCTTATTTCGGCGAGGTCACGACGGATTTTTACGGGCGAAGCGTTCCGAAACACGCTCACAGCACGGAAAATCTCGACCGCAGGACGTACTCGCCGCGCGCGATAGCCAATGCCGCAGTTCGTTTGTTCGACCGCATTGCAGACCCTAATTTGCTTGTGCGGCGCGTGACGATATGCGCTTGCAATGTGACCGTTAAATCCGAGCCGACCGCCGAATATGGCGGAGAGCAGCTTGATTTGTTCACAGACTACGCGGCGCGGGAGCGTGAAATTCTCGCAGAAAAAAAGCAAGAAAATATGCAGCTCGCGATTTTGAAAATAAAACATAAATACGGCAAAAACGCGCTCTTAAAGGGAATGAATTTCGAGGAGGGCGCGACAATGCGCGAGCGCAATCGACAAATAGGAGGGCACAGAGCGTGAGGTACGATCGTATCATAAATTTCTCGCGTCCGCCGAGCAGCCGTCCGAAAATGTCCGCGGCCGACCGCGCCGCACAGTTCTCGGCGTTCGCGGCGCTTGTCGGGCTTGACGAACAAATAGACGAAGCGGCGCGGCTTGTTGACAGCAAAATCGAGTTATCCGAGGACGAAATAGAAACGCTTAATCAAAAATTTCAACAGCTGGTTGAGGTTCTCGGAAATCAGAGACCGCAAATAAAGGCGACCTATTTTCTTCCCGACCCGCGCAAAAGCGGCGGCATGTATGTTACGAAAATCGGCACGGTCAAGCGCGTTGACGACGTTTTCTTCAAGATCTTGTTCACCGACGGCGCAAAGATAAGCGTTTCTGATATACTTGATTTCGATATAATAGAACAATGCGGCTGAGAAATCAGCCGCATTTATTTGTATCTGCTGTAAAATAATGTTGTTTATCAAGATTTTGACAAATCAATGCTGCGAACCGCGTCACGAACCTTAAGCACGAATGTCGGTGAAACGGAAAGCTCGTCGATACCCATTCTCAGAAACGTTTCGGTGAGAGATGTGTCCGCGCCCAGCTCGCCGCAAATACCTATCCAAGCGCCGTGCTTGTGAGCGTTCTCCGCGCTCATCTCAATAAGGCGAAGAACGGCTTCGTGGTGCGTATCCACGAACTGCTCTATATCGGGATTTTGCCTGTCGCACGCAAGAGTATACTGCGTAAGATCGTTCGTTCCGACGCTGAAGAAGTCCACCATAGGCGCTAATTTGTCGCTTATTATCGCCGCGGCGGGAGTTTCGATCATAATGCCCAATTCGATCTTATCCGAAAACTCAACGCCCTGCGACTTCAATTCGGACTTTACCTCGCCGCATATCGAAAGAATTTTTTCAAGCTCCGAAACGCTTGTTATCATCGGGAACATTATTCCGAGATTTCCGAATACAGAGGCTCTGTATAACGCGCGAAGCTGCGTTTTGAAAACCTCGGGGCGCGTAAGGCAAATGCGTATCGCACGATAACCCAGCGCGGGATTTTCCTCGGGTTTGAGGTTGAAATAATCGCACTTTTTATCCGCGCCGATATCGAGAGTACGGATAATGACTTTCTTGCCCGCCATGCTTTCAAGAACTTTCTTGTACGCGTTAAACTGCTGCTCCTCGGTGGGATAATCCGAGTTTTCAAGGTAAAGAAACTCGCTGCGGAACAAACCTATCCCGCCCGCGTCGTTTGCGAGAACTTTTCCTATGTCACCGACGCTTCCGATATTCGCGTAAACGTTGATCTTACGCCCGTCAAGAGTAACGTTTTCTTTGCCTTTCAACTCTTGCAGCAGTTGCTTTTTCTCCTCGTCCGCACGCTGCTTTTCAAGGAGTTTTGCGCGGGTCTCCTCGTCGGGTTCAACAAAAATTTCTCCCGTATATCCGTCAACGATCGCTTCATCGCCGTCCTTGATCTCGTTTAAGAATTCGTCGCCCACGCCGATTATCGCGGGAATATTCATATTGCGCGCGAGTATTGCGGTGTGTGAATTTGACGAGCCGTGCGCCGTCACGAACGCTAAAACTTTGTCCTTGTCAAGCGCCACCGTTTCGCTCGGAGCGAGATCGGAAGCGCAGATAATTACTTTTTCGTCGGATCCGGTCTCAATCGAAACATTGCCCGAGAGAATGTTTATCAAACGGTTCGAGATGTCGCGGACGTCGGCGGCACGAGCGTTCATGTACGCGTCGTCCATAGCCGCAAACATATCCGCGAAATTATCCGCGGTGATTGCTACCGCGTATTCCGCGTTCACGCTTTGACTGTCGATAATGTTGTTGATCGAGTCGTTGTAGTCCTCGTCGTCAAGCATCATCTGATGTATCTCAAAGATCGCCGCGTTAGCCTCGCCGACTTCTTTCAGCGCCTTATCGTAGATCTCCCCAAGCTGTTTGATTGCAAGAGTTTTCGCCTGCTCAAAACGAGTTTTTTCGTTATCCGTATCTACTACGCGAACGCGCTTTACTTCCGCGTCCGCTTTTTTAAGCAGCGAGATTTTTCCCACTGCTACCGCTCCGTATACGCCTTTGCCTTGAAACTTCTTCATACTCTCACCTCGTTTAATTCGGAGTTTTGCGTAATTGAATTACAAATTTTCGTTAAAGAACGCTTCCATTTCCGCCGCGGCCTTTTCCTCGTCCGCACCCTCAACGGTGACGTTCACCGTGTCGCCGCACTTTACGCCCATGCTCATAATTGCCATAAGTTTTGTGGCAGCGGCGGTCTTGCCGCCCTTTTCAAGAGTAATAACACTCTCGAATTCCTTGGCTTTCTTCGCGAGCAGACCCGCGGGTCTCGCGTGAATTCCTACCTCGTCTTTAATTGTATAAGCAAATGTTTTCATAGCAAATTCCTTTCTAAGGCTACACCGCACAATTATTGTCGAGCGGTTGCGCCGTCAAATTTTTCGGCAGATTGTACAAAGTCGACGCAGACGGGCTTTCGCCCGTCAAGGAGACTTTGTGCAAGATGTCGGAAAATTTGCAAGCAAACGCCGACAAAGCCCGAAGGGCGGTAATTGTGCGGTGTTGCCCTAAATATAAATTATAAGGAGCCGTATTGCTGCCTTATTGTTTCCAAAGTCGGATATGACGGTATTGCGCCGTATTTCTGAACGCTTTCCGCGCAGAACGCGTTGGCGAAATCAAGGCACGCGCGCTGTTCCCGTTCGTCTATTGTCTCAAGCGTTTGCGGCGTAATTCCAAGTTCGCATAGTTTCCACAAAAATGAACCTATAAACCCATCGCCCGCGCCCGTGGTATCCTTGACACTCACCTTGTAAGCACTGCTTACCGACGCATTGTTATCGGTGAACGCGTAAGCGCTGCCGCCGCCGCAGGTGTATACGATCATCTTGACGTTGCCCGTAAGCAGCTTGGGAATACCCTTTTTGAAGTCGCTCTCGCCCGTAATGAATTCCAGTTCCTCATCGGATATTTTTAAAATATCGCTCATGGGGATAAATTCGTGAACAGTTTCTTTCAGCTTCTCGGGATCGTCCCAGAGCTGAAAGCGCAGATTGGGATCGAAGCTTATCAGACCGCCGTGCTTACGCGCCGCTTCTATCGCCGCGTAATGCGCCTGTTTCATCGGAAAATCTCCGAGCGAAACACTGCAAAAGTGAAGCGCGAACACGTCCTCAAACCACTCGTCCTTTATCTGCTTCGCCGATAACAGCATGTCAGCGGACGGCATTCGATAAAACGAAAACGTGCGGTTTCCGTCCTCGGCAAGACTTACGAAAGCAAGCGCCGTATTCGCCTTGTCGGTCTGCGAAATACAAGAGGTATCTATGTCACAATCTGCAAGTTCGCGAATTATCTTGTCGCCGAACGGGTCGTCTCCAAGCTGTGTTATCAGCCGCGCAGAGCCGCCCAACCTCCCGAACGCTCCGCACACATTCGCGGGAGCGCCGCCGAGCTTCGGCGAAAATCCCGTGACCTCGTAAAACTCGCACCCGCTTTTGTCGGGGATAAAATCTATCAATGCTTCGCCTATCGCGATAAGTCTTTTATTCGCCAAGAATATTCACCTCCATACCCTTCAAACGCCAACCCTTTAAAAAAATTCCATGCGAACACAAATTAACCGATTTGTTTTCGGGATAAAATCTCGTGCTCAAAACTTTTCTGCCGCCGTCAAGATAAATTTCAAGCGAGGACGTGTCCGCAATTATTCGTATATCTCCGCATTTTTCGATCTTGCAGTTTCGGACGGTTCTTCCATAGCCCACGCTGTCGCTTGTAAATTTTAGGCGAAATGTTTTTCCGTCATAGGTAAGTGCGAGCGCGTTATCAAGCGTTATTTCAAAGCTTCCGTTTACTTTTCCGCATAACTCGAATGGCAGATGAACAATTTTACATTCGCCGTCCGAAACGGCGACGGGCGCACTGCGAAGCCGCGACAGCTCACTGAAAGGATTTTGCAGAACCGCGCCGTCCTTTGAAACGGTAAGTTCTCTCGGAATCGTCAAGCAATGCTGCCAACCGAGCTGCGCGGTAGGATTGGTGTAGGCGTCTCCGCACATTCCGAGCCAGCCTATCAAAATTCTGCGCCCGTCGGGAGCGCAAAACGTCTGCGGAGCGTAGAAGTCAAAGCCGTGATCCCACTCCTCAAAATCGCCGAGTTTATCTCCGTCCATTGGAAAATAACCCGAGCTGAACAGGTTCTGATTAGCGGTCTCGGTATGCTCCAATCCCTGCGGCGAAACGCTGAGCAGCCTTTTACCGCCGACGTCGAACATATCGGGGCACTCCCACATATATCCGAAATCGGGAACGGATAATTTTTTTACAAACCGCCATTTGTCGAGATCGTCGGATTGGTAGATCAGCACGCAGCCCTCGCTGTCAAGAGTTCTCGCGCCGAGTATCATATAATATTTCCCGTTTTCCTCCCACAGCTTGGGGTCTCGGACGTGACAGGAACAGTATTCGGGATAATCGGAATTACGCAGAAGAACACGCTTTTCGGAAAAGCTCCGCCCGTCCTTTGACGATACGCGGATAACGTTCGCGCCGCGCCCACTTGTAATGTAGTCGTAGTCGCCGACTTCCTTGACGTTGCCCGTGTAGAAAAGCTGCATTACACCGTTTGCTATTATCGCGCTGCCGGAATACGCGCCGCTTCTGTCCTCGGGAATATCGGGAGCGAGCACGGTTCCCGTAAACTCCCAATTTATAAAGTCGGGACTTTGATAGTGTCCCCAGCTTTTTTTTACGCCGCCGTTTATATCGTCGGGCGCGTATTGAAAAAACACGTGATAGTTACCTTTGAACCAGCACAGCCCGTTTGGGTCGTTGAGCCACCCTCGTGGCGGTTCAAGGTGGAGCAGCTGCCGCCATTTTCCGTTGATTTTATTCATACGCTCACCCTCTTTCCACTGTAAGAAGTTCGTCAAGGCGCTTTACTTCAGTGCTTTCCGTGGTCTTTATCTCCTTATAATCGTCGGTGTTGGAGATGATTACGGGAGTTATTATCGGGTAGCCTTTTGAGGTTATAAAGTCCTTGTCAAAGCTGATTAGCGGCTGACCGCGCTTTACTTTGTCGCCCTCGCTGACGTGAGCGGTAAAGCCCTCGCCGTTCAGCGCGACCGTGTTTATGCCGACGTGGATAAGCAGCTCCATTCCGTTGTCGAGAGTAAGTCCGACCGCGTGATGTGTGTCGAATATCGAGCTTACTTCGCCGTCCGCGGGAGCAATTACCTCTCCGGCAGCGGGTTCGATCGCCGCGCCAAGACCGAGAACGCCCTCTGCAAACGTCGCGTCGGGAACGTCGGCAAGCGCAACTACCTTGCCCTCAAGCGGAGCGTAGACTGTATCGTCATTATACTCCTTTTCGGGAACATCTATTTCCTTTGAAACCGTTGATTTGCTCTCCGCGGGAGCGTCCTCTTTATCTTTATATCCGAAGAACCAAGTCAAAACAAACGCTACGGCGGCAGCCGAGCCGATCACGATAATATATTTTATCGGAGCGTGAAGGTGCAAAAGTACAGCGAACAGACCCGTAACACCCGTTGCGCTTGCGCCGAGATGCATTACAGACGCAAGGCACGCGCCGACCGCTCCGCCTATGGAACCGAATATAAACGGTTTCACATATCTGATATTTACGCCGAAGATTGCAGGCTCTGTAATTCCAAGCATACAAGAAAGCGAGGACGGAAAAGCGACGCTCTTGACCTTTGCCTTTTTGCTCTTGATTGCAACGGCAAGACAAGCTCCGCCCTGCGCTACGTTTGCGGCGGAAGCTATCGGCAGCCAGTATGTATATCCGTACTGTGCAAGCTGTCCCATATCAATGACGGTATACATATGATGTACGCCGGCGACAACGGTGGTTGAGTAAATGCCGCCCATAATAAAGCTGCCAATACCGAATGGAATGGTAATAAGCCATTGGACGAACCAAAGCACCCCGTTCTCGATCGCCACAAAAAGCGGTCCGATAAATGTGAACGTAAGAAGTCCCGAAACAAGCAGGCTTACCAGAGGAGTTACAAACAAATCTATAATTTCGGGAACTATTTTGTGGAGCTTTTTCTCCACGGTCGCGAGTATCAGTGAAGCCATTATAATGGGAATAACGTGTCCCTGATAGCCCACCATATTTACATTATACAAACCAAAAATGCTGAAACTTTGCGCTACGCCCTCGGTTGATACGGTGTAGGCATTCTGAAGATCGGGGTGTATCAGAAACATAGCCAAAACCGCGCCCAGATACGGATTGCCGCCAAAAACCTTAGTCGCGCTGTAACCGATAAGAATGGGAAGAAACGTAAATGCCGCGTTGGAAAGCATATTGATTATTTGAAACAGATAACCGGATTGATTTATAGATATAATGCCCCTGTTCGCCATAAAATTCAGGGCTTCCATTATACCCATAATAAGCCCTCCCGCAACGATAGCGGGAATAATCGGAACAAATACGTCTCCAAGTGTTTTTATCACACGCTGAAAGACATTGCCCTTGGCGGCGGCAGCCTGTTTCACCTCGTCTTTTGAAGCGGCTGAAACCCCGGCGATTGCTATAAACTCATCGTACACCTTGTTTACCGTGCCCGTGCCGATGATTATCTGAAGCTGTCCCGAAGCTTCAAATACGCCCTTTACGCCGTCTGTGTTTTCGAGATTTGATTTGTTTACCTTGCTGTTATCCGCTATCACCAAGCGAAGTCTTGTCGCGCAGTGAGCCGCGCTGATAAGGTTTTCCTTGCCGCCCAGCTCACGCAATATTTCCGCTGCGCATTGTCTGTAGTCCATAGAATCAACCTCTTTCCTTATGAATTTAGTGAAATCAATTTCACTTTGTGATTATATTATATACCACAAAAGAGATTTTGTCTATTGACGGAATACATCAACTTTTGGAAAATTAATTGTCGGTTTCACACAGTTTCACATTACCGGCTTGTGGATTCACGCTCTATTATCTCGAAATCCAGCTTCATTATTCTCGGTACGGAATCGTGACGGCTTATTGCAGAAAGCAGCATACGCGCCGCTTCCACACCCGAGGTTTTGTAGTGAAAATGTGCGGTGGTAAGCGGGACAGACGTTATCTGCCCTATCTGCGAATCTCCCACTCCGCATACCATAAGTTCGCTCGGCACGTCAATTCCCGCTTCGCGGCAGTACAGCAGCGCTCCCGCCGCAATGCTGTCGGTCGCGCAAAACAAACAGTCTGGGCGCGGCTTCTTTGAAAGAATGCGTTTCGCCTGCTCATAGCCCGACTGTATCTTAAACTCGGCTGTCGCCTTGTGCTTCTCGGAAAGCGTTATCCCGGCTTCGGCAAGCGCTTTTGTGAAACCGTTCCGGCGCTCCTCGCCCGCCGCTTTGTCGTCAAGCGTTACTCCGATATAAGCGGGCTGTTTCGCGCCTTTATCGAGCATAAGTTTTGTCAAAGCATAGGCCGCGCCGCGGTCGTCGTGACATACGCAGTTAAACCCCTTGTACGACTGCCCCACGATGACTACTGGGATACACATTTTATTCAGCACGCTCTGATGAAGCGGCGTGAAAACGGTGGCAAGCAGAATAACGCCGTCCACTCGGTTTTGGCGGAACAGATCGAGATATTCGACCTCTTTATGATAGTCGTTCGCGGTGTTGACAAGCAGCAGTTCATACCCTTCCTCGCTCAGCACTCGGCTTATGCCCTCCGTAACGCGTGCGCAGCTCTCGCTGGACAGCTTCGGGAGAATGACCCCGACCAGCTTGGTTACTTTAGTGCGGATATTCTGAGCCGAAACGCTCGGCGAATATCCCGTCTTTTCGATTGCCTGTTCGATCAGCTGACGCTTATCCTCGGCGAGATAGCCGCTATTGAAGTATCTGCTTACCGCCGATTTTGATACTCCCGCGATTTTTGCGAACTCCGATATATTCATATAAATTCCCACCTTTTGATATGATATCGTTTCACATATTATATCACATTCTTTTAAAAAAATCAAGAGGTATTTACCGATAATTAGCGTAAAGATTGTCCCGTCGGGCAGCGTTATCGTTCTTAACGGCATGATATCACCTTCCAATGAATTGTTTGATTGGATGGTTTGTACCGCTATCAGCAGTTTGTTAAGGCAACACTGCACAAACAAAAAGGAATTTCTTGAAAAGACAAATAAACTCATACCTTGGAATGAGTGGATAAGGATAATCAAGCTGCCTTAAGTAAATTAAGAAAAATACCCCATGCTTTTTTTCGTTCTGCCGAAGCATAGGGGATATTTATTTAAGTCAACACCGCACAAAGACCGACCTACGGTCTTTGTACGGCATCTACTTGCAAATTTTCCGTCATTTTTGCCAAAAACTTCTTGAAATACGTCAGTATTACTTCGTCGTTTTTGGCAATCTGACGTGATCTCCCCCGGTGGGGGGAGGTGTCGCGTAGCGACAGAGGGGCTGACCGATAGACAAAATTTGTCGGCGTATCTGCCGCACAATCTTTGTGCGGTGCTGCCTTAAACGATTATAAATCCGTATTTTCAAGGGATATAAAAATAAGAACCTCATTATAATGCGTCTCTTTACTGTTTTGAGACATTGTTACCTAAATGCTTTTCTCAGCGAACGCTGAAAAAAGCAAACACAGGAGGAGAGTAGCAACCCCGCACTGTTTTCGCGGTAATGAATTATCCCCCACGCTTTGCGCGGGGGATAATTCATTACCGTGACATCGTTACCAAAAAGATTTTTCGGCAAACACCGAAAAAGGCAACGCAAGAAGAGTGGAGTAACACCGAGCGTTTTTCACGGTTTCGCGAAGCGAAATCGCGGACGAAGTCCGCGAAGTGAAAAACGCGCCCGGCGATGAGCGCCGTCAAGCCGCGAAGCGGCGCAGACGACACCATCGCGGTAAATGCAAATTACCCCTTGCAAAGCATGGGGTAATTTGCATTTACCGGTGTGAAACGCTGACAAAAAAGATTTTTTTCTGTTTCACAAAAAATCGCCACTGCTTCCCTTTAAATACATTATAATGTATAAGCCATATGAATGTCAAGCCTTTTTTTACAGCCTATCAAAAATTGCTCTGCTGAAGTTCCGTCCGTACTCTGACAGACAATCCATTATATACGGCATTTCACATCCCCATAGACATTCCCATTTCTTCGGACTCGTCCTGATCCTCGGATTCGTCCAAATCCTCGTCCTCATCGTCAAAATCGTCCGAAAAATCGGTGCTTTCCTGTTCCTCGGGTTCTTCCCCGACCTCCTCGGAAACGCTCTCACAATCGCTCACAGCGGCTGTTTCTTGACGTTCTGTGTGTTCCTCTACCACTCTCTCGGAATCGGTCGGTGCTTCGCTCATGTCTGCGCGCTGTGTTAAATCACGGTTGATCTCGGTTTCGATCAGCCCGATCACGAACTGCTTTTGCGTCATATTATTGCGCTGCAGATAGTCTTTAATCTTTTGAAAAAGCTCCTCCGGTACCTGAAACGCCAAAGTTCTCATATTTCCCATGTTCTTGTCCTCCTGCATATTAAGTTTAGGGTGAAGCTCATTCTGAAGCGCCATGCTTACAAAGTCCCCCATTGTCATTGCGTGTTCTTCAATGTACCGCCTGACCTCCGCGTGAAGTTCCGCGTCGATCTTGACGGTAACACCTTTTTTCTCGTTAGTTGACATTGTCCATATCCCTTTCTAAATATTTTCTAAACGCAGATTCCGCAATATCTTCTATTGCGGAACCCGTTTG
Organism: uncultured Clostridia bacterium; assembly: GCA_947627465.1. Classification (GTDB taxonomy): domain Bacteria; phylum Bacillota; class Clostridia; order Oscillospirales; family Ruminococcaceae; genus CAG-115. Next base: position 17,707 of record CANQWD010000020.1, read on the forward strand.
TGCCGCCTCTATAAGCAGCAGTTCATAAAGCCATGCCGGAATCTCAATCTCCATTTAAATCCTTTCGTATTTCAAAGCCGCCTTTAAAGGTAACCGTTATGGTGTCCTTGCTTTCGACCGTGACCTTTTCAATAAGCTGCCGTACCGCAACATCATCGTATTCGGTCATGGTGAAATCCTCGTTTTCGAGCCGTTCCAGAATCGCGTCAAGCTCGGCGGAGCCTCTTTGAGCCGTCATCTGTTTCGCTTTTTCGGTTTCAATGAACTCCCGCAGCGTTTTCATTTCCTCACTGAATTTCTCGATATCCGACATCGCGCTTTGCGCTGTTTCGGGTACGGTTGCCAGCTTTATCAGCTCGTCTATGTTGTGTGCCAGTTCGTCGATCCGTTGCTGTGCTGCCTGTACGCTGCCATTAAGATTCGGGTCAAGCACTTCGGTTATGCTTTCACGGAGTGCCTTTGCCACATCATCCTTGACCTCGCAGAACTCGTTTATTGCGCTTACAATCGCTCTGTGGAGTGTCTGTTCCTCCACGGTCGGAGAACTGTGGCATTTCTTTTTTCCGTATTGGATTCGATTGATACAGCGCCACTTTATTTCCTTGAAGCCTTTAGCAGTCCATGTTACTCGGCGGTAATGTGAACCGCACTCGCCGCATATCAGCAGCTCCGACAGCGCATATTTGGCGCTATACTTGCCTTGCTCGGTCTTGCCGAGTTTACTCGCAATCGCTTTCTTTGCACCTCGCCGTGCCATTTCTTCCTGCACCCGATTGAAGTCGGCTCGGGATATGATCGGCTCGTGATGGTTCTTGACCAGATACATCGGCAGTTCGCCGTTGTTCTTGCGGCTCTTTTTGGTAATGCAGTCGGTTATGTAGGTTTTTTGCAGGAGAGCATCGCCCGTATATTTTTCGTTTACGAGAATGCTTTTCACGACCTCGGTTTGCCATACGGTTTGCTTGTGCTTCGTTTTAATACCTCGGGAGTTGAGCGAATCGGCAATCTGCTTAAGGCTCATTCCGTCAAGGTAGCTGCGAAAAATCTCTTTTACGATCTCCGCTTCCTCGGGTATGATTTCGGGAAGGTCGTTCTCGCCCTTTTTATATCCGAGCAGCTTTTTGTATTGTATCGGCACATTGCCGCTTTTGAAGCTCTGCCGCACTCCCCATGATACGTTTTTACTTATCGACTCGGACTCCGCTTGGGCAAAGCAGCTCATGATCGTGATTAGCATTTCACTTTCCGCAGTCAGCGTGTTGATATTTTCTTTTTCGGAGATGACCGCTATTCCGAGCATTTTCAGTTCTCTGATGTAATTCAAGCTATCGACAGTATTTCTTGCGAATCGGGATAGTGATTTTGTAAGGATCACATCGATTTTGCCTTGTCTGCACAGTCTGATCATTTTGAGAAATTGGGGGCGTTTTTTTGCTTGCGTTCCCGTAATGCCCTCGTCCGCAAAAATGCCAGCCATTTGCCAATCGGGGTTCTTGTTGATCTTGTTGGTGTAGTATTGGATTTGCGCTTCATAACTGGTTTTCTGCTCTTTGTCATCGGTACTGACTCTGCAGTATGCCGCAACTTTCAAGCATTTCGTCGCCTTTTTAATTTCCTCCTGAGCTTTGGCGGGTATCATTACGATCCGCATATTGTTTTGTGTTGCCGTTGCTATCATGTTCGCACCTCACATATCGTCTTATATTTCAGTTGAGCGCACTTGATTATAAGCGCCTCGACTTTTACCTTATCGAGATTTTCGGAATCGAGCAGCCGATTTATTTCATTGGTCATGCGCTGAATTTCGTCGGTCGGCTCATAATTCGTGATTATTATTTCGGACTGCCGTATTTCGTCCTGCGTAGCGGGTTTGCGGTATGTATTGCGCCCCGCTTTTATTTCGGCGGCGCGAATAAAATCCTCATCGGAAATTATCTTCGGGAATCCGTCCTCGCCGATATATTTTGTGTTCTCAATTACTCGGCAGACCATGTTCTTATTCCAGACCGCCTTGCCCGTATTATATGGTATCTGCATTTCCGCGGCTATTGTTTTCAGCGATTTTCCGCCTATATATTCGGCGAATATTTTCCGCACCGCTTCCGCCTCGGGAACGTTCAGCGCGTATTTTCCGTTCACCATGCAGTAGCCGAACGGTATGCTCCTGTTTTTTAACATCTCATCACCTCACGATCCGTTCTGTAAAGCCTATCCCGCCAATCAAGTCGAAGCGTATTTCCGATTCCGACAGCACCGTGATTTTCTCAACGATCAGCCCGAACTTGATTTCATCAAATTCGTCTATCTGTTCGGCTCTCTCAAATATTCCGATCAGCTTCCGCAGTTCGTCGAGCCTTTCGCCGTCCTTGTCGTCAAGATTGGCATGGAGATGCTTTTGGGCGGTCAGCAGTTTTCGGTCAAGCTCTTGGGTACGAACTGTGAAGTACGCACCGTCAAGCGTTCCTTGCGAGTTCAGCATGGTCAGCAAGTAGGTTTGCTGCTTGATCTCGGATATTTCCTTGCGAAGCTCGGCAAGCTGCGTGTTGCCTGATTTTTCTCTGTCGGAGAGCGTTTCAAGTTGGCGGAGCATGGGTGTGAGAATCGCTTTGTAATGCGCTTGGAGCTTGTTCCACAGCCTTATAAAAGCGCTTTGGAATACCCACTCGCCGATTTGCCTGATGTCGCAATCGCCGATATTCTTGTGATCGTGGTTTCGGCATACCCAATATATTTTTTCGCCGTTCTTTTTTCGCCTGAACGTTCCGCCGCATATACATTTTATTTTGCGGCGGAACACGTTCGGCTGCGGATTGAAATTATTGTCCAGTTTTCTTGACCTTATCAGCGACTGAACTTCTTTAAACAGACCGCGTTCTATAATGGGTTGATGAGTGTCGCTTATGTAATACTGCGGTTTCTCACCACGGTTTAATGTTTGACGGAAGGGCAGGGTATCGGTCATGAAACTCTTTTGCAACAAGGTATCGCCTATATACTTTTCGTTCGATAAAATTTCCGATATCCGTGCCGACCGCCATTTTCCGTTTTGAGATGTGGGAATGTTCGCTTTGTTCAGCCTTGCCGATATTTCTTCCACACCGATCCCATTGGCATACCATGAAAAAATCTGCTTGACGATTTTCGCTTTTTCGGGGTTTATTTTTAATTTCCCGTCTACATAATCATATCCGAACGGGGTGGACGCGGTTTTGTAGGTGCCGTCCATCATGCGCTTTTTGACTCCCAATCGGCAGTTCTTGGATATCGACATGGATTCCTCTTGGGCGAATTGGCTGTATATCGCCAGCATCATTTCCGAGCTGACCTCGGAGGTGTCGATATTCTCCTTTTCAAAGTATACCGATATGCCGAGCGTTTTCAGCTCTCGTACTGCCTCGAGGCTGTCTTTGGTGTTTCGCGCGAACCTCGATATTGATTTAACGAGTATCCTGTCGATTTTTCCTTTTCGGCAGTCGCTCATCAACCGTTGGAACTCGGTGCGCTTTGCTGTTCCCGTGCCGCTTATTCCCTCGTCTGCGTACATATCCACGAACACTGCGTCGGTGCTGTCCTTTAGCAACTCGGTGTAGTACCTGATCTGTGCCGCAAATGAGTTTAGCTGATCCTCGCTGTTACTCGAGACTCGGGCATAAGCCGCTGTCCTTACGATTCCATCGGAACGATCTTTTGCGGGTATAATCGTAATTTCAGCCATCTCATCACTTCCTTTCAAACACAGTATACCGAAACGGTTTGGGTTTATCTATTACCAATGCTACCGAAATATCCGAGGCTTTTTGTATCAAAACTGACAAAAGCGGACAAGAGTTCAAACCTCTGAGATCCGCTTTATAACAGCCTTTTCGATTTTTCGGCGCTGCGCCTCGGTTATAAGGTTCTCGTTCAACAGCTTGTCCAGAAAATTTCTGCACAAGTAGAATTTGTACCTGATGATCGCTTCATTGTCCATTTTTTGTTCCTCCATACTCTTATATTAAATGTGCAATTTTCAATCTTGTTCGGAAACTCAACTGAAATTTGCACACTTTTCAGTGTGCAAACGGTCGCGGTTCCGCGCGATAACAGAGCCGTAACCTTATATTTTAACAGCGAATTTCTTCGCTTGTTTGCCTGTAAAACTGTCGTATTTGCCCCGCACCCCCGACATCGGGAATATTTCAGACTGTTGTTGGCACAACATCATGGGACTCTCACCCCGGCATGGTTCTCATGCCGCCGCCCCCATTGCTTCTAACTGTGGCTGGACGGAAGTATCATTATCCCCCTGTGCAGGTTATCGCGCACTTGCTGCCACGCAAGTTTTGGGAGCTTGTCCTTATCGCTCGGTTATATACCATCTTACGGAATAATCTTGAGCCGAGGCTCGTCCGGCAAAGTGCCGTGCTTGTCCTATCTTGTGATATAGGGAACGTCTTGGCGGGATGCTCCTTTCGCTTTCAACCACTATGGGCTGCACAAGGGAAAGTATCTGAAATACTGCTATTAAGTTTTCAAAGAACACAAGGGGAAAAATTTACCCCTCTACTATATGGAGATTTACCCCCCGTTTTGTACACCCCTTTTCGGAAAATATTTTAAAAAAATTTTTCTTGCTCCCCAAATTGACTTGGCGACGGAGTTTGTTCCAACGCCCTCGAGACGCGCTATCTTTCTCATTGAATACCCCTTAATCACCATTATAAGCCGTCTGCGTTGTGTTTCGGTCAATTCGCTCATTGCTTGATCGATGAGTATCTCGTTGCGGGATTTGTCGTTTTTTCGCTGCAAAATTATTTCGGGAGTTTCGCCGGTGCTGAGTTCTTTGCCCTCATATACGGAGCTTTCTACCGAAAAGCAGTGATAACGCTCCTTGCGTGAGAGATTTTCCTCGTCCTGTCGGTATTCTATAATAAGGCTGCCGATAGCCTCGTCCACCTCGACCTCCGAAACGGTGCCGTCTGCGAATTTATACTTGATTATCATTATGTAATCCTCCGATCTTGAAATATGGTTAATGGTTTCAAGATTGGAGGGGAGGTGCGCGGGAGCGGTAAAACGCTGTATAATGACCTTTTACGACATAAAAAAAGCGCGTCCGGTGTAAATCGGACGCGCTGCGGTCGTATCTTTCGGGAAATAAATCGTTTGCTTGTATATTCTGTAATTTCCTTTTATTTTTTGTCGAACGAAAAAATCCCGCAATCCTTTTGAGGACTGCGGGATCGGTATTTATATGTATCGCTCTTGTTGACGGAGAGCTTGTCCGTTTATATCGTTTTTGCACTATATCCCCTATCCGGGGATATATCAAGAATTGTCGTTCCCCATAGAAATTAGTCTATGAGGGCATTATATCATAGAATTATGTAGAAACTCTGTAGATTTACAGTAGAAATACAGTAGAAAAACGCAAGTTACGACAAAAACAGCCGTTCCTCCGATGTGAACGGCTGTTTTCTTATTTGACCGAATCGAACCTATAACCTACCGATCGAATATTTTTTATTGTAAATTGTGCGTCAGGAGCTACTTGTAATATCTTTCTGCGAAGGTTACCTATATGGCAGGTAACTGTGTTCTTCGTGTTTCCAAACGGCTCCTCATTCCACACGGTTTGATAAATCCGATCATATTCCAAGGTTATTCCTTTATTCAGCGCAAGCACGCACAATAATGCATATTCCTTTGCTGTCAAATCAATTTTTTGATGATTGTAGCACACCGTTCTTAGGTTAAAATGAATTTCAAGCCCGCAAACCCGCAGCACCGATTCATCTTTGATTTGGTAATACTCATATTCTGAACATTCTTTTAAAACCGCCATTATCTTATCGAAAACACAAGATGTTTCGTCATTGAATTCGATTATTAAAATGCGGTTAATACTATCACCTCCATCATTCGTAACTTATATCATCAAATTAGTTTAATGCCGGTTAGATTAAGCCGACAGGCGATTGTACGGATCTTAGACTGTGACAAACTGATCAAGGCATTCTTTGATATCATTTGTTAAAGCCTCATCTGATGAATCAATTTTCAACAACAGCGGACAGCTCAAGTCAAGACTGAACAAACCCATTATGGATTTTGCGTCCACAACATATCTTCCGGATACCACATCTATCTCACAGTTGAACCTTGTTGCGATGTTTACAAAATTCTTAACATCGTCAATCGTTGCAAGTTTGATTTTAAGCTCTGTCATTTGTGTTCCTCCTTATCATCTCGGCAATTTCCGACATTGTCGGCATAACCTTAAGCGCACCTTTCCGTTCTGTTACAATTCCCGCCGCTGCATTTGCAAACACGAGCATATCTTTAAGTTCCGAATCTGAGAAATCCCGCATTCCATATTCCAGAATTTTTCCGAGTACCGCTCCGCAAAATGTGTCGCCCGCTCCGGTGGTTTCTATTGTATTGGCAGCCGCAATCGGTACTGATGCGTATCCGCTCTTTGAATATGCCCGACTGCCGTTCCTCCCGAGAGACAAAAGCAGAAGAGAAATATTTGTGTATTTCTTACGAATCTCTTGTACAGCTATTTCAAAATCGCTTTCGTCTGTCAACCATTGTATTTCGTTATCGGAAATCTTTAATATGTCACAATGGGATAAGCCGTATTCGATTTTCTCACGAGCCGTTTCAAGGTTATCCCAAAGATTTTCACGCAGATTCGGATCAAACGAGACTAACGCTCCGTACCTCTCCGCAGTGGCAACAGCTTTTTTAGTAGCCGATTCGCACATCTTGTTTGTCATTGAAATCGAACCATAGTGAAATACTCTGCTTTCGGCAATAATCTTCTCATTTACGTCCGATTCACTCAGCATCATATCCGCACCGGGATTTCTATAAAATGAAAACTCGCGGTCACCGCCATCAAGCGAGTGTACGAATGCCAGCGTTGTGTTTACCGACCTGTCGGTAATAAGTCCTTCGGTGTTAATGCCAATATCTTCAACCGTTTTGCGAAGCTGTCGCCCGAAAATATCATCACCGATCTTTCCGATAAAAGCGGTATTGTAGCCCTGTTTACATAGCATTGCAAGCACGTTGCACGGCGCACCGCCGGGGTTTGCTTCCATAATCGGGTTTCCCTGTGAACTGATCCCATTCTCGGTAAAATCAATCAACAATTCTCCCAGCGCACATACATCGAATCTTGGCACTATACTTCACCTCCGAAATATCTTTCTTTTGTTCTACACATATTTATATGTTATATATGACATTTTTGTATGTCTTGGACGAAATTTTCAAAAGCAGCCTTGCCCTTGTTATCCCTTTTGAACACGCCGGAATCGAACAGAACCTGCTCAAATACTGCGCCGATCTCCCTTTTTAATATATCATCGGCAGTTTTTTCGGAAAAGTCGTGGTATCTGTTCAGAATATCCGATGCCCATTCAGCGTGGGACATGATTTCAGGCTTCTCGGAAATGGATGTTCCGTTACACATACACTGTTTAAGCAATTCCGTTTCTTTTGCCAGCCTTGCCGGAAGAACCGCCAATCCCATTACTTCAATCAAACCAATATTTTCTTTTTTAATATGATGAAGAGACGGATTAGGGTGAAAAATACCGAGCGGTCGCTCCGGAAGTGTACGATTGTTGCGGAGAACCAGATCGCAGGTGTATGTATTTTGATTTTTTCTTGCGATTGGGGTAATGGTATTATGCGGGATATTGCCGGTGTGTGAGATTATATCAAGCTGCTTGTTATCATATTCTTTCCACATATTTAAGATCATTGTACAGGCTTCCGTAAGCTCGGTTCTGTTCTCGGAGTATAGCCTGATCACGGACATAGGCCACCTCAGAATCCCACCCGAAACGTTTGAATAGCGTTCTAACGCAAACCGATACTCAATAGGTGCTTTCTCCATAGCGAAAGTATATCGTCCGCCTTGAAAATGCTCGTGACTTAATATTGAGCCGCCAACAATCGGCAAATCGGCGTTAGAACCGAAGAAGTAATCGGGGAAGCGGTCTACTGCGTCAAACAGCTTTTCAAAAACGGAGCGGTCTATTTTCATGGGCGTGTGGCGAGTATTGAAAAGAATACAATGCTCGTTATAGTAACCGTAAGGGGAATATTGGAGCTGCCACGGTTCTCCGCCTATTTCGACCGACACGGGACGCAGATTCTGCCGGGCAGGTCGGCTGACATTTCCCGCAAATCCCGCATTTTCCGGACACAACATACACTTGGGATAATCGGTAGATTGAGCAGTCTTTGCAAGAGCGATATCGCGAGGATCTTTTTCGGGTTTGGAACGGTTGATGGTGATGTCCAGTTCACCGTACTCCGAGTTGAATTTCCACCGCAAGTCCTTCTTCATTCTTTCGGCACGAATGTAATTCAGCTTCTTGCCCAGATCATAATACCAGTCCGTAGCGGCAGACGAAGATTTTTTGCAGAGCTGCATAAAACGAGCATTTACTTCTCGGGGCATTGGGGTTATAATTCCCATCAGCTTTGTATCGTACAGATCACGTGAGTTGGCAGTGTCGGCAATTATCCCATTTTCGCAGGCATGATCCACTAAAGGAGCAAGGATATCGTCAATCGTTTCATCGGAATATTCCGCATCTGTATGCTGCCAGTCGGTCAGTCCCAGAGCTTCCATAAGCTGATTTCGGATAACGTAGATGTCGGTGTTTTCGATCAGCCCATTTTTTAAAGCATAGCCAATAAATCTCTCAACATTATCACAAATCATAGCCGTGCTCCTTACGAGTTATATCCGTGCGGGTGTGTTTTATGCCAATTCCACGCGCTCGCAATAATTTCCTCAAGCGAATCATGTACCGGATTCCAACCGAGTATGCTTTTTGCTTTATCGCTTGAAGCAACCAAGCGTGCGGGATCGCCTGAGCGTCTGGGAGAATCAATTGCGGGAATGGGGTGACCCGTGACTTTCCTTGCAGCTTCAATAACCTCACGCACAGAATAGCCGATTCCGTTGCCGAGATTGAAAATATCGCTTTCTCCGCCATTCATCAAGTACTTTACCGCCAGAATATGTGCCTGTGCAAGATCGGTAACATGAATGTAATCTCGGATACAAGTGCCATCCGGGGTATCATAATCTGTGCCGTAAATTGAAATAGTTTCACGCTGTTTGTTTGGTACTTGTAAAATCAGCGGTATTAAATGGCTTTCGGGATTGTGTGCTTCACCGATCAATCCGCTTTCGTCAGCACCGCAAGCGTTGAAATAGCGCAGTGAAACGTATCTCAGGCCGTGTGCATTTGCTGTCCATTTGAACATCCTTTCCATAGCGAGCTTCGTTTCACCGTATGGATTTGTGGGGCAGGTGGAATCGCTTTCAAGAATCGGAATGTTTTTCGGCTCACCGTATGTCGCAGCGGTGGAGGAGAAAACGATCTTATCAATGCCGTTCTTCACCATCGCGTCCAGCAAAACCTTTGTTCCGCAAAGATTATTGTCATAATACTTCAGCGGATCTGTAACGCTCTCACCGACCAAAGAAAACGCCGCAAAGTGAATTACCGCTTCCGGCTTCTCTTTTGCAAGCAGGTCATCAAGGAAATCAAAATCATGAAGATCACCTTTGAAGAATTTAGCTTCCTTTGAAACAGCGGGCAAATATCCTGTTGAGAGATTATCCGCAACTATGACATCATTCCCTGCTTTAACAAGCTCCAAAGTGGTATGAGAACCGATATATCCGGCGCCACCCAAAACTAAAACTTTCATTTATCTGACCTCCATATTTGTTTTAAGCTGAATTCCGCCCGCCCGACGAAAACGCAGTACATAACAGCAGCCTTCGCCAAACAATGCTTCCATTTCCGATTTATAACGCTCTACTTCCATTCTTGGTACAATTGCTTGTATAGTTCCGGCAAAACCTCCGCCATGTATGCGAACCGCCCCTTTTCCGTTCAGTATCCTCTTGCTTACTACTATTGCTAACGGGATAGCCTGTTCCGTGGGACGCTTTACAGAATATAAATTTTGCAGCAGCACCTCTGAGGAATCTCCCGATTGTTGTATCAGCGAAAGGAAATATTCAACGTTTTCCTCCTGAAATGCGGCTGATTCGCGCTGCGCTCTGCGGTTCTCTTCAAAAAAGTGCATAGCGCGAAGCACTGCCCTGTCGGAACACGATTTTCTCAGTCCGGGAATAGAGCGATTAAATTCACTCTCGTCCACATCACGAAGATATTTACAACCGAAGTATTCTGCTATTTGTTTCATTTCATCGGATATAGCTGAGTATTCCTCCGTAAGCTCCGAATGATTTCCCTTTGTATCGGTAATACATAATTCATATCCATACTCCAACAAATCTGCGTCATGCTTACGGATAACGGGATTTTCGGGATCGTTAAAATCGATGAACACCAGTCCTCCGACCGCACAGACCGCTTGATCCATTAAGCCGCACTTTTTGCCGTAATATACATTTTCGGCATACTGCCCGATCCGAGCCAGCTTTACGGGATCGGTTTTTCCGTTGTTGCAGTGGCAGTTGATGATCGTTCCTATCAGTATTTCAAACGCGGCTGAGGATGAAAGACCGCTGCCGCTTAAAATGTCTGAAGTCGTATAAGCGTCAAAGCCTTTTACATCTACTCCCATTTCGATAAACTGCGAGGCTATCCCGCGGATAAGTGCGGCAGAAGTTCCCTTTTCTCCATCCAATACAGCGGTATCGTCAAGTGCGATCACATCTATATCGTGTCCTTCGGATTTTACACGGATAGTTTTTTCGTCGTGAAAACCAACGACTGCGATCACGTCCAAGTTGACCGCCGCCGCCAGAACACAACCGTGCTGATGATCGGTGTGGTTTCCGCCGATCTCCGTCCTTCCGGGGGCAGAGAAGATCGCAATTTCCGAATTTATGCGCTGCGGGAACTGCTGCGTGAACTTTTTTATTGCGTTTTCATACCGTATCCGCTGCATTTGAACAGTTGATGTTTCGTAAAGCTCACCAAGCTGAGAATCGTATTTGCCGTTTCGCAGGTTTACCAGAATATCTTCAACATTCACAACTACTCCCCCTGTTTTATCAGATGTATCTCAATCGGGCAATAATCTCCCCATGTCTTTGGCAAGAGCACTCCGCCGTTCATAAGTGCCGCGCCCGTGTAGCGCGCCGAGCTCTCTGCAATACTGTATTCACTTTCGTGAGAGAGTCCTGCCGCCTTTATTGTTATGCGTTTCATGTTCGGTTCTGCGCGGAATATTATCCCGTGGATAAGCACTTCCGACATATCATCGGAAACATATTCCCAAAGTGCGATGTTCTCCGTTGTCGGATCGCTCAACCGATAATATTTACCGTTGTGAATAAGCGGGGCATATTCTTTAAAACGTCTTATCTGCTCGGATACGGCATCTTTTTCCTCATCGGAAAGCGCTCCGAGATCAAGTTCATAGCCGAAGCTGCCCGCCATTGCGGTGACAGCTCTTGTTTCAATCGGAGTTATTCTGCCGGTCTGATGATTCGGCACAACCGAAACGTGTGAGCCTACCGTTGAGATCGGGTAAATGAACGATGTTCCATACTGTATTTTCGTGCGTTCAAACGCGTCGGTATCATCGCTGCACCAGATCTGAGGGCAATAGTAAAGCATTCCCGCGTCAAAGCGTCCGCCTCCGCCGCTGCATCCCTCAAACAGAACATCGGGAAAGTCAGCCGTCAGCCGTTCAAGCAGTTCATACAGTCCAAGAATATATCTGTGTGGCAGCTCGCATTGTTTTTCCGCAGACAGCTCCCCGGAATACCAATCGCATATACTTCGGTTGGCGTCCCACTTTATATATGAAATATCGGCGCTTTTTAAAATCGCGGCGATAGAATTGTACAAATAATCGCGGACGTCTTTCCTTGACATATCCAGCACAAGCTGATAACGTCCGCGCGTCGGCTTGCGGCTCGGTATTTTGATTGCCCATTCGGGGTGTGCGCGGTAAAGCTCGCTGTCCTCGGAGACCATTTCCGGTTCAAACCACAGTCCGAATTTCATTCCCAAAGCCTTGATCTTTTCAACGAGCGAACCAAGTCCGCCGGGAAGCTTTTCTTCGTTTACAAACCAGTCACCGAGACCTGAGGAATCGCTGTCGCGCTTGCCGAACCAACCGTCGTCAAGAACGAGCATATCTACTCCGAGAGGCGCCGCGTTCTTTGCTATTTGCAGAATTTTTTCCGCGTCAAAATCAAAGTAGGTAGCTTCCCAGTTGTTTATCAACACCGGACGTTCGGAAAGCCGGTATTTTCCACGGCAGATATTTTCTCTTATTGCCTTGTGGAAATTGTGAGAAAGCTTGGAAAAACCGTTTCCGCTGTATGTCATAACCGCTTCCGGCGTATGGAAGCTCTCTCCGACGTTCAGTTTCCACCCGAAAAGCCGAGGATTTATTCCCATAACCGCTCTGGTCTGGTTCAGTTGATCAAGCTCTATCTGCGTCTGAAAACTTCCGCTGTATACGAAAAACGCGCCGTAACACTTGCCGGACTGCTCGCCGCAGTCGGGAGAGCAGATGATAAATGACGGGTTCTGCTGATGACTTGACGCGCCGCGAATGTTGGAGCTCTCCTGTATTCCGTGAATAAGCGGAGCGCGTTCGGGCAGGCGTTCTAAGGTGTGTCTGCCTTGAAAGTGTATCCATTCCCAATTGCCGTTGGGAATATCAAGGCTAAGGCTTGCGGCTTTTTTCAGAAATATCGGGCTGTCGCCGTTGTTGCGTATCTCGGCGCTTCGGGTTATTATATCAAGTTCTTCAAGAACACCGTAGCGGAGTATTACCTCCGTATCCGTTGCAGTATCGCAAAGCGTTATTTCAAGCGTCTGCGCTTTTGTTTTTTTCGCGTGAACGGCAGGGAGACCGGGAATATCGTACTTCCCGTCTTTCACACAATATCCTTTGTAACGCAGATCAAGCGCCGTGCTTCCGTCAGCGTGAGTAACTTCAATAGCGGGAACACGAAAATCTCCCACGCCGCAGCAAGGATATTCCAGCGGCATTGTGTCAAGGGAATATGTGCGGTCGTTGTCGGCATCGTAAATTGCTCCCGAAAAGCCCACATCGGGATATTCCAGCAGATATTCCATGTCACGACCTGTTTTCTCGCCGTACCACATATGCTTTAATATGCCAAAAACGTCAGCCTTGATCTGATATTCGGTGTTTTGCGTCATAATGCTGAAATAACGCTCTTTTTCGTTGACATTTATGCTCATGACTTATGCTCCTTATCCGATAGTAAAGCTGTAATCTGTCAGATTAGCGTTCAGCGTCAGCTCACTGTCACCGCAAGCTCTTGTAATTGAAATCCTATCGCCGTCGGCAGTTACGGAAATGCTGCCGTCAAGTCCGAAAGCTGCATGAGAGTTTCTTAGCTCCATAAGCTCCTTTAGCTTTCGCACAACCTCTCTGTCCTGCTCCTTATCGATATCCTCCGCCGAATAATAATGACGGTTGATGTCACGTCCGTTTTTGGTTCGCTCCATAAGCTCAACATCGTTTTCCCCCGCCAGCAGTCCGACATAGTAAACCTGAGGTATACCGGGTGCGAAAAACTGTATCGCTCTCGCCAGCAGATACGCGTTATCGTTGTTTCCAAGCGCCGAATAATAGGTTGTGTTGACCTGATAAATATCGAGGTTATTGTACGCCTCTGAGCTGTAGATCTTTTTTACATTTGCTCCGCGGCTGTACATCTGCTCTTTGACATTTTCGATCTCATCATCGGGAATAAGATCTTTTACATCGACAATACCTATTCCGTCGTGCGTATCAAGAGTGGTGAACTGCTTCATCGGACACATTTCGAGCCATTTCTTGAGATATTTTCCCGTGTGATTGAACAGAGCGTGGAGAGTAATCACCGGAAGCGCGAAGTCATATATCCAGAATCCCTTATCGGCGATCTTCATCGGAATGGTATAATGCTCATGAATTTCGGGAAGTATTTCACAGCCGTGTTCCGATACTGTTTTTTCGATATCGTACAGCAGATCCCATGTGTCGGGTTCAACAAAGAAACAATTTGTATCCGCCTTTTTTACCGCATACGCAAACGCGTCAAGCCGTATTACCGCCGCGCCGTGTCTGCACATACTCTCCAGCGTTTCCGTAATAAAACGCTTTGTAACATCTTTGGACACGTCAAGATCAATCTGTTCCTCGCAGAACGTACACCATATCTTTTCTGTGCTGCCGTCCGCAAAATGCGCTTCGACATACGGTGCGCGGGGTTTTCTCTTGTAGATGAGATCGGTCTGCGCCTTTGTAGGCTCGCCGTTTTCCCAGAAATCTTTGTAGCGGATAAACATATCCTTGTACAGCGAAGCGTCCTTCTTTTTCAGAAAATCACGGTAAAATTCCGACTGCGCGGAAATGTGGTTTACCATGAAATCAAACATCAGATAGTAATCATCACCGAGCTGCTCAATATCATCAAAGCTGCCGAAGTTCCCGTCCACCGTATCATATCTTATCGGTGCAAAGCCCCTGTCGGCGGAAGACGGGTAAAACGGAAGTATATGTATTCCGCCGATGGCTTTCCGATAATGTTTGTTTATAATTTTATGCAGCTCGCCGAGGTTCTTTCCCATACTGTCGGCATAGGTGATCAGCATTATTTTATTGCATAATTTCATAATGTATTATCCTTTCACTGCACCGTTTGCGATACCGCCGATGATCTGCTTCTGGCAGAATATGTAGAAGATCAGAATGGGGATAAGCGCCAGCAGATACGAAGCGAACGCAAGGTTGTAATTTGTTCCGAATTGCGTTTGGAAATTAAGCTGTGCAAGCGGCAGCGTCGTATTTTCCGAACCGGACATTATTACAAGAGGAGTCATAACATCGTTCCATGTTCCGAGAGCTGTCAGCACAGCTACCGTTGCGTGCATGGGCTTCATCATCGGGAAGATTATCGTCCAATATGTTCTCCATGTTGAAGCGCCGTCAATACTTGCGGCTTCCTCCATGGCAAGGGGAATATTTTTCAAGTACCCCGAATACAGCATAATATTCATCGGCATATAGAATACCACATAAAGGATTATAACGCCGAACATATTGTCAATACCCAGTATAGCGGTCTGCTTTACGAGCGGCATCATAAGTATTGCGAAAGGCACGAACATTCCGCTTACGATATAGAAATAAATGAACTTGAAGCTCTTGTGACGCGTCATTGCTCTGCCTATCGCGTAACCTGCCATTGAGTGAATGATCAATGCCAGAAGTATAGTCGCACCCGTAATGATCACGCTGTTGAGCAGTGAGGTTCCGAAGTTCGTCACACGCATCGCCTCGGCGAAATTGTCAAGGCTGAATGTCTTGGGGAAACTCAACGCACCCATAGCGTCGTTTGTCATTTCAGCCGGCGATTTCAGAGCGATAATGACTGTCATGTACAGCGGGAATATAACCGTAAGGCAACCGATAAACAGTACTATCGTCAAGGGAATGTTTATATGATTATCTTTCTTTATCTTCGCGGGCTTTTTGGTTTTGGTAATATCTGTTCCGCTCATAACTGTTCCTCCTTCTTACTTGTCATCTTCATCTGAATTACGGATATAGTAACGATAACCACAAAGAACAATACTGCGTTGGCACTCTGGAAACCGAATTGTCCGCCGTCCATTCCGTTGCGGTATATAAGATAGGAAATAGATTCTGTGCTTTGCGAAGGTCCGCCCTTTGTCAAGGATACGATCTGATCGAATACCATAAGCATATTCTTGGTGCTGAGGACGAGATTTATTGACAGGAATGGCACTAACATAGGCAGCGTGAGCTTTGTAAATGTCTGCCATTTATTTGCGCCGTCAATGCTGCTCGCCTCGTAAATATCCGCGGGGATCGTCTGCAAACCCGAAATATAAATGATCGTATTCATTGCAACAGACTGCCATACACCGACTATCAAAACTCCTACCCACGCCCAATCCTCACTTGCGAGAATACTGTTCTTCAGAAATTCGATATTAAGTGCATTGCCCAAAGTGGGGATAATATATGTAAACAGAAAGCTGAAAATATAGCCGACAACAAGTCCGCCGAGAACGTTCGGAACAAAATACATTCCGCGAAGAAAACCTTTAGCTTTGATCTTGCTGTTCAGCCCCATCGCAAGCAGCAGAGAAATGAGGTTTACAAGCACCGTTCCCGCAATAGCGTATTTGAATGTAAACAGATAAGACTGTCCTACTCTTGCGTCTTGGAAAAGGTCTATGTAATTTCGCAAACCTACAAACTCATAGCTGCCGTATCCGCGGTAATTTGTGAAGCTGTAAAATGCTCCCGTAATAAGAGGTATCGTGTTGAATGCCACAAAGAGAATGAGCGCGGGCAATATCATTACGATATATGTTTTTGTTCGCGAAGAAAGTTTGTGTTTCATTGCTTTTCCTCCTCATATTTTCTTACCTTTTCAATAAGGTCACGGTTATAGCGCTTCCATTCGTTGTCAAAGCGCGTCAGGAATGTTTCACGGGCGTTTTCGCTGTTGTCCATAAGATATGTCTGGATTATCGCGTCAACGCTCATTTCGCTTGGATAGTGATGATCGTGGAAGTCGGACATTCTGTCGTTTTCGATATAGTCCTTCATTCCGTCAAGCATTGATGGGAGGGTAAAATCACCGTTTTTACAAGGCACTGCGTTCTGATCGTCAAGGTATATCTGAATTGTTTCGTCCTCGTACAGGAATTTCAGCACCTCGTATGCCGCCTCTTTGTTTTTGCAGCCTTTCATTATCGAAAATTGAAGATCGACACCCGAATTTAAAACGTTGTCGCTTTCATTTTCATTAGCGGGGAAAGGGAATGAATCTATATTGATATCGGGATTTGTCTGTATTATTTGCGGTACAGCATAGCTGCCGATCGGATACATCGCCGATTCACCCCTTGCGAATGCGGTACACGCGTCGTTATAGCTGTACGCATACGGGTTAGGCTCGGCATATTCAAGCAGAGCTTTGATTTTTTCCGCCACCTCTGAGTATTCCACTGAGAATGTTGTGTTTCCGGCATTGACCTGTGCGCAGGTGTCGGAGGGCGACAATCCAACCGCCAGAGCGTTCCACGGAGCAAGGGTGGTCCATGTGTCCTTATATCCGAAATAAAGGGGATAGATATTGGTGTCCTCCTGTATTTTCTCACACAGCTCGGTAAACTCGCTCCATGTATGAGGTATCTCCAAGTCGTATTTGTCAAATATGTCCTTGTTGTACAGAATACCCGCACAGTTGGCGGCATAAGGCAGCGCATAAATACCGTCCTGCGGGATAAATTCAAGGTCTTTTTCTATCTGCATATACGAGGACTTGATCTCGGGAAGAAGTTCAAAATCGGATAAATCCTCAAATAATCCTGCGTCAAGGAAGTTTGAGTAGTTTATATCGCCGCCGATTCCGACAATATCGGGATAATCTTCCTTGATAAGCCGCGTTTTGAGAACCGTCATTGCTTCATTCGGCGATTCAATCGTCAAATGAATATCATCATGGGTTTCGTTAAACCGCTGTTCCATTTTCTCGAATGCCGCAACAGCCTCGGGCTTATATTGCAGCATACGAATTTCGATCTTTCCACTGCCGTCTGCATTTTTCGAGCATCCGGACAACAGCATCACCGGCAGAGAGAGCGCTGCAAGCGCTGCCGATAGAAAAACTCGCTTTTTCATATATTCTGCCTCCTTATATGTTTGGATTGGATTTTGTGATTTTATTATAACATATCTTAATGCTACTGTAAATAGCCACTTTCAACTTGTTTTATGCCAAAATGCCATATAAACCGTTATGCTTGAAAATCACCTTGCATTTTGGCATATTTTATGCTATAATGTAATTGTTGACAACTGTCGTCGGTGGCAGATACAGAATTATCAAGGAGAGAACAGAAATGCAGGATCTGATTTTTTCGATTTTCCCGACAGAAAATTTTGTTGACCTCGGGTTGTTCCAATTTGGACGAGAAAAATGCGCGCCATCACATTCGTTTGGTCCGGCAAAAAGAAACCACTATCTTTTTCATTATGTTATCTCGGGCATGGGTGTGCTTATGGCTGATGACAGTAATGGTGAGACGAAAACCTACCGAGTAAAAAGCAGAGAGGGCTTTCTTATTCTGCCGGATCAGACCACTACCTATATCGCCGATAATGATATGCCGTGGGAGTACTGTTGGATTGAGTTCGATGGACTAAGGGCTAAAGGGATACTTGAATCGGCGGGACTCGGTGCGGACTCTCCGATATATCATGCTCGCCACAACGATCTGCGAGAGGATATGCTAAAGGAGATGCTCTATATTTCCGAGAACTCATCGCTACCGCCGATACATCTTATTGGTCATCTGTATCTGTTTTTAGATTATCTTATGCGGTCATCGGCGTCGCAGATGCTCCGAAGCGGCAGCAAACTGCGGGATTTTTACATTCATGAGGCACTGGAATATATTGAACACAATTTTCAAAACGACATTTCTGTTGAAGATATAGCTGCCGTATGCGGACTTAACCGCAGTTACTTCGGAAAAATATTCAAGGAGACCATAGGAAAAACACCGCAGGAATTTCTGCTGTCATATCGGATGTCAAAAGCTGCCGAGCTTATGAAACTAACGAAGCTATCTATAGGAGATATTGGTGCAGCAGTCGGATACAGCAGTCCTTTGCATTTTTCAAGGGCTTTTAAAAATACTTACGGACTTTCTCCCAGAGAATGGAGAAATATAAATAAGATCAAGCTCTAAACATTGTAATTCGACTATTTTTTGGTGATATGATACTTCTGCACGATATAAAGAATATTATAATTGCTAATCCGGTTTTGCACCTACACATTCTATATTTTGCTATTAACCGTTTTGTGATTTTGCTTTCTTGTCATTTATGCCGTCACAGAATTTGTTCAGGCACACCGTACAGAAAACGACAGACATAACGGCTGCTATAAACCAACTTACGGGCCATGCCGACCATATGCCGTTCTGCCGCCAAAACCTTGAGAACACGAACGCCAAAACCACCCGCAATATCAGATCGGTGAATGTTGCCGCCATAAAGAAGCCCATTTTACCGCTGCCCCTGAGTATCCCATCGCAAATGAGTTTGGAGCACACCACAAAATAAAACGGAGCGACTGTTTTCATAAACGCCCTGCCCGTTTCATAGGCAAGCTCGCTGCTTCCCTCTTTCATAAACAGCGACAGGAAAAAATCGTTGAACTCAAGGAATACTGTCGAAAACAGAGCCGCGGTTATCAGCGCGAAAACCATTCCCGATTTCAAACCGCTCTTTACACGCAGAGGCTTATTTGCACCCATATTCTGTGCAGTGAAGCTCGAAACGCCGTTGCCGAGCGTTGTGAATACGGTTACAGCGCAAGTGTTCAGCTTTATCGCCGCGGAGTATCCCGCTATGACTGATGAGCCGTAGCCGTTTACCCAATATTGAATGAACATATTACCGACCGAAATAAAGCTCTGCTGCAAGACGCTCGGTATCGCGACTGCAAGTATCTCTTTCAGTGCGGAAACATTGAAGAACTTGATTTTATCGTCTTTGGCAAACTCCCGCATCCTTTTTCCGAGGATTATCAGTGAGCAAACACAGGCAATACCCTGCGCGATAAACGTTGCCCACGCAACTCCGGAAACACTCCAATGGAATACGATAACAAAAATCGCGTCAAGGACGATGTTTCCGACAGACGAGGATATAAGCAGCCAAAGTGGAGTTTTACTGTCGCCTAAGCTATTGAATATTCCCGTCGTCACATTGTACATAAATAAAAACACAAATCCGCCTGTGTAGATTTTTAAATACAGATCTCCGTCCGCAAAAATATTGGCGGGAGTATTTACGAGACGCATCATTTGAGGGCTGAACATCACACCGAGTACGGTCATCACCGCCGAAAGAGCAAATCCCGAGATCAACGCAGTGGAAATGCAGATTTTCGCCCTTGCGAAATCGCCGCTGCCGAAGCGCTTGCTTATCGCCACGGAGCAGCCTATCTGACAGCCTATTGCCACAGCCATGAATATCATTGTTATAGGATAGCTTGCCCCGACCGCCGCAAGAGCGTTTTCTCCTGCAAACTTGCCTGCAATGATGCTATCGGCGATGTTATACATCTGCTGAAAGATCACGCTTATAAACTGCGGGAGAGTGAACATAACCAATGTCTTTCCCGGATTTCCAACCGTAAGGTCTTTATTCATTTTCATTACCTTCTTTCCTTTACCATTATACTGCATTCTTGGCATACTGTAAATAATTGATTTAATATTGCTGCGATATTATTTTTTCATGCCAGCTATTGCGTTTTGATCGAAGATATGTTATAATGGGAAATAAAGAAGGGTGAATATTATGATAAGCTACGAATATTACAAGGTTTTCTACTATTGCTGCCAATTTATGAACTTCACGAAGGCGGCGGAGGCACTTGATACAAGCCAATCCTCGATAAGTCACACGATCAATACGCTTGAGTATCAGCTCGGGTGCAGGCTTTTCGTGCGCAGCAACAGGGGGATTGATTTTACCGCCGAGGGAGAACGGTTGTACTATTATGTACGCGAGGGCTGCGAGCAATTTATGAGGGGCGAAAACGAGTTGATGAACGGTTTTTTCGCCGATTCGGGAACGGTTTATCTTTCCGCCACCGAAACTGCGCTGCATTGCTTTTTGTTCAGCATACTCAACAGCTTCCGCGAGAAATTTCCGGGGATAAAATTTATCATTGAGAATTCCTCGTCTTTTGAAGCGCTGAACTCCGTAAAATCGGGAAAGTCGGATTACGCGGTGCTGTCATCTCCGATAGATATTCCCAATGATTTCTCCAAAAAGTCGGTATTAAAATTTCGCGACGTACTTATAGGCGGCGAAAAATTCAGAGAATTGGCGGGTAAAACACTCTCGTTCCGAAACCTTTTGGAATATCCTTTTATCACACTTTGCAGCGGCACAGCGACGCGCTCATTTCTTGACAGGATTTTTAAGGACGAGGGAATTCCTATAAGACCCGATATTGAGGTCGCCACGACCGATATGATGCTGCCTATGGTGCGTAATAATATGGGACTCGGCTTCATTCCCGAGCTGATGGTGACTGCCACGGACGGAGTGTATAAAATTAATACTGACAAAAAAATGCCGTTGAGAAACATCAGCGTTATTTACAGAAATAATATCGTAAAAAGTCCTGCTGCCAAAACCTTTTTCAGCTTTTGTCTTTCGAAATGTGCTTAGTGCGCCAAAACACTCGCTTCGAAATCCAAGCATTTGGGTTAATGCGAACACAATCTAATTATTCTTTCTTGTTCTGGGCGAACGTTTCTTATCCAAGAAGTCAGCCGTCATATCTTTAAAGTCATCCTTGAACTCGATTGGCACGGGTTTCGGCGAAAACCTCTCTAAAACCGCCGCCTCAACCTCGCGACTATCGGCGTACTGCACCTTGCGCTCGGATTTTTCCTCAATGGAGTAGGCGTTTTCAAACTGAATACCCCACTTGAAGAACAGCTTTAAGCGCGTTTTCATCGGGTGACAGCCCGTTTTCATCACGATAAAGTGACCTTTCGGCATGGATTTCAGCTCGTCGACAGTCATTAGTGGTCGCTCAATCATCTGCAATGACCGCGACGCGCCGTCCTTTCCCGCCGACCGTGACACTGAGCCGCTGAGTACGGTCTGCTTTCCGAGGTTCTGAGACATCGCCTCGGCGGTCTTGGAATTGGGCGCGAACGCTCCGAACAGTGTGCATTGGCAGTTGTCCACGATGATTTCCGTGCCCTCTTTGCCGTAGGTTTTCTCAAACTGCGCGAGCGACTGTATTATCGCGACTATTGAAACCTTTCGGGAACGCGATGCGGAGAATATCATTTCCAAGCCATCGACTTTGGGCAGCGTCCCGATCTCATCCATATAAAACATCACACGCTTGTCGAGCTGACCACCTTTCTCGTCTGCTAGCCTCGTCAACCTCAACCTCCGAAACGGTGCCATCTGCGAATGTATACTTAATAATCATTATGTAATCCTCCGATCTTGAAATATGGTTAATGGTTTTTTAAGATCGAAGGGAGGTGCACGGGAGCGGTAAAACGCTATATAATGACCTTTTACGACATAAAAAAAGCGCATCCGTGGTAATTCGGACGCGCTGCGGTCGTATCTTTCTGGAAATAAATCGTTTGCTTGTATATTCTGTAATTTCCTTTTATTTTTTGTCGAACGAAAAAATCCCGCAATCCTTTTGAGGACTGCGGGATCGGTATTTATATGTATCGCTCTTGTTGACGGAGAGCTTGTCCGTTTATATCGTTTTTGCACTATATCCCCTATCCGGGGATATATCAAGAATTGTCGTTCCCCATAGAAATTAGTCTATGAGGGCATTATATCATAGAATTATGTAGAAACTCTGTAGATTTACAGTAGAAATACAGTAGAAAAACGCAAGTTACGACAAAAACAGCCGTTCCTTCGATGTGAACGGCTGTTTTCTTATTTGACCGAATCGAACCTGTATCCTACGGATCGAATATTCCTGATCTCAAATTGTGCGTTGGGTGCGGCTCCGAATATCTTTCGCCGCAGATATCCTATATGACAGGTGACCGCGTTTCTCATGTCCCCGAAAGGCTCCTCGTTCCACACAGCTTGATAAAGCCGGTCATAGCTCAGGGTTATTCCCTTGTTGAGCGCAAGGACGCATAACAGGGCATATTCCTTTGCCGTTAAGTAGATTGACTTGTGTTCGTAATACACCTTTCTAAGGTCGAAATGAATTTCCAATCCGCAGACAAGCAACACAGACTCATCCTTGATACGCAATAATTCATATTCCAAGTTTTGACTCAAAACGGACAGTATTCTATCAAAAATCGGAGTGTGATTATCATCGAATTCAATTATCAAAACACGTCCGATAATATCACATCCTTCTGCATTTTTATATGTTGCAGCTCAGCCAAACGCTGACCGAGTGTTTTTAACGCTCCGAAAAGAACAGACAATTCTCTGACAGCTTCATTTTTCGGAACACTTCTTAAGAATGAATTCGTAAAACTTGATTGCATTTTGAATATCATCGTCGTTGGGACGTCCCTTTGAAATTCCGCCAACAAGCTTAAAGGGTCCAAAGGTATCATATCCCGGACAGGAATATGTGCCGAGAATTTTTGAGGATTTTGATTTTGCAATCTGTATTATAGAGTCGGTATAGCATTTTCGTTCGATGCCGCAGGTGTAAATGAAAAACACATTTTTCCCTTTTGGCAGAAAATCCTCAGCATATTTCAAAACATCCTTGTGAAATTTCTGATAATATATTCCCGAGGCAAATCCTATCAGGTCATAATCGGAAAGTGTTGTGTGCAAACCGCTTCCCGGGAATAACGCTATATCCGCTTTTATCAGGTCGATATCATAATGTTCGGCAACAGCGTTAAGCAGTTTACGCGTATTCCCATGATGTTCGGAACAAAATACAATTCCTGTTTTCATATCTGCAACCCCCCAAAATTATTCGTATGAAATCTCAATTAAGAACTTTTTATCCCTTTGAACGGGCTCAACCCTTGTGATCGTTTTTCCGTCATTTTCCAAAGTTGTAACGGCATGTCTTGACGCAATTCCCATGTCAATTTTGTTAAGCTTGTTTTTTAAGATCATGCGTGCAATTCCTCGCCCCGCTTCTTCGACAATGACCCTGCCCTCCGAAAAGGACAGTCTCCAAGGCTGAGAATTCATTGATGACGGTGCCAGTCTTACCGCCTCGGCGATATTATTGCTCTCGGAGCATATTTCCGATATCGGCTTACGCTTGAATTCTCCGACCCCCTTTCTGAAAGGGACGTCGGTACCGCCGAACAGTAACGCAATACAAAAATCATCACGAGAATTATTCGGCTTGGCACTCATAAACCATCCGCTTCCCAAACCGATATTTTGTATATAAAGATCCGCCTCTTGAAGCACAAAGCCCACATTTGCGTAATCAAATGCGTTATTGCCGCAGTAGCTTAATATTGCAAATGCAGCCCCCTGGCTGCCAGAAATGGCTTGTGCGGGAACCACCTCAAAATCAGCGTTAAGCCCGTCCATCTGACGAGTACTGTAAAGGTGTTCCGCAATACTGTCTACTGTTTCACTTTCAACCAAATCAGTATTAAATTTTCGTACCTGCCTTCGTGTAAAAATAACGTCATAAAGCATAATTTTATCCTTTCATAACACTATGTCAAAGGCAAAGTCACCGTAAATTCGGTTCCCTTGCCCTCTGTGCTGCAAACAGTTATCTTCCCGCTATGAATATCCACTATTCGTTTTGATAATGCCATTCCCAATCCGTTTCCATGGGAAGAACGCGAGCGATCGCCTTGGTAAAATTTTTCAAATACGCGGCGCAGTGTTTCATCGTTCATCCCTATTCCGTTATCCGAAATGCACACTTTAATAAATTCAGTGTATCGCCGCAATGTTACGCGGATCACACCGCAGTTTCCAACAAATTTCACCGCGTTGCTCAATATGTTTTCCCATACGTGAAACAACAGATCGCGGTTGCCGTAATAATCCGAACTGTCAAGGTCAACGTCGAGCCGAACCTCCTTCTCGCTCCATTTTTCCTGTAACGCAAGGATTACCTCACGCAGCTGCTCGTCAAGACAAAAGTTCTCTTTTTGAGGATTTAATTCCTGATTTTCAAGCCTTGACAGCAGCAAAATATTCCCAGTAAGCTGTGATAGTCGCTTTGTATTGCATAGAATACGTTTTGTATACTCGAAACGTTTTTCTTCGGAAAGGTTTTTTCGCTGCAAAAGCGTTGAATAGCCCTCAATAGCAGACAACGGCGTTTTAAATTCATGAGAGACATTTTCCACAAAATCGTTCCGCAGTATTTCTGTTCCGGCAAGCTCCTTCGCCATAATATTGAAATTATGTGCCAACTCGCGAAGCTCGTCAATCGGAATATCCTCATTTAGGAAAACATTAAAATTTCCCGCCGACACCTCTTTAGCCGCCTTGCTGATCTCTACTATTGATAAAATGGTTTTCTTTCCAACAAGCCGCAACAACACTGTGCCTACCAGAATACTTACCGCCGCGATTATGACAAGCACCACAGCGCGGCTACGCTCTGTCAGCAGTCCGATGTGATACATAAAGATTATGAGAGCCCCGGTGATTACGACTGTCAGAGTCATCATTATGAATGTCAGAAGCGAAAACATCACCAAAATATTTTTCTTAAATCTGTGCCGCCGTTGTTTACCCATTTCGGCTCACCGCCTTATATCCAAGCCCGCGTACCGTGACTATCTCAAAATCGGGATTATCCCTGAAACGCTCGCGAAGTCGGCTGATGTGCACATCGAGCGTATGTAGATCGGACTCGCTGTCGGGTCCCCACACATCCTCCATGATTTGCATTCGGGTAAAAATGCGATTAGGCGATGTTATCAGTTTATACAGCAAGTAAAATTCCTTTTGCGGCAGCTCGGTTTCCGTATTCAAATAACGTACTGTCAGCGTATCGCAATCAAATTCCGTTTCACCAAATGTGGTTTTGCGGCTGTTTGCGATTCGGCTTCTGCGAAGCAGAGCCTCTACTCGCCACACCATTTCGTTTACATCTATGGGTTTTACCATATAATCGTCTGTTCCCGCGCGAAAACCCTCTCGCTTATCCGCAGCGCTTTCTTTTGCCGTTATCATAAGAAGCGGCATTGAGTAACCTGTTTCACGAAGCGTTCTTGTAAGCTCAAACCCATCCATGCGGGGCATCATAATATCCGAGATAACCAGATCTATAAAGGTGCTTTCCAGTATATCGAACGCCGCTAATCCGTCCGCTGCCGGGAAAGCCTTATATCCGCTGTCCGCCAGAACCGAGCAGAATAGCTCGCGCAGCTCGCTATCGTCCTCAACTACAAGTATCTGAAGCATAAACTTCCCTCCTTTTATTATATTATAGCACAAATTTGTGAGGACTGTATGATAATCTTAAAATATTAACCTCAACTCAACCTCAACGGATTTTTCTTTCTTGTTGAGGTTGAATTGAGATTTACTCTTTATAATTTACTTATAACAACAAATGGAGGACAAAATATGCTGCAGGTAAAGAATATATCTAAACAATATCGTACAGGTAACCTGATTCAAAACGCGCTGAACGGTGTTGAACTGAATTTCCGCGACAGTGAATTTGTGTCTGTTCTTGTACCGAGCGGTTCCGGGAAAACCACATTGCTTAATATAATCGGGGGACTCGACCGATACGACAGCGGCGATCTCATTATAGACGGAACATCCACCAAAAAGTACAAGGACAGCGATTGGGATTACTACCGCAATCATATGATAGGATTTGTTTTTCAAAACTATAATTTGATACCACATCAAAGCATTTTGGCGAATGTAGAGCTTGCATTAACTATAGGCGGCGTTTCGCGTTCGGAACGCCGCAAACGCGCAAAAAAAGCTCTCATAGACGTAGGTTTGGCAGATCAGCTTCACAAAAAGCCGAATCAGCTATCCGGAGGGCAAATGCAGCGCGTTGCTATTGCCCGAGCATTAGTGAACAATCCGAAGATACTTCTTGCGGACGAGCCGACCGGAGCGCTTGATTCGGAAACAGGGATCAAGGTCATGGAATTGCTAAAGGAGATAGCCAAAGACAGACTTGTCATTATGGTAACCCACAACCCCGAACTTGCGGAGCGGTATTCTTCACGAACGGTAAACCTAAAAGATGGTAGAATCGTCGATGACAGTGCGCCTTTTACAGCTGAAAAAGACAATGACCAGTATTGTCACAAAAATAAAGGCAGCGCAAAAATGTCATTTCTCACTTCGCTGTCACTTAGCTTCAATAATCTGCTTACTAAAAAAGGAAGGACTATTTTAACCGCGTTTGCGGGATCTATCGGCATAATCGGAATAGCACTTATTCTTGCGCTGTCAAACGGTGTAAATACTTATATTTCGGATGTTCAACGCGAGACTATGACATCTTACCCTATAACGGTAACCGAACAATCTGTTGACATGGCCGGACTTATGGGAACACGCGGAAATTTGTATTCAGAAGATGAAACATCAGAAAACACAAACGGTGTAAGAGCCGATTACAGTGCTCTAAAAAATCAGAAGGCAATGACAAGCAACATTAAAGAAAACAATCTTACTGAATTCAAAAAGTATCTTGATGACAGCAGCAGTGAGATAAACAGATATTTGGGGGAATATGGAGTCATTTATACCTACGGAGTAAGCTTCAAGATATACTCCTACGATGAAAACGGAAAGCTTGTGAGTTCCGATACAAACGCAGATGAAATAAGTTCTCTTGAGGGCTCGAAACAGCAGACAGGAGGACCAATGGCAAATATAAGCGAGATTACGGGAAACGAATCGTTGGCAGCGGAAAATTTTTCCGAACTTATGAGAGGAATTGATTCTGCTGTAAGTCCTGTTGTCTCTGACAACTACGATATTTTATACGGAGAATTGCCTACAGCTTTTGACGAGGTTGTACTGGTTTTGGATAAGAATAGCTCCCTGCCTGCGGATGTGCTTTACCAACTTGGATTTATTACGGAAAAGCAGTATAAAAAAATTACCGATAACATTCGAAATGGAGAACCGACAGAGGAAGTGGTAATGGATTATTCCGAGGTTTGCGGTCACAGATTTTATATGCTCCCGGCCTGTGAGCATTACTCAAAAAATGCGGACGGAACTTTTACTTATGTAACCAAGGATATTATTCAAATCGAAAGTCTGATTGACAACGCAGTTGAACTTAAAATTAGCGGAATCATTCGCCCCAAAAAGGATGCAACAGACACGAGCATTTCCTCCGCTGTCGGATATACGGCTTTGCTTACCGATTATATAATTGAACACACTGATAAAAGCGCGGTGGTAAAGGCTCAGGAAAGAAACCCTGAAACGAATGTTCTAAACGGAATGCCGTTTGAGGCTGCCGATGATAAAGAAAGAACATCGGCAGAGGCAAAATATATATCAGAGATGGATATATCGGAAAAAGCGGACTTTTTCTCGGTTATTACTCGTTTTGGGGGGCAATCCAATGTTATTCCACCTGAACTTTCGGATAATGAAGTCGCGCTTGCGGGATTGCTGGACCAGTGGCTGGAGAACTCTCCCGATGAGGAACTGTTGTTGTCTGTATATGACGAATTTGTAGGCGACGGAAGCTATGAAAAGAACATGAAACTATTCGGCAAGGTAAGCCGCGACGCTCCGTCTTCGATAAGTATTTATACTGACAGCTTTGAGGATAAAGACGCAGTTTCAGATTGCATTACCCGATATAATGAAAATGCCGCAGAAGAAAATAAAATAACTTATACGGATTATGTGGCAATTTTGACAGGGTCTGTCACTACAATAGTGAATGTAATTTCCTATGTACTCATCGCTTTTGTTGCAGTATCGCTTATTGTGTCCAGCATTATGATAGGAATAATCACACATATTTCCGTCCTTGAGCGCACAAAGGAGATTGGCATTCTGCGGGCTTTGGGCGCATCCAAGCGAAACATTTCGCAAGTGTTCAACGCAGAAACGATCATTATCGGACTTTTAGCGGGAGTGCTGGGCGTGAGTATCACAATGCTTTTGTCTATACCGATAAACGCACTTATTCACAATTTTATGGGTGCGGCTCTTTCCGCTTCACTTCCGGCAGCCGCAGCGTTGATACTTGTTTTGTTAAGCGTTGGTGTTACCGTTATCGCAGGACTTATTCCCGCCAAAAATGCCGCAAATAAAGATCCGGTAACGGCTCTGCACACAGAATAACGGGGGGTTGAACTATGCTTAAAATTTTAAAGTATATGAATAAGCGCGACTGGTCGTTTGCGCTTTGCGGATTTTTATTTATTATTGCCGGAGTGTGGCTTGATCTTAGAATACCCGACCAAATGCGCGAGATTACAATGCTTGTACAAACTCCCGGCAGCGAAATGGGCGATATACTCACAGCGGGCGGAATGATGTTGCTATGCGCGTTTGGAAGTCTTGCGGCGACATTTACAGCGGGGTTCTTTACATCGCAAATATCCGCCGGTCTTGCTAAGCGGCTTCGTGAAGCGGTGTATTGCAAAACGATGGATTTCTCTTCAGAGGAAATGGGAAGGTTCTCCGCCGCAAGTTTGATAACTCGTACCACAAATGATGTTCAACAAATACAGATGTTTGCCGCTATGGGTATGCCAGACCAACAGCATTTAAAATTAAGAGTAAGAAAGCAAGATTTCCAAAAGGACATCGGGGTTTAAGGCAGCCTTG
>CANQWD010000021.1 GCA_947627465.1 uncultured Clostridia bacterium
GAGCAAAGCTCAACCCGCTGACAGAAAAATCTGACTGCGCAATCGGACAGCAATAATTGTGCGGTGTTGCCTTAAATAAAAAATCCCTGCGCTACTTGACAAACCGCGGGATTTGTCGTATGTTTATATATGCGGGGTAATTAAATATCCGAAATAGCATGAAAAAAATCAATTTATTGAGGGAATTTCACAAAAAGCCCTTGCATTTTGGAAAAATATATGTTATAATTGGTAATGAGGATTAGAAATTGACAATCAAAAGTTTTGACTTTGAACTTTCAATTTCCGCCCCTAATATCCAATATTTTCAGGAGGTAAACCAATAATGAAGAAAAAACTTGCAAGTTTGTTTGCGGCGGCTCTCATGGCGATCACTATGGTGCCCACGGCTGCTACGGCAAGCGCGGCGGCGGTTCGGACCGCTGCCGAGACTGCGCCCGTTCACACCGGCGACACAACAGCAACAACGAAGGTCACATTGCCCAAGGGCGTGACCTACAACGCAAAAACAAAGGCAGTCAAGAAGAACAGCGTTTGGACCCCCGGCACGAATAAAAATAATTTTAGAGAAAGTTATTTCTATCTTACTTCGGACATGCTGAATGATCACTATTTCAGCGACGTTGATTCTATCACCGTTGCCGCTGCGGGTGTTACTGAATGGGGCATCAGCTTCTATACCAACGAAAAGGATCAAAACAACAACAATAAATATTTTCAGAGTTTCACGTCCGAGTATGATAATACGACGTACACTTACAAACGGATCGGTATGTGGAAAAACGGCGCGGTCACCATCAAGACTTCCGTTATGGAGGGCAATTCGTGGAGACTGTATGTTAACACTTCGAGCCAGAACTCTTATCTTTCCGTTACATACAAGCTCAAACCCAACCCCGCTCAAGTTAAGGTAACAGCTAAGAAAACGACCTCGACAGCGGCTAAGCTCACATGGGGCAAGGTCAAGGACGCCGAACAATATATCGTTGAGTATAAGAACGTTACCTTCGGCGACACGGAATACCGCCGTTATTATAGGTATAAGAAGAATAAGTACGGCTATATGGAGAACGTGCCGATCACAAACACCTCTGTAACGGTTGGCGATCTGCTGCCCGGTTCCACATACAGCTTCCGCATCAAAACCATCAGAGGCACACTGGAAAGCAAATGGAAAGTTGTTACTGTAAAAACCACAGGCAAGGCAAAGTTGGAAACGCCTAAGATCTACTCGGCTTATGTAAGCTGGGTCGGCGTTCCCAACGTGAAAGAATACGAGATTATGTATTCTTTGAACGGCGGCAAAAAATGGCTCACCGTAAAATCGACTACCAACAATTATAACTTTACCTACACTAAAAAAGCCAAGGTGACCTTCAAGGTACGCGCTGTTGCGGGCAAGGTTAAGAGCGGCTGGAGCGGTCCTAAGACCGTTGAGCTGTATTGATTTAAGCTCTGTTTTGAACTCCCCGATTTTTCGGGGAGTTTTTTTGCGGAATTGCAGTTCCGCGTTTTGCGACAACCACGAGGCGCAAACGATTTCGGCGTTTTTTCAACACATTTTTGTTGATTTTGTAAAAATTCTTAAAAAATTTTACAAAAATACTAGCAATTTTTTCATTGATGTGTTATAATAGTATTTAGAGAATTGGAGGTATGGGCAAAAATGCGTCCAAACGGCTTGCTTACGCACTCGTACCCCTATAAATTCTATTTTCACTAACAGGAGGAACAATCCAATGGCTAAGAAGTATTGTTACATGTTCTCGGAGGGCAACGCTACCATGCGCGAGCTGCTCGGAGGCAAGGGCGCGAACCTCGCGGAGATGACCAACATCGGTCTTCCCGTACCGCAGGGTTTCACCATCACCACCGAAGCCTGCACCCAGTATTACGAGGACGGCAGAAAGATCAACGACGAAATTATGGCGGAAGCTATGGAGTACGTCAAGAAAATGGAGGAGATAAACGGCAAGAAGTTCGGCGATAAGCAGAACCCGCTGCTCGTTTCCGTTCGTTCCGGCGCGCGCGCTTCCATGCCCGGCATGATGGACACAATTTTGAACCTCGGCTTGAACGATGAAGTTGCCGCTGCAATGATCGCGGGCAACCCCGACCCCAAGTTCGAGAGATTTGTTTACGACTCTTACAGAAGATTTATCCAGATGTTCTCCGACGTTGTTATGGAAGTCGGAAAGAAGTACTTCGAGAAGCTCATTGACGATATGAAAGCAAAGAAAGGCGTTAAGTTTGACGTAGAGCTTGACGCGAACGACCTTAAGGAGCTTGCGAACCAATTTAAGGCAGAGTACAAAAAGCAGCTCGGCACAGACTTCCCGAGCGACCCGATCGAGCAGCTTAAGCTCGCTATCGAAGCTGTATTCCGTTCTTGGGACAACCCGCGTGCGAACGTTTACCGCCGCGACAACGATATCCCGTACAGCTGGGGTACCGCGGTAAACGTAATGCCGATGGTATTCGGCAACTTGAACGACGAGTCCGGTACGGGTGTTGCGTTCACAAGAGACCCGGCTACCGGCGAGAAGAAGCTTATGGGCGAGTTCCTTAAGAACGCTCAGGGCGAGGACGTTGTAGCGGGCGTTCGTACTCCTATGCCCATTACTCAAATGGAGCAGGAGTTCCCCGAGGCTTATAAGGACTTCATCAACGTTTGCAAGACCTTGGAAGATCACTACCACGATATGCAGGATATGGAGTTCACCGTTGAGAACAAGAAGCTCTATATGCTCCAGTGCCGCAACGGTAAGAGAACCGCTCCCGCGGCTTTGAAGATCGCTTGCGACCTCGTTGACGAGGGCATGAAGACCGAGGAAGAGGCTGTCGCTATGATCGACCCGCGCAACCTCGACACTCTGCTTCACCCGCAGTTCGACGCGGCGGCGCTTAAGGCTGCAACTCCCGTAGGCAAGGGCTTGGGCGCTTCTCCCGGAGCTGCTTGCGGTAAGATCGTATTCACCGCTGACGACGCTGTTGAGTGGAAGTCCAGAGGTGAAAAGGTAGTTCTCGTTCGTCTCGAGACTTCTCCCGAGGACATCACCGGTATGAAAGCGGCTCAGGGTATCTTGACAGTTCGCGGCGGTATGACCTCTCACGCTGCCGTTGTAGCGCGCGGTATGGGTACTTGCTGCGTTTCCGGCTGCGGCGACATCGCAATGGACGAGGAGAACAAGAAGTTTACGCTCGCGGGCAAGGAATATCACGAGGGCGACGCTATCTCTATCGACGGTTCTACCGGTAACATTTATGACGGCATTATCCCGACTGTTGACGCAACGATCGCGGGCGACTTCGACAGAATTATGGGCTGGGCGGACAAGTTCAGAAAGCTTAAAGTTCGCACCAACGCTGATACTCCCGCTGACGCTAAGAAAGCAAGAGAGCTTGGCGCGGAGGGTATCGGTCTTTGCCGTACCGAGCACATGTTCTTTGCAGAGGACAGAATTGCGGCGTTCCGTGAGATGATCTGCGCGGATACCGTTGAGGAGCGCGAAAAGGCTCTCGATAAGATACTTCCGTATCAGCAGGGCGACTTCGAGCAACTTTATGAGGCTCTTGAGGGCTGCCCCGTAACCATTCGTTTCCTCGACCCGCCGCTTCACGAGTTCGTGCCCACCGAGGAGGACGATATCAAGAAGCTCGCTGACGCTCAGGGCAAGTCCGTTGAGCAGATCAAGACGATCATTGCAAGTCTCCACGAGTTCAATCCGATGATGGGTCACCGCGGCTGCCGTCTTTGCGTAACTTATCCCGAGATCGCAAAAATGCAGACCAAGGCTGTTATCCGCGCGGCTATCAACGTTCAGAAGAAGCACGCTGATTGGAATATCGTTCCCGAGATCATGATCCCGCTCGTAGGCGAAGTTAAGGAGCTGAAGTTCGTTAAGGACATCGTTGTGGCTACCGCGGACGAGGAGATCAAGAACGCGGGCGCTAACCTCAAATACGAAGTCGGCACTATGATTGAGATCCCGAGAGCTGCTCTCACTGCCGACGAGATCGCTAAGGAAGCGGAGTTCTTCTGCTTCGGTACAAACGACCTCACGCAGATGACTTACGGCTTCTCGCGCGACGACGCAGGCAAGTTCCTGAACGCTTACTATGACACCAAGATCTTCGAGAACGACCCGTTTGCGAAACTCGACCAGGCAGGCGTAGGCAAGCTGATGGAAATGGCTATCACGCTCGGCAAGAAGACCCGTCCCGATATGCACGTCGGCATTTGCGGCGAGCACGGCGGCGATCCTTCGTCCGTTGAGTTCTGCCACAAGATTGGTCTGACTTATGTATCCTGCTCGCCGTTCCGCGTTCCGATCGCAAGATTGGCGGCGGCTCAGGCGGCTATCGCAGACAAAAAGAAATAATGGCGATTTAACTTAACAGTATTGGCACCGCGCTTGAAAGAGCGCGGTGCTTTTTCTTGCTTGTGCAACCTATCCAAAAACGCGTCGAAAAGTTTGTGCGAATTCACGCCCTTGTAACGCGGCGGAAATGCTGATATAATAATATTAAGGCAATACCACACAAAGATTGTCGTTCGATTGCGCCGCAGATTTTTCGTCAGATTGTACAAAGGGAGCGCCGCAAGGCTGACGCCTTGCAAGCGAACTTTGTACAAGATGACGGAAAATATGCAAGCAAGCGGACGGCAAAGCCCGTAGGGCGGTCTTTGTGCGGTGTTGCCTTAACAACAACGGGCACAATTTTTGAGGAGGGATATTTATGAAAGAGTTCACGGGCTTCAAAAAGGGAATAGATCTCGGCGGTTGGATTTCGCAGTGCGACAACAACGATTACAGCGAAAAGCATTTTTCGGAGTTTATCACCGAGCGCGATTTCGACAACATCAAGGCGATGGGGTTGGATCACGTTCGTATGCCGTTTGACTACAACGTCGTAATGACGGACGAGGGCGAGTTTATCGAGGCGGGATTTAAGCATATAGATTTCTGCCTTGACGAGTGCGAAAAGCGCGGCTTAAACGTTGTTCTTGACTTGCACAAGACCGCCGGCTTCGTTTTCGACAACTTAGAGTGCTTCGACTTCTTTGACAGCGCCGAGCTTCAGGATCTGTTCGTCAAGCTCTGGCTGGAAATGACGCGCCGTTACGGAACGCGCAAAAACGCCGTTTTCGAGCTGCTGAACGAAGTGACCGACGAATCCGTAGCGCAAAAGTGGAACGCGATAATCAAGCGGACAGTCGCGGAGATACGCAAGATAAACACGGATATCCGCATAATAATCGGCGGTATTTTTAACGACAGCATTTACGGCTTGACGCTTCTTGAAAAGCCGCTTGACGATAACATCGTCTTTACGTTTCACTGTTATTCGCCGCTTATTTTTACGCACCAACGGGCGTATTGGGTGAAAGATATGCCAAGCGATTACACGCTGAATTACCCCGTGTCCGAGCGCGAGGCTAAGACAAGATCGCGGGAGCTTTTCGGCGAAACGTACAGCGGCGAGTTTGAGGACAGCGACAAGCTGCTTTCGCCGGAGTATTTCGAGAGAATGTTCGCTGAGGCTTGCAGAATAGCCGAGGAGAACGACGTTCCGCTTTACTGCGGAGAATACGGTGTTATAGATCAAGCCGCGCCCGAAAGCACTTTGAACTGGTTCGCCGATATCCACGCGGCGTTTGAGAAACTCGGTATTGCGCGGGCGGCGTGGAATTATAAGCAAAAGGATTTCGGAATTACCGATGAGCATTATGCGGATATCCGCGATGAACTGATAAAATTTTTATGATAAGGAGAACAAATCATGAACTACGGACATTTTGACGAGCAGAACAAGGAATATGTTATCACGCGCCCCGACACGCCCTCGCCTTGGGCGAACTACCTCGGCGACCCGAATTACGGCGCGATGATATCCAACAACGCGGCGGGCTACAGCTTCGAGAAAAGCGGCGCGAACGGGCGAATTTTACGTTTCAGATTTAACAGCAGCTCCAACGATCTGCCGGGGCGCTACGTCTATATCAAAGACGAGCATGAGTACTGGAGCGGCTCTTGGGCGCCCGTCTGCAAGCCGCTCGAGAGCTTCAAGAGCGAGTGCCGCCACGGTACGGCTTATACGATAATTTCCTCGGAGTACAGAAACATCAAGACCGAGACCTTGTATTATGTTCCGCTCGGCAAGACCTACGAGGTGTGGGCTTGCAAGGTGACGAACCTCGACAGCAAGCCGCGCAAGCTCTCCGTTTTCGGCGTTTGTGAGTTCACGAACGACAACAACTACGAGCAGGACGGCGTTAATCTGCAATACACGCAGTTCATCACGCACACTTATTACGGCGAAAATCTTCTCACTCAAAGACAAAACGAACTTCAAGGCGGCAATACCCGTTTTCTCGGACTTGTCGGCGAAAAGGCAGCGGCATTTTGCGGCGACCGCGAGAAATTCCTCGGCGTTTACAGAGGTTACGGAAATCCGATCGGCGTGGAACAGGGGCTGAACGGCGATTTAAATTTCTGCGGAAACTCCGTCGGCGCGCTTCAAAGCGATATTGAAATTCAGCCGAACGAGACCCGCGAGTTTATCTATATCGTAGGTCAGAAGCCCGAGGACAAGGCTCGCGAAATTATGAAGTCTTATGAGGAAAAGGGCGCGGTGGAAAAGGAGCTTTCGGAGCTTAAAAATTACTGGCACGGCAAGCTCGGCAATCTGCAAGTCCACACTCCCGACAGCGACTTCAACAATATCGTCAATGTCTGGAACGCTTACAACTGTTTCATCACGTTTACGTGGTCGAGAGCCGCAAGCTTCATTTACTGCGGACTTCGCAACGGCTACGGCTACCGCGACACCGTTCAGGATATCCAAGGCGTAATTCATCTCGCCCCCGAA
The DNA here is from genome assembly GCA_947627465.1 of uncultured Clostridia bacterium. Lineage (GTDB taxonomy): Bacteria > Bacillota > Clostridia > Oscillospirales > Ruminococcaceae > CAG-115. The sequence continues at coordinate 6,874 of CANQWD010000021.1, forward strand.
ATGGCTAAAGAGCAGATAATCTTTATGCTGTCGGCGCAGGTGACGAACGGCGCGGGTTTGCCGCTCGTTAAGTACACGCACAACGCGGGTCACGAAAACACCCCCGACGACCCCGAATACGTTAAGGAAACGGGACACCCGTCCTACCGCGCCGACGACGCGCTGTGGCTTTTTCCGACTGTTTACAAGTATATCGCCGAGAGCGGCGATACGGCGTTCCTCGACGAGGAAATTTACTACGCGAACAACGGCGAAAAAGGAACGGTTTACGACCACCTTAAACGCGCTATCGATTTCTCGATGAACAACCTCGGCAACCACGGAATGCCCGCGGGACTTCACGCAGACTGGAACGACTGCTTAAGGCTCGGCAAAAAGGGCGAGAGCACGTTTGTGGCGTTCCAGCTGGTTTACGCGATAAAGATACTCAAAGAATACGCGCTCGGCAAGAACGATACAGAATACGTAAAATATCTTGACGAGATCGGCGCTAAGCTTGACGGCATACTTGAAAAGTGCTGGAACGAAGATCGCTTTATACGCGGATACAAAGAGGACGGAGAGATTATCGGACAGCGCACCGATCCCGAGGCTTCCATGTGGCTGAACCCGCAGTCTTGGGCGGTCATTTCGGGCTACGCAAGCAAGGAACAGGGCGAGAAAGCGCTAAATTCCGTGGAGCGCGAACTGAACACTCCCTACGGCGCGATGGTAATGTACCCGCCTTACGACAAGCACGCGTTCGACGGTGCGCTTATGCATTGCTTTAACAGATGTGTAAAGGAGAACGCGGGTATTTTCTCGCAGACCCAAGGCTGGCTTATTCTCGCCGAGGCGAAGCTCGGGCGCGGCGATATGGCTTACAAGTACTGGAAAGAAGCGTCTCCCGCGACCTACAACGACAACGCCGAACTGCGCGAAATGGAGCCGTATGTTTACGGGCAGTTCGTCGAGGGCAAGGACAGTCCGTTCGCGGGCAGAGCGCACGTTCATTGGCTTACCGGTACGGCTTCCACGGTTATGGTGGGCACGGTCGAGGGTATTTTGGGACTTCGTCCGAACTCCAAAGGCTTGATAATAGACCCGTCCATTCCGAGCGAGTGGAAAGAATTCACAATGGAAAAGACGTTCCGCGGAAAGAAGCTCCACATCACCGTCAAGAACCCCAACGGAGCGCAAAGCGGCGTGAAGAGCGTTACCGTGAACGGCGCTAAGCTTGCCGAAAATCTTATCACTTCCGACATTCTCAAAGACGAAAATGAAGTTGTCGTAGAACTGTAACCGAAAAACCGAAAGCGCCGCCGAAATTTTCGGCAGCGCTTTTTATTGACATATTTCGACAAATGTGTTATAATTTATTTGCCGGTTACTTCCCGGACGTTTTACGAAAGGGGGTGAACGAAAGTGATAGCTTTCATAAATTTTTTGTACACCGTTTTCGCCAACGTCGTATCAAAGTACATCAACGATTGGCTGGACGGCAAAAAAGTGAGTAGCCCGGCAATTCAGCAAAACCTAAAGGATTTATAAAAATCGCCCCCGAGCCGGCACGCTCGGGGGAAATTTTTGTGAACGCAGTTTGATAGCTTTCATTTTCTGCAATTATATTATATCACGCTTAAAATGATTTGTCAAGGCTTTTGACGAAAAAATTTCGCGTAATTTTACGCAGAAGAATTGTTTTCTGTTGACAGCCGTCTAATTATGCGGTATAATAAAAGAAAAGGGGTGGTGTTTTATGGAAAAACGCGTGCCGTATATCAGTATTTTAACGGCTTTCGGGGTTCTTATCTCGTTTCAGCTTCTCGTTCGGGGAGTGGTAGGTCCCGGAGCGCTGATATTTTGGGCGATAGGTATCGGCTTGACCTTTTTGGGCGAGTTCTTAGGCTCGAAAATGAAGTTCCGTTACGGCGCGAACGTCGGTGCGGCAATTCCCGCGATACTGCTTATCGTTTTATCCGAGGTGCTCACCGCTCATTTAGACGAAATATGGAAAGCGTCGCCGCGTTATCCGATTTTTCCGTATCCTCAAAACATTTTCCGCTATGCGCAGGAAGTGCCCGCGGTCTGCGCTCTTATTGCGAATGTTCTTTCGCTCGTCACGGACAGAGTGCTCATTTACCGCGAACACCACGGCGAGCCGCCCGAAAGCTTTAGGCTGAAGCCGTTTCTGCCAATGCTTATCACAAGCGGCGCTTGCTCGTTCGGTTACACGTTATTGTCTTACATAGAGTTTATTCTTTTGCCGTATTACGACGGTCTGCCTTTTCCCGGAACTTACATAGAACAGCTTGCGCGTATCGTGTGCCTTGCGGCGCTTGTATTGGGGGTAGGCAAGTGGCTCGATAAGCTGACGGGCAGGAAAATTATCGGGTACGCGCTTGTCGCGGCGGCGGGTGCGTTCCGCGTTTTCGCCAATTTCTCGTATCTGAAAGACGGCAAGCGCGACCCCGCTTCCGCGGGCGCTTTGCCGTTTTACCGCTTTGACATTATCGTCTGGGCGGCGCTCGTTATCGCGGCGGGCGTGCTGATTTATAGAGCGCTCCCGGGAGCCGATGAACCTGTTTCACCGGACGCGTCCAATGAAGCCGAACAATCCGCCGCGCTTAACACGTCCGATTCCGTCGATGATTATTCGGAATAATTCAACACCGCCGAGCATTGTTCGGCGGCTTTCCTTATTTTTCACAAAACTTTTTCGGAAATTTCCGCGAAAGCCCTTTACAAATCCGCGAGTTTGCGTTAAAATAAAATTGGGGTGAGGCGAATGGAATTTCCCGCGGAGATACGGAACAGAATAAACGAGCTGACCGAAAACGAGGACTTGAAAGCCTTAAAAGCGTCGGCGGCTAAGCTGTCGGAAAATTACCGAAATGAAAGCGCGAACGGGAAGCGCGGCGCGGCGACAAGAACGGACGTTGTCGCGTATGCTGCGGTGAGAATGCCCGCGACGTTCGCGGCGGTGAGCAAGGCTCTTGAATTGTCGCTTAAGTGCTTCGGCGGGGAGATAAATTCGATACTGGACGTCGGCGCGGGCACGGGCGCGGGAGCAGTCGCCGCCGCAAGGCTCACCGATTGCGATAACGTAATCTGTATCGAGCGCGAGAAAAATATGCTCGAGTTGGGAAAAAGTTTCTGCGAATGCACGGGAGTTTCGGCGGTTTGGGAACGGCGCGATCTGACGGACGGAATAACGGAAACGGCGGATTTGGTAATTTGCTCCTATTGCTTGAACGAGCTTCCCGAGAAACAGCGGGAAGCCGCGCTTTCCGAGCTTGCAAATTCCGCGAAAAAGCTCTTGGTGATAGTGGAGCCGGGCACTCCGTTTGCGTTTGAGCGTATGAAGCAAATACGGCAGTCGCTTTTAAATATGGGCTTGAAAATAGCCGCGCCGTGTCCGTCCGAAAACGCTTGCCCGCTCCCCGAGGGCGATTGGTGTCACTTTACCGCAAGGGCGCAAAGAACAAAGCTGCATAAGCTTTTGAAGAACGCCGACGTTCCCTACGAAGACGAAAAGTTCTGCTTTATCGCGGCGGCAAGGGGAGAATGCTTGCCGTGTAAGGTTAGGATTTTGCGAAAACCGATAATAAAAAGCGGAAACATTACATTATCGCTTTGCGAAGCGGACGGCTTAAAGACGGAGCTTGTTACAAAGAAAAGTCCGCTGTTTAAGGCGGCGAGGAAATCGGAATGCGGAGGAGAATTTCCGCCCGGATAAACAATACGGAGAATAATTATGGATATCGTTTTATTAAGAGTCGAAGACAGTCTTACATGGGCGGAATTGGAGGGCTTCAGGGGAAGTCTCAACAGCTCCCAAAGAGCCGCGGTGAACAGGAAAAAGGCGGACGGCGATAAGATAAACGCGCTGCTGTCGCGTTTGCTTTTGAGTTCGGAGATCGAACGCCGCACGGGTATTCCCGAGCGGCATCACAAATATAACTACGGCACTTATGGAAAGCCGTATCTCAAAAACAGCGCGCTTCAATTTTCGCTGTCGCACACCAAGGGCGCGATATGCGCGGCGTTTTCCGAGGGCGAGGAGATAGGCGTTGACGTTGAACGCCGCGACCGCCGCGTAAACGAGACCATGTATAAGCGTGTTCTGTGCGAGGAGGAGCGTTTTCACGCGACTTCCGACGTGGATTTTCTGCGATTTTGGGTTCAGAAAGAGGCGTTTTTGAAGCGCCTCGGAGTTGGGATCACAAGAGATCTGCGCGGCGTAAATTCCTTGGAGCTTCCCGATACCGCCGTGGCAGACTGCGGCGATCTGCTTGTGGGCGTTTCGGGCAAGGGCGCTCTTGAAGCGGGCGTAAAGGAGATCACGGTAAATGAGCTGCTTGATAAATTTACTCTTAAGCTTTAAAATAAAGGCAACACCGCACAATTACCGCCCTTCGGGCTTTGTCGGCGTTTGCTTGCAAATTTTCCGACATCTTGCACAAAGTCTCCTTGACGGGCGAAAGCCCGTCTGCGTCGACTTTGTACAATCTGCCGAAAAATTTGACGGCGCAACCGCTCGACAATAATTGTGCGGTGTAGTCTAAAGTTTCTCCCCTCGCGAAGCGGGGGGAGAAACTAAAAAATTACATTTTATATTCGTCTTGTTTATTGCTTGTTTTTCCGCTTAATGCGCATCACATTTCCCACGCACCACAGCGCTGTCATAACGCACAGGAAAATAAGCACGAACACGTTTATTTCTTCCTTCCAGCGCAGAAGAAGCACCGCAAGATCTCCCAAAAGCGCTATCAAAAACGGCGGCAGCGAAAAGCTGCTTTCCCCGTTTCCGTTGTAAAACCGCACAAGCATTATGGTGAACATCGCCACCATTCCCGCCGACACCACGCACTCTATCGGGATAAACAAATTCGCAAGTTCTATTTGTGTGTGATACACCACGGGTATCGCCATTGAATACGCGACGATATAAGAGAACGACAGCCACTTTTTGTCCGCGCCTTTTGATTTCTTTACGTTTTGAACCGTGTGGATAGCCATTGAAATAAGTATCATTCCGTAAGAAATAAACTGCATAACGGGAATGGAACCGTCCGTGTGCACCATTCCTCCAAGCAGCAGAATGCCCGCCGCAATGCCAAGCTCGGCGAAAATGCCGCGTTGTTTTTCGCGGTGCTTTACGGCGTCGGTTATGTGCATTACCGCGTATATATACGAGCCGAAGATCGCGAAGATAGTCAGCATCATCATGTAGTAATCAAGATACGAGAAGCTCTTGAAATCGCTCATACAGCATTTTACAAGGCTTATCACGCGTTCCGTGGTGAGTATCGCAAAATACGCGCCGAGAAATATCAGCTTCCATAAATCGAATTTGTAATCCGTGTTTTTTTCTTTTGTCATTGTTTATCGCTTCTTTCTTTATGTATACCCGGCGAACTTTCGGCTTTTTCGCAGCGTCGCCTATACCGCAATGTATTCGCCGCTTGTCATAACAGGCGCGGCGGCAAGCGTGAAATCGCGCTCCTCAATCAAGCCGCGCTGCTCCAGAAAACGCTTTGTGCAGCCCGTTGCCGTGCCGGGGGTATTGTTTTCTTTCGACAAATGCCCCAATATCAAATGCCGCGTGCCGCCGCGTACCATGTCCTCGCAGAACGCGGCGCAGTCCTCGTTTTTAAGGTGCCCCTCGCTGCTCATAATTCGGCGTTTCAAGTCCGCGGAGTAGTTCGGGTTGCGGCGGAGCATGGTCTCGTCATAGTTGCTTTCAATGAGAACCGTTTTGCAGCCGCGAAGCGCGGTTCGCATTTCCTCGGTGACATACCCCGTATCGGTGCAGACGCCGAAAAGCTCGTCCTTGAATTTTATTTTGTAGCCCACGCTGTCGGCGGCGTCGTGCGACGTCTTGAAGCACGAGACTTCAAACGCCGCGCTTTTATAACCGCTGCGCGCGTCGAAGATCTGCGCGTCGGCGGGTATCTTGCCGTTTTCTTTCATGAATTCGGCTGTGGAGGCGGTGGCGAAGATCGGTATATTGGTGTGCTTTAATATCTGCTCCAAAGCCTTGATGTGGTCAATGTGTTCGTGCGTTATAAAAACCGCTTCGATACTTTCGATCTTGGTATCAATAAGATCGAGCGAGTTTTTCAGCGCGCGAAACGAACAGCCCGCGTCCACCAAAACGCCGTGTCCGCGCGTGCCGATAAACGTGCAGTTCCCCGAACTTGAGGAGCATATCGGGTAAATTCTTGCCATTATGTACTCTCCTTAAAGAACAGTAAAGCTGCGCTCGTGTTCCTCGAGCCGCTGTTCTTTGATATCCATATCGTCGATCTCTATGTAACGTCCGCTGTTCAGCCGTCCCAAGAACTCATCGATCGCTTCCTGTTCGCCTTGAACCTCGCAGAGCACCGTGCCGTCAAACTCGTTTTTGACGTTACCGGTAAGGCGCAGGCTTTGCGCGGTGTGGTATGCGGTGAAGCGAAAGCCCACGCCTTGAACTCTGCCGTAAAACCGTATTCTGTAACGCTTCATTTAAGCAAGCCTTTTAAGCGCTCCATAGCTTCCGCGGTAGCTTCATGAGTGCCAAACGCCGTCAGCCTGAACCAGCCGTCGCCGTTTTTGCCAAAGCCCGCGCCGGGCGTGCCGACTACCTGAATTTCCGTGAGAAGTTTGTCGAAAAAGTCCCATGAATTCATTCCGTTCGGGCATTTCAGCCAGATGTACGGAGAATTTACGCCGCCCGTGTATTTAATTCCAAGCTCGTCGCAGGTCTTTGCGATAACACGCGCGTTTTCCTGATAATACGCGATGTTTTCCTTGCACTGCTTTTGTCCCTCGGGCGTGAAAACAGCTTCCGCGCCGCGCTGAACGGGATAGGAAACTCCGTTGAATTTACTGCCCTGACGGCGCGCCCATATATCGGCGAGTTTAACGTCGCTGCCCGCGCTGTCTTTCAAGATAAGGTCGTTCGGGATAACCGTATAGCCGCAGCGGGTTCCCGTAAAGCCCGCGGTTTTGGAAAGCGAGCAAATTTCGATAGCGCACTTTTTCGCGCCCTCGACGCAGAAGATCGAGCGCGGAACGTCGTTTTCTGTAATGAACGCTTCATAAGCCGCGTCGTAGATTATCACGGCGTTGTTTTCAAGAGCGTAGTCCACCCATTCTTTAAGCTGCGCTTTGTTATAAACGGAGCCGGTGGGGTTGTTCGGCGAACAAAGGTAGATAAGATCGGCTTTTATGTTTTTGTCGGGCATTGCCGCGAAGCCGTTTTCCTCGGTGCTGTCCGCGTAGATGACGTCGTTGCCGTTCATTATGTTGGAGTCAACGTAAACGGGATACGCGGGGTCGGTAACAAGCACGGTGTTTCCGCTGCCGAAAATGTCAATGATGTTGCCGCAGTCGGATTTCGCGCCGTCGGAAATTCTTATCTCGTCGGACGAAACATCCGCGCCGAAGCTCTTGTAGTAGTTCGACACAGCGTCCTTCAGGAAGTCGTAGCCCGCGCCCGAATCCTCGTAGCCGCGGAACGTTTCCTTTACGCCCATTTCCGCGCAGGCTTTCTGCATCGCTTCCACCACGACGGGGGCTAAAGGTCTTGTTACGTCGCCTATTCCCATGCGAATAAGTCTTTTCGCTTCTTCCGGGTGGCTTTCGGAATATGCCTTTATGCGCTTTGCGATCTCGATAAATAAGTAATTCTTTTTAAGCTTTGAAAAGTTTTCATTTAATTTTACCATAATTTTACTTCCTTTTCTAAAATTGTTTTGCCGCGAACCGCTTGTACAGTTCGGGCGGTTCATGGCAAATTTTATTTTCTCATACATTATATATTAAACCACATTTTTCACGATTTGTCAAGGTTATTTTGCAATTATATCGGAGATAATACGTTTATTATAGCGATCCACGCAATTCAAACACTGTCTAAACGCCATACGCCGCATGATCTTTGGAAAAGCTGCTTGAAAAACATGCAAACATTTTGTGGATCGTAATAAGCGGCGGTTCCGCTTTTAATGCGCGCCGAGGTTTCTGCAAAAACGATGCATTGTGATTTTGCACAAAATATCCAAAATATTTCGCGGGATTAGTGCAAAGCTACAAAAAATGGAAAAGAAAACTTTTTTTGAGGAATAAGCTCTTTAAAAAAATTAAAAAGTGTGGTAAAATGTATGAGTGTGAGTGTGTTTGCTCACGGTTCTTTTGATATTTCCAAACAAGAGATTGTTTGATACATATACATAGATAAATAAAAATGTTCCAAGATCGAGGAACAGGGGGAAGTGCTACTTTGGAAAAATATGTTATCAAGGGCGGCTCGAAGCTGTTCGGCGAGGTAACGATAAGCGGCGCGAAAAATGCCGTTGTCGCTATCCTGCCCGCGACCATTCTTGCCGACGAGCCTTGCGTTATAGAGAATATACCCAACATCAGCGACGTTACCATCACGCTTCAAATTATGTCCGAAATGGGCGCGAATATTCGCATGCGGAACAAGAACACGGTCGAGATCGATACGCGTCCGCTCCGCAATATGCCCATTCCTTACGAAAAAGCCAAGCTTATGAGAGCCACCACTTATTTTCTGGGCACTCTGCTCGGAAGATTTCATTCGGCGCGGGTCTCGATGCCCGGCGGATGCAATCTCGGCGACCGTCCGATAGATCAGCACCTCAAGTGCTTTACGGCGCTTGGCGCGGAGTGCGGGATAGACGGAGGTATGGTAGACCTTAAAGCCGACCGCCTTATCGGAAACCAGATATTCTTCGACAAAAATTCCGTGGGCGCTACCATTAACGGAATTATGGCGGCGGTCAAAGCCGAGGGGCTTACCATCATCGAGAACGCGGCGAAAGAGCCGCACGTTGTCGACCTCGCCAACTGCCTGAACTCTATGGGCGCGGACATTATCGGCGCGGGCACGGACGTTATCAAAATACGCGGCGTTAAAGAACTTCACGGAACGACTTACAGCGTAATTCCCGACCAGATAGAGGCGGGAACGTTTATGGCTGCCGCCGCCGCAACGCGCGGAAACGTTCTTATCAAGAACGTTATCCCGAAGCACCTCGAGCCTATCACAAATAAGTTTTTGAAGATAGGCGTTCAGGTGGAGCAGTATGACGATTCTATTCGCGTTATCGGCGGCGAGAATTATGTCGGCACTTCTATAAAAACACATCCGCACCCGGGTTTCCCCACGGATATGCAGCCCCAAATGAGCGCGGTGCTGACTTGTGCCAAGGGCGCTTCAATGGTGACGGAGAGCATTTTCGACAACCGCTTCCGATATGTAGACGAGCTGCGCCGTATGGGCGCGAACATCTCCGTTGAGGGGAGAGTGGCGGTAATTGAGGGCGTTGAAAGATTGAAAGGCGCTCCCGTGCGCTCCACCGATCTCAGAGCGGGCGCGGCGCTTATCGTGGCGGCGCTCGGCGCGGAGGGCACCTCGGAGATCTACGATATTTTCCATGTTGAACGCGGCTATGAGAATATGGAGGTAAAGCTTCGCGGTCTCGGCGCGAACATTATCAAGGTCGAGGAGCCGGATCCCGTAAGCGACTCTGCCGCTGCAAAGAAAGCCGTTTGATTTTACGCTGTTTTTGAATAGTACTTCTTCCCCGATTTGAAGTTGGGGGAGATTTTTATTTGATATAGATTATGAATAAGTCTTTTTAGAACGCGACTGAAAATTGCTTCAAATAAAACGGCACTTGAAATAACATTTTCTCCCCCGCGAAGCGGGGGAGAAAACGAAAAATATAACTTTTTAAGGCAAGCGGACGGCTTTTTAATGAATGATTTAAATAGTGGCAAAAGCCTTGTCGAGCGCCGCGATAAGGTCGTCGGCGTTTTCTATTCCTATCGACAGGCGAATGGTGCTCTGTTTTATTCCTTGCTCCTCAAGCTCCTTGTCGCTGAGCTGAGCGTGAGTGGTGGAGGCGGGGTGGATAACGAGCGATTTTACGTCCGCGACGTTCGCCAAAAGCGAGAATATTTCAAGGTTGTCTATGAACTTCATAGCCTCTGCCGCGCCGCCTTTTACCTCAAACGTGAATATCGAGCCGCCGCCGTTCGGGAAGTGTTTTTGATACAGCGCGTGGGTGGGTTCGCTTGGCAGAGACGGGTGATGAACAGCCGCAACTTTCGGATTTTTCGCAAGATAGTTCACAATTTTGAGCGCGTTTTGAACGTGGCGTTCTACGCGGAGCGAAAGCGTTTCCAAGCCCTGCAGGAAAATAAACGCGTGGAACGGAGAGAGCGTCGCGCCTGTGTCTCGGAGCAGTATGGCGCGAATGTAAGTTACGAACGCTGCCGCGCCGACGTCTTTTGCAAACGAAACTCCGTGATAAGACGGGTTCGGTTCGGTGAGCCACGGGAATTTTCCGTTAGGGGATAAGCCGTCGGCATTTCCTGTCCAATCGAACTTGCCGCCGTCGATGATAATGCCGCCGATCGCCGTGCCGTGACCGCCGATAAATTTCGTCGCCGAGTGCACCACGATATCCGCGCCGTACTCAATGGGACGGAGCAGATAAGGAGTGGCGAACGTGTTGTCGACCACTAACGGAATGCTGTGCTTGTGAGCTATTTTAGCTATTCCTTCTATGTCGGCAACGTTGGAGTTCGGGTTGCCGAGGGTCTCAACGTAAAGAGCTTTCGTTTTGTCGTCGATAGCTTTTTCAAACTCCTCGGGGTCGGGCTGTACGAACTTTGCAGTTACTCCGAAATCGGGGAGAGTGTGCGCCAGCAAATTATAAGTGCCGCCGTAAACGGTTTTCGATGATACGATATTTTCTCCCGCGTGCGCCAGCGCCTGAATAACGTAAGTTATCGCCGCCGCTCCCGAAGCCGTCGCCAAAGCCGCAACTCCGCCCTCAAGCGCTGCGATGCGCCCCTCGAAAACGGACTGCGTGGGGTTGGTCAGTCTGCCGTAGATATTGCCCGCGTCGCGCAGCGCGAACCTGTCCGCAGCGTGTTGAGAGTTGTGGAAAACATAGCTTGTTGACGCGTAAATCGGAACGGCGCGCGCGTCCGTTGCGGGATCTGGTCTCTCCTGTCCCGCATGTATTTGAAGCGTCTCGAATTTGTACTTGTTTGCCATAGCAGTTTACCTCTCTTTTCTTTCAAATAAATAATTAAAATCCATTGCCGAGTGAAACACTCGGCTTTTGTTAATTTAAGTATATCACATTATCGCGTATTTGTCAAATTCTTTTAAATTATAGATATCTATCGATTTTATCAATATGCGGTTGTGAAAAGACTTCCCTGTCTGCGGCGGGGAAAATTATCTGTATTTTTGTTCTTTCTTCACTGTGTGGGGAAACCTATCCGAATGCGTGTTCTCTCCCCCGCGCAGCGGGGGAGAGAACGCGCTCTTTAATTCAAAACAAAAATTCGGGCGCATTAACGCTTTAACGATAATTTTTGATATACTCCGAAAAGATCCCCGCAACTTTCTTTTCGTCGGCGCTCGGGCGAAATCCGCCGCGTTCGCGCTCGGCAAGTCTCGACACGCTTATTTCGGCGGCTTGACGGGATATCCCGCAAATCCGCAGTATCTCCTCCGCGTTAGTCACTCCGCATTCGTGAAGCACAACGGCGGGTGCGAGAAGCTCCGCGGCAAACCGTTCGGCGGCGCGTTCCTCATGGATCGATATCTTTGAAATATCCAAATGCCCCAAAACGCAGTGCGCCAGCTCGTGGGCGGCGGTGAAGCGCCGCCGGCGTTCTCCGCAAGCGTTTTTGTTCAGCGCGATGCAATAAATTTCGCCGCTTTTAAAGCAAAATCCGAGCGGCGACCGCGCGTACAGTTCCGAAAGCTCCATACCCAAAAAATCCGCGGCGGCGCTGTAGTCCACCACTTTTATCCCGAGCGCAGATGCTGTCGAAACGGGGCTTACGGGCAGACGGCAAACGTCCGCTTTTACGTATATTTCCGAAAACGTCATTTTCGACCTCCGTTGTAGTCGGGCAAGTCCAGAACGCTTTTGATCTTGCTTGAGCGCCGTATAAGCGGTTCGTTGGAGCCGCCTTTTCGAGCGGCTGACGGAAGTTCTTCGGACAGCGTTCTTTGAAGCTCCGTCTCGGCGAGACTTTCCACTGAAATTTTCCCGCGTTCGTCCAATTGTCCGAATTTGCTTAACAGTTCTTTTTCGCGCGGTGACAGCGACCGCCCGTCTCCCAAAAGTTCGTTCGGCGAGCATTCCAAAGCGTCGAAAAGTCGCATGAGCACTTCCTCTTTAGGAAAACTTAAGCCGTGTTCGTAGTTTCCGACGGCGGACGGCGTTACGCCGAGTTTGAGCGCCAGCGCGCCCTGCGTCATACCGAGACTTTTCCGCAGAGTTTTTATTTTATTTCCTATTTCCATATCATTCTCCCGCCGCGCGATTTTCGGTTTTGCTTACCGCGCCGTTCATATAACGCGCCACCAGCTTATTTATCGCGCTTTTTCTAAGATTAAATACCATGCGTTCGCTTAGGTACATGGTCTCCGAGACCGCCCGCCAGTCCTTGGCGAGTATGTAATACTGATAAAGAACCGTGCGTTCGTTTCCCGAAAGATTGTCAAGCAGATTGAGCGCCTCGTTTTTTCTGTCTACCGCGAGGTCGATAGAGGCGTTCAGTCTTTTTTCCAGCTTCGCGAGTTTTTCGGCGATTTTTATTGAGTATTCAAGCGGTCTGCCGGGAAGCTTCGCTATTCTGTGCAGTCTCTCGATATGCTCTGTTTCCGCTTGTATCGCCAATTCGGATTGTCTCGCCGCTTTCAGCTTGTCCATGAAATTTATCATATTTGTCACTCCGTTCATATTATAATTACCTGTGAACATATTATACCACAAGTTCCTTGTGATTGTCAATAGGTTTTTTCATTTTTTTAAATTTTTCTGAATTTTTTTGAACAGCGTGTAAATAGTACCGCTAAAATATAAGAACATCTCCGAAAACCGTAATTTTTATATGCGGTTTTGCGGCGCGGCGTTTACTTAACCGAAATAGGTATTGAAACCGCCGTTCATACAGTCGGCTGTTCCGCGCCGCGATAAAAAATGCTCTTTTCGTGGGTGCTTTGCGAAATTTTTTGTTTTTTCTATTGAAAATTTCGGCGAATTGTGATACAATATAATATATATGTTCAAAAGAGTAACGCCAAAACGCGTTTTACGGAGAGCACAAATATACAAGGAAGCCCTGATCAAATCCGGATGTACGCATTTCGCTTGCAGATCTGCGCTCTTGATTTGATCGGCATTTCCATAATTCGTAACATAAAGAAAGGTTGATACTATGAGCAAAGTAGTAAAATTCGGCGGCAGTTCGCTTGCCGACGCAAAACAGTTTAAGAAGGTCGCGGAGATAATCAAAGCCGACCCCGAGCGCGTTTATGTTGTTCCCAGCGCCCCCGGCAAGCGCTTTAAGGACGACACCAAGGTAACGGATCTGTTGTATCAGTGCTATGAGCGCGTTCTTACGGGCGAGGATTTCGCCAAAGCGTTCGCGCCCGTTCGCGCCCGTTACGACGAGATCATCAAGGAGCTGAACCTTACGGTATCTCTCGAGGAAGAATACGTTAAGATCGGACAGAATTTCAGAGCGGGCGCTAACCGCGACTACGCGGCTTCGCGCGGCGAGTACCTCAACGGTATTCTGCTGGCGAATTATCTCGGTTATTCGTTCGTTGACGCGGCAAAGGGCATTTTCTTCGACCACAAGGGCAACTTCGACGCGGACGTTACAAACGCCTGTCTCGGCGCTATTCTCGAAAAGCTGCCCAACGCCGTTATCCCGGGCTTTTACGGTGCGCTGCCCGACGGCACTGTAAAAACGTTCTCACGCGGCGGCTCGGACTTTACCGGCTCTGTAGTCGCGAAAGCGGTAGGCGCGTCGCTTTACGAAAACTGGACGGACGTTTCGGGATTTTTGGTAGCCGACCCGAGAATTGTCGATAACCCCGCGGGTATCGAGGTCATCACCTATTCCGAACTCCGCGAACTTTCTTATATGGGCGCGGGAGTGCTCCACGAGGACGCTATCTTCCCCGTAAGAAGCGCGAATATTCCAATAAACATCAAGAACACCAACGCTCCCGAGGACGCGGGCACGCTTATCGTACCGACAGCCGACAACAAGACAAAGTATCTTGTAACGGGTATCGCGGGCAAAAAGGATTTTTCCGCTATTTCGATCGAAAAGGACAGACTGAACAGCGAACAGGGCTTTATGCGCCGTATGCTTCAGGTTCTGGAAAATCACGGCGTGTTCCCCGAGCACATGCCCACGGGTATTGACACGGTGTCCGTAGTCGTAAACTCCAAGGAACTCGGGCAGGGCATTAACCGCGAGAAGCTTGTGAACCGCCTTAAAGACGTGCTTCGTCCCGACCATTTTGAGATAATCGACGGGCTTGCGCTTATCGCGGTCGTGGGGCGCGGAATGAAGTCCAAAAAGGGTACCGCGACCCGCGTGTTCGCCGCGCTTTCCCACGCGGAGATAAACGTCCGTATGATAGACCAAGGCTCCTCCGAGCTTAACATCATCGTCGGCATTGACGAAAAGGATTTTGAAAAGGCTATCCGCGTTATTTACGACGTGTTTATTTTAAGCGAACAGTAATTGAGGAGAACGGCGTTTTGGATTATTTAATAAGAGAAATGTCGCCGCGCGAATATCCCTTGCTTGCGGACTTTCTGTACGAAGCGATATTTATACCCGAGGGCGCGGAAAAACCGCCGCGCGGTATTATCGAGCAAGAGGAACTGCAGGTCTATATAAAGGATTTCGGAGAACGTGCGAGCGATTTCTGCCTTGTTGCAGAAGTCGGCAGCAAAGCAGTCGGCGCGTGCTGGGTCAGAATTATGGACGACTACGGGCATATCGACAACGAAACGCCGTCTTTTGCCATTTCTCTTTATGAAGAATACCGAGGGCACGGCATAGGCACCAAACTTATGCGGAGAATGCTCACGCTGTTAAAGTTGAACGGTTATAAACGCGCGTCTCTTGCCGTGCAAAAAGAAAACTACGCCGTGAAGATGTACAAAAAGGTCGGCTTTAAGATCGTCGGCGAGAACGAGCAGGAGTTTATAATGCTCTGCGAATTGCAGATCGAGGAGAAAATGTCATACGCCGAGGATTTTAAACGCGTTATTTTCGGTTTCGCGAAGGACGTTGAGAGATATTTGTCGGGCGATAAAGCCGACTACGTTTACCGCGCCGAAAAAGACAGGGAGCGCGGAACGTTTGATAAAAACTACTCTAACCGTTCGCGTTTGTGTTGGGCTTTGGAGTACGATGTGTGCGAAGTTCCCGATAAGTTCGGGCTTGTCCGCGAGTTGTTCCTTGAAGAGCTGAAAGACCGCGAGACCAACTCATTTCAAGGAATAGGCGAAAATCTCGAAACGCTTACGAGCCTGCTCCTACAGCTCGGCGAACCGAAAGACAGCGAGCTTTTCGTCCGCGCGAAAAACGCGAATTTCGACTGCGCGTGCGGTTACGAGCCGCGTATAATTAAGGCAACTCCGTTTGAGGAACTGCCGCGCCGTTACTGCATAGAAACTCTCTTTGAATTGGGCGAGGAAGAATTGGCGATAAAGCTCACTGACGAATTTAAGTCGGAAGCCGCGACTTATGAGGACTTCAAAGATATTCTCTCTGTTTCAAAGTGGGCTACACATCGTGAGGTTGACCTACGATCATTCGGCGACCGCGAGTTCGCGGTAACGGGTATTTACGAGCTGTATCAAAAATCGCCCGAGAGTTTTGACAAATTCGACGCGTTTTCCGCTGCGAACGATTACGCGGAATTGCTTATCGAAAAGGGCGATATTGCGGCGGCGCTTGACGTTTTCAATAAGAATAGGGAAACGCTGAAAAAGTTCGGGCGCGGGTTTTATAAACTTGGAGCAAAGCTGATATCGGGAAGCGCGGAAAATCCCGAGAAGATATGGGCGGAAATTCTGCCGCATATTAAAGAGGACTTGAAGCACAATATGGTCGCGCCGATATACCGCGATGTAATGCTCTCCGCCGCGGAGCTGTCGGGAGATAGGGATATGCTGAAAGAATTGGAGCGGTATTTCAAAAAACGCGAACAGGAGAAATTATGAGCAAAGCAGACGACATCTTTATACAAAATTGCCGCGATATTTTAGAACACGGTGTTTCGGACGAGGGCTATGAGGTTCGCCCGAAATGGGATGACGGCACTCCCGCGCACACGATAAAAAAATTCGGGATAGTCAACCGCTACGACCTGTCCGAAGAGTTCCCGATTATGACGTTACGGCGCGTGTATTACCGTTCCGCGATTGACGAGATCTTGTGGATATATCAGAAACACTCCAACAACGTTCACGAACTTTCTTCTCACGTGTGGGACGCTTGGGCGGACGAGAACGGCTCTATCGGCAAGGCTTACGGCTATCAGATGAGCGTAAAACACAAGTACCCCGAGGGCGAGTTTACGCAGGTCGACAAGGCGCTTTACGATTTAAAGCATAACCCCGTCTCGCGGCGAATACTTCTTAATATGTACAACCACCACGATCTGAACGAAATGGCGCTTGCTCCGTGCGCGTATTCGTTCACGCTGAACGTCAGCGGAAACAAGCTCAACGCGATACTCAATCAGCGCTCACAGGATATGCTCACCGCCAACAACTGGAACGTCTGCCAATACGCCGCGCTGCTTATTATGTTCGCGAAGTCGAGCGGATTTGAAGCCGGGGAGCTTGTTCATGTAATAGCGGACGCGCATATCTACGACAGGCACGTCGACGCGGTAAAGCGGCTTATCGAAAAAGAGCCTTTTCCCGCGCCCGAAATGAGGGTGGATGATATCACGGATTTCTACAAATTCACCAAGGAAAGCTTTACGGCGATCGACTACAAATACCACGAATTTACGGATAAGATACCGGTTGCGATTTAAGGCAATACCGCACGATTATTGGTCTGTCGGTCAGCCCCTCTGTCGCTTCGCGACACATTCCCCGTAGAGGGAGACCACGGGCGGCGCTGCCTTAAGGAAAGAGAACATTATGAACGATGAAAAAAAACTGGCGCTGCTTATTGACAGCGACAACGTTTCCGCGAAATACGCGCAGTTTATTTTACAGGAAGCTTCCAAGCACGGAACGCTAATATACAAGCGCGTTTACGGAGACTGGGAGAAAAACAACACGGGCTGGCGAATTCCCGCGATGAACAACTCGATAATGCCCGTTCAGCAGAACAGCTATATCGCGGGCAAAAACGCCACCGATTTCTCAATGATAATCGACGCTATGGATATCCTCTATACGGGCAATGTCGACGGCTTTGTACTGGTGACTTCCGACAGCGATTTCACGAGACTTGCCATCAGACTTCGCGAATCGGGTATGCTCGTTATCGGCATTGGAGAGGTGAAAACTCCGCTTGCGTTTACGTCGAGCTGCCACCATTTCAGCTATTTAAATCAAGTGTGCGAAAATATTGGCGAATACACCGAGGAAACGCTGAGAAAAGCGGTTATCGATTACGTTAAGGAAAACGACGACGGCAGGCTCGATCTTACAAAGATAAACGCGTATTTGACCTCAAGCTACGGCAACGTGGATTTTGACGCTCTGGGTTTCAACCGCCTTTCGATGTTTATCGACAGTTTCCCCGAGCTTGCGCGGAAAGGCGTTTTTGTTTCGCTTAAAAAGAACGTTTCCACGACAAATACTAAGACCATAAACTTCCCCGACGCAAATGAGATAACGCGCGTTATCGTCGAATATCTCAAACGTCAAAACGGCGGTCAGGACGACTTGCCGAAGATTGACGAGTATGTGACAAAGGTGCTGGGAAAAATAGACTTTTCGCGGTTCGGCTCTAAGAAATTCGCGAAGTTTATCGACAATCAGAGCGTTCTCGTCCGCAAAAACAATAAGGTGTCTTTGGCGCAAAACGTTCCGACGGCTGTTCCGAAGCCCGCGCCCAAGCCCGAGGAGAAAACCGAAATCAAACCCGCCGCGCCAAAAGCCGAGGTAAAGTCCGCCGTGCAAAAAGCCGCGCATACCATACGCATAACCTCGCAGCTTTTCGCTATGGAAGTGAAGAAATACGCCGCCGAAAACGGCGAAAAGGGCGGCAATTTGGGTCAGCTCAACAATATGCTGCTCGAAAAATACGGTAAGAACTACATCGCGGATCTTGGATTTGCGGATTTTGCCGCGGCTATGCTGTCCGTTTCGGGAGTCAAGGTGGAAAAGAATTTTGTCGCGCTGGAAAGGGCGAAGCCCGCTCCCGCAGAGATGAAGCCCGAAGAACCGAAAACCGCCGAAAAGAAAACCGTGAAAAAGCCGACGAGCGCAAAGCGCTCCGCGAAAGCTCCCTCGGAGGATGCCGAAAAGCAGCCGCCTGTTAAAGCGGTCGAGGAAGATCCGCCCAAGAGAAAGCCCGGCAGACCCAAAAAGGAGGAGACTTCAAAAACCGACATCAACGTCATCAAGCGCGACGTTTTCGAGTTCGTTACGCAAAACGACAACGCCGCGCCCGCGCCCGCTTTGGGTACGTATCTTACGCGGAAATACGGCAAGGGATATATAAAGGAAGCGGGATTTACGACTTTCAAAAAACTGCTGGCTTCGATATACGGGGTCGTTGTTAAGGACAACGAGGTAAGTCTGAGCAAGAGCTTTTTAAAGCGCACGCGGGAAATTGAAGAATTTATCTACGACTTCGCGCGAAACGACGAAACAAAAAGCATAAAGTCGCTCACCACGCAGCTTCGGAAAAAATTCAGCGACTTTGACTTCACAAATTACGGCTACTCCAAATTCAGCGATTTTATAAACGCAATAGACGGAGTGCGTGCGAACGGATATTACGTAGAACCGGAGGATTGAAAATGTCAGCGGAAAAAGCAAAAGCACATCTTGAAAAATACGGCTTTGCCGACAGGATAATTACTCTTGATGAAAGCAGCGCGACGGTAGAACTTGCCGCGCGCGCCCTCGGCTGCGAGCCTGCGCGTATCGCGAAATCGCTTACGTTTTCGGTAAACGATAAGCCGATCATGATAGTAACGGCGGGCGATGTCAAAATCGACAACGCGAAATACAAGGCGCGGTTCGGCACGAAAGCGACAATGCTTCCCAAGGACGATGTCCTGCGGCTTATCGGGTACCCCGTCGGCGGCGTTTGTCCGTTTGGCGTGAACGATGGTACGGAGGTTTATCTCGACGCGTCGCTCAAACGCTTTGAGCGCGTTTTCCCCGCGGGCGGCAGCGGCAACACGGCGGTCGATCTGTCTATTGAGGAACTGGAGAAATGCTCCGAATTCAAGGAGTGGATAGACGTTACAAAACCTATGGCTTAAAGAAGGCGAGATTTTGAAAAAGGAAATTATTTACAGTATGTCGGGGCTGTATCGCGACGATTTCCGCGTTACGGGCTACCGCTTAGGCAAAGGCGACGGCGGCGCCGAAAAGACTTGCTGCATAATCGGCAGTCTGCGCGGCAACGAGATACAGCAGCTTTATATGTGCGGACAGCTTGTGAAAGCGTTATCCGCAATCGAGAAAAAGGGCGATTTCGCTTATGACCGCGAGGTGCTCGTAATTCCGTCGCTGAACAGCTACTCCACCAACATCGGCAAGCGCTTTTGGTGTCTCGACAACACCGACATCAACCGAATGTTCCCGGGCGACCCCGACGGCGAAACCACCGAGCGCATAGCGGCGGGTGTTTTCGGCGAAATAAGTCAATACAAATTCGGAGTGCAGTTCGCTTCGTTTTACATACCGGGAGTTTTTATTCCGCACGTGCGTATGATGAAAACCTGCAAGGAGAACACCTCGCTCGCAAACCTTTTCGGATTGCCGTATGTAGTCCTCCGAGAGCCTATCGCCATGGACCGCACCACGCTGAATTATAACTGGCAGGTCTCGGGCACGGCGGCGTTTTCGGTTTACACCAACGCTACCGAAACGATAGACGAGCAGTCGGCGGAACAGGGCGTTTCGGCGGTGCTGCGCTTTCTTTCGAGAATGGGCGTTATCAAGTACCGCTGTCACGGCGGATTTATGGGAACTATCATCGACGAGGACGACATGATGAACGTCAAGAGCGGCGGGGCGGGGATATACCGCCAACTGCGCGACGCGGGCGACGAGGTTCGCCGCGGCGACGTTATGGCTCAGATCGTTCACCCGTATGAGGGCAGGGTCGTTTCGGAGATCGTATCTCCCGCTGACGGAGTTGTGTTCTTCGCGCACAAAAAACCGCTCATCACGGAGAGCACTCTTGCCTTTAAGCTTATCAAGCGTTTGCATAAATAACCGAACCGTCGATAAACCCTCATCTGCGTCGTCAACGGCTTGTCCGGCTGCCATTAAGGCTGACCGGCAAGCTGTTTCAGGGTGGTTGCTTGCAAACACTCGCGTATCTGAGGGCTTCTCGACAGTCTGAACACGCTCTAATACCCGACAGAAAACAGACAATCTTTGCGGTCTGATTTTTGCAAATCTTTGTCTATTTTCAATCGGGAATTAGTATTAGAGGTGCTCAATAAACTTTTTATACAAGCTGTCGCTCCCGTAGATTTTACGGGAGCGTTTTCGTGTTTCCGCCAAAAAAATCCCCAAACCGCTTGACAATTTGCGAAAAATGGTGTAGAATAATAATGATTGGTTTACTTTATAATAAAGTAAACCGAAAAATAAACGGTTAGGCGTTTGTATAGCCTATCGGAAAGGAAAAACTATGAAAATAACATTGAAAAACGGAGAAGTAAGAGAATTCCAAGCGGGCATGTCGGCGTTTGACATCGCGCGGGAGCTGGGTCTTGCCAAAGTCGCTTGCGCGGCGGAGATAGACGGCAAGGTTTGCGATATGCGAACTTGCATTGATAAAGACAGCACATTGAATATCCTTACGTTTGAGGACGAACAGGGACAGAGAGCGTTCAACCACACCGCGTCGCACGTTCTGGCGCAGGCTGTTAAGCGGCTGTATCCGAACACAAAACTCGCGATAGGTCCCGCAATCGAAAACGGATTTTACTACGATTTCGATACGGACGAGCCGTTCACAACCGACACTCTCACGAAAATAGAAGCCGAAATGAAGAAGATCGTCAAGGAGAGTATAAAGCTTGAGCAGTTCACGCTCTCTCCCGACGAAGCTATAAAGTATCTCGAAGAACAGGGCGAGCCTTATAAGGTGGAGCTTTGCAAAGAACATGCCGATAAGGGCGAGCCGATTTCGTTCTATAAGCAGGGCGACTTCACCGACCTTTGCGCGGGACCTCATTTGATGAGCACAAGTTCCGTAAAGGCGTATAAGCTGACGAGCGTTACGGGCGCTTATTGGCGCGGCTCGGAGAAGAACAAAATGCTCACGCGTATTTACGGAACGGCGTTCCCGAACAAGGACGCGCTGAACGAGTACTTGACTAAGGTTGAGGAAGCGAAAAAGCGCGACCACAACAAACTCGGCAGAGAGCTTGAATATTTCACCACCGTTGACTATATCGGGCAAGGTTTGCCCATTCTTTTACCGAAGGGCGCGAAAGTCGTTCAGATACTTCAGCGCTGGGTCGAGGACGTGGAAGCAAAGCACGGCTGTCTGCTCACCAAAACGCCGTATATGGCGAAGCGCGAGCTGTACAAAATTTCGGGACACTGGGATCACTACCTCGACGGAATGTTCGTCCTCGGCGACCCCAACGACGAGACCAAGGAGTGCTTCGCGCTCCGTCCGATGACTTGCCCGTTCCAGTATCAGGTGTTCTTGAACCGTCAGCGTTCCTACCGAGATTTGCCCATGAGACTTACGGAAACGTCCACCTTGTTCCGCAACGAGGACAGCGGCGAAATGCACGGACTTATCCGCGTTCGTCAGTTCACTATTTCCGAGGGTCACTACATTCTCCGCCCCGAGCAGTTGGAGGAGGAATTTAAAGAATGTCTCGATCTTGCGAAGTATATGCTCGGTACTGTCGGACTTCTCGAGGACTGCACATTCCGTTTCTCGCAGTGGGATCCCGCCAACCCGAATAACAAGTACGAGGGCACAGCGGAGCAGTGGGAGACCGCGCAAGCCGCTATGGAGAAGATACTCAACGATTTGGGTGTTGAGTATACCATTGGAATTGACGAGGCGGCGTTCTACGGTCCGAAGCTTGACATTCAGTACAAGAACGTTTTCGGCAAGGAAGATACGCTCGTTACCATTCAGATAGATATGCTGCTTGCGCCGCTTTTCGGTATGGAATACGTCGATGTAGACGGCACGAAGAAAAATCCGTATATCATTCACCGCACGTCGCTTGGCTGCTACGAAAGAACCTTGGCGTACCTTATCGAGAAGTACGCGGGTGCGCTTCCGCTGTGGCTCTCTCCCGAGCAGGTGAGAATACTGCCCGTAACCGACCGCGCCAAGGAGTACGGCGAGAAGATAGCCGCAGATCTCGACAAGTACGGCATACGCACAAGCGTAGACAACCGCAACGAGAAGATCGGCTACAAAATTCGTCAGGCGCAGCTTGAAAAGATACCGTATTTCTTCATTGTCGGCGACAAGGAGGTCGAGGACAACACCGTTTCTCTCCGTTCGAGAAAGGACGGCGACTTGGGCGCTTCTCCCGTCGATGAGATAATCGCGAAGATCGTCAAGGAAAACGCGGAAAAGACAAGATGATCATAACCTCTCAAATCCCTAACCTCTGAATAGAAAGGCTGATATTATGACAGAAAACAATACAACGGAACACTCGGAGCTTGATTGGTTAAAAACCCCCGACAGTTCCGAGGAGAAAAACGATTCCAATCTGGATTGGGTCGAGGACTTGAAAGAGCTTAACAAAGACCTCGAGGAGCGCATTCTCGAGGCGAATAAGGATAAAACGCTGGTGAAGTGGAACAAGCTTCTGCCCGACCTTATGGGTACGGATATCCTTATGGTGGGACAGTTCGGCGGCGAGGACGCAAACGGTCAAAGACAGCTAAACATTTTGATGATGCAAAAGGACGGACACACTGTCGTGCCGTTTTTCACCAGTCCTTCAAGAATAGCTGTTTTGAAAACCTCCGAAAACTCGCAGTTTGACGTTATGAAAGTAAACACCGTGCGGTTTTTCCAGTCTATCGCGGGAAAGCCCTGCGTGCTGAACCCGATGTCGGATTACGTGAGAATATTCTCTCCGTTCGATATGCGCGTGCTCGCCGCGGAGAATATAGACAAAGCGCCGCCGCTGCCCGTTCCCGAAAACGCTTAAACCGTCAAAAAGCTTTTTCCCGCCGGCGGGGAAATGCGGATAAAATTTGGAGTAATTACCTTGAACACATTTAAGAAATTAAGTATCATAGTTCCTTGTTATAACGAAGAAGAAAGCGTGCCGCTGTTCTATGCCGAAACGATAAAGCAAGACGCGTTTTTCAAGTCGAAGAACGTCGAATTGGAGTTCGTTTTCGTAAACGACGGTTCGCGCGACAAAACCGTCGAGGCGGTGAAGGCTCTGCGTGAAAAGGACGAGCGCGTGCATTTGATATCTTTTTCGCGCAATTTCGGCAAAGAAGCGGCGATTTACGCGGGTCTGGAAAAAGCGTCGGGCGACCTTGTCGTTCTTATGGACGCTGATCTGCAAGATCCGCCCGCTCTGCTTCCGCAGATGTATTCGCACATTGCCGACGAGGGGTACGACAGCGTAGGTTCTCGGCGCGTAACAAGGACGGGCGAACCGCCTATCCGTTCGTGGTTCGCGCGGCGGTTTTACGGACTTATGAAGAAGATATCCACCACCGAGATAGTGGACGGCGCGCGTGATTACCGTATGATGACGCGCAAGGTCGTTGACGCTATTCTTTCGATGAAAGAATACAACCGTTTTTCCAAGGGAATTTTCGGTTGGGTCGGCTTCAAGACTAAGTGGCTTGAATACGAGAACATCAACCGCGTTGCGGGCGAAACAAAGTGGTCGTTTTGGAAGCTGTTCCTCTATTCGCTTGATGGGATAATGGCGTTTTCGACCGCGCCGCTTGCAATACCGCTGATTATGGGAATACTGTTCTGTCTGGCGGCGTTCGTTTTGCTGGTTGTTCTGATAATCCGCGCGGCGCTCGGTTACAGCGTGTTTATGCTCACATTGTGCTGTGTGATGAGCTTTATCGGCGGCGTGATACTCGGCTGTATGGGAATTACCGCGCAGTATCTCGGCAAGCTCTATCTTGAAAGCAAAGACAGACCAAAGTATTTGGTGGACGAGGAGTTCTGAATAGCAGCTTTAATACAAGCTGAATAAATTTCCCCCGAGTAAAATCGGGGGTTGATTTTTATGGGAAAATGTGGTACAATAATAATGTGCGATATCAACGTTCCGCTCATCGCGGGCAGGAAAAGGACGTTTTACATATTGATGTTTCAATTAAATGTTTCCAAAATTTCATTGTTTCCCCGCCGCGGGCAGGGAAATAATGAAGAACAGGAGAAAAATTTAATTGCTGAGCAATAAAACATACGGAAAGGTTTTCAAAATGTCGGAAAAGTTTCAAAATCAGTATTTGCTCTCGGATCTGGTAAACGAGGTCTCAAAGGTAATAAAGGGCAAGGACGACGCGCTTTTGATAGTCCTTACTTCGCTTCTGGCGCAAGGTCACGTACTTATCGAGGACGTGCCGGGCGTGGGGAAAACCACTCTCGCAATGGCTTTGGGAAAGGCTTCGGGCTTGGCGTTCAGGAGAGCGCAGTTTACGCCCGACGTTATGGCTTCGGATATCACGGGCTTTACGATGTACAATAAGGAAGAAAATCAGTTTGAGTACCGCGCGGGACTTGTTATGACAAATATACTGCTTGCCGACGAGATAAACCGTACCTCTCCGAAAACGCAGTCCGCGCTGCTGGAGGCTATGGAGGAAAAGCAAGTCACGGTGGACGGCACGACCTACGCGCTGCCGCAGCCGTTTATGGTCATTGCTACCCAGAACTCTCAAGGCTACGTCGGGACGTTCCCGCTGCCCGAAGCGCAGCTGGACCGCTTTATGATGAAGATAAGCATGGGCTATCCGACAATCGCCGAGGAGCAGCAGATAATGCTAGACAGACTGTACGACAATCCGCTTGACGACGTGAAAAACGTAATGAGCGCGGAGCAGGTGTCCGAGTGCATTGAGGACGTGAACAGCATAATTTTTGCGGAAAGTTTGTGTAAATACGTCGCGGAGCTTGCCGCCGCGACGCGAAATCACCCGTCGGTTGCTCTCGGCGCAAGTCCGAGAGCGTCGGTCGCTTTGATGCAGGCTTCGAGAGCATACGCCTATTTGCGCGGCAGAGATTACGTGGTGCCCGAGGATATCGTGCGGCTGCTTATACCGGTGATCGAGCACAGGATAGTGCTGCGGCAGGAGTCGCGCGTAAACAAGCGTTCCGTGCGTTCGGTTCTGGAGGACGCGGTAAGTTCGGTCGTGCCGCCCGTAAAACGGAGCTGAGCCATGTTTAGAAACCGTATTGTTTACGCGCTGATATTGGCGGCCTGCATTGCCTTTTCAATGTCTTATACAAGCAAGGTGACGGCTGTCTTGCTTTTCACGGTGCTGCTGTATCCCGTGTTGGCGCTGGTTTTGACGGTGTGGCAGCTTTTCAGGGTCGGCGCGAGTTTTTCCGCGGAGCGCGTCACAATGATGAAAGATACCGCTTTTGAGACGGCGGTGCGGGTGAGCAACCGCTTCATTTTTCCCGTCGTGCCGCTTGAGCTTCGCTTGACCGTTCCCGATGAGGACGAGGCTTTTATGGCGGATAAGAGGCTGTTTGTTTCGCTGCCGCCGTTTGGAGAAGCGGAAATTCCCGTGAGGTGCAAGCACAAATTCCGCGGGAGCTTTATGGCGGCGATAGACCGAATTTACGTTGTCGATCCGCTGCGGATAATCCGCGTTTCAAAAAAGCTTTCGGAGAAGATGCCCATGACGTTTCTTCCGCGAAAGCTGAACATTGAGGATATTCTTTTCAGATCGGCGGTGGAGCAGAGCGTTGCTCCGAAGCGGTTAAATTCAACCGACAAGGATGAGTTCTCGCACGTTCGGGAATACCGCGACGGCGACATTTTTCAAATGGTGCACTGGAAGCTCACCGCGAAGCAGGACGAATTGATGATAAAGCAGTTCGACAGCGTAAACGACCTGCGGGCGGTGGTGATGTGCGACTATCGTCAGCAAAACGACGAGATCGGCATGACGCGCGCCGATATGATGATCGAGACCGCGCTCGCGTTTGTGCGGACGGCTCTCGACAAGGGCGTGCACTCGACGGTAAGCTTCGGCGATGTGAACGCCGAACCGTCTTTTGTAAACGACGAGGGATCGTGGAGCAGATTTTACGATCTGGCGTGCGTGATACCCCCCGATCTCGAGACCGAGGACTTTGTTAAGGCGATTGACAAGGTTGACAAAAGCACGGCGGCAATTTTGATACTGATAACGGACAGTCTCTCCGAGGAACTGATAAAACGCGCTCGAAACGCCGCACAGCAGGTCACGGTGTTTTACGCGTATCTCAATCTTTCGGGGGAGCCGTTGGAGGAGGACTTTTCCGACGAGCGCTTTCTGTTTTTGAATATTCTCGGCACGGACGAGAACGCTTTGAAAAACGCTTCGGCGCAAATAATCAATAACGCGGAATGATCCGCGATATAACGATATAAAAGGAGAAGAATATGGACATCAAAGAAAAAATTGAAGAAATTGTAAACAAGGTAAAATCGGACGAGGGCTTCGCGGACAAGTTCAAAAGCGAACCTGTTAAGGCGGTCGAGGACGTGCTCGGCGTAGACTTGCCCAACGATCAGATCAACAAGGTTGTCGAGGGCGTTAAGGCGAAGATAGATCTCGGCGGTATCGCGGATAAGATCGGCGGGCTGTTCGGTAAAAAGGACTGATAAACAAGTCAATCCCCCGCCAATGGTGGGGGATAACCGTAAAAAGGGGCGGATATGAGGATAACGGAAACCGAGCTTTGCACTTTGGATATCGAGTGGTACGGCATTGACAGACGCGGAAATATTGCGGTGTTTTGCAGCGCGGGCGCGGCGAATGTTCCCGAGTTCGTGTGTGAAAGTATGGAGCGCGTGGATATGCTGATTGACTTTTTCGATAAGCTCACTCGGAAGTCGGAGTGCGGGATATTGTTCGTTCCGCCGAAGAAAAATCCGCTTCCAAAGCAAATCGCCGAGGAATACGCGGGCAAGGGTCTGTTTTATTTCGACAGCGACGATATGACGGGTAAGTCAAAGAATACGGCGTCGCTTCGAGAGTATTACACCAAAAACGCTTATCCGCTGTCTCCGCTGAAGCTTGAGGAATTGCCGCGGGATATCGCTGCAATTCTCGAAAATCAAAGGCTTGACGTTGAGGACTTTTCCCGAGCCGAACGTATCGAGGTCGCGCAGGGAGACGTAAAGCACGAGCCGATTGAATTTACCGACGAAAAAGGCAACTGTTACTTTGTGCCTTAACAATTGGAAAACACGAAAATATGGAGGGTTGTTTATGGCTACCATAATGAACGAAAACGAGCGTTTTCATCTGAAAATCAAAACGGGCGACGTAGGACGTTACGTAATTCTTCCGGGCGACCCGGGCAGAGTGCCGAAGATCGCCGCATTGCTCGACGACGCGAAGCAGATCGCGCAAAACCGCGAGTACAACGTCTACACGGGCTATTTGAACGGCGAGAAAGTGAGCGTTTGCTCAACGGGTATCGGCGGACCGTCGGCGGCTATCGCGGTTGAGGAGCTTGTCGACAGCGGCGCGGACACGTTCATCAGAATAGGCACGAGCGGCGGCATTGACTTGTCCGTTTTCGGCGGCGATCTGATAATCGCGGAGGCGGCTATCCGCGCCGAGGGAACAAGCTACGAGTATCTTCCTCAAGGCTATCCCGCACTCGCTGATTTCGAGGTGACGACCGCGCTCGCGGACGCGGCGAAAGAGCTTTCCACGAACGAGCCGGGCAATCGTTATCACGTCGGAGTGGTTCACTGCAAGGACAGCTTCTACGGCGAGACCAACCCAGAACGTTCGGCGGTCGGCGATAATATTAAAAGCCGCTGGGACAGTTATTTCAAGTGCGGCTGTCTTACCTCCGAGATGGAGTGCGCGGCTATCTACTCGGTGGGCACTGTACGCAGCGTTTTCCCGAAAAAGATACGCTGCGGCGGAGTGCTTACCGCACTCTGGAACGCCGAGCGCTCCAAGCGGGATATGCCCGACACGATAACCGAGGATACGTCAAGAGGAATAAAATGCGCCGTTCGCGCCGTGGAACTTTTGATAGAGCGCGACAAAAAGTAGAAAGAAAAAATCCCGCGGCGGCGGGATTTAGCTTGTAAAAAAGTGTATTTTTCATTCTCTCCCCCGCGAAGCGGGGGAGAGAACATTGTTATAAGTCTCTTTTGGCAGCGCGGCAAATGAAACGGCACATTTGAAAACAGCTTTTTATCATGCTATTACTTTGAATTTCAAAAGCTCTTTGATATTATCGGCGAAGTCCCCAAGGTTTTCCGCGTAGAAATCGGCGGTGTTTTTAAGAGCTGCCTGATTGCTTTCGGAGATATCTTTGACGGCTGCTGCTGCAAACCCGGCGCTTTTGGCGGTTTTTACGGCATGCAGCGAATCCTCGAAAACCATTGTTTCCTCGGGCAGCGCGTAGATCAAGTCTGCCGCCGCCAGAAACACATCGGGAGAGGTTTTGGCGCCGTAATCCGAGCAGCTTACCGCTCCGGCGAAAAAGTCCCCCACGCCCAGACGCGTCAGCGCTTTCATTCCAAGGCGCTCGTCGCTTGCCGTTGCGACGCACATATGTACGCAGTACGAGTGCAGCGCTGCCAAGAGCTTTGGCACGCCGTCTTTCAGGCGCACCTCCTCGGTGTAATATTTCTCGATCATTCGAGTGATGTGGCGCATGATCTCTTCCGAAGAATACAGTATACCGTAAGTCCGCCGAAGATAACGCGCGCTTTCGGGCAAAGTCATCTCGCTCATTTCCTCGGCGATACCCTCGCGCGGAGTTTTCCCGACAAATTCCAGATACCGCGCTCCCAGTGTTTGCCACATCGGCGAGGAATCCAACAGTGTTCCGTCCAAGTCGAATATTGCGTATTTTATCATAGTTGCACCGCCTTTATAAGCTGTTACGACAGTTAAGAAACTTAAGGCAACACCGCACAAAGACCGCCCTACGGGCTTTGCCGCCCGCTTGCTTGCAAATTTTCCGTCATTTTTGCCCAAAATCTCCTCATAGGCGCCAGCCTTATTCGTCGATTTTGTGCAATCTGACGAAAAATTAGGCGACGCAATCGGACGACAATCTCTGTGCAGTGTTGCCTTAAAGCTAAGGTCAGTTCGGAGAAAGAATTTGTTGTTATTTCATCTCCCTTTGCGCCAACAGCACGTAGTTTCGCGGGTCGCCGCTGTTGAGGTTCTCTCGGAGGATTGTGATCGTTTTCATTTCGGAGAACAAAACGCCGTCAACGCAGCATTTCGCGGCAAAGCCCTCAAGCGTCCGAAAGAATTGGTCGTCGAGATAGAAGCATACTTCGGAGTAAACGCATTTTCGGCTGTCGTACTCCGAGGAAATGCCGATGTTGTGCGGCTTGCCGTTTATCTCTATCGTGAGATCTTCCAGCGGCGCGTCTATCGCGATATCCTGCCGAAACAATTCGATTATATCCGTGGGGCGGCAGACTAACGGCTGCCATTTCGGTTTTCGTTTAAATATTGACATTATCTGCCTCCCGATCTGTTTTTATACCACAAACAATGGTCGAGCATACTTAACGGACGACCTTTAAACGCCTTTTCGTGGATATCGATATTATACGCCGCAAGCGTATTTTTAACAATCGTTATATAGTCCTCATACAAGCAGCCTTCTTTAAACATATTCTCCAAGCTGTTTGTCGTAACGCCATTTATGTATTTGGGCAATACTTTCCTTAAAACGCTGTCATAAATGGGATAGTCGTTCTTTGGCGTATCTAGTGCGTATGTCTGATGATAATAGCAATACTTGCTCGCAAAAGAATACAATATTTTAAATTCGTGGTCGACATCGTTCGCGGCTTTTGCTATATCGTCCACCAATTTTGGTTCGCCCTTTTTTATGCGCTCGTCAAAATTCATATTTATTATTTGTTCGGCAAGCACTTTCTCAATTCTCGTGTTTTTATTATTGTATTCTTTTTTGTTGTTCATTTGAAGCTGCGTTGAATTCATCAGATCAATAAGACGTATCTTTTGAATAACTATATTATTGTCCGTATTCAGAGGATTGGCTTTCAGAAACTTCCGCATAATTTCTTCGTCGTTTTTCACAACATCGTCGTCGAAAAAGTCATTATCGCCCGATATAATATAATCCACGGTCAAATAGTCGGGGTCTTCTTTGCTTTTTGCCGCCGTTATATTTTCAATATCCATGGTCAGTCCTCCCGTTTTCCGGCGAGAAGCGGCGAGTACTTGTTCCGAAATTCGGTGAACGTGCCGTTGTCAAGCGCTTCGCATATTTTATCCATAAGCGTGTTGTAAAAATACAGATTATGCTGAACGGCAAGCCTTCCCGCAAGCTGTTCTCCCGCTTTAAACAAGTGACGAATGTATGCCCGCGAGAAATTGCGGCAGGTCGGGCAGTCGCACTCGGGGTCGAGCGGTCGGGGGTCGGTCTTGTACTGCTCGTTAGTCGCGTGCATTATGCCGCCCCATGTGAAGATAGTCGCGTGGCGCGCGTTTCGCGAGGGCATTACGCAGTCGAACATATCCACGCCGCGGTAAACTCCCTCTATTATATTGGACGGCGTTCCAACGCCCATAAGATAGCGCGGCTTGTTCACGGGCGCGAACGGCAGCACCGTATCGAGAATGTGATACATTACGTCCGTAGGTTCGCCGACCGCAAGTCCGCCTATCGCGTAGCCGTCCAAATCCATTTCGGCTATCGTTTTCATGTGTTCAATGCGGATATCGTCATAAGTTCCGCCTTGATCTATCGCGAACAGAAGCTGATTTTTGTTGATCGTCTCATCCAAGGAATTCAAGCGGGACATCTCCGCTTTACATCGTGAAAGCCAGCGCGTAGTACGCTCCACCGACTTTTGAACATAATCGCGCGGCGCGGGGTTCTCGACGCATTCATCGAACGCCATTGCGATCGTGGAGCCTAGCCGCGATTGTATCTGCATGCTTTCCTCGGGACCTATAAAGAGCTTGCGCCCGTCAATATGCGAGGAGAAGTAAACGCCCTCCTCTTTTATCTTCCGCAGTTTAGAAAGCGAAAACACCTGAAATCCGCCGCTGTCCGTAAGTATCGGCTTATCCCAGTTCATAAATTTATGCAGTCCGCCCATTTGGTAAATGATCTCGCTTGTCGGGCGCAAATGCAAATGATATGTGTTGCAAAGCGCAACGCGCGTTTTAAGATTTTGCAGATCCATGCAGGATATACCGCCCTTTATTGCGGCGGCGGTCGCCACGTTCATAAAGAACGGGGTTTCAACGTCTCCGTGCGGGGTATGAAAAACCCCTCTGCGAGCGCGATTTTCCGTAGCTTTAACTTCAAACATAATTTTCTCCTATGCTCATTATTTATATTGTACCATATTATTTAACCAAAGTGTACAATTTTTGTCTAATTTTCATAATGGTCTACATAACTTTGTAGATTTCAACAATTTTCCCACGTTACAATTGGCTATTTTGCGGATAAATGTCCGCGTTCCATTCTTTTGCACAGCGTTTTTGTTCGGTGGCGGGGCGCGAAAAGCCGCCTTCGAGGGCGTGTCAACGTTAGAGTTTTGATCGGGCGACAGCCGGCGGCTTTGAGTGCCCCGCCGCGCGTCCACGCTATTGCGCTGCGACAGCTTTTGGTGAAAATCCGCGTGCGGACGGGCGCGCGTTTTGCGTTAAATCCGCACTGTGGCGGGGAATCGCCGCTTCAACGTTAAATCAACGCCGCGCCAAACGTTCAACAATCGCTTTAAGGCGCCGAAAGCGATAATAAAACAGGGCGCCGAGCAAAAACAGGACGCCCCAATGAAATTATTTGCGGGAATTTATGCCCGCGAGAATATCGTCCACGGATCTATCGCCGTTGTTTCTTGAGGAGCGCGGAAAGTCATCGTCGTCCGCGAAAAGGTCGTCGAGACTTTTGGAAGCCAGTATCTGAGACGAGCGCTTACCCGCTGTTTTCTCGGGCTTCGGGTGAGCGGTGCGCGGAGTTTCCTCGCTCTCCTCCCGTAAGGGAGTGCGCGGACGCTGTCTGCCGATCTGCGGAGCAAGCTGTCTGCCCGTCGAGGGCTGCGCGAAAAACGCGTCCATATTCGTGCTTTTCGGAATGACCGGAAGCTCGGCGGTCTTTTCGGGAACGCGCGGCTTTGCTTTTTCCGTGTTTTTTGGGGGAATAGATTCGTCCGCGGGTATGTCAACCGGTATCCTGATATCGAAAACCTTGCCTGATTTCTCGGCGGGTTTGGGATGAACTTCGTTCTTTGAGACGGGTTCGGGCTTAGGCTTATGATCTGTAAGCGGAATTATGGGGCGTTCTTTCGGCGGAACGTTTGGCTTTGGCTGCTTCGACAAATTCTGCGAAACATCGGCTGCGGATTTTTGCTTTGCCGCGTAATTGAACAAAACTCCGTTATTTTTCGGAAGAGTTTTCAGCCCGCGGTCTTTGGAGTAGAGAGCCTTGCCCTCGGTGTCAACGGAAATTTTTTCGGCGACATGGCGTTCTTCGTCAACGTTTTTGATTTTGGGAACGACCTCCGGTTCGGGACGCGCGGCGGCGGCAGCGCGGATAACGTCAAACAGAATAAGCGCGGCGCATGGAAGAACAGCCAACACCAGCACGCCGAGCGGCGTTCTCGTAAAGCGGATAAGTCCGCCCCAGAAAACGCTTGAATAGTCGGCGCGTCCGACAAGCTTTGATTCGGGGAATTCAAACGGCTCATCACGATAGCCGACGGTGAGATACGAAACGCCGTCGCGAACATCGACGCTCTCAACATATCCAAGCGTGGGCGCGTCGTTTAAATCGGCTTTAAGGTACAGCACGGCGTTGCCCTTGTCAAGATCCGAGGCGGTACATTTGGATACCGCGACCGCGCTTCCCTCGGGCGCGGCAGGCACGCCATCGCTTTCGACCACATAAATTTTCGCGCCAAACAGCCCAACGCTTTTGTTTGCGCCGTACAGCGCGGATTGAATAATAAGCAGTATAGTCATGATCAGCAAGACCACGCAGAGCGCATAACCAAAGCCCCTTAAAATTTTTTTCTTCAATTTTATCAAAATCCCCCTTTAAGTACTTGACAAATCCAAAAAAATGTTATATAATAATATAGTCGCATTTGCACAAGTTCATTATAACATTTTTCAATATGTTTTGCAAGTGTTTTTTTGGATTTTCACCCAAAACTCGCAAAACTCATATTGCAAATTGCCAAAGCGGCGGTTTAGGCTGCCGAGAATTTTAAAAAACGCTGGTGTAGCTCAGTCGGTAGAGCAGCGCATTCGTAATGCGCAGGTCGGGGGTTCGAGTCCGTTCACCAGCTCCACAAAATATCGTATAGCAAAGCCGTTTGTGGGGTGTTCACAGGCGGTTTTGTTTATGCTTAAAACTATTTTCGGACAATATTTCGGACAATACGGTTATTTTGCACCGCTGAATTTTACTTAACGTAACCGCACGATAATTCCCAAGATATGGAAAATATTCACCGCTCGGGGTGGCGGTCTGCGTTTGACGGCTTTCAGTTTTCGCCGCTCGGGGATTTCCTCAGCCGAACCACAGCAAACGCACACAGCCGCCGAAATTCGCGCGTGTGGACGTTTTCGCGGTCTTTTTTTATGTGGTACTTTTTTGGCATTTTCGCGCTTTTTTATGTTCGCATTTTCTCGACTTTTGCACACATTTGAACGGCTTTTGCACACATTTGAACGGCTTTTGCATACATTTCCGTTAAACTATCCGAAATACGCGGCTTTCAAGCTGTTGTTTCGGCGCAATTCTGCAATAGCCTTTCCGTGAAGCCGCCTGGCGCGGTCATAATTGTAACCGTGTCGTTCGCCGATTTCATAGAAGTTTAGGTTTTCAAAGTGACGTTCGCGAATTATCACGCGCAATTCATCGGGCAAACAGTCAAGGGCTTTGTTAAGTGCGTTTAATTCGTCTAACCGTTCAATATCCTCATAAACCGCCGCCGCTCTGTCATCGGGGATTATATCCGTAATATACAGCGGCTCGCCGTCTGTATCGTCAAGCGGTTTGTCAAGGCTTGTACACGTCAGCTGCTTGCTCATTGTTTCAAGCTGTCGGAACTGCTCCACCGTCAAGCCTAAAGCGGCTTGAATTTCGCTTTCCGAATAGCCCGCACCTAGCAAACGCTTGCATTTCAACACCTTTTCAAAATCGTGCGTTGAGATACTCACGGCGCAATTCTGCGACAGGAAGCGCGAAAAAACTGCTTTCAGATGAAAAATAAGATATGTTGCAAAATTCGCGCCCCGCGTTTCATCAAACGCGCGTACAGCGTTTTCAACGGCAAAATAACCCTCTTGCATTAGGTCTTGAATATCGGCGAACGGCGCGTATTTTCGCGCTGTTTTGAGTATTAAGCCCCTATTCTGCGTGTACAGCTTATTCAACATCTCTAAGCGGTCGGCGCCGCCGCGAATAGCCTTGATAATTTTCTCATTCTCCATAGCTGCCCCCTTGAAAAATCCGTCCGAATGTGCTATAATGTGATTACGGTTTATTTTCGGCTCTGCGGCGGCGCGGGGCTTTTTCTTTGATTATACCACAGTGCGGCGGCTTTTTCAAGCATTTTCGCCTTTTTGCTTGAAAATATCGGAAAAACGTAAAGGGCGGTATGCGCCGCCCTTGTATGTATTTAGTTCTTGTTGGTTAGCTCTTGATAAATCCTAAACCCAAGCTTTACGCCGTTCAGAAAACCGCACCTTTCGGCGGCGTATGTAAAAGTTGCGGTTATATCGTCTATCTCTGCTTGATTATCATAATCTAAGCATACGCCGTTGTTGTCCAAAAACTCTGTAAGCCGCGCGTTAGGCTTGATTAAATCGTTATCGGTGAGGGCTTTCATTCCCTCAATTTCGTTGCATAAGTATTCTTCAAACAACATCTCTAAAAAATTTTTCATTTTTCGTCCTTTCCTCTTGACAAATTCGGCGAAATGTGGTAAACTACACTTGTTAGGGGTGTGTTTACCACTTCACCGAGAGCCTTTGCAATTCGCATTTGCAAGGGCTTTTCTTATACCTTAATTTCAAGTTCCAAGCCGTAGTAATAACCACAGCCGCCGCCCACAATTGCCTTGAAACGGCTCGCAATAGTCGCGCCCTTATCGAGTAACGGAGCGAGAGCGGCGGCGAGTTCGCGGTTGATGTAGCCTATCACCGCCGCTCCCTTGTTGCGAACCGCCGCAATTATCTGCACGGCGTTACGGTCTGCGGCATTCTGCGGCTCACGTTGGAGCGTGATAGTAATATCTGCGACATTGTACCACGTGAGGTGTTGCAAGAGCGTTTGGCGGTTACCGTGAGTAACCCCCGCCGCTCTCACTTCCATTTTGCGGAGCTTTACGGTTATCCACGCGCGAACCATAGCCGCCGAGCGTTTTACTCCTTGCTTTACAAGCGCGTTCGCTATCGTCATAACCTTTGATTTAATGTTCATACTTCATCTTCCTTTCCGTTAATTTCTTCCAAGAAAGCGGCGTATTCCAACAGCTCCGCGCCGTCTGTGTTGTCTGGGTACTCATTCGGGAATTTGGGCATTTCGTTCACCTCGCTTTCATCAGAGCGGCGGTCAGCCGATTAGCAGCTTAACCGCGCCCACTGTTCCGAGTATCAGCGCCGCCGCAATTAACAGCAGCTTTCCGCACCCTAAAATCAGCTTGAAAATTTGTTTTGCCACTTGACATTCTCCTTTCGTTGTGATATAATATTTTTAACGACAATACCGCCCCCGCACTCTCGCGCGGGTTTGGTGTTGCCGATTAAATCATCTCCAGAAGAGATTTAATCGAAAGGGCTATCAGTGTTACTGTGCCGATAAGCTCCAGAACCTTTAGCCCCAGCTTGTTGAGTTGTTCCACCAACTTGACAAGCTTTTTTATTTTCTCCACTTTATCACCCCCTCTTGCTTTCTGTAATTATATTATACCATACTTGTGTATGTATGTCAATAGTCATAGTTCACAAAAATACATATACAAGTATGTGCAATTTGCATACTTGCACAAGTCGTAAAAGTGTGATATAATAGTTAGTGTAAAGGTAGGTGATATTATGGGAAAAACATCTGCGGCTGTCAAGAACCGATACGCTGCAAAAGCATACGACAGAATAAACCTAATCGTCAAAAAAGGCGAAAAGGATAAGCTAAAGGCTCACGCGGAGAAACAAGGCGAAACGCTCAACGGCTTTATTAACCGCGCAATTACAAACCAAGTGCAAGCCGACAGCGAGAACGGAGAGTGAAAGATTGATAGACATAAAGGAATTGCAAGCACTCGCCGCCGATATAGACAATTTCAAGGTAACACAACATATGACGGAACGTATTAAGGAACGCGGTATAAAGCTCCGAGCTATACAAGCCGCAATACGGGGCGGCGAAATTATAGAGCAATATCCCGAAGATTATCCGTTCCCGAGCTGCCTTGTATTGAATTTAAGTCCGCTCTTACACGTTTGCGTGGGTTTAGGCGGGGGCAAATTATGGATAATTACAGCTTATGTTCCCGATACTAATGCTTGGGAGCGCGATTTTAAAACAAGAAAGAGGTGATTTTATGACTTGCTTTTACTGCGGCGGCAATATGGCGGACAGCACCACTACTCACTTTACAGAGGTAAACGGTCACTACATCATTATCAAGAACGTCCCCTGCCACAAATGCACTCAATGCGGAGAGGTCGTTTTTTCGGGCAGCGTTGTAGAGCGGCTCGAACAGATTACGGAACAGCTTGAAAAGGCTCTCACGGAAGTTGCTATTGTCAACTACTCTGCCGCTTGATTTTATCGGATAATATCGAATGAACCGCTAAACCGTCAGACACTCAAACCGAAAAGTGAAAAACCGCCGCTCAAAATCCAAAAGTTGAGCGGCGGTTTGATGTCGGATTGAAATACCCCTCTATTTTGAACGCTAATGGGTCAAATTTAAACGTTTTACGCTCGGTAGGGTAAGTTATACCTAAGGGGTAAAAACGCGCTAGAGGGGCTTTAGAGGACTTTATTTTGGTTAAGGCTGCTAAGAGTACCAAAAGCCCGAAAAAACCGCCCCGAATACTCGGAGCGGTCACGCTGTTATCGTCTGCTTTCGCCGTTTAGGATAATCGGCTCAAAATTTTTCATTCGGTCAAGTAACGCACCCGCCGTGCAGTCGTCCGAATTTTCGGGGGTTATGCGTGATTTTAAAGCGCCTAAACTGTAATTTGATGTGAAAACCGTCTTTTTGCCGTTTGAAAGCCGCGTGTCAACCAGTTCAAAAAGCTGTTGAAGTTTCCAATCGGTGGGCTTTTCTTTGCCAATATCGTCCACGATTACAAGGTCGGCTTTTTTGGTGTAACGCTCCCACAAAACCGCGTACTCCGAACCGCCCGACTTCATAGCGCTCATCAAGTCGCTTGTAATTTTCGCGAACGTGCCGAACAACACCCACGCGCCGTTTTCTGCGGCTTTGTGTCCTATTGCGGCGGCTAACCACGTTTTGCCTGTTCCGTACTCGCCGCAAATAAACGCGCCGTTTTTATCGGATTTCCCAACCGCAAAATCATAGGCTTTTTCGTACTTTGCGCGAATTTCGGGGTCAACTTTAAGCGCGTTAAACGTAACGTCCAAAAGGCTTTCAGAGTAGCCCGAAGCGCGTAACCTATTGCGTAATTGCTCGGGGTTTTCGGGCGGGATTTCGTTGACAATACAAGGATAATCAATTGGGCTTTGTGTCGGTGTTTCGCTGAATTTGCCCTGCCTGATTACCTGCGTGAGTTTGGTTAAACTGCTGTCAATTGACTGTAAGTTGTTCTCGCTGATGTTTTCACCACTCTGAAACAAGCTTTTAAGCCCGTTCATAATATCTTCAATCGAGTTTAAATCCCTGCAGCCAGTATTCTTCTGTTCGATTTCGCATTGTTTCATTGTTTGTATTTCCATTTGATTTTTCCTCTCTTTCATCTTCCCACCGTCTGCCGTTAAGCCAAGTAGCGGGATATGGGATAAATTGCCCTTTGTCTTTCGTCCACTGCTCCGACTTCTTTTGAACATCAAGAGCCGCCAGAATGGTTTTTACAAGCTCCTCATTCGGTTTTAGCTTATTCCAAGCCTTTAGAGCCGCTTGTTTCGCCGTTTTTTTCGGATAAGCCGCCCAGAATTTTTCAAAATTTTCATCTGCACCCCCGCCCCCGCGCGAATGCGCGTATATCTGTACTTCTGTATTCTGTATATCTGTATTTAATAATGTAGGACTGTCGTTTGACTGCCCTTTTGCCTGTCGTTTGCCTGTCGTTTGCCTGTCAATTTGACTGTCGTTTTCTTCATTACAATCATAGTCAAGCAGCGTAATAACGCTGAATTTCGGCATTACTTTGACTGTCAATTTGCCTGTCGATTTTAAACGGTCAAGAGCCGTTCTTGCCTGTCGAATTGAAACCGCGCAATTTTGCGCTATTTCGGGGTATGTAGCAACAAGCTGCCCGCGTTTTAGCTCTATGCCGTGATACCGAGTTTCGCACCACACAGCTTTTAGTCTTAACCACAGATAAACATAAACCGTGTCTTTGCTATCGAACCATTCCCAACTTGAAAAGTCAAGCGGAACTTTTATAAACTGCATTGTCACACCTCACTTTAGAGGAATAGCCGAAATTCTGCCGCCGCTCTGATTTTCGGCTTTTGGAGCGGCGGAAATGCCCTGCGGAATGCCTGTTTCCAAATAACGGCGAACGCTTTCGGCATTTACAAGGATTTTTCGACCCGCGCAAACCGAAATAATAGAGCCGTCTTTTGCCCATTGCCGAATACGATAAGCCCCGAAACCGCTTTTTTCTCCCGCTTCGGGAATAGTCCACATAAGCGGAATGTTTTCATTATCATTCATAACTTTCTGCCCCCTCGATAAACGCGCGTACACCGTTCAGAGCCGCCGCCGCGCTTTTCACTCTTGCTTTTTGTTGATTGAGGTAGTCGAGTGCTTCATCAACATTGGCGGGCAAATAATAGCCGCCGCCCCGAAAATCGGAGCAAATAGCCGCGCCGTTCGCCCTCTCTCGCTGAATTATAGCGCGTAAAGCACGCGGGTAAACGTTCAGCAAAAGGGCTAATTCTCGCATTGGTATAGCGTTTTTGCGCCCTAGCGGAATATACATTGTAATGCTAAATTCTTTGTTTGCCATAAATAAACCCCTTTCATTTCTGGGGAAAACGCTTGACAAAACCCGCGCTATATGTTAAAATATAGGCGGGGAACTGTACGCACAGCACAGCCTAAGCTATATCAAGCGTTCTCCATTTCCGCCGCTCGCACGTTGCACCGTGTGGGCGGTTTTTCGTCCTTTGCCGTCGTGATTATTCGGCGGCTTTTTCGCGCTTGATTTCCTCAATTGCGGCTTGCACTCGCTCAACTTCTTTGTCGCTGAACGGCTTGCGCAAACGGCGCGAAAAGTTACCGTCACAAACTCCCCACTTGTCAGCAACTTCCCAAATACGCACGCCGCTATTCAGAATTAAATCTTTGACAGCCGAACCACTCATATTTTCACCCCCTTTCTGTTGGTGTAGCCCTGAGCAAAACTCATCAACCCGCATTATAAAAGGGAAAACAAGCCAAGCTCAAAATATTTATCACT
>CANQWD010000022.1 GCA_947627465.1 uncultured Clostridia bacterium
CCTTATTCGTCGATTTTGTGCAATCTGACGAAAAATTAGGCGACGCAATCGGACGACAATCTCTGTGCGGTGTTGCCCTAAAAACTTTGTTTGAGGCAAAATAGCACGCCGTCTGCTTCGTAAAACCTCAGGATAACCGTTTGCGGTCATTCGCGCTTACCGCTTGACTTTTCTCTCAAACGCGTTTATAATATAAACAGCGGAGAAACGCGAATGAACGCGCCGCCTTGAATTTCGGGAAAGGACGATACGGTCTTTGCCGTATCAATAAGAAAATATGGAAAAACACAGGTGCGGTTGGTGCGGCACGGACGCGCTTTACACCGCTTATCACGACAACGAATGGGGAACGCCCGTGCACGACGACAGAAAGCTGTTTGAAATGCTGATACTCGAGGGAATGCAGGCGGGGCTTTCTTGGATAACGATACTTAGAAAGCGCGAAAATTTCCGAAAAGCGTTCGATAACTTCGACCCCGAAAAGATTGCGAATTACGGCGACAAAAAAATAACGGATTTATTGTCCGACGCGGGAATTATCAGAAACCGTCTTAAAATAAACGCCGCCGTAGCTAACGCGCAGGCGTTTCTGGAAATACGGCGCGAGTTCGGCAGTTTCGACAAGTTTATTTGGGAATTTGTCGAAAACGCTCCGATAATAAATCACCCGAAAACCCTTTCGGACGTTCCCGCGAGCACTCCCCTTTCCGACAAGATAAGCGCCGAGCTAAAAAAACGCGGCTTTAAATTCGTCGGCTCGACCATAATTTACTCGTTTATGCAGGCTGTCGGAATGGTCGACGACCACTTGACTTCGTGCTTCTGCCATACGGATAACAGAAAAATGCAATAAAACGCGCCCCGAGCAATCGGGGCGCAAAATCATCATATATAATATGGAAATATTCAGTGCTTTTTCTTAAGAACGACAACCGCTGCGCCCGCGAGAACCACGGGAGCTATCGCCAGAGCGATACCTGTGTTGGGGTTGCCGTCGGACGTGCTGTTATCGGAAGTCTCTATCGAGGATTCAGGTTTGGATTCGGGTTCGCCGGTAACGCCCGGGTCGAGCGACTTTTTGTTTGATATCTTAAACGGGCTGAAGCTGTCCGTTTCAAAAACAACGTAATCGCCGTCGCGCGTGGATTCGATGTATTTTTTGCCGTGATAAACGTAAACGTCGCCGCCATTAAGTGCTTCTGTCAAGGGAACCTTAACAGTCACTTTTCCGCTCGGCTGAACTTCCTTGCCGTCCTTGGTGAACGTGACGTTGAAGCTGAACGAGTTGTCGGTGCTTTCCTTGGCGGTGACGTTCATAACAACGCCGTCGGGGAACGCGCCGTTCTTATCCATCACGATAATGCCGTTCAGAACGGATTTTGTTTCCTCGTCCGCGCCCTCGGCGGAAATGGTCGGAGTATAGGTTTTTTCGTCGGGGGTTGGATTGCTTGTGGGTTCGCTTGTTTCTGGAGTGCTTGTAGGCTCGCTTGATGTTGAACCGTTACTGTTAAAGTGAATATCACTAAATGCGTTATTGCCTTCGCTAATTACAATCTCTCCCCATTGTGCATCGCTGCCGCCATAATATGTGTCTTTGATTTTTTTACAATTAAAAGCAAACATGTCAATGAGTTTTACGCTGACGGGTATCGAAATCGAAGTAAGATTGCAAAATTGAAAAGCACAAACGCCAATACTTTTTACGTCATTCGATATTGTAACCGAGGTAAGGCTTTTGCAATTTTCAAAAGCCGCCTCATTAATGCTTGTTACGCCGTTCGGTATCGCATAGGTTTTTGCTTTATTTCCAATGGGATATTCAATGAGTTCCGTTTTATTTTTATTGAACAATACTCCATTAATCGAACAATATTTTTTGTTTGCCTTATCAACGTTAATTGATGTAAGGCTTATGCACTCTTTAAAAGGCACATTGCCGATAGTTGTTACGCTGCTCGGTATCGTAACCGAGGTAAGACCGCAGCCGAGAAAAGCACTGTCACCAATGTATGTAACGTTGTTCGGTATCGTCACCGAAGTAAGGCTTGTACATTTGCCAAAAGCACTGTCGCCAATATTTGTAACACTGTTTGGTATAGTCACTGAATTAAGGCTGGTACAGCCATAGAAAGTATCCGGACCAATGGTTATAACGCTGTTTGGTATCGTCACCGAAGTAAGGCTCGTACAGTCGCGAAAACCAGTATAAGCAATGCATGTTACACTTTTGCCGTTGACCTTTGCGGGGATAACAGCTTTGGTGATTTCTTTATTGTTGCATCTAAATACCCACAATGTTCCATCATCCGCCTCTACATAATCAAAGTCTCCCTCGGTGATATAATCCGCATACGCCGTCGCTGTTAAAAAAGGCAGTGGCTGCAAAAACGGTGCGGTTGCCATCATTACCGCCGCCAGCGCCGCGCTCAAATTTTTTTCGTTTTCATTGTTTTTTCCTCCGTAAATTAAAAAAGTGCGCAGCCGAAGCCACGCACCGAAAAATGCATAGCTCCAATTGCTGCGACACAACCGTGTTTACCTGTAAAACGTCATACACGAAAGAGACCATACACTTTTACCTTACGGAAAGCGTATGACGTTTTACATAAAAATATTCGGTTGTGTCGCAATTTCATTATAACATATAAGTTGTGGGTTGTCAATAATATTTCCGAAAAATTTTTACTGTTAAAGTAGGAAAGCGCGCCGAACGCCGCAAAATATTGTGTTCAAAGTTAAAATACACAAAAACATAGTTAGAAATAACGGCATTTTTGTGCATTTATTACTTGATTTTTTTCTCAAATGTAGTATAATATAAGTATGCGTTAGCACTCTATCATAACGAGTGCTAAAATAAAAACAGGGGGCAATTAAAATGAGTGAAACAAAAGAATTTAAAGCCGAAAGCAAGCGACTGCTTGAAATGATGATCAACTCGATCTACACGCACAAGGAGATTTTCTTGCGTGAACTTATTTCCAACGCGTCGGACGCTATGGATAAGCTGTATTTTAAAACAATGAGTGGCGAGGGCGAAGCAATTTCTCGTTCCGATATGCGCATAACTATCGAGGCTAACAAAGACGACCGCAAACTGATAATCTCCGATAACGGTATCGGAATGACGAAAGAGGAGCTTGAAAATAACCTCGGCACTATCGCGCAGAGCGGCTCGTTCGCGTTCAAAAACGAGAATGAGAAAACAGAAGATGTTGATATTATAGGACAGTTCGGCGTTGGTTTTTACAGCGCGTTTATGGTGGCGAAAAAAGTCACCGTTATTTCCAAGGCTTACGGTTCGGACAGCGCTTATATGTGGACTTCAACGGGCGCGGACGGCTACACGATAGCCGAAGCGGAAAAGGACGCTAACGGCACAACGATAACACTCGACATCAAGGACAATACCGACGACGAA
Source organism: uncultured Clostridia bacterium (assembly GCA_947627465.1). GTDB lineage: Bacteria > Bacillota > Clostridia > Oscillospirales > Ruminococcaceae > CAG-115. The sequence goes on from CANQWD010000022.1 coordinate 3,422, forward strand.
AACTACGACGAATACTTAACGCCTTACAGAATTCGCGAACTTATCAAGAAATATTCCGACTACATTCGCTATCCGATAATGATGGACGTGGAGCACGAAAAAGTCAAAGAGGGCACGGGCGTTGACGGCAAGGAACCCGAATACGAAAAGGATATTGTCACCGAAACGCTCAATTCGCAGATACCGATTTGGAAAAAGGCGAAAAGCGAGCTTAAAGACGAGGACTACAACCAATTCTATAAAGATAAGTTCCACGATTATTCCGACCCGCTGCTTCACATTCACTCCAAGACCGAGGGCACGGCGACATATTCCGCGCTGCTTTACATTCCCGAAAAAGCGCCGTTCGACTATTATTCCAAAAATTACGAAAAGGGCTTACAGCTTTATTCAAGCGGCGTTATGATCATGGAGAAGTGCGGCGATCTGCTGCCCGATTATTTCAGCTTCGTTAAAGGTCTTGTCGACAGCGAGGACTTGTCGCTGAACATCTCCCGCGAAATGCTCCAGCATGACAGACAGCTTAAAATAATCGCTAAGGCTATCGAAAAGTCGATAAAGAACGAACTTAAAAAACTCCAGAAAAACGACCGCGAGAAGTACGAGAAATTCTTTGAAGCGTTCGGCACGCAGATAAAGTACGGAATTTACGAAAGTTACGGAATGAACAAAAACGAATTGCAGGATCTGTTGATGTTTAAGACTTCAAACGGCGGACAGACGACGTTGGAAGAATACGTTTCGCGCATGAAAGAGGATCAGAAGTTTATCTATTTCGCGAGCGGTTCTTCCGTTTCGAGAATTGAAAGTCTGCCGCAGACGGAACTTGTGCGCGACAAGGGCTATGAAATTCTTTACCTTACAGACCATGTAGACGAGTTCTGCTTGCAGATGATGCACGCTTACGATAAAAAGACCGAGGGTTCGGACGAGACTACGCCCGTAGAGTACAAGTCCGTCAGCGCGGACGACCTTGGACTGGAAACCGAGGAGGAAAAAGAGGAGATAAAGAAAGAGGAAGAGGACAACAAGGCGATGTTCGACTTCCTCGCGGAGAAGCTCAGCGGCAAGGTAAAGGCGGTCAAGCTTTCGCAGAGATTGAAAAATCACCCCGTCTGCATTACAAGCGAGGGTATGCTCTCCGTGGAAATGGAGAAAGTTCTCTCCGCAATGCCCGACGGTCAGGGCGCGAAAGCCGAGAAAGTTCTCGAAATAAATCCCAATCACGCGATCTTCGGCAAGCTGAAATCGCTCTACGAAAACGACAAGGACAAGGCGGGCGAGTACGCCGACCTGCTCTACGATCAGGCGCTCCTTATCGAGGGTATGCCCATTGAAAACCCCGTGGACTTCGCGAATAAGCTGTGTGAAATAATGGCGCAATAACAGTTGACAATGTACAATTGACAATTGACAATTTTTCCCCCGAGCGTGCTCGGGGGAATTTGTGTGTATAAATATCATTCGGACTCAACCGTCGGGATATTCTTTATAAAGCCGTATTTGTCAAAAACGGCGTAATATTCTTCAAACGTTACCTCGCTGCCGTTTACGCGAAACGCGCTTTCCATATCTCTGCCGTTTAGCTGACAGCCGTCGTAAAGGAACTCTTCGGCGGCTATTGAGCCGTCCTTGTTCGCGGAGATTTTGTATACGTAGCGTTCGCCATAGGTAACGTCTCCCGGGTCGAGCAGTTTATAAGTCACTTTTATGGCGTGATAGTAGAAGAAACTCTCGTTTTCGCCCTTGTACTTCAGAATATTTACGGAATAATCGCGGTTTTTGTGATCGTATCCGCGCAGACCCTCGGGGTCAAGCTCGGTTACAAATTCGGTATTCCCGCTGTTTAAATCCATTTTGAAAACGTACATCCCTTTAAGTTTAGGCACATCTTTAAAGCCGAATACCACTTCATACTCGCCGTCGCCGTCGAGGTCGAAAAGCTTCATATCGCACGTCGCGGCTTTAAGCTCGTCGAGCGGAACGCTGTATTTTTCCGAAAGCGCCTGTTTGCAGGAACTTATTTCTTTCTTCGCAACGTTTTCAAACTCGCTTTTCGCGGTTTCCAACTCCATAATGGCGATCTCTCGTTCGGCCTCCGCGTTTTTTATGTCAGCTTTAAGTTCGCTTATATAAGCGTCCGTTTCGCTTGTTTTAATGATTTCAAGCTCATTTTCGGCGGCTTTCAGTTTGAATTCGACGCTTTCAAGACTGCTTTGAGCGGATTCAAGTTTGATTACGGCGGATTCAAGCTTACTTTTGCTGAATTCCGTTTGGCTGTCGGCGGAATTTACGGCGGATTCAAGTTGGCTTTCCGCCGAATTCGCGGTGGCAGGAGCGTTCGTACCGCCGAGGTTTGCGAACGGAATGCCGTTCAGCGAGACAGCGATTCTCACTCCGACCGCCGCGGCAAGACACGCCGCTATGGGCGCGATTATTCTCATAGGCGTGAGCCTCGCCTTTCCCGCGCGGGCTTTGGAAATGTCCGAAAAATCATTGTTCAGGACTTCTTCGATATATTTGTCTTCCGGTTTGAAATCGTTCAGCAAGTCCAATAATTCATCTTTTTTCATACATACCCCTCCTCGATAAGGTGTTTTTTGATCTGTTTTTTGGTACGGTAAAGGGTCGCGGAGACGGCTCTTTTGCTTAATCCCAAACGAAGCGCGCTATCGCCGATCTCCTCAAAGCAGAAGAACCGCAGTATGAAGATCGCGCGGTTGTTTTCGGACAGCTTAGCGAGATATCTGCTGATCTCGGCGACGATTTCACGGTGTTCGGCGGTTTTTTCAACGTCCGAGCCGCTCGGGATAAGCTCGGCGAAGTCGTCGAGCACAAGCGGCACCGAGCCTTTTCCGCGCTTTTGCGCCGATTCGCGTCGATATCGCAAAAGTGCTTCGTTGCGCGTTATCACCGCCAAATACGCCGAAAGGCTGCGCGGACGCTCCGGCGGGATATTTTCCCACGCTTTGAGAAACGCGTCGTTGACGCACTCGCGGGCTTCCTGCTCGTCTCCGAGAATGTTCCGCGCTATCGTTTCGCAGTATCTGCCGTAGGCGTTCTGCGTTTCCTTGACAGCGCGTTCGTCGCGCTTGTTGTAAAGTTCTATTATCTCTCCATCCGTCATGTCTCCGCCCCCCTTCACTCATAGTGATGTAAAATAAACCGATATATCACCCAACCGCAAAAATTTTTTTATATAGGTCTGCGCCCCGAGCAGTCGGGGCGCGTTATTATGCACAAAATAAATGAAAACTTATATACCGTTTGGTACGAAGCATCAATCAAATGTTTCGGGATTGGCGCGCGGATAAGGCTTGGAAATGTCCGTAAGTCCGAGAAGATAATCCGCGGAAACGTTGTAAAACCTTGCGAGCGTGACAATATGCCGCACGGGTATCTCTTGGTTGTATTTGGGGTTTTCGTTCTCGTATTTCCATATCTGCTGTTGAGTGGTTTTTAAAATTTCGGCTATTTGGCTTTGACTGTACCCGTTTTGCTTTCGCACATATTTCAAAATAAGCGGTATTGTGTTTATCTGCATATTGATTGCCTCCTATAAAAATATTTTACATCTTTTAAAATGTACTTGACAAGTAACCGAAAAGGTGTTATAATAGCCTTAACATCTTGTAGGAGTTTATCACTCTTTTTCAGATGTAAAAATAATAGAATATGTATTGGAGGAAATAAAATGAAACTTAGAAAAATAGCAGCCGCTTCTTTGGCGGCGGTACTTACGGCAACGAATGTCGCGGTTGTGGCGAACGCGGAAGCAGGCATCTTTAACCCGGATAAAACGATTGTAAGGAACGGTGTGAAATACCACATCTTCTCCCCTACCAATTACTATCCCCAAGGGCATGTTGTAGTGGACGCGGCAAGTCGGGATATTACAGAGGCGGTTATCTTACCCGAGATCGAGGGCGTAAAAGTAGACAAAATCGGCGGCATCTTCACTGACGGCAAGGGACGTGGCTTTTTTGAGTGCACCAAGCTCAAAAAAATAACAATACCGCGTGATGTGGTACTTATAGGGGGGACATCTTTCGGCAACTTGAGTACCATAGAGGATATTTATTATGAGGGCTCAAAAGAAGAGTGGGAAGAATTGATGAAAAAGACTGCTTCCGATGATAATCCCGGGGGCAGTTACACACCTTTTAAAAACTGCAAAAACCTCACAATGCACTACAACTACAAATACACTGCCGCCGACTACGGCGACGACGTTCCCGATGATAACTCGAACACCTCAACAACCGACAAGACATACACCCCGACAGTTACCGCGAACGACGCGAATGAGGAAACAAAATCCATTCTGAACGGCATTTCCGTAACAGATAAAAACGGCGCGTTCCCCGACGGCGTTGTTATGAACGTCACCGCCAAGGACAGCACCGATACTTCGTTTAGTTTCGACATCACGTTCACCAAGGACGGCAAGGAGGTTCAGCCGAGCGGAAAAGTATCCGTAAAAGTTCCCTTGCCCGAGGCTCTTAAGGGCGGCAAGGTGTACGTTCACCACACCAACGCAAACGGAAAAATGACGCTTATCAATTCCAAGGCAGACGGCGATTATGTAGTTTTTGAAACGGACAAATTCAGCGTGTACACGCTTTCAAGTAAAAAGCTTGCCGAGCTTGACCCGGGAGCGACCGATGTCGACCCCGGCGACACCAATATCAACACCGTTCCCGAAACCCCGAGCAAGGGCAACCCCGATACGGGTATCGCTTTGGCGATAGCCCCGGCAGTTCTCGCGGGCGCGGCGGTAATCGTTCTTAAGAAGAAGCTCTAAATATTTCCCCTCTTATATATGATTTTGCGCCCCGAGCAGTCGGGGCGCGTTTTTTATAAATTTCCGTTTTTTGCCGGTAATAATTTTGCGCGGTTGATTTAAAATAAATTAAAACAAAAGAAAAGCGAGGTAAAAATATGTCACGAAAAACCACCGATTTTAAAGATGAACACACGACCGAAATTTTGAATTGTGTTTACCGCAACGCGAAAATGGCGCAAAAATCGACCGAAGCGGTGCTTAGACGCTGTCAAAACAACGAGCTTTACGGCGAACTTTGCCGTGAGCAGGACCGCTATAAAACCGTAGCTTCGCGGGCGCGTCGGGAGCTTGCGCGGCGCAGCGCGGCGGCTCACGAAGCAAACGCTTGCGTGCGGGCTATGGTGCAGTCGGGGATAGCTATGAAAACCGCCGCGCACAACGACACATCAAGTCTTGCGTCGCTGATGTACAAGGGCACCAACAACGGCATTATAGATATGCAGCGCACGCTCAACCGAACAAAATGCGCTTCGGAAAATATCCGTCAATCCGCGGAAAATCTCTTAGCGCGCGAACAGCAGTTCTGTGACGATTTAAAGAGGTATTTATGAGCCGCCGAGAAGTTTTAACGGAAAAAATCCCCTGCGACATAAAAGCGGGGCGCGGAAAATCCGCTCACCCGCCTGTCGCCGGGGACTTTAATTCAATGTTTATTTCTCGGTAAGCGAGGAAATTTTATTCAGCGTTTGGCTCATCGGGATTTACGATATTCCCGTCGAGAATGTTCTGCAAAACTGTTTGCGCCTGTTCGCGGGTCTCGGCGTTTTTCTTAACGTTTCCCGAGCCGTTGTCAAGCTCCTGCCGAACAAGAAAAATAACGTTGTCGGGGCAATTGCTCCAGCGGGCTTCCTTTGCGAAGCCCGTTTTGTTCAGGCGCACTCCCACGTCGTCTATCAGCATATCTTTATTGCATTTATCGGTCTGGTCGAGGAAGATCTCAGTAGGTTCGCTGTCCTTGCCCGTCCATTTTGTGTAACCGTCGTCGCTTATGATAAACTGCGCGTCCGCGCTTTGAAGTTCCGCGGTGAGCTTTTGCGCGTCCGCCTGATCTAACTGGGTTATGACCTCGTCCGAAGTGCGGTTGATGTAGACCACTTCCACATGAACCTTTCCGTTGCCGTCAAAATCGGGACAATATCGCTCAAGCGCCCTCTCAAAACCGTCCGCGTGCAGACCCATCTCCGAATCCTTGACGTTCGCTATCGCCAAAACACGCAGATCGTATTTTTCTTTAGTCGCGGTCTGAACGATAAGCACCGTGAGCACCGCCGCGGCAAACACACCCAAAATGATAAACCACTTGTTGTGATACACATTGTTCTTGAACTTCTCCCAGCCGTGAAGCTCGCGTATCTCCATATAACCCGTCTCGGGAATAAGCTCGCTTTCTTCGATGAGCCCCTGCTTCATTTTCAGAAGCTCTATGCGCTCTTGACGGTCGCGCTCGGCGCGGTCCTCGGGAGTTTCGCGCTTGTTTTGCGCCATTATATTATCTCCACCCTTTCGGTTTCCAGTGTGCGGCGTTTCCGTTCAGCGATCAAAAATTCGGCCTCATGGTCGGGAACAGCAGAACGTCTCTGATACTCGGCTGATTTGTAAGCAGCATGACAAGTCTGTCCAAGCCGAAGCCGAGACCGCCCGTCGGGGGAAGTCCGTATTCCAAAGCGGTGATGAAATCCTCGTCGACCTGCGCGTCGTTGCCGCCCTGCGCGCGTTTTGCCTTGACCTGCTTTACAAAACGCTCTTTCTGGTCTATCGGGTCGTTAAGCTCGGAGAACGCGTTGCCGAATTCCGTGCCGTTTATGAAATACTCGAAGCGCTCCGTAAACGCGGGGAAATCGGGCTTTCTCTTTGCCAACGGCGAATTTTCAACGGGATAATCGTAAATTATAGTCGGCTGAATGAGCTTGTCCTCAACGAACGCTTCAAAAAACGCTATCAAAACGTGTCCCTTTGTGGAGTTCGCGTCTACGCCGTCCTCAACGCCCTTTTCCTTAGCGGCAGCGCGGGCTTCCTCGTCGGTTTTCCAGTCGTTGTAGTCCACGCCCGCGTATTTTTTAACGGCGTCGATCATGGTAAGGCGCTCCCACGGCTTGCCGACAGCTATCTCTTTGTCGCCGTAAGGAACGGTGTCCGTGCCGCAGACGTTCAGAGTTACAGTGCGGTAAAGATCCTCTATCAAGTCCATCATTCCGAAATAATCGAGGTACGCCTGATACATCTCGATAGTGGTAAATTCGGGATTGTGGGTGGCGTCCATACCCTCGTTGCGGAAAATTCTGCCGACCTCATAAACCTTGTCGAACCCGCCGACTATCAAGCGCTTTAAATAAAGCTCCGTCTCGATACGCAGATACATATCGATGTCCAGCGCGTTGTGGTGCGTTTTGAACGGACGCGCCGCCGCGCCTATTTCAAGCGGCAGAAGCACGGGCGTATCTACCTCGATATAGCCGTGGCTGTCGAGAAACTTTCGTATCTCGCTTATAATGCGCGAACGCTTTACGAAAACGTCCTTGACTTCGGGGTTCGCGATAAGGTCTAGGTAGCGCTTTCTGTAACGCTCCTCCTTGTCCTTTAGTCCGTGCCACTTTTCGGGCAGCGGCAAAAGCGATTTTGAGAGCAGGGTAACGTCTTTTGCGTGAACGGAAATTTCACCCGTTTTCGTCTTGAAAACGTAGCCCGTAACGCCCACGATATCGCCCAGATCCCACTTTTTAAATTCCGCGAAAACACCCTCGGGAACGCTGTCGATACGGATATAAACCTGCATTCTGTCGGAGCTGTCGCGAACGTCGAAAAAGCTTGCTTTTCCCATAATTCTGCGCGACATAATACGTCCCGCGATAGTAACGTCTTGATTTTCAAGCTCGTCAAAGCGTTCGCGTATCTCGGAATTGTAAATGGAAACGGGGAATTTCGTTATGGTGTACGGATCCTTGCCCGCCTCTTTCAAGCCCTCAAGCTTCTCTATTCGTACTCTGTGCTGTTCGTCGAGCTGAGCGCGAAGCTCTTCCTCGGAAAGCTCGACTTCCTCGGTATTTGAATTCTTGGTGTCGTTAGCCATATTATCTCCTTATAAAACAATTTCCAATGTAAGAAGAACAATTGAAAAATTCGGAGCGCACTTTAATTGTCCATTATCAATTGTCAATTATACATTATCGTCAGTCGTCTTTTCTTATCTCGAGTATCTTCATTTTTACAGCGCCGGACGGGGTCTCGATCTCGACCTCCTCGCCGACCTCGTGGTTCATGATAGCTTTGCCTATGGGCGATTCGTCGGACATTTTGCCGCTGTCGATATCGGCTTCCTTGGTGCCGACCATTTTAAACTCCATTTCCTCGTCCATGTCCATATCGAGGATCTTCACCGTGGTGCCTATGCCCACCTTTTCCGTGGAAATATCGTCGTCGTCTATTATTTGCGCGTGCGCCAGCGTTTGCTCTATTTCCGCTATGCGCGACTCTATCATGCCCTGTTCGTTTTTCGCCTCGTCGTATTCCGAGTTCTCGGACAAGTCGCCGAAAGACAGCGCTACCTTTATTTTTTCCGCGACCTCGCGGCGGCGCACGCTGCGAAGCTCCTCAAGCTCCTCCTTAAGCTGCTGCTCGCCTTTTCTTGTAAGGACTGTTATGGGTTTGTTCATAGTTGTTCCTCCTGAAAATCTTTTGATTTATTTTGTAGAGCGGTACGATTTTCCGCCGCTTTATTATTGGCTTTCGCTCTCCGATTCCGTGCCGCCGGATTCACCGGATTCACCGGCTGAGCTGCTTACATTGCTGCTCGTTTCGCTGCTTGTTTCGCTGCCGGTATTGCTGCTTGTATTGCTGCTTGTACTTCCGCTTGTATTGCTGCTTGTACTTCCGCTTGTATTACTGCTTGTACTGCTTGTTTCGCTGCGTGTATCACTGCTCGTATCGTTGTTCGCATTGCCGTTCGTTTTCGTTGTGAGTATCTCCACCGCCTTTTGAAGCTGAGTGTCCGCGTCCTGCGTCATAACCTCAAAAATGGTATTTATGGGAAGATCTATCGCGTAATCGGGCTTTAAGCCGACGCCGTCAAACCTCTCGGACTTCGACGGTATGATATTAGCGGTGGTGAGCACCAGCGCACTGCCGTCCGAAAACTCATAGGTGCTTTGAAGCACGGCTCTGCCCGCCGTCTGAACTCCGACAAGAAGCGCGCCTTGTTCGTCGCGCAATGTCACCGCGAAGATCTCCGCGGCGGAGGACGTGTTCGCGTCCATTAAAACTACGGCGGGTAATGTAAGGCTCTCCTCGGAATCGGTCTCGATAAGCGTTTTGCGAACTCCGTTCGTATATTCCGCCGTAGCCGCGGCCGCCGCCGGGATAAGCCTGTTCACCATAGGCTTTACCGCCGACACAAGACCGCCCTCGGTATGCCGAACGTCGAAGATAAACGCTTTCGCGCCGCTTGCGTTCAGCGAATTATATGCTGTTGAGAACTGCTCGGGAGTTTTTGCGTTAAACGATGTTATTTTGATATATCCTATTTTGTCGCCGAGCATTTTATTCGTAACGCTTTCAACGTCTATGGACTGCCGCACGAGCGTCACAGAGCGTTCCTCGCCGTTGCTTACGAGCCTCATCGAAAGCTTTGTGCCGACCTCTCCCGAAACGCGCTTTATCGCCTGTTCCGCTGTCATCGAAAGCAGGCTCTTGCTGTCGATCTCGGTTATCATATCGCCGACTTTTACGCCGTTTGTATCCGCGGAACTGTTCTTATATATCTTTGTTATTTTAAGGTAGCCGCTGTTGTCTTTTTCCGCCTCGAAGCCCGCGCCGTTTATAACGCCGCTGTTCGTCTGCTGATAGTCGTGATAAACGTCGGCGGTCATATAGGCGGCGTATTCGTCGCCTATGCCGTTGACATAGCCGTTTACTATCGCGTTTTCAAGAGCCTCGTTGTCTATCTCGCCGATGTAGTTCGTGCGGACGGTCGCGTCCATTTCTTTAAGCTTCTGATAAACGCCCTCATATTTTTCAGAGTTCGCGATCTTTGAGTTGTAGCTGTTCAGCGACACCGTCCATGTCAATATAAACGTGATGGCGCAGCCTATAAGCACCAAGCTCAGCGCAAGCCCCAGTGATATTCTTTTGTTCACTCAATTTTCCTTTCCGAATTTGTTTCTCACATTTTCCTCCGCAGCGGCGGGGATATTTTATACTTTAAGATATCTGTTCATACTGATAGTCGTACCTGCCGCTCCAAGCAGCGCTCCAACGGCGCAGTTTGCAAACATCAGCGGAAAACGGATCTCCTCAAGCGGAATAAGGTTGAAAAATCCGAACATCTGCCAAAGCGTTATGCTGTCCGTAAACAGCGACAGCACGGAATTGTAGACAAAGCAGCTCAAGCCCCACGAGGCAAGCCCCGCCAAAATTCCCACAAAGCAGCCCTCAACAAAGAACGGCAGCTTTATAAAGCCGTTGGTAGCGCCCACGTATTTCATAATGGATATCTCGTTTCGGCGCGCGAAAACGCTTGTTCTTATCGTGTTGGAGATCACCACGATGCTGACTATTACAAGAACGGCGAGAATTGCTATTACTATTACCGAAAACGTTTTTCTGATGTTTACAAGCGCGTCGGCGAAATCATAAGGCGCGTTAACCTGTTCTACGCCCTCAATTCCCCTTATCGCCGAAACGGTTTGACGAATAGCCTTAACATCGGTAACTCTGGCGGTGAAAGTCTCGGGCATCGGGTTGCCGCCCGGCACCATGCTGATAAGATCCGCCGACGGTCCCGACATCGAATTTGCCCACTTCTTCGCCGCTTCTTCCTTGGAAACGTACTGCACGTCGGTAAGGTTTGAGTTGCCTTCCAGCGCGTCGCGGATATGCTCCACCTTTTTGGTGTGCTGATCCTCGGTTTCCCCGTCGACGTCCTCAACGAAAACCGCGACTTGGTTCGTGTCCTCAATATTGTTCATAATGATGTTGGCGTTCAATATAAACAGAACGGTTATGCTCACCTGCAAAAGGCTTACAAGCAGTATGGAAAAGCTCGCGAACGACATCACGAAATTCTTCCACACGGACGTAACGCCCTTTTTTACAAGATAGGAAACGTTATTACCCCTCATAGTAGTCGCTGCCCCCTATCATTTCGTCAAAGGTTATCGAGCCTTTGTCGATATTTATAATGCGTCCGCCGAAATAGCGCACAAGATTGTGTTCGTGCGTTATCATAACGACCGTCGTGCCGCAGCGGTTTATTTCCTTTAAAAGCCCCACCAATTCATAAGAACGTTTGGGGTCGAGGTTTCCCGTCGGCTCGTCGACTATCAGAAGTCCCGGGTCGTTGGCTAAAGCGCGGGCTATCGCGACACGCTGCTGCTCGCCGCCCGAAAGGTCGCGCACCTTGTGTTTCGCTTTTGGACCGAGATCCACCAAATTCAGCACGTACGGAACTCTTTGCCGTATCGTTTTGCTTGAGCTGTCCGCTACGCGCAGCGCGAACGCCACGTTTTCATATACCGTGTAGTCCTGTATCAAACGAAATTCCTGAAACACCACTCCTATAGATCGGCGGAACATCGCGATCTTATTTCCTTTAAGCGTGCCGAGATTTCTGCCGTTTACGAAAACTCTCCCCGAGCTTGGCGTAAGCTCCCTCATCATCAGCTTCATCAGCGTGGACTTTCCCGCGCCGCTTTCCCCCACTATAAACACAAATTCCCCATCGTTTATGTGAAGGTTTACATCAACTAAAGCGTCAACGCCGCTTGAGTAGTGGACGTTGACGTTTTTCATATCAACCATATAATCCCCCCGATTAGAACTCCTTGACGATTTCCTGCTTTAAACGAGAAAATCACCATAAAATTCTATGTCTCTCATAAACTCATAAGACAGACCTCGGAACACAGCACATCGCCGCTCCGGGGTCTGCCGATAATATTTTTTTATCAGAATTTCGTCGGATTTGTGGCGAGATACTTCTTTACCATAAGCGCGATCTTGAAGATTATCGCGTGGTCGAATTCGCGCAGATCCAGTCCCGTCAGTTTCTTTATCTTGTCAAGACGGTAAACGAGCGTGTTTCTGTGAACGAACAGCTTTCTCGAAGTTTCCGAAACGTTCAGGCTGTTCTCAAAGAATTTCTGAATGGTGAACAAGGTCTCGTGGTCGAGACTTTCTATGGAATTCTTCTTGAAAACTTCCTTGAGGAATGTTTCGCAGAGCGTCGTAGGCAGGTGGTAGATAAGTCTTGCGATACCGAGGTTGTCGTAGGACACTATGGTCTTGTCCGTATCAAACACCTTTCCGACCTCGAGAGCCGTCTGCGCTTCCTTGAAAGAACGCGCCAGCTCTTTAACGCCCAGCACCGGCGTTCCTATTCCGACGTTCACCTTGGTGAAGAACTCGCCCGAAAGCGTATCGGAAATGCTTCTCGCGAGCTTTTCCAGATCCTTTACGTCGGTGTTGTTCTTTACTTCCTTTACGAGCACAATGTCATTTTCGGTTATATTGAAAACAAAGTCCTTGTTCTTATCGGGAAAGAGGTTTTGTATAACGTCGTATGCCGAAACGTCGTTCGCGGAGATAACGCTTATCAGGAATACCACGCGGCTGATGTCGCCGTTGAAGTGAAGCTCCCGCGCTTTCAGGCTGATGTCGCCCGGCAGTACGTTATCGAGAATAATGTTCTTCACAAAATTATTGCGGTCGTATTTCTCGTCGTAGTACTGTTTAATTCCCGAAAGCGATATGGCGATAATGCCCGCGTATTTGCTCGCCGCCTCGTCGGTGCCCTCGACGAATACCGCGTAATCGGGCTTTATGTGAACTCCGAACGGCTTATAGGTATATCCGTCGCGGATAAACGACTCGTGCGAATCGCCAAGCTCTGTCGAAAAAAAGTCGTTTCCTCCGCCAACTCTGGTAAGATCGCTGCACGCGACTATCGTGCCGTTCTCATCAATAACGCCGATAACTCTGTTTACGGTATCTTTCATCTGATGAACGATTCCCTGGAATAGTCTGTTTGACATTTTTACTACCTCTTTCTGCGCTTTACGCGATTTGCGTTTCTTCGTGCCTCTGCACTCAAGCGCTGCCGCAATGCGGATGCTCTTCTCTTTTGCCCGATAGCGATAGCCAAGCGATAGCCGGGCGAAAGGAATTTCCGACGGTGCGCTTTAAATGTGTATAGATTTTTGATTTTAAATTCTGTGTTTCTGTGTTGTCAAAATGCACAGTCTCAACCTCAAAAATTTGTGCCTATCTCTATTGTACTAAAAAATAACCAAAAAATCAACCCCTTTTTATGAAAAATGTAAAAATTTCTTCTTTTTTTCACCAATATTTAAAAATTTTTTATTCAATGCTTGAAATTTTTACCGGAATGTAATATAATATAATTAAATAAGTATGCTCCGAAGTGCGCCTTTGCCGATTTTAGAGTTTGTTCGCATTAGCGGTAATGTGAACAAACTCTAATATTCGGCGGCGTTTGCGGGCGAAAAAGAAAGAGAGATATGAAAAAATGGCGGAAAAGAAAACCTATTATATAACCACCCCGATATATTACCCCTCGGGAAACCCTCATATAGGGCATTGCTACACCACGGTGGCTTGTGATACGATAGCGCGTTTCAAGCGTATGCAGGGGTATGACGTGATGTTCCTGACGGGCACCGACGAGCACGGAATGAAAATAGAGCAAAAGGCGAAAGAGCTCGGCGTTACTCCGAAAGAATACGTAGACCCGATTGTAGACAACTTCAAGCACCTTTGGCAAACAATGGACATCAGCTACGACCGCTATATCCGCACGACTGACGAGTATCACGTTAAAAGCGTTCAGAAGATATTCAAGAAGCTGTACGACAAGGGCTACATCTACAAGGGCGAGTACACGGGCAAGTACTGCACACCCTGCGAGAGCTTCTGGACAGAGAGCCAGCTTGACGAAAACGGCTGCTGCCCCGACTGCCACAGATCCGTAGTTGACGCTCACGAGGAAGCGTATTTTCTCAAAGTGTCGGACTTTGCGGACAAGGTGGAAAAATTTCTCACGGAGACGGACTATCTCTCGCCGAAAAGCCGCGTGAACGAGATGATAAACAACTTCATAAAGCCCGGACTTGAAGATCTGTGCGTTTCGCGCACCTCTTTCACTTGGGGTATTCCCGTGGACTTCGACCCGAAGCACGTGGTTTACGTGTGGGTCGACGCGCTCTCGAACTATATAACCGCGCTGGGCTACGAAAACGACGAGTACAATGATTTCGAGAAATATTGGCCCGCCGACCTGCACATGACGGCTAAAGAGATTGTGCGTTTCCATTCGATAATCTGGCCGATCATGCTGATGATGCTCGATTTGCCGCTCCCGAAGCACTTATACGGGCACGGCTGGATAAACTTCAACGGGCAGAAAATGTCGAAATCCGTCGGCAACGTTATAGACCCGTTTGTGCTCGCGGAGCGCTACGGCTCGGACGCGGTAAGATATCAAATTCTCCGCGATATGCCCTACGGCTCGGACAGCAACTTCTCCAACGAGATAATGATAAACCGCATAAACTCCGACCTCGCGAACGGCTTCGGCAATCTTGTGTCACGTACAGTCGCTATGGCGGATAAGTATTTCGGCGGCACACTCCCCGAGGAACGCCAAGCCGAGGATTTGGATAACGAGCTTATTGATATGGCGGGAAAGCTCCGCGATACCGTAGCACCGCTTATCGGAGAAGCTCAGCTTGCTAAAGCTCTCGAAGAAATATTCAAGGTCGTGTCGCGTGCCAACAAATATATCGACGAGACAGAGCCGTGGATTTTGGGCAAGGACGAGGCTAAAAAAGCGCGGCTCGCGAGCGTACTTTATAACTTGCTTGAAACGATACGCATTTGTTCCGGGCTTTTGGCGGCGTTCATGCCGAAGACAAGCCCCGAAGTTTGGAAGCAGATAGGCGCTTCCGAGGAGCTGACAAAATATGACGAGCTCGGAAAATTCGGCAAACTGCCAGTGAACGTTACCGTAAGCAAGGGTGAAATGCTGTTCCCGAGAATTGACGTTGAAAAGGAGATCGACGAGCTGAACGCGCTCCTCACTCCCGCAAAGGCGTTTAAAGAGGACGAAGACCTTGATAAAGCGAACGTTATCACGATAGACCAATTCGCCGAGGTGAAGTTGCGCAGCGGAGAGATAACCGCGTGCGAGAAGATTAAGAAGTCCAAAAAGCTGCTGAAGCTTCAGGTGGACGACGGGCGGAACGGCAGACAAATCGTTTCGGGAATTGCGAATTGGTACAAGCCCGAGGACTTGATTGGCAAGAAGATAGTTTTTGTGGCGAACCTCTCTCCCGCAAAGCTCTGCGGAGAACTCTCCGAGGGAATGATTTTGGCGTGCGACGCGGGCGAGGACGATGTAAGAGTGCTGTTCCTTGATAAGGACGTGCCGAACGGCTCTACGATAAGATAAGGAGTTGACATAATATGAAACCTGTACCCGGACAGGTGTGGACGGACAAAAAGCGGACGTTTTTGGGACTTCCGTGGTCGTTCACGCGGTATATACTTACGGAAAAGAAATTCATCACGCGCAAGGGCTTTTTGAGCATAACCGAGGACGAAATAGAGCTTTATCGAATACTCGACAAGAGCCTTAAAATTTCGTTCGGTCAGCGCTTGGACGGCACGGGCACGGTGCTGCTCAACTGCAAGGACGTTGACACGCCCGTTAAAGAGGTAAAGTCTATAAAACACCCGCGGGAGTTTATGGCAATTCTCGAAAAGTACGTTGACGACCAGCGCGACAAGTACGGAACGCGCGGCAGAGACATTATGGGCTTTCAGCCGCACGAGCACGACGACGACGTCTGCGACGCGGACCACGACGACAGCAGCGAGTAATTGCGTTTACGGCGAAAAGCCGCGACCCATGAAGGGGGGAAATGAAGTATGGATATTTCAAGAATAGCCGACATAGGCACTATAAATCAAGTGAGCCAAACGCGGTCGGTGGAGCACCGCACGGAAACGAAAAGCTCCACAATGGCGTCGGAACATACCGACAAATTTGTTAAGAGCGAAGCCATGTTCAGCCCCGCCTACACGAAAAAGTCCGCGCAGAAGCAAAACGCCGACGCGAATTTGAAGCAGAAAGAGGACGGCGAGAGCACGGTAGACAAGGTGGACGCGGAAACTTCAAAGGAGACCAAGGGCGAACTTATGACGAAAGGCATTTCGCACATAATCCGCGCTATGCTCGTAAAGCAGGGCGAGGTGCTTTCGGGGACGGTGCCGTCTATCGGCGCGAAGATGTATTCCGACGAGCTTTTAGATCAGCTCCGCGCGCTTTACGGAAATTCCGCCGCCGAGGAAAACACCCCCGAATACTGGCAGCCCGACGAGACAGCCGCGCGTATGCTGATGTTCTTTGACGCGGTCTCCGTTGA
Source organism: uncultured Clostridia bacterium (assembly GCA_947627465.1). Taxonomy (GTDB): domain Bacteria; phylum Bacillota; class Clostridia; order Oscillospirales; family Ruminococcaceae; genus CAG-115. Next base: position 19,703 of record CANQWD010000022.1, read on the forward strand.
CGGCGAAAAAGCGACGACCTTGGAGCGCTCGTTCCTCTCGGCGTTTAACGATACCGAACAGCTTTTCGGCGGCAGAGGACGTTTGCCTTTGGAGAGCTACGAGACTAAACAGCTTGTTTTGGAAAGTTATTTTAATGGAGCGGCATAAGCTGCAATTGACAATGTAAAATTGGCAGTTGATAATTTTATTGCATAATAAAAGATATGGGAATTTTTGACACTCACGCACATTATATGAAAGACGATTTCGGCGAGGATCTGGAAACGCTCCTCGCCGATTTGCCGCGCCATAATGTAGAGCGCGTTCTGGCTATCGGCTGCGATTTGCCGTCCTCCGAGGAGGAGATCGCTCTCGCGGCGCGGTACGATTACATTTACGCGGCTGTCGGTGTTCATCCGGAACACGCCGCAGATCTACCCGAGGATTGGGAGCGGCGGTTAGAGGAGCTTCTAAGCCGCGATAAGGTTCTCGCGCTCGGCGAGATAGGTTTGGATAACCACTATCCCGAGCCGCCCCGCGACGTTCAGCGGGAGGTTTTCGTAAAACAGCTTGAAATGGCGAAGCGGCTCGACAAAACGGTGATAATCCACTCGCGCGAAGCCATGGGAGAAACGCTCGAACTGCTGAAGCAATACAAGCCGCGCGGAGTTATGCACTGCTTTTCGGGGAGCGTCGAAAGTATGCACGAGATCGTAAAGCTCGGTATGTATATCGGCTTTACGGGTGCGCTGACGTTTAAAAACTCGCTGAAAGCGCGGGCGGTCTGCGCGGAAACGCCGATAGACAGGCTGCTTCTCGAAACGGACTGCCCGTATCTGGCGCCGATACCGTTTCGCGGAAAGCGCTCGGACAGCTCGATGATACAGTATACCGCGGCGGTTATGGCGGAACTGAAAGGCGTTTCCACCGAGGAAATGATCGAAATTGCGCGAAAGAACGGCGAGCGGCTGTTTTTCGGAGAGGAATTGAAATGATAACATATGAAAAGGCGGGGGATAAACATCTCCGCGATATTATAAAACTCCGCGTGGAACTGCTTTGCGGAATTTACGATAAATCCGCCGAGGATTTCCAAGGCGAATTTACGCGGCTTTCCGAGGATTTTTTCAAAAGCGGCGACCAGACCACGGTTCTCGCGTATGACGGCGAAAAAGCGGTCGGCTGCGCGACTATATGCTACATCACGCTTATTCCAACCGTCGACCACCCGTCGGGAAAACGCGCTCACATTATGAATGTCTACACGAACGCGGATTACAGGCGGCGCGGAATAGCGCGGCAAATGGTTACAATTCTCCTTGACGAAGCGCGGGAGCGCGGCGCGGGCTACGTTTCGCTTGACGCGACCGAAAACGGCAGACCGCTTTACAGATCGCTCGGTTTCAAGGAAAATGAGGAAAATATGGGAATAACTCTCGCTTGACATTTTGGTGAAAACATATTATAATATGAAGTTGATAGGCGTCGCACGGGAAAACAATGTTTTAATGCACAATGTAAAGTGTACGGTTGACAGTTAAGCGTGCGCCGCGTCAAGAATTGTACATTGTCAATTGTCAACTGTCAATTGATATTGGAGGGTATATGGATACTGACGGCAGTCGAAGTACGAACGAAAAAGAACACAAAGAAAACAAGGCGGCGAAGATACTTTTGGCGCCGCTTATAGGACTGAACAAGGGCATTTCAGCGCTGCTGAAAAAGGCGCTCGGCGCGAACTACGCGGACGTTTCGGAAGAAGACGTGCGCGACCTCGTTGACGCGCTCGCCAAGGACGAGGACGAGGACTGTATCAAGGAGCAGTCCGCGGAAATGATAAACAACATCTTCGAGTTCAACGATCTCACCGCCGCGGACGTTATGACCCACCGCACCAACATCGTGGGCGTGGATATAAACTCGATAACGCTTGACGATTTGATTTATTTGGCGCTGGATATGGGCTTTTCGCGAATTCCCGTTTACGAGGAAAACATTGACAGAATAATCGGCATCGTGATAGTAAAAGATCTGCTCTGCTTAGTCGGCAAGGACGACCTGTCGGACTTCGATCTGCGGGAATTTATCCGCGATGTAAGCTTTATTCCGGAAAGCCAAAGCTGCCCTGACATTTTCAAAACGCTCACGTCTCTGCGCTCGGGAATGGCGGTCGTGGTGGACGAGTACGGCGGCACGGCGGGGATAGTCACTCTCGAGGACATTATCGAGGAAATAATGGGAAATATCCGCGACGAGTACGACGACGAAAAACAGCAGATAACGCGAATAGGCAACGAGGTCTACGACGTGGACGGCGAGACCGACCCCGAGGACGTTTTCGAGCTGTTTGACGTGAAGCTCCCCGAAGATCACGAGTATCAGACTATTTCGGGCTTTATTACGGATAAGCTCGGCTACATACCCGAAAACATAGGCTTAAAGCCGCCGGTTGTGGAATATGAAAACGTAAAGCTGGTGGTCTTGCAGATCGAGGACAGAAGCATTATAAAGGTTCGCGCGATAAAAGACCACAAGCCGAAGGAAGATAAATTATGACAAAAAAACAACGTGCGCTTGAAGTTATAAAGCGCTTAAAATCGGAATACCCAGAGGTAAAATGCGCCCTTACATACGAAAAACCGCACGAGCTTTTGATCGCCGTAAGGCTGTCGGCGCAATGCACGGATAAGCGCGTAAATTTGGTAACGCCCGCGCTGTTCGAGCGTTTTCCGAGTATAGAAGCGTTCGCCGAGGCGGAAATTTCGGAAGTTGAGGAATACATAAAGTCCTGCGGACTGTTTCACACAAAGGCTAAGGATATTGTTGAAATGTGCCGAATGCTGCGCGATATTTACGGCGGAAAGGTTCCCGAAACGATTGAGGAATTGGTGAAGCTGCCGGGAGTAGGTCGAAAAACCGCAAATCTCATTGCGGGCGATCTTTACGGCAAGCCCGCAATGGTGTGCGATACGCATGTGATACGGCTTACGAACAGACTGGGGCTTTCCGAGGGCAAGGACGCGGTTCAAGTCGAAAAACAGCTCCGATCGGTCGTGCCGCCCGACGAGGGCTTGATGATGTGCCACCGCTTGGTGTGGCACGGGCGCGGGGTCTGCACGGCGCGTTCGCCGAAGTGCGGCGAGTGCGTTTTAAAAGGCGTATGCAGGGAGTACGATAAGAAAAAATAAAACGGCGCGGGTTTAAAACCGCGCCGCAAACACTTTTGGCAATTGATAATTTATAATTGACAATTGACAATTAAGGTGCGCCGCGCAGCGGCGCATATTTTTAAAATCAGCGCGCGCAGTGCGCATTCCTTAATTGTCAACTGTACATTGTACATTGTCAATTGAGATAGTTCGTCCTCTTTATCCCTCCCGTCTGTTATATAATAACACGGACGGTAAAGTTTTTCTTGACATTTTTTGCTCGATGGGGTCATCATTGCTTTCCCGCGAGGTAATATTCGTCGTCGCGCTCGAAATACGAGCAGCTCTCGTTTGTTCCTTGAAGAAAGCGGTACATCTCGTCCTCGTCGAGGTTGACTAAACAGGTGTAGCAGTCGTAATCCTCGTCGTAGACATAATTCGCGCAGTCGTCACATATCGACATTATTTTCACCGCCCTTTAACATCGGTTTGATAGTTTTGAAATACGTTCTTCTCATAAAAACGGCGGCAAGGACGACGCCCAGCAGGTCGCATATCGGCAGCGCGAACCACAGCGCGGAAATGCCGCCCAATTTACCGAGGAGCCACGCAAGCGGCAAAGTCGGCACAAGCAGCCGCACGATGAACACGAACAGGCTTTTCACGCCGCTGCCGAGCGCTTGAAACGCCGAGGTCATTACTATCGACGCGCCCGCGAAAACAAACGACAGCGAAAGCGTTCGCAAAGCGGGAATGCCAACGCGCAGCAGATCTTCGTCGGGCTTGAAAAATCCGAGGAAAAATCCGGGGAATATCTGAAACAGCGCAAGCCCCACGAGCATTACCGCGACGGCATAGCAAACGCCGAGTTTTATCGTTTTTACAATGCGTTCGCCCTTTCCCGCGCCGTAGTTATACGCGATTATCGGCACAATGCCGTTATTCATTCCGAAAACGGGCATTACCACGAAGCTCTGCAATTTGAAGTAAACGCCGAAAGCTGTCGCGGCGACTTCCTCGTAGCTTTTCAAAATGATGTTCATAATGTAAGTCATTACGCTCACCAAAGCGCTCATCAAGATTGACGGCACGCCCACGGCGTATATCTTCCGCACGGTGGAGAAGTCTATTTTAAAGCTCTTGAAGTCCAGCTTTAATTCGCGGTTTTTCGTAAAATGAAGAATACCGCCGAGAGTGCAGCCTATGCACTGACCGAGCACGGTGGCTATCGCCGCGCCGCGAACTCCCATTGACGGAATGCCGAGCGACGGTATTCCGAATATGAACACGGGGTCTAAGAATATGTTGATAAACGCGCCTACGCCCTGCATTATCATTGAGTAAACCGTCTTTCCCGTGGACTGCAGAAAACGCTCGAAGCAGATCTGGAAAAACAGTCCGAATCCGAAAACGCACACTATCGAAAGATACTCCACACCGTATTCCACAACGGCGGGATTTATGCTTTGAAGTTCGTAAAACGTCCGCGTCAGGGTAAGTCCGACTGTCAAAAATATCAAATAATTCACGAGCGTCAAGATCAATCCGTGGATCGCCGCCCTTCCCGCGTCCTTTGGTCTTTTTTCGCCGAGCAGTCTTGAAACAAGCGCGTTCATTCCAACTCCCAGACCCGTCTGAAACGCTATCATCAGGCTCTGCATCGGAAACGCCATATTCACCGCCGTGAGCGCGTCCTGGTCTATCTGCGCGACGAAAACGCTGTCGATAAGGTTGTACATCGCCTGTACGAACATCGAAATAACCATCGGCAGCGACATATTTATTAAGAGTTTCCGAACGGGCATAACGCCCATTTTATTTTCTTTTGTTTCCATTTTTGTCCTTTATTTTTCCCCCGCGTTCGGCGGGGGAAAGCGTATTATTTTATTTCGCGGCGGCTGTTTGAAATTTCGATCGCCTTTTCGTAAGCTTCCTTCAGCTTCACGCCGACTTTATCAATGCTCTTTTCGCTGACGGTTTTGTAACCCGCCTCGGTAAGGTCGGGCAGCTCGCCCTCGAGAATTTTTACGGCAAGCTCCTCAAACTCGTCGATGTCGTTGGCGGCGTAGGCGTTTTCGCCGTTTCTCAGCCACTCGTCGTAAACGGGGATATTACGCAGAAGCATGGGCGTTTTCATAGCCAGAGCCTCCAGCACCACTATGCCCTCGGTCTCCTCTCTTGACGGATAGAGAAACAGATCGCTGCCCGAAAGCGCCGCCTGAAGCACGGGCTTTTTTACATAGCCCGCGAAAATGCAGTTTTTCGGAGCTTTTTTTACCGCGTCCCGTATCTCCTTGCCCACGAACCGCAAATCCGCGTCGCCAAACCAAATAAACTTATATTGCGGCAGTCTGCGGGCAAGCTCGGCGAAATCGTCCACCCCCTTGCGCTTTATCAGCAGACCCGCCGACATAATTATCTTGTCGTCCGGGGAAAAGCCGAATTTGCGGCGGAATTTCTCGCCCTGATTGCGGCTGCGAACGTAGTCTTTCAGGTCGATGCCGTTGGAAACGACGAAAACGCGGTTTTTAATTCCGTATTCTCTCAATAAGCGTTTTGAATACTCGCTTGGCGTAATTATAACGTCTCCCAATGTGTAGCAGCCGACGATCCACTTCTTGAAAAGTCCCGCCACCGCGTTGGAGCCTATGTAGGAGTTGCGGAAATCCTCCTTGGTGGAGTGCGCGTGGTAAACCAGCGGCACGCCGCGCTTTTTCAGTTTCTTTGCCAGAGCCGGCGACTTCGGCAGAACGGTGTTGATGTGTACAACGTCCGCGTCGGCGATGTCGTCGACTACTTCGATACCGTTTTGCTCAAGGGCGCTCATTTGGTGAAACATTGCTCTGCCAACGCCGCTTTTTCCTATTTTATCCATGGCTTCCGAATAAATATAAACTTTCATGGCAACTCCTTATTTATTACAAAATGTGACGATTTAATTATACCATTTTTTAAGATAATTGTCAAGCGCGGCATTTTCATTAACTATCCCCGAAAAAAATAAAAATAGGTTCAAATGCCGAAAAAAGTTAAGGATTATTTAATAATTTCCGTGCTATAATGTAATCACAAAGCAAAACCACACTTGAAAGGAGCGGCGGAATGTACTTACGAATACTTAAAAAAGACTTGAAGCGCAAGAAAACAATGAACGTTATACTGCTGATATTTGTGATATTGGCGGCGACGTTCATAGCTTCAAGTGCAAACAATCTAATAACCGTCAGCGGCGCGCTGGATGGCTTTTTTGAAAAGGCGAACGTGCCCGATTATTGGTTCGCCACAACGAGCGCGCCCGATATGGAGCGGTTTGAGGATTTCGCGGAGGAAAACGGCGTAGATTTTCGCGTATCGCGGCTTGTCCGAATAGAGCCGAAAAACGTGACCGTGGCGGGCAAAAAGTGCGGATATTCCAATACGCTGACGTTATCGAAGCTTGGCGGCATAAACTTGTTCGATAAGAACGACAAGGTGCTTGACCATATAAATGACGGCGAGGTTTACGTCACGGCGTTTATGTATCAATCGACTGAAAACGACTACCGGGAGGGCGGAAAGATCGTCATAAAGCAAGGCGGCGTTGAAAAAGAATTCACGATTAAAGGCTACACAAAGGACGCGCTTTTCGGCACGGCAATGGTTGGAATGACGCGATTTATGGTAAGCGATAACGATTTAAAACTGTTCGACACCGAGGGCGCGGCTGTGTGCAGTTCGGTCGAGGTGCACACCAAAGACGCCGATTACCTCGACAAATTTAACGCGCTCGGCTTGAACACCGTAATGGCGATAGACAGTTCGATGTTCAAGATGACGTATCTTATGGAAATACTTATCGCGGGCATTTTGCTTGTGGTGAGCGTTGTGCTGATACTGATCTCTATGGTTATACTGCGGTTTATCATCAACTTCACGATAACCGAGGAATTCCGCGAGATCGGCGTTATGAAAGCAATCGGACTTAAAAACCGCAAAATCCGCGGTCTGTATATCGTGAAATACTTAGGTATAGCGGTTATCGGCACGGCGATCGGTTTGGGGCTCAGCTTCCCGTTCAGCAAGATTATGATAAGCGGAGTTGCGAAAAAAATAGTGATGTCAAGCAGCGACAATTACCTTATCAATATAGCGGCGGCAATTCTGGCGGGAGTTATTGTTGTATTGTTCAGCTATCTCTGCACTCGTAAAATCAAGAAATTCTCGCCGATTGACGCTATACACAGCGGCGAAACGGGAGAGCGTTTCAAGAAAAAAGGCATTATTCATTTAGGAAAGTCGCATTTGCCGACTGTTCCGTTTATGGCGTTCAACGATATTTTGAGCAGCTTTAAATCTTACGTTTCGATGATAATAATTTTTATGCTCGGAACGCTGCTTGTAATTATCCCCACGAACACGATAAATACGCTGCGTTCGGACGACCTGATAACGCTGTTCAATATGACGAAAAGCGATCACGTTGTTTCGGTTGAGCTGATGTTTAATCCCAACGAGGACAACAAGGCAATGGTAGAGCGCAGGTTCTCCGAGATGCGGGAAATGTTTGATGACAACGGAATTGATGTTGATGTATTTCAGGAAATAATGTTCCGCGTAAATGTCGCAAAGGGTGACAAACGAACAAACTCGATCTCTTTCCAAGGTATGGGCGGCGTAACGACCGACGAGTATGATTACCTTGAAGGCACTGCTCCGCAAAATGTTCACGAGGTCGCGCTCACGTATTTGACGGCGGGGCAGATAGACGCGCATATCGGCGACGATGTAAAAATCAAAATCGGCGACGTCGAAAAGACCTACACCGTCACTGCGATAACTCAAAGTATGAACAATATGGGCGAGGGCGTGCGTTTTCATCAGGACGAGGACTTGGACTTCCGTTACGCGGCGGGCAGCTTCGGTGTTCAGGTGAACTACAAGGATAATCCCGACAAATCCGCTATTGCCGAGCGAAAAGCATTGCTTGAAAAGCTCTATCCCGACGCGAAAATCTACACTCCCGGCGAGTACATCGGCTATATGATAGGCGACGTTGCGGAACAGCTTAACAGCGTGAAAATGCTTATTCTCGGAATAATTCTCGGCATTAACGCGCTTGTCGCCGTGCTTATGATAAAGAGCTTTATCACCAAAGAAAAGAGCGAGATCGCGCTGTTAAAAGCTATCGGCTTCACGAACGCGCCGCTGTGCGGTATTCAGACCTTGCGTATCGGCATAGTGCTGTTTATTTCGGTTATCATAGGTACTCTTGTTTCGATACCGCTCACGCCGCTTATAATCACGCCGATTTTCCAAATGATGGGCGCGTTCAGCATAGAATACAGCATCAAGGCGTTTGAAGTATACGTGGTAATTCCGCTTATAATGCTCGGCGTTACGGCGCTGGCGGCGTTCATTTCGGCACAGGGTTTGAGGAAAATATCGTCCTCGCAAATTTCCAACAACGAGTAATTTAATGCATTTCTCCCCGCGCGGCGGGAAAAAGCCGAAAATTATAACACATTTCTCCCCGCGCCGCGGGGAGAAAGCCGAAAATTATGACATATTTCTCCCCGCGCCGCGGGGAGAAATAAAGAAAGGAAATCATTATGACAAACATTTTAGAGGTCAAGGACCTTTGCAAAACTTATGTGATAAACAAGCGGCAGAACAACGTTTTAAAGAACGTTAATTTCAGCGTCTCCGAGGGCGAAATGACAGCAATCATGGGCCCGTCCGGTTCGGGAAAATCCACGCTGTTGTATTCCGTTTCGGGAATGGATAACATCACCTCGGGTACGGTGGAATTCGGCGGCAAAAATATCGCGAAAATGAACCAAAAGGAACTCGCCGAACTGCGGCTTGACGAAATGGGATTTATCTTTCAGCAGATGTATATGCTGAAAAATCTTTCGGTTCTCGACAACATAATCTTGCCCGCGTGTCAGTCGGGCAAGATAAGCGAAACGCGCAAGGAAACCGTGGAGCGCGGCTATGAGCTTATGCGGAAACTCGGCATTATCGAAGTCGCCGACAACGATATAAACGAGGTCTCGGGCGGACAATTGCAGAGAGCCTGCATTTGCAGAAGTATGATAAACCGTCCGAAGATGATATTCGCCGACGAGCCTACGGGCGCTCTCAACCGCACGTCCTCGGACGAGGTTATGGAAGAACTCGCCAAGCTGAACGCCGAGGGCACGACGATAATGTTAGTCACTCACGACGTTAAAGTCGCGGCGAAATGCACCCGCGTTTTGTACATCGTCGACGGCAATATCCAAGGCGAGTATACGCTCGATAAGTACGACAGAACCAAGCTCCGCGACCGCGAGCGCGCTCTTAACGGCTGGCTTATGGAAATGGGCTGGTGATGTCAATTGACAATTATCTGCGCGGACGCTTGCTTTTTCGCTTTCGATATGATATAATTAAATTATCACTTGAAAGGCGGTGCGGGTATGGAGTTTGTTTTAGACGTGCTCGAAACTATCTCGGCGTCGATTTTATTTTTCCTGATAAAAAAATATGTGCTGCTTGAAAAAGATCTTTCTCCGAAAAAACAGCGTATTTTTTACTTGATAACGGCGGCTGCGGTTGCTGCGGCGTTATTGATTTCAAATAAACAGTACGCCGAGATAGTATGCGCGGCGGCGGTCGTTGTCAACATTGTTATGGCGCGTCCGAAAGAACGGCGGCTCTCGGGCGCACTGCTGAGCGTGCCGTTCGCGCTGGTGCTTTACGGGATATCAAATGGCGTTTGGCTGCCGCTTATGGTAATGCCGACGTACCTTTTCCCCGAATACGCGGGTCTTTACTTGTTGGCGGTATATTTCATATTGCTTGCGGCATTCGCGGCGTTTATGATAATGGGCAGAAGTTGGCGGCGTAAGTTCGACAAAAGTACAAAAGACAGAACTCTTTCGGCGGGAGAACGCATCGTTCTGATCGCGGGGAGCACGCTTCAAATAGTTTTCTCAATTGCGCTCAACAACACTCTGATATCCAAAACGACAGATGCGCGTGAAAAGGAATATATCGTTATGAGCAGCCTATTTGCGTTCGCTATGACGGTAGCTTTTGTCGTAATGATCATGCAAGGCAACAAGCGCAATTACTATCTTCGCAAGTATAATAATATGCAGTCGCACATCATCTCCACAATGGCGGATATCATCGAAAACCGCGACGAGAGCACGGGCGGACACATCAAGCGCACCGCGAAATATGTTGAAATTCTCGCGAAAGAACTGCATAAACAAGGCAAGCACGCCGATATACTCACAAAACAATACATAGACGACATGGTAATGGCGGCGCCGCTTCATGATATCGGAAAGATACACATTTCGGATACGATACTCAACAAACCCGGCAGGCTCACCGACGAGGAGTTCGCGCTTATGAAAACTCACACCACGGCGGGGCGGGAGCTTCTTGAAAAAGCCCGCGGTGAAATGGGCGAGATACGCTATCTGAATATCGCGATAGAAATGGCGGCGTATCATCACGAGTGGGAAAACGGCAAAGGTTATCCCTACGGCACAAAGGGCGACGATATACCGCTTTGCGCGAAAATTCTCGCGGTCGCGGACGTTTTCGACGCGCTTACCTCGAAAAGAGTTTACAAAGACCCTATGCCGTTCGACAAGGCTTGTTCGATAATCCGCGAGGAACGCGGAACGCATTTCGACGAGGACGTGGTGGATGCGTTTACGGTGTCCTGCGAGAAAATAAGAGCGGCAATGGAAAGCTTTGCGGCAGACGGCTGATTTTTTGGAGGGCTTATGACTGATATTCTGATTGTCGAGGACAACAAGGAAATTGCGGAAATGCTGTGTGATTTTCTGCGCACGGAAAATTACACGGTATCTGTCGCCGATAATGCGGAAAAGAGCCTCGCGCTGTATCAAAAATACGGCGCGAGGCTTGTTGTGCTGGATATAATGCTCCCCGATAAGGACGGCTTTTACATTCTCGAAAAGATCCGCGCGGAAAGCAACACGCCCGTGCTGATAGTCAGCGCGAAAACCGGCAAGGACGACAAGCTTCTCGGGTTTGACCTCGGCGCGGACGACTACATTGAAAAGCCGTATGATATCGACATTATGCTTGCGAAAATACGCGGCATTTTCAAGCGCCGCTACTCACTCGACGAGCTTTCGGACGGAGATATGCGAATAAACAAGGTAAATCGCACGGTGTTTAAAAACGATATCCCGCTTGAAATGACGTCAAAGGAATTCGACTTGCTTGTGCTGCTTATCGAAAACAAAGAGCGCACGCTCTCGAAAGAGTATATCTTCAACACGATATGGGGCAGCGACAGCTTTTCCGAACAGCAGACGCTCACGGTTCATATAAAAAGGCTGCGCGAAAAGATCGAGAAAGACCCGAAAAAACCGCAGAAAATACAGACGGTCTGGGGCGTGGGGTATAGGTATTTATGAGGTCTTGGAGAAAAATTTTCGCAGCGTTCACCGCGCTTGTTATCGCGATATTCGCCGCGGCGAATTTGATTTTAAACAATCTGAACGCCCCCGAAAACGGCAGACCCCACCGCGTTGAAATAAACAGGCTTGCGCTTCAGATCAAGCAAAACGGCTTTGATGATATTGATTTAACTCAATGCGAATTTGTTTACAACGTTGAGAAATTCGGCGAGGATTTCTATAATTTCGACGGCGATTATTCGATACGGGAAATAAACGGCGAACTGTATCGTTTTGATTACACAGCCAAAAACGGCGCGGATAATTCCCGCGCGGTTATCGCCGTCAACGTTATTTTGGCGGCGATGACGGCGGCGGTTTTCGCGGTTTTATTCTATATTCGTTCAAAGATACTTAAACCGTTCGACCGCCTTACAGACATTCCTTACGAGCTTTCAAAAGGCAATTTGACGGCTCCCGTCAAGGAAAACAAAAGCCGATTTTTCGGGAAATTTCTCTGGGGCGTCGACCTGCTCCGCGAGAATATCGAGGAGCAAAAGGCGCGCGAACTGGAGCTGCAAAAGGAAAAGAAAACGCTTTTGCTGTCGCTTTCGCACGACATAAAAACGCCGCTTTCCGCTATTAAATTATATTCAAAGGCGCTGTCGAAAAATCTTTACCCGGACGCGGAAAAGCAGCGCGAGATCGCGGAAAACATTAACGCGAAAGCGGACGAGATCGAGGGCTACGTCACCGAAATAATCTCCGCTTCGCGCGAGGATTTTTTGAGTCTCGAGGTGAATAACGGCGAGTTTTATCTGTCGGAATTGGTCGAAAGGATCGCGGGATATTACGGCGAAAAGATGGCTTTGATGAAAACGGGATTTACTGTTGGCGAATACAGAAATTGTCTTCTTTTCGGAGATTTTGACCGCGCCGTCGAGGTTTTGCAAAACGTTATCGAAAACGCGATAAAATACGGCGGCGGCAAGCGCGTAGAGGTGCTGTTCCCCGAGAACGACGAGGGCGTTTTGATATCGGTGCGAAACGGCGGCTGCACGCTCGACAAGTCCGATCTGCCACACATTTTCGAGAGCTTTTGGCGCGGCTCCAATTCCGAAAATATTCGCGGAAGCGGGCTTGGACTGTACATCTGCCGCCGGCTTATGCACAAAATGAACGGCGAGATTTTCGCGGAGATCGACCGCGATTTTATTACCGTCACGGCGGTTTTCGGAAAAGCGCATTAGTAAGAGCGCCGGCAAGGGCGCTCTCCGCTTGAAAACTTCTTGTAAACCGTTCTATACGCCGACGATTTGGCGGAACACTCGATTTAAATCGTCCCAATCATTGCGGCGGTATTCGCAATTCTCAACGAACCCGCGTATCTCGGCGATGTTTTTTTCGATATAGGAGTTAAGCGCGTTGATACGCTTGCCCGCGCCAAGTTCCGAGGTTTGCTTTTTAAGCTCGGTGAGACGTTTTACGACAGGTCGGATATCTTCTTCAAGTTCGCTTTCCGCAAGCTCCTCAAACAGAACGGGCGGCGGCGTTTGCTTATCTATGATCCACCTGCACGCGAGTATCGGACGTAACGCGTAAAAATATTTTTTGAGCTTGACTTCATCGCCCTCGAGAAATTCTTTGTAATTTCTCGCCGCCATATTCAAATAATGATATATTCCCTGCTTGACGGAGAAATTCGCGCCCATTACATTCTTTACGCGCTGCCATTCGGACGATGTCTTGTATACTATCGGAGAGCCGCTCCATTCAAAAAGCGTCATATTGGATTTGTGAAGCAGCCTTAAAGCCTTTTGAATATCCCAGCCGTTTATGTCAAGTACATCATCAAGCTGCCACTCAATAACGTCGGAGGTTTTTTCAAGCTTCAGATAAAACTCGGGGCGGCGCACATAAATAAACCGCACATCGTAGTCGCTGTCGGGCGATTCAAAACCCCACGCGCGGCTTCCCGATTCCACGCAGTACAGTATCTTTACGTCCTCCGCGTGTTCGATCTCCGAAAGTTTTTCGGAGATTATATTGCTTATCTCCGTCGAATTCATAATTTTCAGTTCCTTTCCGTTATTTTCTAAGGCAATGCCGCACAAAAAAAGACGCTTTATTTTATTATACTACTAATAAAATAGTTTTGTCAATATCACTGACACAATTTATGTAAGGTATTTCAGCAGGTTTTTTGCGGGAACGCGCTTGCAGGTCTTTACAGTCTCTCTTTTGACAGCGAACCTCAATATAACAAGAAAAATTGCTCCGCATAAGCAGAGCAGAAAAATATGTGTTGAAATCATAATTGAAAATGAGCCATATAATTGTTAATGGGCATCTCTAAAAACCGGTTTGAAAAGGGAAAATCAGCAGAGTGCGTCGGCTGCAAGGAAAGCCGACGAAGCAAGGCTGTATGCCTTGCGAGGAGGTTTGACGAAGCAGACGGTGTGCTATGCGGATTTTGCCTCAAACAAGGTTTTTAGAGATGCCCTAATGTGCTTTATTGACAGCCGCCCCCGTTTCCGGAGCAGCCGTGCTTGTTTTCACCGCAGACGTGTCCCTCGCCGTGATCGTGATGATCGCACTTTACTTCCGCATTGTAGTCAAGCGTTCCCGCAAGCAGAGCATTGACCGCCTCGTCGGCATTTCCCGATACTCCGCCGTAAAGACGAATTCCCGCTTCCGAAAGAGCGGTTTGAGCGCCTCCGCCAATTCCTCCGCAAATCAAGGTGTCTACATTCAAATCGGATAGCAGACCCGCTAAAGCTCCGTGACCGCTGCCGTTTGTATCGACAATTTTTGTTCCGATCACTTTTCCGTTGTCAACATCGAACAGCTTAAACTGCTCCGTGTGTCCAAAGTGCTGAAAAACATTTCCGTTTTCATAGGTTACTGCAATTTTCATAATTCTGTCCTTTCCGTAAAAGACTTTTATTTTTCCATTCTTACGAATTAACTGTCATTTTTTGCCGCCGTTGAAGCCGCGCTTACGGCATATACTTTATATATCCGGTACATATTCCAAAGGACGCCGTATGTCCTTATTCGATTTTGGTTTATTCATACGATCACCCCAAAAATCATTTGTAACTATTATATACACCTATATCGGTAAAAAAAGCAAGATACTATTAAGGCAATACCGCGCAAATGTTATGGTGCGGTATTGCCTTAATTTACAGATCCTGAAGATCCGCCGCGGGAATATCGTTTTCGAGATTATCCCTGGCAAGATCGGTATCGATAACGGGGTAAATATGCGCCGGAATGGGCTTTTCCTCGCACTCCTCGTTTGGACCCTTAGCGCCGTGCTTAGACATAAAATCACCTCTCGGTAATTATGCCGCGGCGGCTCGGAAATATGCGAGGAAAATTATTTCAGCGCGAAGCCCGCCTTAAACGCGTCCGCGACCTTTTCGCCGAGCTTGTAGTAGCCGTGATATATCGGGTCTACGACAACGGGGTCGATTTTCGCAATGTCCGGCTCGCCGTCGGTGAGAGCGCACTCGCACAGTGATACGTTTTTGATCTCGCCGATATATTTGCCGCCGGGAAGAATTTCCTTAAGCTCGCATTCAAGGCAGAGCGGCAGCTCGTTGATAACGGGCGCGTTTACAAATTCGGATTTGGAAACGGTAAATCCCGCCTTTTCCATTTTGTCGGGAGCGTCTTTAGCCGATACCACGCCGACATAATCGCACGCGACGATCTTTTCGGAGTTCGCTATCGACACGGTAAACGCCTTTGTTTTCGCGATGTTATCCGTAGTTACGTGACTTCCCAGCTCGATCATGATTTCGTTCGCGCCGCACTGACCGCCCCAAGCGGCGTTCATGGCGTTGGGCTTGCCATTTTCATCGTAAGTCGCGATGATAAGCACGGGCTGCGGCATCAGAAGGGGTTTTACGCCTAAATTTTTTCTCATAGTAATAGCTTCCTTTCAAATTTGATATATTTTTCCCCGCTGCGCGGGGTGTTTTGCTTTTTATTCCGTGTCCAATTCGTCTATTTCGGCTTGTATCTCCTTTTGCCGTTCAAAGAACATCAGTCCCTTGTTGTTGTCAAAATATTCCTTGCAGCCGTATCTTCCGATAAACCGCGCCGCGTAGCCGCTTACCGTAAGCTCGGTAACTAAGATCAGCAGCTCCTGACTTCCCTTTTGAAACGCCGATTCGCAAAAGTTGAACGCGTTGGAAAGCGCGTTTCCCGCCGCCGTCACGGATTTTGTCAAGTCCTTTTTCCGCTTGTCGAAATTCGATTTGAGCAGCTTGAACGCGCCGTTCGCGTCGTCGGGCGATTTTTCGAGTATCTGCTTTTTGTCCTCCTCGAGCGCCGCGATAACCGCGTTCAGGATATAGACCTTGTCGCTTGAGATGTTTGCCGCTTTTTTGCCCACGGAAAGAGCCTTGCGCTTTTCCGAGATCTGCCGCTCTACGGAGTCCTCAAAGCTCTTATCGACGGTGAAGTCGAACTTTGCCGTTTTAAGGCACGGCATAATTTCCGAAAGCTCGCCATTGATAAGCTCCGAAGCGCGAATGTTTTCGAGAAGCCCGTCCATTATAAGCCCCAGCAGCGACAGGCGCTCGTCGAATTTCGCCGCCTGTGCGCGGGCGAGTATCTCCGCGTCCGCGCTGCCGTCAAGGATCTTATCGACCTGATAATCCGAGCGGTATTTCTTGAACAGATCGTAATAGACAGCAAAGCTTTTCGCGATCTTTGCGTTCTGCAAATACTGTTTTATCAAATTCTCGTTTACGGGCAGATCTTTCTGCTCGTAGATCTTGATGATATCCGAAAGGTCGCTCCAGCCGCGCGCCGTTACGAAGCTCTTGCCGTCAACCGTGGTCTCGATCTTATAAAAGTCGTCCTTTTTAATGTCGAGATAAGTGATGACGGCGGGGTGCGTAGATCTCGACAGCGCGTATTCTTTCCAAGCGTCGTAGTCCGCCTCAACGTCTATGCGTTTTAATCTGTCCCAAGTAACTATGTCAAATTCGCGCACGGAGTTGTTGTATTCCGGAGGGTTTCCGGCGGTAACTACTATCCAGCCGCTCGGAACTTTATGTCTGCCGAACGTCTTGTATTGCAGAAATTGCAGCATTGCCGGCGCGAGCGTCTCGGAAACGCAGTTTATTTCGTCCAGAAACAAAATTCCCTCGGAAATGCCCGTCAATTCTATCATATCGTAAACGCTTGCGATTATCTCGCTCATCGTGTATTCCGAGACGCTGTATTCCTCGCCGCCGTAGTTCTTCTTCACGATAAACGGAAGTCCCAGCGCGGACTGCCGCGTGTGGTGGGTCATGGAATAACTTACCAAACCGATATTCAGTTCTTCGGCTACCTGCTCCATGATCGCCGTTTTGCCGATACCCGGCGCGCCCATCAGAAACACGGGACGCTGCCGTTCTGTCGGAATAACGAAATTTCCGAATTTATCCTTTGTAAGATACGCCGCCACAGCGTTTTTTATGTCCTCTTTCGCTTGCTTTATGTTCATTTCAACACTCCAAAATTACAGTTCGTACCGCCTGTTTTCCGTTCGCGTGAGAATGCGGCATGCGGAAAGAACTATGATATCTATATTATAATACATTAACGCGCCGTTGTCAAGAGGGCGGCAGGAAGCAAAGCGCGAGTGCGATACTAATTTCAATAAAAACATAATTTGTATATATTTTACGGGCAAATTTTGGAACGATTGACAGCGCTTTGAGTTTTTTCGGCAAGATTTACGATCGGCTTATTCAGCTTCCGCGCGAATTTAACGGTTTGAAACGCTCCGCCGCTTTGGGGCTCGATACAGCAAAGGATTAAATCGGAGCGCTCCGCCATTATACGGTTGCGCGTCGAAAACGCGGCTTTGAAGTGACTTTCGGCGGCTTCTTCGCAAATCTCCACCTCGTCATAATAGTTTTCGAGAGCGGCGGTGTTTTTGCGGTACTCGTCGGTCATATACGGCAAAACGAGGACGAGCGCGCTGTTGCCGCGGTCGAGAGCTTTTTGCGTTCGCCGTATAGCCGAAGCCGCCAAAAGATCAAATTCCCCGTTTCGTCCTATAAGGAACTCGACATACTCCTTTGAACGGATAAGCAATTCGACCTCTTTAACAAGAGTATTCTCGACTTCAAGCGGATTTGATATTTCTCGATGCCCGAACAGGCTTACTGTAAAAATATTCATAAATATCCCCCCCTTATTATCTGAAACCACATTTTTATTATGTGACACATAATATATATTATATCATGCATAATACAATAAGTCAATATTGTATGATAAAATAGTTATAAGGGTGATAACTATGAAAGAGGAACATTACGAATTATGCAGGCAAGTAGGCTTAAAGATAGCTTACTACCGCAAATTGCGCGGATTTACACAGGAACAGCTCGCCGAAATGATAGACAAGAGCACTGCTTTTCTTGGGGCGGTTGAGGCACCTAACGTAAACCGAGCGATTTCTCTCGACACCTTGTTTGATATCGCCAAGGCTCTTGATGTGCCCGCTTATAAGTTCCTTGAGGAATGATAAATGTACGGATATATTGAAAAAAGTTTTATGAATTCCGTTTTGTTGATTTGAGTGTATTACGCGCCAAGAGCGAGGGGACAACCCTACGGGAGGGGGAGAGGGGGGCGTCTGTAACTTGTTGCGCCCCCCTCTCCCCCTCCCTACGGGTTTAGGGTGACCGCTTGCGGTCACTCGCCCTCGCGCTCCCTTTTCCCCTTTCCCTCCCCCTCTCCCCCCTAACACGCTCAATTAGGTGGACAGTTGCCAATTTTAATAAACTTTTCTCGCTTTTTTTATGTTCATTAAAAAAAGCGTTTTTTGTTTTCTCTCCCCTCTCTAAAGGGGCAATTGGCATTTTTATTATATTGTGAAAATTGCGTGAAACTTATAGAATTCGCTTGACATTTTAATAAAACGGTGCTACAATTATTAACAGAGGGAGCAAAATCAAGAGCGACAGCAAGAGTCAAGGCGAGGTGAGGAAAAATGAGCAAAAGCATTTACAGCTTAGTGCTGACGGACGAGGTGGTGGACGCGGTGGACGCTCTGGCGCGTTCGGCGGGAATGTCGCGCTCTGCGATGATAAACAGCATACTTGCCGAGCGGGTCGCATACGTCACGCCCGAAATGCGGCTGCGGGAAATTCTCGACAGCTTGGCGCGTTCGATGAACAGCAGTTTTATGCTCGCCGAAAAGCCCGCGGGTTCAACGCTCTCCGCGCGGACTTCGCTGAAATACCGCTACAAGCCCACCGTTAAATATTCCGTCGAGATATTCTCCGAGAACGGCAAAAGGGCGGGCGAACTTAAAGTCTCGTTCCGTTCGCAGAACGCCGCGCTTATCGCCGATTTGACGGAGTTTTTCAAGTGCTGGGCGGGTCTGGAGCAAAAGTATATCGCCGATAAAATCAACGATGATATTCTTTACACGATACAGGACGGGCGGTTTTCGCGAACGCTCAATATGCCGAGCGAGAATATCTCCGAGGACGAACTGGGAGAAGCGGTCGCGGACTATATGGCTATGCTGGACGGCACGATGAAAGAGTATTTTTTGAAGCTGCCCGATACCGAGAACGCCGCATTGTCTGCCGAGGAATTCTACCGCAAAGAAATAGACGAACGGGAAGTCATAATATGACGGCGCAGGGCGATTTGGCGAGTTTTCCGACCATAATAACTCCGAGACTTGTGCTGCGAGAGTTTACGGAAAACGATTCGGAGACGATATATAAAATATACGGCGATGAGGAAGTAAACAGGTTTTTGCCGTGGTTTCCGCTCAAAACGCTTGAAGAAGCGCAAACCTTTTATAAAAGCCGAATTGAACGAGAGCGCTGTTATTATGCTGTCTGTTAAAGGGACGGAAGCGTGATGGGCTATGTCAACGTTTCCGAGGACAACGAACTCGGCTACGGACTTCTCGGCGAATATCGGGGCTGCGGTTACGCGACCGAGGCTTGCGCGGCAATAATACAAAAGCTGAAAGCGGACAGCTTGCCGTTTATCTTCGCCACTCACGACGTAAACAATCCGCGAAGCGGCGAGGTAATGCGGCGGCTCGGTATGAAGTATAAATATTCATATCAAGAGCAATGGCAGCCTAAGAACATTTCAGTCACGTTCAGACTGTATCAAATAAATCTTGACGGAAATGACGACAGGGTTTACCGAAAATATTGGAACAACTCCGACGTTCATTTTATAGAAGCAATTTAAAGGAGGTATCCTATATGAATCCGAATAAATTCACGCAAAAGAGTTTGGAAGCCGTTCAGGCGGCGCAGGACGTTTCGCTGTCCTATCAGAACAACTGCATAGAGCAAATGCATTTGCTGTACGCGCTTCTTTCGGACGAGGGCGGGCTTATCCCGCAAGTGATAACCAAAATGGGTATCGACGCGAACGGCTTTAAAACCGCCGCGCTGAAATACATTGAGGGAATGCCGCGCGTTACGGGAAGCGGTCGCGAAGCGGGAAAAATATACGTCTCGCCCGAACTCGACAAGGCGTTCGCCGAAGCTGAAACGCAAGCCGAGCGTATGAAGGACGAGTACGTTTCCGTGGAGCATTTGCTGCTGGCTCTCGTTGAGAAGCCCGACAGCGGCGTTCAGAGTATGTTGAAATCGTTCGGCGTGGAGAAGAAAAAGCTGCTCACCGTGCTTCAAGAGATACGCGGAAATCAGCGCGTGACTTCTCAAAATCCCGAGGAGACTTACGACGTACTCAAAAAGTACGGTCAGGACTTGGTGGAGCTTGCCCGTCAAAACAAGCTCGACCCCGTGATCGGGCGCGACAGCGAAATTCGCTCCGTTATCAGAATACTCTCGCGGAAAACCAAAAACAATCCGTGTCTTATCGGCGAACCGGGCGTGGGCAAGACCGCGATAGCCGAGGGCTTGGCTTTGCGTATAGTTCGCGGAGACGTTCCCTCAAACCTTAAAGACCGCAAGCTGTTTTCGCTCGATATGGGTGCGCTTATCGCGGGCGCGAAGTATCAAGGCGAGTTTGAGGAGCGTTTGAAAGCTGTGCTCAATGAAGTCAAGAAGTCGGACGGCAGAATAATCCTCTTTATAGACGAGCTGCATTTGATAGTCGGCGCGGGCAAAACGAGCGGCGCTATGGACGCGGGCAACCTCTTAAAACCTATGCTCGCCCGCGGCGAACTGCACTGCATTGGCGCAACGACCTTGGACGAGTACGCGAAATATATCGAGAAAGATCCCGCTTTGGAACGCCGTTTCCAGAAAGTTCAGGTAGACGAGCCTACGGTCGAGGACACTATTTCGATACTGCGCGGGCTTAAAGAGCGCTATGAAGTTTTCCACGGCGTAAAGATACACGACAACGCGATTATCGCGGCGGCGACCCTTTCAGACCGCTACATCACCGATAGATTTTTGCCCGATAAGGCGATAGACCTTGTGGACGAAGCATGCGCGATGATACGCACCGAAATGGACAGTATGCCGTCGGAGCTTGACGAAATTTCCCGTTCTATTATGCAAATGGAGATCGAGGAGGCCGCTCTTAAAAAGGAGACGGACGAACTTTCCAAAGAGCACCTCGCCGATATTCAAAAAGAACTTGCCGAAAAGCGCGACAAGTTCAACTCCATGAAAGCAAAGTGGGAGAACGAGAAGAACGCAATTACGAAAGTTCAAGACCTCCGCAAAACTATCGAGCAGACCAACGCGGATATTGAAAAAGCAAAGCGCGAAAACGACCTCAACAAAGCCGCCGAACTGATGTACGGCAAACTGCCGCAATTGCAGGAGGAACTTAAAAAAGAGGAAGACCTCGCCGAGGAAGCAAAGTCCAACTCGCTTTTGAGGGATAAAGTAAGCGATGAGGAGATAGCGAGAATTGTTGCTCGGCGCACGGGCATTCCCGTGGCGAAACTTGTCGAGGGCGAACGCGAGAAAATCCTCTCCCTTGCCGACACTCTTCATAAGAGAGTTATGGGTCAGGACGAAGCCGTAAACCGCGTCACCGAGAGCATTATGCGCTCCAGAGCGGGTATCAACGACCCCAGAAAACCGCTCGGCTCGTTCCTGTTCCTCGGTCCCACGGGCGTGGGCAAGACCGAGCTTGCCAAAGCTCTCGCCGAAGCTCTCTTCGACGACGAGCACAACATCATTCGACTTGACATGAGCGAATATATGGAGAAGCACACCGTCAGCCGCTTGATTGGAGCGCCTCCCGGATACGTCGGCTACGAGGAGGGCGGTCAGCTTACCGACGCGGTTCGCCGCAAGCCGTACTCCGTCGTTCTCTTTGATGAAGTCGAAAAAGCGCACCCCGATGTGTTCAACGTGCTTTTGCAGATACTCGACGACGGCAGAGTTACCGACAGCCAAGGCAGACTTATCGACTTTAAGAATACGATAATCATACTCACGTCGAACCTCGGTTCGAACTTTATTCTTGACGGCATTGACGAGAACGGCGAAATTTCCGAGGAAGCGCGGGATAACGTTGACAAGGTTTTGAAGCAGTCGTTTCGTCCCGAGTTTTTAAACCGTCTCGACGAGATAGTATTCTACAAGCCGCTCACCAAAAAAGAGATATTCGGCATTATCGACTTGCAGGCGGCAGATCTCGCGAAACGTCTTAAAGAGAAGCAATTGGGGCTTGAAATATCCGACGAGGCAAAACAGCTTATCGTTGATGAAAGCTACGACCCGAGTTTTGGAGCGCGTCCGCTGAAACGCTATATGCAGCGCAATCTCGAAACGCTGATAGCGCGTGAAATTCTCGCCGATAAACTTCATCAGGGCGACACGATACGCGTCGCCGTCAAGGACGGAAAACTCGCCGTAGAATAATTTTGTTTCACATATTGACAAAACCTCTTGCATAGGTTATAATGTAAAGGGGAATTGCAAAATCCTGTTATCACTTTTGGTCAGCAGCACAACATCTCAATTGACAATGTACAGTGTACAATTGACAATTATGGTTGCGCGCTTCGCGCGCTGATTTAAATACGCGCCGCGCAGCGGCGCACCTTAATTGTCAATTATCAATTGTACATTGTACATTGTAAAGGGTGATTTCATATTGCAAAAAAAGTTATTTCCCCCGCCGCGGCGGGGGAATTTTTATTATTGAAAAGAGGAAACATTATGTCAAAGTATTTCGGCACGGACGGTTTTCGCGGCGAGGCGAACAAAACGCTGACGGTACAGCATGCGTATAAGATAGGACGGTTTATCGGGTGGTATTACGGCAGAGAGCACCGCTGCCAAGTCGTTATCGGCAAGGATACGCGCCGCAGCTCTTATATGCTCGAATATTCTCTTGTGGCGGGGCTTACGGCTTCGGGGGCGGACGTGTTTCTTATGCATGTCACCACTACGCCGTCGGTGTCCTATGTCGTCCGCACGGACGACTTCGACTGCGGAATAATGATAAGCGCGTCGCACAATCCGTTTTCGGATAACGGAATAAAGCTCTTTAACTCCAAGGGCGAGAAAATGGACGACGAGGTTATAGACGAGATTGAAAAATATATCGATGACGAAATACCCGAACTGCCGCTTGCTCAGGATCGTGAAATAGGCAGAGCTTCGGACTATTCGGCGGGACGAAACCGCTACATAGGTTATCTTATTTCGCTGGCGATGTATTCGTTCAAGGGCAAGCGCATAGGACTTGACTGCGCGAACGGCTCGGCGTTTACGATAGCGAAGAGCGTATTCGACGCGCTGGGCGCGAAAACCTACGTTATCAACAACAAGCCCGACGGATTTAACATCAACACTAACTGCGGTTCCACGCATATCGACGGGCTTATTTCTTTGGTGCGCGAGGAACAGCTTGACTGCGGTTTTGCGTTTGACGGCGACGCGGACAGATGTCTCGCGGTGGATGATAAAGGCGAACTTGTGGACGGCGACAAAATTCTTTACATCTACGGCAGTTACCTCAAAGAGCGCGGCAAGCTTGAGGGAAATACGGTAGTTACCACGGTTATGTCGAATTTGGGGCTTTACAAGGCGTTTGACGAGCTTGGGATAAGCTATGAGAAAACCGACGTCGGCGACAAATACGTCTACGAATGTATGAACGACAAAGGTTATATTCTCGGCGGCGAAAACTCGGGGCACATCATCTTCTCGAAATACGAAAACACGGGCGACGGAATAGTCACCGCTTTGAAGATCATGCAGGCGGTCTGCGGAAAGAAAACAACTCTTTCCGAGCTTGCAAAGGGCATGAAAACTTATCCGCAGATACTCAAAAACGTGCGCGTTACCGACAAGAAGATCGTGCTGAACGACGAGGACGTTAAAGCCGCCGTAAAAGCCGCCGAGGACGCTCTCGGCACGGACGGGCGCGTGCTTGTTCGTCCCTCGGGCACCGAGCCGCTGCTGCGTATCATGGTCGAAGCCAAATCTAAGGATATTTGCTTGAATTACATTGCGGATATCGAAAAGGTAGTGCGCGATAAGGGCTACGCGGCGGATTAAAGACCGACAATATAACAAAATCGCGGCAGAACCGATGAGTTTCGCCGCGATTGCGTTATATGGAAAAACTATTTTTTCTCGCTCCACTTATATTTCCTTAAAAGCAGACCGAAAATCACACAGACCGCCACGCCCGCCAGTCCTATGACCGCGAACAGCATAGCCGCGCCCGAGCCTTTGGAGCCGCCGAATACGCGCGTCCAAAATCCGTACTCGGGTTGAGCCGCCATAAACGGCTCAAAAACGCTGTCGACAAGTACGCCGCCCATTAAAAATCCTACGGGTATTGTAAAAAATTGCAGCGCGTTGCGGCAGGAGAAAACTCTGCCCTGCATTTCTGCGGGTATCTCGTTTCGGAAGATAACGTCCATATTCGCGTTCATAAACGGAATTGAAAGCCAGCCCAAAACCGCGCCCACGCACCAGAATACGGCGTTGTTTCCAAACGCGAGCAGAAAATTCTCCGTGCTCATTGAAAACAACAGTGCAAGGCATATCGCCCTCACGCGGTTTTTCGGCGCGGGAAGGACTGCCGCGATAACGCTTCCGACAAGCGTAGCTATGCCAACGCAGGTGTTTACCGTTCCGAGAACCGTTTCGCCGCTTTTCGACAACACCATGGCGGGCAGCGCGGCGTCATATATCGACGCTACAAGATTTATGCACGCCAAAAACATGATAAGCTTTAAAATCAGCGGATTTCTTTTCAGCCACACAAGACCTCCGCGCACGGATTTGAGAAGCGGCTCGTTTTTATCCTCGCTTTTCGGCGGCTCGGGAATTTTGATGAAAAGCCACAGCGAAACGAACGCGATTACAAAGGTCGCGAGATCGACCGCTATCACACTCTCAATTCCCGCGAACGAAAACAGCGCTGTGGCGATTACGGGCGTGAGTATAGAGTTCAGCGACTGCGAAAAAGAACGCAGACCGCTCGTTTTCTGATAATCCTCTTTTGGGATAAGAAGCGTTGCGGCGACCTCGCTTGCGGGCTGTTGGACGGTGTTCATAAGCCCGTTTACCGCGTTGATAAGGTATAAGTGCCACGGAACAAGCTCTCCCGTTTTTATCAGGAACAGAACGACGACCGTGCTTATCGCGGCGATAAGATCGCAGAACAGCATGGTTTTCTTTTTGTTCCATTTGTCGCTGAGCGCCCCCGCGAATATGCTCATAATTACGTAAGGCGCATACGAGCAAATTGAAAGCAGCGCGGTTTTCAGCGCCGAGCCGCTGTTTTGATAGAGCCACAGCACAAGCGCGTAGCCCGTCATTCCGCTTCCGAGCGCCGAAAGCGACTGCGTGCCCCAAAGGAAAAAATAAGTTTTCAGTTTTTTGTTTATTTTCATAATGACTTTGCTCCTTAAAATTTTTTATTTTCGGGAATGCAAAGTCCGAGGACTTCCTTAATTATCCTCCATGCGGCGTCCTCAAACCTTGCATGGAGCTTTTACACTGCATAGGATCATTTCATATTCGTCCTTTCTGTTTTTAGAGGTCGCTTTTATTATAACACCTCGTTTTTGTTTTGTCAATAGGAAATTTTTCTGCGAAACAACGTTTTGTGTTATAACGGACTTGCCTAGTTAATAACGTGGATATTACATTTTTAATGAACGCACGTTATATATTATTATATAAATATAGAGGAAATTTGAACCTTTAATTCATTGTAATGTTACCCAAATCAGGATGTGATTTATTGGAAAAAATTTCTTCCCATTTAGCCGGGTCTGTATAATAAACTTTCATATTACCATAATAATCAACTATTACATCACCAGTTTGTTCATATTTCTCATCTATCTCTATATAACCTATTCCGTCACTTGTTACATCGATGATAGGATATCCATTAGGTGACAAATCTCCCACTTTCAAACCTTTATTAGGATCTTCATGACTTATAGGATTCGACGGATTTTCATGAGCTATGTCTCCCTTATTCTCTCCTAGAAAGTCGAAATGAATGAAACTACCGTTATCCAACTTATAATAATAAGTATTTGTCTTCGCTACTACATTTACTTGGTCATTCATGACATATTGATTCACAACATCAGAACCTTGAATAGGTTTTATTCTTGCACTTGCATTTTTCACAATGACATACATTGTCTTGATGTAAGACTCTTCCGTCCATTCCTGTTCCACAGGTTGAGGCTTCGTTTGTGTATCAGGATTTGTGACTGTGGAAACCGTAGGTTCATTGTCTGCTGTAGAGGTTAATGAGCTGTTAGCAGCAGAAAGAGACTGTAGATGTAGACGTTACCGAAGATGTAGATGTATTGGATGAACTATTGGTGATTGATGTAGTTGTGCGAGAAGATGAAACTGTAGAACTACTGGAAATTGCACCGGAAGAGACCACAGACGAAGCGGAGGAAGAATTTCTTTCGTCACTTACACTCTCTGCTTCCTTTTTCGAGCAACCTGACAAGGCGCTTACTGCCAAGATCATAGAAATAATCGCCACCATTATTTTTGTTTTCATAATAAAGCCTCCAAATATTAAATTTTATTTTTTATAGATTTACAATATAAGTGCAACACCAAATAAAAAAGCAACCCATCGAGCTGACCTTGTGGTATAATGGAAGTA